>NZ_JADDRH010000010.1:0-169618 GCF_044904505.1 Pseudomonas sp. 3HC3
TGTTGGCCAGAAGCAAAAAGCTTCCTCGAACAGGCCTGATACATAGATGCAACCGGGTTCCTATGTTCAAAAAAGCAGCTAGACAGTGTGGGCGAGTCCATACATAGGAGCGGGTTTACCCGCGAAAACGGGCGCGCCGGCAACGGTGAACGGCGGGTGGAGATTGGCCAGCAGGCCTGGCCCATTCGCGGGTAAACCCGCGCCTACGACGGCCTGTGCATGTGTGTAGGAGCGGGTTTACCCGCGAAAACGGGCGCGCCGGCAACGGTGAACGGCGGGTGGAGATTGGCCAGCAGGCCTGCCCATTCGCGGGTAAACCCGCGCCTACGACGGCCTGTGCATGTGTGTAGGAGCGGGTTTACCCGCGAAAACGGGCGCGCCGGCAACGGTGAACGGCGGGTGGAGATTGGCCAGCAGGCCTGCCCATTCGCGGGTAAACCCGCGCCTACGACGGCCTGTGCATGTGTGTAGGAGCGGGTTTACCCGCGAATACGGGCGCGCCGGCAACGGTGAACGGCGGGTGGAGATTGGCCAGCAGGCCTGGCCCATTCGCGGGTAAACCCGCGCCTACAGCGGCCTGTGCATGTCCAGTCAGGCCGTAGCGCTGACCATGCCACCCGCACTGCTGCCGCCCTCTTGCTGCAACAACTCCAGCAACTGCGCCGTGGCCGCCATGATCTGCCCGTTGAGGGTGGCAATGCTCGCCTGCTTGGCACCTATCGCTGCCGCCTTGGCAGACTCGTCCATCTTGCTGTTCTGCAAGGCAGCCAACTGTTTCTGCTCTTCTGCCAGTTGCTTCTGCAGGTCCTTGATCAGTTGACGCAGCTCGCTCACAGCCCCCGACTCGCCACTGCTTTCAGTGTCGGTGGATTGCGCCTGGCTACCCGCCGACACCTTCATGCTGTCACTGCTGATGCTCAGCGGCCCCACCGCCTCACCGGCCTGTTTCGCCTGTTCGCGCTCGGTGGCTGCGTTCGCGCTCAGCGTCTGCGCTGAAACGCCATTGATCATCAGGTTGCTTGCCGTGATGCCGCTCATGTCGATTCCCTGCCTGAAAGATTGGTCCTTGCCGTAACCATCACATCGGCCGCCTCGCGCTGTTCTTTAGCCCGCTTAAATTCCCCCCCGGTTGGCTCGTTCCAACTCATGTACTTGCGCAGGGGCCGGAGCCCCGGCGGGCGTCATATTCGACCATTCAGGGAATTGCAGCCATGAGCCAGTCCTCACAGCAGGAAACCATCAAAGACATGATCGGCGTGGGCTTCGGCCCTTCCAACCTGGCCTTGGCCATCGCCCTGGAAGAACTCGCCGAATCCCGGGGCCATGCGCTCGACGCACTGTTCATCGACAAGCAGCAAGACTACCGCTGGCACGGCGAAACCTTGGCTACCCAGAGCGAGTTGCAGATCTCGTTCCTCAAGGACCTGGTGTCGCTGCGCACCCCCACCAGCCCTTACAGCTTCGTCAACTACCTGCACCAGAAGCAGCGCCTGGCTGACTTCATCAACCTCGGCACCTTCTACCCCTGCCGCCTGGAGTACAACGACTACCTGCGCTGGGCCGCCGAGCATTTCGCCTCCCAGGCGGTGTATGGGCAGGAGGTGTTGCGCATCGAACCGCACGTGCATGCAGGCCGGGTCGAACACCTGCGCGTGGTCACGCGTGACACACAAGGCCGCGAATACAACCGCCGCACCCGCTCGGTGGTGGTGAGCAGCGGTGGCACACCGAAAATCCCGGAAAACTTCGGTGCCTTCAAGGACGACCCGCGGATCTTCCACCACTCGCAGTACCTGAGCAGCCTGACCAAACTGCCGTGCACGGCTGGCAAACCCATGCGCATTGCCGTGATCGGCTCAGGCCAGAGCGCCGCCGAGGCGTTCATCGACCTCAACGACAGCTACCCGTCAGTCAAGGTGGACATGATTCTGCGTGGCTCGGCACTCAAGCCCGCCGACGACAGCCCTTTCGTCAACGAGATCTTCTCGCCGGACTACACCGACCTGGTCTACAACGAACCGGCGGACCAGCGCAGCAAACTGCTGGGCGAATACCACAACACCAACTATTCGGTGGTCGACCTCAACCTGATCGAGCGCATCTACGGCATCCTCTACCGACAGAAGGTTGCTCATCAGCACCGCCACAACGTGCTGTGCCGGCGCCAGGTGGAAGCGGTGGTGGCCACCCGCGAGGGCCTGGAACTGACCCTGCGCGACCTTGCCACCGGCCAGCAGCAAACCCACCGCTACGATGCCGTTATCCTCGCCACCGGTTACGAGCGCCGCTCGCACCGTGAATTGTTGGCGCCGCTAGCCGATTACCTGGAGGACTTCAACGTCGACCGCAACTACCGCGTACTGGCCAGCCCGGACCTGCAAGCCTCGGTGTACCTGCAGGGCTTCTGCGAGAACAGCCACGGCCTGAGTGACACCCTGCTTTCAGTCCTGCCAACCCGCGCTGCGGAAATTGGCCGGGCGCTGTACAAGGACCTGGAGCAGTTGCACGAAACGCCCCAAGCAGCGGTGGCACTGACCCGCGCCTGACCCATCTGCAACCAGCCATCAAGGCCGGACTGATGCCTCGTGAGCAGTCCGGCGTTTGCGCCTTGAAACATTTGCTTTCATTTAAACCTGCAGGTTTTCAATTCTCATTCGTCCTTATCAGTACAGCACTCTTTGGTTGGCACACGCCCGCCCCCATAGCAGAAGACCGTCTGATGGCCAAATCACCGAAAAAATCCAAATCCAGGCTGTGGTTCCTGGTCCACAGCTGGCTCGCCTTGCCGATCTGGTTCTTTGTCCTGATCGTCTGCTTTACCGGCATGCTTGCCGTGGTCAGCCAGGAAATCGTCTGGCTCGCCGATCCGGCCGTGCGCGCCAACAAGCCAGACGCGGACACCGAGCGCATGAGCTTTCAGCAGGTACTGGAGGCCTTGAACAAGGCCGAGCCGGACATGGTGGTGGAGCGCCTGAGCCAGCCGGATGGTTCGCACTTTGCGGTAAAGGCCAATGTCACCCTGCCTGACGGGACCAGCCCGACGCTGTATGTAAACCCCTACACCGGGGCCATCCAGGGCAAGACCCCAGACTTCAACTTCGAAGCCTTCACCCGCGCCTTGCACGGCTGGTGGCTGGTGCCGTTCACCAATGGTTTCAGCTGGGGCTGGTACCTGGTATCGCTGCTCGGCCTGCCGATGCTGGCCTCGCTGGTCACCGGCCTGGTGGTTTACAAGAAGTTCTGGAAAGGCTTTTTCAAACCCGTGCGCACCGGCCATGGTTCGCGAATTTTCTGGGGTGACCTGCACCGTCTGTCCGGGGTGTGGTCAATCTGGTTCATTGCGGTCATTTCCATCACCGGCACCTGGTTCCTGATCCAGGCGATCCTGTCTGACAACCACATCACCCTTTCCAGCCGATCCATCGTGCCGGTGATCGCCCGTGAGGAGGTGCCGCAAACGCCAGATGGCAGCCCCGCCTCGCGCATCGACCTGGATGAAGCGGCGCGCCTTGCCGGCCTGGCGATCCCGGGGCTGGAAGTGACCTCCATCTCGCTCCCCGCCACTGCCTACAGCCACGTCACGCTGTCTGGCCCGGGCTGGTACCCGTTGATGTTCCAGAGTGCTTCGGTGAATCCGTACACACGCAATGTCGACAGCCAGTTCCTGATCAGCGACCGTTCGGCCCTGGAGTTCGTCACCGAGTCCATGCGCCCGCTGCACACTGGCGACTTCGGCGGTTTGCCGATCAAGCTGGTGTGGTTCTTCTTCGGCCTGATCCTCACCCTGATGGTGCTCAGCGGCCTGCTGATCTGGACCAAACGCACCGCCCAGGCCACCGCCGCAGCCCTCAAGCGTAGCGAGCGCGCACCGCGTGCGGCACGCAGTGAAACCACCGTGGAGGTCCACTCATGAGCCAGGCCCAGGCCCTGCCCGCCAGCCCGCTGAAGCAGCTTTGGCTGAAGTGGCGTTTTCACCTGAACATCCTGCTGATCCTGATCCCGCTGGGCTTCATGCCCAAGTACTTCGCCGACGCCAGGCTGTTCCGCGGCGACGCCGGCCTTGGCGCCAACGTGATCAGTGACATCCAGGTCGGCCCCTACAGCCTCGACCTTGCCGAACTGCGTGACGAGGCGCCACGCGCCGACGGCCCGGCCGGCTACTTCAAATCGTTCAATGCATCGTTGTGCAAGGCCTGCATAAAGGACGTCAAGGCAGCCTACCTGCGCATCGGCAAGCCGCGCAGCCTGCGCGCCGCCGGCACCATTTTCTTCGGTGCACCGTACAACATGGGCACCTCGTTGCCGATCCCGCCGCGCACCAAGCCCGACGCGCAGATCTGGATCACCCTGGAAGGCTGGGACGGCAGCATGCACCAGGCGTCGATCCCTCTGGCCAAGGCATCGCCAGCCACCGTGGCATGGCTCGAGAAACAAGGAGACAACAAATGAAACACCTGATGCGCACCCTGGCCTTGCCCGTCCTGGTACTGGCCGCCGGCCCTGCGCTGGCGCACAACCCGATGTGCGAATGCGAAGAACTGGCCAGCGGCCAGGTCAAGTGTACCGGCGGTTTTTCGGACGGCAGCGGTGCCCCCGGGGTGACCCTGGATGTGATCGGTTATGACGAAGAGGTGCTGGTCGGCGGCAAGCTTGGCGACGACTCGACGCTGACCTTCAAGCGCCCGGACGGCGAATTCTACGTACTGTTCGATGCCGGCCCCGGGCACGTGGTGGAAGTGGACTATGCCGATATCGCCCAGCCATGAGCCGCGCCCAAATCATTCGCCCGGCCGGTGCCGGGCACGAAACCCTGTATGTGCTGCTGGCAAGCCTGCTTATCGTGGTGCTCGCCGCCAGCGTGGTACTGCTGCGCGGTGAGCGCGAGGACGAACAGGCCATCGCCAGCCACCAGATCGACGCTCGCCGCGACCTCACCGCCGCCGAGCAAGGCCTGTACACCGACCTGTGGGTGGCCTTCGACGAGATCCAGCTACTGCGCGAAGAAAACGGCGCCGCCCCCGGCGTGCAGGCCCTGGCCGAAGAAGGCCTGCCGCCGTTCGTGGTCGACGCCGGCAGCCAGAGCCGTGGCGGCCACCAATGGTCATGGCTGGAGCCCGGCGCCTACCTGGGCCGCAGCCAGGCCCCGGAAATTGCCGGCAGCCTGCTGCTGATCCTGCCACCCGACAGCTCAGCCCAAGCCGATGTCTGGCTACGCCGCGACAGCGCCGCCGTGATCCCGGACGACCTCGGCCAAGCCGCCCTGATCGCCGCTGGCTGGCAGCAAGTGGTCAGCCACTACGACGCCGGGGTCACCCGCGAACACCGTCATTGAACCCAAGGACTCGCCCATGTTTCGCTCCGCCTTCGCCCTGCTCCTGGCCTTTGCCTTGCCGGCACTGGCCCTGGCCGATAACAGCAAGCCACTGCGTATCGGCATCACCCTGCACCCCTACTACAGCTACGTGAGCAATATTGTCGGCGACAAAGCCGAGGTGGTTCCCCTGATTCCGGCGGGCTTCAACCCGCACGCCTACGAGCCGCGGGCCGAGGACATCAAGCGCATCGGCACCCTGGACGTGGTGGTGCTCAACGGTGTTGGCCATGACGATTTCGCAGACCGCATGATCGCCACCAGCGAAAAGCCCGACATCGCCACTATCGAAGCCAATCAGAACGTGCCGTTGCTGGCGGCCACCGGCATTGCCGCGCGCGGTGCCGGCAAGGTGGTCAACCCGCACACCTTCCTGTCGATCAGCACCACCATCGCCCAGGTGAACAACATCGCCCGTGAACTGGGCAAACTCGACCCGGACAACGCCAGGTTCTACACGCAAAACGCCCGTGCCTACGCCAAGCGCCTGCGCGCCCTGCGTGCCGACGCCCTGGCCAAGGTCACCGAAGCCCCTGGCGCAACGTTCCGGGTCGCCACCATCCATGCTGCCTATGACTACCTGGTGCGCGACTTCGGTCTGGAGGTGACGGCCGTCGTCGAGCCTGCCCATGGCATCGAGCCCAGCCCGGCACAGCTGAAAAAGACCATCGACCAGCTCAAGGCGCTGGACGTGCGGGTGATCTTCTCGGAAATGGACTTCCCGTCGGCCTATGTCGAAACCATCCAGCGTGAGTCCGGCGTGCGCCTGTATCCGTTGACGCATATCTCCTACGGCGATTACACCAAGGACAAGTACGAGGTGGAAATGAAGCGCAACCTGGACACGGTGGTCCGCGCCATTCAGGAGAACCGCGCATGACCGCTGCCGCCAAGCTGGTGACAGCCTGCGGGCCGCGAATCGAATTCGCCGGCATCGACCTGACCTTGGGCCGCACACGCATCCTCGAACAGGTCAGTTTCAGCGTGGCAGCAGGCAGCGTGCACGCCATCGTCGGCCCCAACGGCGGCGGCAAGAGCTCATTGATCAAGACCCTGCTCGGACAGATGCCACACCAGGGCAAGCTGACCCTGCATTGGCCAGGTGTGCGCGAAGTGATTGGCTACGTGCCGCAAGCACTGGAGTTCGACCGCGGCCTGCCAATGACCGTGGACGACTTCATGGCCGCCATGTGCCAGCGCCGCCCGGCCTTCCTCGGCCTGTCGCGGCGCGTGAAGCCAGCCATTGATGCAGCCTTGGTTCAGGTTGGCATGCTCGACAAGCGCACGCGGCGCATGGGTGCTCTGTCCGGCGGTGAACGCCAGCGCGTAATGCTGGCCCAGGGCCTGATCCCCGAGCCGCAGTTGCTGGTGCTGGACGAACCGATGTCGGCCCTCGATGAAGCCGGTATCCAGGTGTTTGAACAGTTATTGCAGGGCTGGCGCCAGGCCGGCACTACCGTTCTGTGGATCGAGCATGACCTGGAAGCCGTGTTGCGCCTGGCTGACCGGGTAACGGGCCTGAGCCGTCAGGTGCTGTTCGACGCCTCGCCTGCCCAGGCCCTGACTCCAGAGCGCCTGCTCAGCCTGTTCTCCGTTCACCCGCGTAGCGAGAGCCTTGCCTGATGAGTTTTGAAATCTTTCGCCAAACGGTCCAGGACTGGGCTGCTGCCGGCTATCTGCCCGAGGCGCTGGCCTACGGTTTCGTGGTCAACGCCTTGCTGGCCGGCCTGATGATCGGCCCGGTGCTGGGCGGCCTGGGCACCTTGGTGGTGGTCAAGCGGTTTGCCTTCTTCTCCGAAGCGGTCGGCCATGCGGCGCTAACCGGCGTGGCCATCGGTATCCTGCTGGGAGAGCCCTATACCGGCCCTTACGGCAGCCTGTTCGGCTACTGCCTGCTGTTCGGCATCCTGCTCAACTTCCTGCGCAACCGCACCGGGTTGTCGCCGGACACGCTGATTGGCGTGTTCCTTTCGGTGTCGCTGGCGCTGGGCGCCAGCCTGCTGTTGATGCTGGCGGGCAAGATCAACGTGCACATTCTCGAAAACGTACTGTTCGGCTCGGTGCTGACCGTTAGCGCCCAGGATCTGGTCGTGCTGGGCATCGTCGCGGTGCTGGTGCTGGCCTTGGCCCTGCCGCTGTACAACCGCATCATGCTGGCCAGTTTCAACCCGCAGCTGGCGGCTGTGCGCGGGGTAGCAGTGAAGACCCTGGACTATCTGTTCGTGGTGCTGGTCACGTTGGTGACCGTGGCTGCGGTGAAGGTGATCGGGGCCATCCTGGTCGGTGCGCTGCTGGTCATCCCGGCCGCCGCCGCTCGCCTGGTCAGCCAGTCGCTCAAGGGCTTTTTCTTCCTGTCGGTGCTGATTGCCACCATCAGTACCCTGTTCGGCATCCTGCTGCCGATCGTTTTTGACCTGCCAGTGCCCTCAGGGGCCGCGATCATCCTGGTCGCCGGCATCTGCTTTGCCTTGGCAGCCCTGGCCCGCGCCCTCGTTCCCCGCTTGCAAGGAAACCCGGCATGAACTTCAAACACCTGACCCTGGCGCTGGCACTGGCCGGCCTGCCGTCACTGTCTTTCGCCACGCAAGTGCTGACGACCCTGCCCGTCACCCACAGCCTGGCCAGCGCCTTGCTCGACGGCACTGCGGTGCAGCTACAGCGGGCAGCACCGGCCAACCTGCCTGCCAGCCGCCAACCGTCGTATTTCAGCGGGCGCGGTGGCGCTGGCCTGCACAAGGCCGCCCAGCAGGCCGATGCGGTGATCGGCGTGCGCTCTATCTGGCGTGACGACCCGCTGTACCCGATGGCCCGACGCAGCAATATCCGCATTGTCGAGATCGATGCCGCGCGACCGGTGGATGGCGCACTGCCGGGTATCGCGGTAAGCGGTGACGATGCCTATGGCGCTTACCCCTGGCTCAACCCGAACAACCTGGGGCGTATGGCCGATGTGGTGGCCAACGATCTGGAGCGCCTGGCCCCAAGTGACAAAGCGAAGATCCAGGGCAACCTGGCGGGCCTCAAACGCCAGTTGCTGGAGCTTTCGGCCAGCAGCCAGACACGCCTGGCCAAGGTCGACAACCTGACTGTGGTGAGCCTGTCCGACCGGCTGGGTTACCTCGCCAGCGGGTTGAATCTGGACGTGGTGGAACAGCCGCTGCCGGCCGAGTGGGATGCTGCCGCGCTCAAGGCGTTGGAGGAAAATCTTAAAGCGCAGGATGTCGCGTTGGTGCTGGACCACCGCCAGCCGGACGCGGCGGTGGCCGAAGTGATCAAGGCAGCCGGAGCCAAGCTGGTGGTGGTGGAGAGTGACCCTGACGATGCGTTTGCAGGGTTGAAGGCCAGTGTCGACCAGGTGGTGGGGGCATTGGGCGAAAGCTGATGGTGCCTGCGCCGGCCTCTTCGCGGGTAAACCCGCTCCCACAGGGACCTCACTGCCTTCCGAGCCAATGGTATCCCTGCAAAGGCCTTGAGGTACTGCACTGACCTCATGGTCAGTGCTAACCCTGTGGGAGCGGGTTTACCCGCGAAGAGGCCGGCAGAGGCAACACATGACTAACGCTTCATGCACCGCTGATAACGCTCATCCACCCGCCCGGCAAACCATGCCGTGGTCAGCTTGCGGGTAATCTTCGGGCTCTTCAGCTCGATGCCCGGTAGCACCGCGCGGGGCAACGGTTTGCCGGCTTTGGCATCCGCCAGGGCAAACACCCCGCTGTACAGCTTGCTGTCTTCGAACGCCAGGCTGTCACCCTCCTCCAACTGGCTTCGGATCTGCGGGTTACGCAGCCCCAGCTTCACCCCCAGCTTGCGCGTGGCCAGTTCGGTGCTCCCCGGCATGATAGCCCCCGGCGCCACTAGGTCGCCGTCCAGTGCCAACTTCACCCCCGTGACCTTGCTCAATGCCGCCTGGAATGCCGCATTGCGGCTGGCGTACCAGCCCGCGTTGAAATCGGCAAACCGGTAAAGCTGGCGCTCGTAGTTGGCCGGGTAGCCCAACAGGTGGGCAATACCGAAATACATGCCGCCACGCCGGCTGAACACTTCCTGGCGAATCGTGCCTTCATGGCTGTAGGGGTAATCCCTTGCATGCTTTTCGGCGAAGTCGATGCTGACCTGCATCGGCCCGCCGGTGTGCACCGGATTCAGCCCACCCAGCAAGGTCTTGCCCAGCGGCACGCGAGCAACGACTTCGTCGTACAGTTCGCTCAACTGCTTTTCGCTGCGCACCGCCTGCAAACGTTGCTGATAGCTCTGGCCGTTGCCCGACGGCGTCTTCAGCGCCCCGTCGACCAGCAGCTTGGGAATATGCAAGCGCGCAGCGCGGCGGTCGATCTCCTGGCGGGCGATACGCCCAAGATTAGGCACCTGCGGGTCGGCAGTGAAGGTCGACTCCTGTTCGGTCACCGCCAGCACGGCGCACAGGTTGCTTTTACTGGGCGTTATGCGCTGGGCTACGAAGGCTGCCTGGATATCGTTGGCCCAACCCTCGCGGTCCTTGGCTTGGGCGGGCAACAGCCGCAGCAGCTGCGCGCGGATTTTGGCCGGGTCCGCTTCGGGCGCTTCTTCGCGGCGCCCGGCACAGCCTTGCAACAGCGCCAGGGCCATCACCGAAATGGCCAGTAACCGGCCGTTCAGGGCTGTTCACCGATCAGGTAGGTTTTGCTGATGTGGCGGAACTGCGGGTGCCCGGCACTGCCCATCAATTCGAACAACACCATCTCGCGGGTCACCACCTGCGCGCCGGCAGCACGCATGCGCGCCAGGCCTGCGGCCTTGCTGGCCGGGGTGCGGCTGTCGCAGGCATCCTCGACCACGAACACTTGCTTGCCCAGCGCCAGCAGGCCGAGCACGGTCTGCAGCACGCAAACATGGGTTTCCATGCCACAGACGATCACCTGCTCGCGCGCCATCAAACTGGCTGGCAAGCACTCGGCGGCCACGCAGGAAAAGTGGCTTTTCTCCACCACGTCGGCTGCCGGGGCTGCGGCCAGCAGTTCGGCCAGGGTATGGCCCAGGCCTTTGGGGTACTGCTCGGAAATCACTGTCGGCAGCGCCAGCTCGGCAGTCGCCGCCAGCAACCAGCGGGCCCGTGCCCGAGTGCCTTCGGGATCGCTCATGGCACCGATGAGTTTTTCCTGGATGTCGACGACCAGCAGCGTGGCCTTGAGTGGATCGATCAGCATTGCCTGCCTCTTGCCTGGGAAAACCCTAGCCTCCCCCAGGCAAGCGGTGACGTCAATCAGGCGGACAGCCGAAGCGCTTGCAGCGACGCGGTCAGCGCAGCGAGCACACGGTCTTCCTGCTCATGGATGAAGAAATGACCACCCGGAAACATCTGCAGCGAGAACGCGCCGTGGGTTTCATTGCGCCATGCCTGCAGTTGCTCATCGCTGGCCCGGTCATCCACGCCACCCAGCACATGCAGGGGGCACTGCAACGCCGGTCGCTGGCGGTATGCATAAGTGCCGCACAACAGAAAATCGGCGCGCAAGGTCGGCAAGGTCAGGCTCATCAGCTCAGCGTTGGCCAACACTTCCTCAGGCGTGCCCTGCAGCTCGCGCAACTCGCTGATCAGCTCGGCGTCGCTCTTGGGCTCGCGCCAGTTGTTGCCGTCGTAGTCTTCACGCCGGGTAGGTGCAGCGGTGCCGCAGGCGAACAAGGCCAGCGGCGCCGGGCAGCCCAACGCCTGCAGCTCATGGGCCAGCTCGAAGGCCAGCAGTGCACCCAGGCTGTGGCCGAGCAGCGCATAAGGAGCACTTGCCGCCAGCCGCTGTTCGCTGGCCAATTGCCGAGCCAGACCTTGCATGTCGGTGTGTAGCGACTCACCCATGCGCGCACCCCGCCCGGGCAACTCTACCGGGCGCACCTGCAACCAGGTCGGCAGCTTGCGCCGCCAGCGGCTGTAGACCATGGCGCTGGCCCCGGAATACGGCAGGCACAGCAGGTTCAGCACGGTCACTGGGCGGCAGCTTCGGCCATTTTCTGGCGCAGGCTCAGCGGGCGCATGTCGGTCCAGACTTCATCGATGTAGGCCAGGCAGTCCTTCTTCAGGCCGCTTTTGCCCACGGCACGCCAGCCGTTGGGGATGGCTTTGTAGTCGGGCCAGATCGAGTATTGCTCTTCGTGGTTGACCACTACCTGGAACTGGATATCGTCGCGGTCGAAAACGGAAGTCATTGCCTGTCTCCTTAAGTGATGATGCCGCTGCGCGCCTGGCGCAGGGTGGCTTTCAAGTAGACGTAGCAAGCGGTGTAAAAATTAACGGAATTGCCACGCTCCCATGCGGGCGCGGCCGGTGCCGGTATCAACGCTCAGGTATCACGCAACAGGTCGTGCGTATCGAGCAACCGGAACGCAACCTGCGGATTACGCTCCAGCCCCCGCCGGATTGCCGCCGGAATAGATTGCCGGGTCTTGCGGCACAGCCCGGGCTGGTTGTCCAGTTCGATGACGATGCCGCGCATGGTCCGTACCTCGTTGTAACCGGGGGTGATGTGCACGCGGATGCCGAGGTTTTCGTACAGGCGCTGCTGCAGACGTTGGAGGTCTTCCAGGTCCTTCAGGTTTTCCAGCCGTTCGAGCAGGCGTTTTTCCTCCTGCCGGGTCAGCAGGAGGATGCGCTGGGCGGCCTGCGGTTGGTCGGCCAGCTGTTCGCGGCCGCAGTCGCAGGCGCCAGGGGGGCAAGGTTGGCGTAAAGGAACGGGCGTACTCATAGGGCAAGCATAGCCTGTAGCGACGGTCAGAGCTGCGCCAACCGCGCGCGCAGGAAGCTGACAAAACCCTGCACCGGCCGCGCCACCTGCCGGTGCTGCGGATACACCGCCGACAGCTGCAGCGCGGGCGGGCGCCACTCATCCAGAACCGTCACCAGTTGCCCCTCCGCCAACGCCTGCCCAACGATAAAGGTCGGCAGGTAAGTGACCCCCATCCCGGCAATCGCAGCGCCCCGCAGCAACTCGCCATTGTTCGCCCGCATGCGCCCGGTCACCTGGATTGCCTGGGGTTTACCACCTTTGTGGAACTGCCACTGCACCTGCCGCGAATGCCCATAGGGCAGGCAGTCATGCGCGGCGAGCTCATCCGGTTTTCCCGGCACTCCCCGTGCTTGCAAATACGCCGGGCTCGCACAGTAGACCCGCTCGACACTGGCGATACGCCGGGCGATCAGGCTGGAGTCCTCCAGTGCACCAATCCGCAGCGCCAGGTCATAGCCTTCACCAATCAGGTCCACGGCACGGTCGCTCAGGTCTACCTCCACATCAACCTGGGGATGCAACTGCAGAAACTCGGTCAGCAGGCAGCCCAGGTGCGCCATGGCAAAGGACAGCGGCGCGCTGAGGCGCAAGGTGCCGCGCAAGATCTGGGCCTGGCCGCTGATGTCATGTTCGACCTGCTGCACTTCACCCAACAAGCGCAGGGCCGACTGGTAGTAGTGCTGCCCCAGTGGCGTGGCATCGAGGCGCCGGGTGGAGCGGTTGAGCAGGCGCACGCCCAGGCGCTCTTCAAGCTGCATCAGGCGGCGACTGACCGATTGCTTGGACATGCCCAGACGGTCGGCGGCAGCGGTGAAACTGCCAGCCTCCATCACCTGGGCAAAGATCCGCATGTCTTCGTAAGGGTTCATTGTCTCGCTCTTGGTGACAGTCAAACACTTTATAGCGGCTTTTTCCCACAAGTTCATCTGCCTAATCTACGCACAAGTCGCAGCGATGGCCCAACAGGCCAGGCAAGACGCCCACTACCAATACTTGCACAGAAAAGGATTCGCTCATGAACATTGTCCACAAAGCCCTCACCACCTCCCTCTTGGCCCTGTCTGTTTCCAGTGCCTTCGCCGCAGGCAGCCCAGGTGTCGAACAACACACCCAGGCCTTCCTCGAAGCCTTGGAGAAAGGGGGTGGCAAGCCGCTGGAACAGCTCACCCCGAACGACGCCCGCGCAGTACTGACCGGTGCTCAGGCTTCGGTCAAGGTCGACCTCTCAGGCATCGAAGTGAAGGAACGTACCGTTCAGGCCAACGGCCAGTCGATCAAGCTGCAAGTGGTACGCCCGACCAATGTCAAAGGTGATCTGCCGGTGTTCATGTTCTTCCACGGCGGCGGTTGGGTGCTGGGCGACTTCCCGACCCACCAGCGGCTGATCCGCGACCTGGTGGTCGGCTCGGGTGCAGTGGCGGTCTATGTGGACTACACCCCGTCACCGGAAGCGCACTACCCAACGGCGATCAACCAGGCCTACGCCGCGACCCGCTGGGTGGCCGAGCATGGCAAGGAGATCGGCGTGGATGGCAAGCGCCTGGCTGTAGCCGGCAACAGCGTTGGTGGCAACATGGCGGCGGTGGTTGCACTCAAGGCCAAAGAGGCCGGCACCCCTGCCCTGCGCTTCCAGTTGCTGCTGTGGCCGGTGACCGATGCCAGCTTCGAGACGGCATCGTACAAGCAGTTTGCCGAAGGACACTTCCTGACCACCGGGATGATGAAGTGGTTCTGGGACAATTACACCGTTGATGCAAAGGCACGGGCGCAGATCTACGCCTCGCCGCTGCGGGCGTCCGCCGAACAGCTGAAGGGCTTGCCACCGGCCCTGGTGCAAACGGCTGAGTTCGATGTGCTTCGGGATGAAGGTGAGGCGTATGCCCGCAAGTTGAATGCGGCAGGCGTGACAGTAACCTCGGTGCGCTACAACGGAATGATTCATGACTATGGGCTGCTCAACCCGTTGAGCCAAGTGCCGGCAGTAAAGGCGGCGCTGCGGCAGGCGGGCAACGAACTTAAAGTGCATCTGCAGTGAGGCGATGAGCAAAAGACCCGCCTGGGCGGGTCTTTTGCTTCTATTTGCGGAAACGGCCCGCAGGCTTCAATGAATCTGCCATCGGTGCGGCAGATCCGGCCCTTTCGCGGGTAAACCCGCTCCTACACAGGCCACCACAATCGTCAAATTCTGTGGTGGCCTGTGTAGGAGCGGGTTTACCCGCGAAAGGGCCGGCAAATCCTGCTCAGGGCTCAAACCCTTCCACAATGATCACCTCAGCCTTCGCCACCCCTTGGCGATGGCTGCATGCCTCTTGGTACAGCGCGGAGCGGTAACAGGCGACGGCCTGCTCGTAAGAATCGAACTCGATCACCACGCTACGCTGAGGGGTAGCCCTCCCTTCCATCGCCTCGCTGCGCCCGCCACGGGCCAGGAAGCGACCGCCGAATGCCTTGAAGGCTGCCGGGGCGCGCTGGGTGTACTGCTGGTATTGCTCGGGGTCGGTCACGTCCACATGGGCGATCCAGTAGGCCTTCATGTGCTGCTCTCCTGTTACGGCGATATTTGTGTATTATGGTATACCATAAAATTCACCCCACCACAGTGAGCGTGCACCATGGCTTTCAACACCATCGAAGAACTTCTCGAGGACTACCGGCAAGGCAAGATGGTCCTGCTGGTGGATGACGAGGACCGGGAAAACGAAGGCGACCTGCTGATCGCCGCCGAGCGTTGCGACGCCCAGGCTATCAACTTCATGGCCCGCGAGGCGCGCGGGCTGATCTGCCTGACCTTGACCGACGATCACTGCCAACGCCTGGGCCTGGAGCAGATGGTTCCGGCCAACGGTAGCGTGTTCAGCACCGCGTTCACCGTGTCGATCGAGTCGGCCACCGGGGTCACCACCGGCATTTCTGCCGCTGACCGGGCACGCACCGTGGCAGCGGCCATGGCCCCCAACGCCCGCCCGGAAGACCTGGTACAACCTGGCCACATCTTCCCCCTGCGCGCCCGCGAAGGCGGCGTCCTGACGCGTGCCGGCCACACCGAAGCCGGCTGCGACCTGGCGCGCCTTGCCGGCTTCAGCCCGGCCTCGGTCATCGTTGAAGTGCTGAACGACGACGGCACCATGGCCCGCCGCCCCGACCTGGAAGTATTCGCCGCCCGGCATGGCATCAAGATCGGCACGATTGCCGACCTGATCCACTACCGTCTGAGCACCGAGCAGACCATCAAACGCATCGGCGAGCGCGAACTGCCGACCGTGCATGGCACCTTCCGCCTGGTCACCTATGAAGACCGCATCGAAGGTGGCGTGCACATGGCCATGGTCATGGGCGACATTCGCCGCGAACAGCCGACCCTGGTGCGGGTGCATGTGATTGACCCGCTGCGCGACCTGGTGGGTGCCGAATACGCAGGCCCCGCCAACTGGACGTTATGGGCGGCGCTGCAGAAGGTGGCCGGTGAAGGTGCTGGCGTGGTGGTGATCCTGGCCAACCACGAATCCTCCCAGGCCCTGCTGGAGCGCGTACCACAACTGACCCACCCTGTGCGGCCCTATCAACGTGGCCAGTCCAAGGTGTATTCCGAAGTGGGCACCGGGGCGCAGATTCTGCAGGACCTTGGCGTGGGCAAGCTGCGTCACCTGGGGCCACCGCTGAAATACGCGGGCCTGGCGGGCTATGAGCTGGAGGTGGTGCAGAGCATCCCGTTCGACCCGGGGATGGATGGCTGAGAACACACAAGCAATTGATTTAGCGGGGCCCTGTAGGAGCGGGTTTACCCGCGAATGCGAGGGTGACACCACCGACGCATTCGCGGGTAAACCCGCTCCTACGGGGCCCTTGGTGCTTTTGACAGGGCGGAGTGATGGCCGGTCGCCCCATACCTCTTGCCAAAATCTTGGAATACCATAATATGATATCCCGTAGACCTTGAGTCTACAGGCCGGTACCTACAATTAAAAACGGCCACCAGAACACTTTGTTTTAGCTGCTCCCCGAACACTATTGGCGGGCGCACCAAAAGCCCCGCCTCGAATAACAAAAGCAACGAGGGCGTAACCATGCTGTTAAGCAAACGTGTAACCGCAGTGCTGTCTGCCAGCCTGCTGACCCTGGCATGTCAGGCCGCCCAGGCCGCCGACAGCCTCAATTTCGTCAGCTGGGGTGGTACAACCCAGGACGCCCAGAAAGAAGCGTGGGCCGTACCGTTCACCAAGACCACGAACATCAAGGTCGTGCAGGACGGCCCCACCGACTATGGCAAGCTCAAGGCCATGGTCGAGAGTGGCAACGTGCAGTGGGACGTAGTCGACGTCGAAGCCGACTTTGCCCTGCGTGCTGCCAGTGAAGGCCTGCTCGAACCCCTCGACTTCACCCAGATCAAGCGCGACAAGATCGACCCACGCTTCGTCTCCGATCATGGCGTCGGCTCATTCTTCTTCTCCTTCGTGCTCGGCTACAACGAAGGCAAGCTCGGCGCCAACAAGCCGGTGGACTGGACCGCGCTGTTCGACACCAAGACCTACCCCGGCAAGCGAGCCCTGTACAAATGGCCCAGCCCAGGCGTGCTGGAACTGGCCCTGCTGGCCGACGGCGTAGCCCCCGACAAGCTGTACCCGCTGGACCTGGACCGCGCCTTCAAGAAGCTCGACACCATCAAGAAAGACATCGTCTGGTGGGGCGGTGGCGCCCAGTCGCAGCAGTTGCTGGCCTCGGGTGAAGCTTCGCTCGGGCAGTTCTGGAATGGCCGCGTCTACGCCCTGCAGCAAGACGGTGCACCGGTGGGCGTGAGCTGGAAGCAGAACCTGGTCATGGCCGACTTCCTGGTCATCCCCAAAGGCGCCAAGAACAAGGACGCGGCCATGAAATTCCTGGCCAACGCCAGCAGCGCCGAAGGCCAGGCCGAATTCGCCAACAAGACCGCCTACGCGCCGGTCAACGTCGACAGCGTGGCCAAACTGGACAAAGACCTCGCGCCAAACCTGCCAACTGCCTACGCCCAGGACCAGGTCACCCTCGACTTCGCCTACTGGGCCAAGAACGGTCAAGCCATCGCGGCACGCTGGAATGAGTGGTTGGTCAAATGAAAGTCGCCATCAACGCCCTGCACAATGCGCAAGGTGCCCCCACGGGTGCCGGCGCCCCGGGCACCGCCCCGCGCCGCGCAAGCCTGAGCCAGCGCTGGAAAGGCAGCCGCAACCTGCTGCCCGCCCTGCTGTTCCTCGGCGTGTTCTTCTTCGCGCCGCTGATCGGCCTGTTGCTGCGCGGGGTGCTGGAACCCACCCCGGGGCTGGGTAATTACGAGCAGCTGTTTGCCAACTCGGCCTACGCGCGTGTGCTGTTCAACACCTTTTCGGTGGCCGGCGTGGTTACCCTGATCAGCGTGCTGCTGGGCTTCCCGCTGGCCTGGGCGATCACCCTGGTGCCCAAGGGCTGGGGCCGCTGGCTGCTGAACATCGTGCTGCTGTCGATGTGGACCAGCCTGCTGGCGCGCACCTACTCGTGGCTGGTGCTGCTGCAAGGCTCGGGGGTGATCAACAAGGCGTTGATGGCCATGGGCATCATCGATGCCCCGCTGGAAATGGTGCACAACCTCACCGGCGTGGTGATCGGCATGAGCTACATCATGATTCCGTTCATCGTGCTGCCACTGCAGGCGACCATGCACGCCATAGACCCGATGGTGCTACAGGCAGGTTCGATCTGTGGCGCCAGCCCGTGGACCAACTTCTGGAAGGTGTTTCTGCCGCTGTGCCGGTCGGGGCTGTTCTCCGGTGCACTGATGGTGTTCGTGATGTCGCTCGGTTACTACGTCACCCCGGCGCTGCTGGGGGGGGCGCAGAACATGATGCTGCCCGAATTCATCATCCAGCAGGTGCAGTCGTTCCTCAACTGGGGCCTGGCCAGCGCCGCCGCCGCACTCCTGGTAGCGATCACCCTGGTGCTCTTCTACCTGTACCTGAAGCTGCAGCCGGAATCCCCGGTTGGCAACGCGAGGTAAACCGCCATGCTCCTGTCTCCCAATGCCATGGGCCGCCCGCTGCGTACGGGCCTGTACCTGACCACCGGGGTCATCGCCGCCTTCCTGCTGCTGCCGGTGGTGTTCATCGTGTTGCTGTCATTCGGCTCGTCACAGTGGCTGGTGTTCCCGCCACCGGGCTGGACCTTCAAGTGGTACGGCCAGTTCTTTTCCAACCCGGAGTGGATGGAGGCCGCGCTGGCCAGCCTGAAGGTGGCCATGCTGACCACGGTCGCCGCCGTGCTGCTGGGCCTGCCCACCGCGTTCGCCCTCGTGCGTGGCCGCTTCCCGGGCCGCGAGCTGCTATACGGGCTCTTCACCATGCCGATGATCGTACCGCTGGTGATCATTGCCGTGGCGGTGTACGCGCTGTTCCTCAAGCTTGGCTATACCGGCACGCTGTTTGCGTTCGTGGTCAGCCACGTGATCGTCGCCCTGCCGTTCACCATCATCTCGATCATCAACTCGCTGAAACTGTTCGACCAGTCGATAGAGGATGCCGCGGTGATCTGCGGCGCCTCGCGCCTGCAGGCCATCTTCAAGGTGACCTTCCCGGCCATTCGCCCCGGCATGATCGCCGGTGGCCTGTTCGCCTTCCTGGTGTCGTGGGATGAAGTGGTGCTGAGCGTGATGATGGCCAGCCCCGACCTGCAGACCTTGCCAGTGAAGATGTGGACCACCCTGCGCCAGGACCTCAGCCCGGTGATCGCCGTGGCCTCGACCCTGCTGATCGGCCTGTCGCTGCTTGTCATGTTCATTGCCGCCGCCTTGCGCCGGCGCACCGAAACCAACGCCTGAGCGCGCGGAGATAACAACAATGAGTGCAGTGATCAAAGACAACGCGCACGGCAAAGCCCTGGTCAGCCTGCGCGGCCTGAACAAGCACTACGGCGACTTCACCGCCGTGGACAACCTCGACCTGGAGATCCAGGACGGCGAGTTCCTGACCTTCCTCGGTTCCAGCGGGTCGGGCAAGTCCACCACCCTGTCGATGCTGGCCGGCTTCGAAACACCGAGCAGCGGCGAGATCCTGGTCGACGGCCAGTCGCTGGTCAACGTGCCACCGCACAAGCGTGACATCGGCATGGTGTTCCAACGGTACTCGCTGTTCCCGCACCTGAATGTGCGTGACAACATCGCCTTCCCACTGGCCATTCGCAAACTCGGCGCTGCCGAAACCGCCAAGCGCGTCGACGCCATGCTCAAGCTGGTGCAACTGGAACAGTTCGCCCACCGCAAACCCTCGCAGATGTCGGGCGGCCAGCAGCAGCGCGTGGCGATTGCACGAGCGCTGGTGTACGAGCCGCGCATCCTGCTGATGGACGAGCCGCTCGGCGCGCTGGACAAGAAGCTGCGTGAAGACCTGCAGGACGAACTGCGCCAGTTGCATCGCCGCCTGGGCATCACCATCGTCTATGTCACCCACGACCAGGAAGAAGCCATGCGCCTGTCCCAGCGCATCGCCATTTTCAGCCACGGCAAGATCGTCGGCCTGGGCACCGGTTACGACCTGTACCAGAACCCACCGAATGCCTTTGTCGCATCATTCCTGGGCAACTCCAACTTCCTGCGGATCAAGGCCAGCAGCAACGGCGCGGGCAGCTTCGAGGGCCAGCCAGTGGCCATTCGCTTGACCCCGGGGCTGGCCGCCTCGCAGGACGCACTGATCATGGTGCGCCCGGAAAAGGCTGTGGCCCTGACCACCGAACAGGCCACGCGTGAACCGCTGCCGGCGGGTTGGAACGAGGTCAGTGCCAAGGTTGGCGAAGTGCTGTTCCTGGGTGAAAGCCAGACCTGCCATGTGATGACTGCCGGGGGTACCGAGCTGACCGTGAAGGCACTGTCGGCGGCGGGCATGCCGATGCAGCCGGGCGACAACGTGAAGGTGCGCTGGGCAGTGGCGGACGCTTGCATTTATACCGAATGGGCCGAGAGTGACCTGAGCAAGTCAGCCGGGGCGCATTAACGCTCTTGTGCGTTGCAGCGCCTGCCAGATCGAGCACCGTCCGCGCGGCGCACGACCTGGCAGGCGCTGCACGATTGGAGGCGTACACCCCGTCACATTATCATCACGCCATTGTCGTAATCTGCCGGCCAACTCTATGCCACAGGCCACCCGGCATGCTCCGCCTGCTTGTCTTGCTGCTCACCCTGCTACCACTCGCGACCTTGGCTGAGCCCCTGCACCTGCGCGTGCAAGGCTCCAACACCATCGGCGCGGCCTTGCTGCCGGCGCTGGTACAGGGGCAATTGCGCGCGCAGCAGGCCACAGCCATCGAACAACAGCCGGGCAAGGTTGCCAACGAGCGGGTGATTACCGCCCGCGACGTGCACGGCCAGCGCTTGCGCATCGACATTGCCGCCCACGGCTCGAGCACCGGCTTTGTCGCGCTGGGCCGTGGCGAAGCGGACCTGGCCGCTGCCTCGCGGCCGATCAACGACAGTGAAGTCCGCCAGTTGCAGGCGCTGGGTGACCTGCGCGCAGCTGGCGCCGAACACGTGATCGGCCTCGACGGCGTCGCAGTCTTCGTCCACCCCGACAACCCAATACCCCAACTGAACACCCGGCAACTGGCGCAAATTTTCTCCGGGCAGATCCAGCGCTGGGAACAACTGGGCATACCTGGCGGGGCCATTCACCTGTATGCCCGAGACGACCGTTCCGGGACTTTCGAGACCTTCAAGGCACTGGTGCTGGAACCTCAGCACGCCGAAATTTCGGCCAAGGCCAGGCGCTTCGAGTCCAGCGACAAACTGGCGGAACGCGTGGGTACCGACCGCCAGGCCATCGGTTTCAGCAGCCTGGCCGCCGTACACGGGGCCAAGGTGCTGGCGGTGGCCGAGGGCGACGCACCGGCTATGCTGCCGGAGCGCGCGCGGGTGGCCAGTGAGGACTACCCGCTCTCGCGGCGTCTGTATTTTTACCTGCCAGCCAACCCCAAGCCTCAGGCCAAGGCCCTGGCCGATTTCGCTCAGAGCCCGGCCGGCCAAGCGATCATCGCCCGGCAGGGTTTCGTTTCGCAGCAGATCAAGGCCCTGTCTGTCGCCCCCCAACGCGACATGCCACCGCGTTATCGCACCCTGGCCCAGCAGGCGCAGCGCCTGAGTGTGAACTTCCGTTTCCAGGAAGGAAGCGCCAGCCTGGACAACAAGGCCCTGCGCGACGTGCAGCGGGTGGCAGAGTACCTGCGCCTGGCCGGAAAGCTGCAGGGCAAGGCAGTGCTGGTGGGGTTCAGCGACCCCAAGGAAACCCCCGGGCGCGCAGCCCTGCTCTCCCGCCTGCGCGCGCAAGCGGTGCGCCGCGAACTGGCACGCGGTGGAGTGGAGGTGCTTCAGGTGATCGGGATGGGCGATGAGTTGCCAGTGGCCGGGAATGAACTGGAGCAAGGCCGGCTGCGCAACCGGCGGGTCGAGGTGTGGGTGTATTGATCCGACCCCGTACACATCCCTGTAACAGCCTTTTTGCTGCAAAGAGGCCCGAACAAGGGCCCCATCGCAGCACAAGGCTGCTTCTACAGGCTGTACAGCAGGCTCCGCGTTATCAGCGGGTGACTGTGCGCATGGTCACGAACTCTTCAGCCGCCGTCGGGTGCACGCCGATGGTTTCGTCGAACTGCTGCTTGGTCGCACCGGCTTTAAGCGCAATGCCCAGGCCCTGAATGATCTCGCCAGCGTCAGGACCGACCATGTGGCAGCCCAGCACCTTGTCGGTCTCGGCATCGACCACCAACTTCATCAGGGTCTTTTCCTGAATGTCGGTCAGGGTCAGCTTCATGGCTCGGAAGCGGCTTTCGAATACCTGCACCTTGTGCCCGGCCTCCAGCGCCTGCTCTTCGGTCAGGCCCACGGTACCGATTGGCGGCTGGCTGAACACCGCAGTGGGGATGTTCTGGTAATCCACCGGGCGATATTGCTCGGGTTTGAACAGGCGCCGCGCCACGGCCATGCCTTCAGCCAAGGCCACTGGGGTCAACTGCACACGGCCGATCACATCGCCAATGGCAAGTATCGAGGGCGCGGTGGTTTGGTACTGCTCATCAACCCGGATGTAGCCGCGCGCATCCAGCTCGACGCCGGTGTTTTCCAGGCCCAGATTGTCCAGCATCGGGCGCCGGCCAGTGGCATAGAACACACAGTCGGCTACCAGCTCGCGACCGTCCTTGAGCGTGGCCTTGAGGCGACCATCTTCAAGCTTGTCGATGCGCTGGATGTCGGCGTTGAACTGCAAGTCGAGGCCGCGCTTTTCCAGCTCTTCCTTCAGGTGGGTGCGCACCGAGCCATCGAAGCCGCGCAGGAACAGGTCGCCACGGTACAGCAGTGAGGTGTCGGCACCCAGGCCCTGGAAGATGCCGGCAAACTCGACGGCGATATAACCCCCACCCACCACCAGCACGCGGCGCGGTAGGCCCTTGAGGTAGAAGGCTTCGTTGGAGGTGATGGCCAGCTCCTTGCCGGGGATGTCCGGTACCTGCGGCCAGCCACCGGTAGCGATGAGGATGTGCTCGGCGGTGTAGCGCTGACCGTCCACTTCCACTTCATTGGCACCCGTCAGACGCGCGTGGCCCTGCAACAGGGTCACCCCGCTGTTGACCAGCAGGTTACGGTAGATACCGTTAAGGCGCTCGATTTCCCGATTCTTGTTGGCAATCAGGGTGCCCCAGTCGAAATGCCCCTCTTCCAACGTCCAGCCGTAACCTGCGGCCTGCTCCAGTTCATCGGCAACGTGCGCGCCGTACACCAGCAGCTTTTTCGGCACACAACCGACGTTGACGCAGGTCCCCCCCAGGTAGCGGCTTTCAGCCACTGCCACTTTTGCGCCAAAACCGGCAGCAAAACGCGCTGCGCGCACACCACCGGACCCGGCACCAATCACGAACAGATCAAAATCGAAGGCCATGTATTCACTCTCCTAGGCAGGCGTCCAGCATACCGCCGTTGGCCGCAGCAAACAAAAAAGCCACCCCGAAGGATGGCTTTGATGCCAGCAGGGCTTGTCAGTAAGCCTTGCCAGTCTTGTAGTAGTTCTCGAAGCAGAAGTTGGTCGCGTCGATGTAGCCTTCGGCACCACCGCAGTCGAAACGCTTGCCTTTGAACTTATAGGCAATCACGCAGCCATCTTTGGCCTGCTGCAGCAGGGCATCGGTGATCTGGATTTCACCGCCTTTGCCTGGCTTGGTATTGGCGATGATGTCGAAGATATCCGGGGTCAGGATGTAACGGCCGATGATCGCCAGGTTCGAAGGCGCGTCTTCCGGAGCCGGTTTTTCGACCATGTTGGTCACACGGAAAATGTCGTCGCGGATCATCTCACCGGCGATCACACCATACTTGTTGGTTTCCTGCGGGTCGACTTCCTGGATGGCGACGATCGAGCAGCGGTACTGTTTGTACAGCTTGACCATCTGCGTCAGCACGCCGTCACCTTCAGGGTTGACACACAGGTCGTCCGCCAGCACCACCGCGAACGGCTCGTCGCCGATCAGTGGGCGGCCAGTGAGGATGGCGTGGCCGAGGCCTTTCATTTCGGTTTGGCGCGTGTACGAGAACGAGCACTCGTCGAGCAGACGACGAATACCGACCAGGTATTTTTCCTTGTCGGTGCCCTTGATCTGGTTCTCCAGCTCGTAGCTGATGTCGAAGTGGTCTTCCAGGGCCCGCTTGCCGCGCCCGGTAACGATGGAGATCTCGTTCAGACCAGCATCCAATGCTTCTTCAACGCCGTACTGGATCAGTGGCTTGTTGACCACCGGCAGCATTTCCTTGGGCATGGCTTTGGTAGCAGGCAGGAAGCGAGTGCCGTAGCCGGCTGCCGGGAACAAGCATTTCTTGATCATATACGTCCTTACAAAAGGCTAGGCCTGTGGAATTCGGCGCAGTCTAATCAGGCGGCAGTCACCTTACAATGCCCCCGATAACGACCGATGCCATCATAGAGATATCCCAGTGTAGATAGTTCCGGGGGATCGTAAATATTGCTGTCATACATGACCGTTGGATGACAGGCAAATCAGCGTGCCTGAGGCGGCCTCGTCGAAGGGTTCATCCCCAAAGAGGCCGCCTAAGACTTACTTCAACTCCCCGTCCCTTGTCCGATCAGCACTCCATCGACCTGCTGACCATACAGGTTCACCCCATCATTGGCATGAAACTTCACCCGCGTTTTCTCGATGGATCCTTCCACCAGCCGCGGGTCCTGTGGCCGCTCGTGGCGGTTGATCCACGCCGCCACGTCCCAGGCCTGCTGGTCGCTGAGGCTGCCTGGCTTGCCCAGCGGCATGTTGTACTTGATGAACGACGCAGCGGTGTTGATGCGGTGCATGCCAGCCCCCCAGTTGTAGGAGTCCTTGCCCCATAGCGGTGGCATGACGTACTCGCCTGCGACCTTTTGCCCTTCACCGTTATCGCCATGGCAAATCGCGCATTGCTCACGGTAAACCTGCTGGCCGCGCTTGAAGTCATAACCGCCCTTGGGTTGTGCCACCTCCGGATAACCACGTCCGGCAATCTCCACACCGGTCGGAGCCTTGGTCGACAGCCAGTATGAATACACTGCCAACGCGGTCATCTGCGGGCTGTCAGCGGCCGGCGGCTTGCCGTTCATGCTGAACTGAAAACACCCCTGGATACGCTCGGCGAAGGTGTTGACCTTGTCATTTTTCTTGCGGTAAGCCGGGTACATCGGGTAGGCCCCCCACAGCGGCGCCGAATGCGCCAATCGCCCCTGATCGAGGTGGCAGTTACTGCAGTTCATGCCGTTGCCCACAGCCTCGGGCATCAATCGGCGGGTGTCGACGAACAAGGCATGGCCTTCACGCACCATCTTGCCAAAGGCATTATCGGGCAACTCACGCTCAGCGGGCGGCACGAACTGCGGTGCCGCCTGCACACCGGGAACCTTCAACTGCGACTGGTCTTCCATGGCGATCGGCGTGGCCTGGGCGCTGCCCACGGTCAGCAGCAACAAGGCTGGAATCATGGTTTTCATGGCGTGACCTCCTGGCTGGCGGGGCGAGCGAAGAACTCGGCAACGGCCTTGACCTCCTCATCGGTCATGGCCTTGGCCACGCCGACCATCAGATGATTGGGGTCATTGCTGCGGCTGCCGTCGCGCCAGGCATTGAGCTGTGCCACCAGGTAACTGGCGGGCTGGCCGGCCAAGGGCGGGAAGTGTTCGCCCACCCCGCCGCCACCCGGCCCGTGGCATTGCACGCAGCCAGGAATCTGCCGGCTCCAGTCGCCGTACAGGGCCATGCGGGTGGTAGGGTCATTGGCAATCTGCTGCCGGCGCAGGTCGCCAGCGGGCGCTGCCGGCAGGCTGGCCAGGTAGGTACTGACGGCCTTGATTTCATCGTCGCTCAAGGCGTTGGCCAAGGGCTCCATCACTGGCTGCTTGCGGCTGCCGTTGCGCCAGTCGTGCAACTGCTTGGAAAGGTAACCGGCCGGAAGCCCGGCCAAACGTGGAAAGCCGGCAGCGGCAATGCCCTTGCCGTCCGGGCCATGGCAACCTAGGCAGGCCATGGCAGCAGGGTTGGCCCCCCCTTGGGTGAACACCTTCTGACCGTCAGCGGCATGTGCCGTGGGCCAGGCCAGGACCAGCAGGCTGCCGATCATCACGCGTCTCAACGGTGTCATCACGAATCTCCTTTTCTTTTGTTATATGTTTAGGCTTAAAACATATAAGCAGAGAAAGGACGACCCGTTGCTTCAGATCAACTTCCTGAGATGCATTCGGTGGCGGCAGTGCGCACATCCCCCAGGCGCAGCGGGAAGTTATTCAGCCGCTCGTGCAGTTTGATGCTGCTGCCGCTGCCACGCTTGTCGATATCCACCAGCGCTGCCGGGCCAGCACCTGAGGTGATTTTCTGCGGTACGATCAGCCGCAGGCCGTCGCCACGCGGCTCTTCGGTCAGCGGGTCGCGCGTATCGGCCAGCTTCTCCTTTACGCAATCGGCATAGGCGCGCGGGCTCTTGCCAGAGATCACATCCAGCGTTTCGCGCGATTGCTCCAGCTCCGCGACGCTCACGCAGCCACCGAGCGCCAGCGACAACGCCGCCACCATCCACTTCATTTGCAGCACCTCTGCCTTCAAGAATTTGCTTCGACCACATTCAGGCGGATTTGCTCCCTGCTTTGGCAGAATTATCTACGCCTGGCGATCAGCGCGGCAGTGTAACGGCACATCGTGGTATCTTTTGCTTTTGCAGATCCAAACCTTGCGGAGCATCACATGAAATTCGTACACCAGCGCGAGCACCTCAACGAGGACGATATCGTCGTCATCGAGTGCTCCCAGCGCTGCAATATCCGCCTGATGAACGACGCCAACTTCCGCAGCTTCAAGAACGGCGGCCGTCATACTTACCATGGCGGCCATTTCGAGAAGTTTCCGGCGAAGATCACCGTACCCAGCACCGGCTTCTGGAACATCACCATCGATACCGTGACCACTCGCCCGATCTCGGTCACCCGCAAGCCATCCCTGACCCACAAGATCAAGATCATCCGTCGCTCGTCGT
Source organism: Pseudomonas sp. 3HC3 (assembly GCF_044904505.1). Lineage (NCBI taxonomy): Bacteria > Pseudomonadati > Pseudomonadota > Gammaproteobacteria > Pseudomonadales > Pseudomonadaceae > Pseudomonas > Pseudomonas sp. 3HC3. The sequence continues at coordinate 26,669 of NZ_JADDRH010000010.1, forward strand.
CGAAACTCAGATAAGGCCACCATGACCCAGACCATCAAGTACGTCATCAAATACAAGCTCGACGGCCAGCGTCGCTGGGATTTCGCGTTGATGCCCGATGCCTCGCAAGAGCAAGCCCTCGAGGCCCTGCGCAAGATCCACGGCGAAGACGCCGACAAAATCAGCGACATCCAGGTCAGCAAGGCCCTGTAAGACTCGCCGCACCGCTCGCCCCACGCAAGGAGAATCGCATGAGCCATTGGCCCGACCGCCGTATCCTCGACCTGCTGGGCATCGAGCTGCCCATTCTGCAGGCCCCCATGGCGGGGGCCACCGGCTCGGCCATGGCCATTGCGGTGGGCCGGGCAGGTGGCTTGGGCGCCCTGCCCTGCGCAATGCTCAGCGGCGAACAGGTGCGCGCCGAGATCGCCGCATTCCGCGCCGGCTGCCCGGGGCGCCCGCTGAACCTGAACTTCTTCTGCCACCAGCCACCAGCGCCCGATGCCGAACGCGATGCGCGCTGGAAGCAGGCACTTGAGCCCTATTACAGCGAAGTGGGCGCCGATTTCGCAGCGCCAACGCCAGTGTCCAACCGCGCGCCTTTCGACGAGCAGAGCTGCCAGTTGGTCGAAGCCTTGCGCCCTGAGGTGGTGAGCTTCCACTTCGGTCTGCCCAAGCCCGAGCTGCTGCAGCGGGTAAAAGCCAGCGGTGCCAAGGTACTGTCCAGCGCCACGACCGTGGAAGAAGCGGTCTGGCTGGAGCGCAATGGCTGCGACGCGATCATCGCCATGGGTTATGAAGCCGGTGGCCATCGTGGCATGTTCCTCAGCGATGACATCACCAGCCAGATAGGCACCTTCGCTCTGGTACCGCAGGTGGCCGATGCCGTCAGCGTGCCGGTGATTGCCGCCGGTGGTATCGGCGACCACCGCGGGCTGTTGGCGGCACTGGCCCTGGGCGCCTCGGCAGTGCAGATCGGCACGGCTTACCTGTTCTGCCCCGAGGCCAAGGTGTCGCCAGCGCATCGCCGGGCGCTGGACAGCGCGCCTGCCAGCGACACCGCGCTGACCAACCTTTTTACCGGCCTCCCGGCACGTGGCATCAACAACCGCATCATGCGCGAGCTAGGGCCGATGAGCGAACTTGCACCGCGCTTTCCGCTGGCGGGTGGGGCATTGATGCCTTTACGGGCGATCACCGATCCGCAGGGTAATAGTGACTTCAGTAATCTTTGGTCGGGGCAGGCATTGCGGCTGGGGCGGCACATGCCAGCAGGTGAGCTGACCCGGGAGATCGCCGGGAAGGCACTGGCAGTGATCGGTCACCAGGCATTCTGACAGGCAGGCCAGGCCTCTTCACGGCAACTGGTTTATCGCTATATAGTTATGGCTATAACGATAACCTCAAGGATCTGTCTTCATGCGCTTGCCCTCGCCCCAGGTGACCTTCACAGCCCTGCTCAGCCTGCTGGCCCTCAACACGGCCTGGGCCGACGAAGTCCAGGTCGCGGTCGCAGCCAACTTCACAGCCCCTGTCCAGGCCATCGCCAAGGCCTTCGAAAAAGACACTGGCCACAAACTGGTCGCGGCCTATGGCGCCACCGGGCAGTTCTATGCGCAGATCAAGAACGGTGCTCCGTTCGACATGTTCCTCGCCGCTGACGACACCACCCCCAAGAAGCTTGAAGCAGAAAAGGAAACCGTACCCGGTTCGCGCTTTACCTACGCCATCGGCACCCTGGCCCTGTGGTCTGCGAAGGAAGGCTACGTAGACTCCAAGGGTGAAGTGCTGAAGAAGAACGCATATAAACACCTGTCCATCGCCAACCCGAAAGCTGCACCTTACGGCCTGGCCGCCACCCAGGTACTGGACAGGCTGAAGCTCACCGAGGCCACCAAAGGCAAGATCGTCGAAGGCCAGAACATCACCCAGGCCTTCCAGTTCGTCTCCACCGGCAACGCCGAGCTGGGCTTCGTCGCCCTGTCGCAGATCTACAGGGATGGCAAGGTGGCCAATGGGTCGGCCTGGATCGTGCCGTCCAATCTGCACGACCCGATCCGCCAGGACGCTGTCATCCTCAACAAAGGCAAGGACAATGCGGCCGCCAAGGCTCTGGTCGAATACCTCAAAGGCCCGAAAGCCGAAGCGGTGATCAAATCCTATGGTTATGAACGCTGATGCCACTGGATGCCAGTGACCTGGGAGCCATCTGGCTGACCGTGAAACTGGCCAGCCTGACCACGCTGATCCTGCTGGTTATCGGCACACCCGTCGCCTGGTGGCTCGCGCGCACGCGCTCATGGCTGCGCGGGCCGGTGGGGGCGGTGGTGGCACTGCCGCTGGTACTGCCACCGACGGTGATCGGCTTTTATCTGTTGATCGCCCTTGGCCCGCACGGCTGGCTCGGCCAGGCCACCCAGGCGCTGGGCCTGGGCACTGTGGTGTTCAGCTTCACAGGCCTGGTGATTGGCTCGACGGTGTACTCCCTGCCGTTCGTGGTACAACCCCTGCAGAATGCCTTTGGCGCAATCGGCCAGCGACCCCTGGAAGTCGCCGCCACCCTGCGCGCCAGCCCATGGGACACCTTCGTTCATGTGGTGCTGCCGCTGGCCCGCCCTGGCTTCGTCACTGCCAGCATCCTCGGCTTTGCCCACACGGTAGGCGAGTTTGGCGTCGTACTGATGATCGGTGGCAACATCCCCGACAAGACCCGCGTGGTTTCGGTGCAAATTTTCGATCACGTCGAAGCCATGGAGTACTCGCAAGCCCACTGGCTGGCCGGTGCCATGCTGGTGTTCTCTTTCCTGGTGCTGCTTCTGCTGTACGCTGGACGCCGCGGCAAAGCTGGCTGGAGCTGAAATGACCGCATCGATTGTGGCGCGCCTGAAACTGGCGCGCGACGACTTTACCCTGGACGTCGACCTGCACTTGCCCGGGCGCGGCATCAGCGCGCTGTTCGGCCACTCCGGCTCTGGTAAAACCAGCTGCCTGCGCTGCCTGGCCGGGCTGGAACGGGCAGCCAGCGCCTATATCGAAGTCAACGGCGAAGTCTGGGAAGACAGCACCCGTGGCCACTTCCAGGCACCGCACCTGCGCCCGGTGGGCTATGTGTTCCAGGAAGCCAGCCTGTTCCCGCACCTGTCGGTGCGCGGCAACCTTGCGTTCGGCTGGCGCCGGGTAGCGCCCGCAGAACGCAAGGTCAGCCTCGACCAGGCTTGCCAACTGCTGGGTATCGGCCACTTGCTGGACCGCCGCCCGGCAACCCTGTCTGGTGGCGAGGCGCAGCGGGTGGGTATTGCCCGCGCCCTGCTCAGCAGCCCACGGCTGTTGTTGATGGACGAGCCGCTGGCAGCCCTCGACGGCCCGCGCAAGCGCGAGATACTGCCCTTTCTGGAGCGCCTGCACGACGAACTGGACATCCCGCTGATATATGTCAGCCACGCCCAGGATGAAGTCGCGCGACTGGCCGACCACCTGGTGTTGATGGAACAAGGCCGGGCAATCGCCAGCGGCCCGATCGGCGAGACCCTGGCTCGCCTCGACCTGTCGCTGGCCCAGGGCGACGATGCCGGCGTGGTGCTCGAGGGTACGGTGGCAGGGCACGACCCGCACTACGGCCTGCTTGACCTGCGCCTGCCCGGCAGCAGCGGGCCGCTGCTGCGCATCACCCACGCGGCGCAGGTGATGGGCAGTACCCTGCGCGTCAAGGTGCAGGCCCGGGACGTCAGCCTGGCACTGGCGGCGGACAGCGCATCGAGCATCCTCAACCGCCTGCCGGTGCGTGTGCGCGAGAGCCGCCCGGCGGCCAACCCGGCGCATGTACTGGTCAGCCTGGATGCCGGGGGCAATGCCCTGCTTGCACGCATCACCCGCTTCTCGGCAGACCAGCTCGGCTTGCACACAGGGCAGGTACTGTTCGCCCAGATCAAGTCGGTGGCCCTTTTGGGTTGAGCATCCTTCGCGCGCGTATTGTCCATTGAGCTGTGACCCGATCGAGGCCTGCAGCCCATGCTCGACTGCCCCCTGCCGCGCACCCTGCACTACGTTGACGACAGTCAGCCGGGCCTGACCCGTCGGCGCTGGCGCGACCGTTTCATCTATCTGGATGCCGATGGCCAACGGGTACGCGACAGCGACACCCTCTCGCGCATCGCCGCACTGGTGATTCCCCCGGCCTACACCGATGTGTGGATCTGCGCCGATCCGCAAGGCCATTTGCAAGCCACTGGCCGCGATGCCCGTGGCCGCAAGCAGTACCGCTACCACGCGCAGTGGCGCGAACTGCGCGACCAGCACAAATACGGGCGCATGCTAGCGTTCGCTCAGGCCCTGCCAACGCTGCGCACACAGTTGGAAGCCCACCTGGCGCGGCCAGGGCTGGACCGGGAAAAGGTAATGGCGCTGGTAGTGAGCCTGCTGGACCACACCCTGATTCGCATTGGCAACCAGCGCTACCTGCGCGACAACAAGTCGTATGGACTGACCACCCTGCGCAATCGCCATGTACAGGTCAAAGGCAGCAACATTCGCTTCCAGTTCCGCGGCAAGCGCGGCGTCGAACACAGCGTCACCCTCAACGACCGGCGCCTGGCCAACTTGCTCAAGCGCTGCATGGAACTGCCTGGACAGGCGCTGTTTCAGTACCTGGATGAAAACGGCCAGCGCCATAGTGTCGGCTCCAGCGAGGTCAATCAGTTTTTGCAGCAGTTGACCGGCGCCGATTTCACCGCCAAGGACTATCGCACCTGGGCCGGCAGCAGCCTGGCATTGAACCTGCTGAGGCCCTTGGCCTGGGAGCCGGAGAGTGAAGCCAAACGCCAGGTCGCCGCGATAGTCCGCCAGGTAGCCACGCGCCTGGGCAATACGCCGGCCGTGTGCAGGCGCTGCTACATCCACCCGGCAGTCCTGGAGCACTATGCCTTGGGGCGCCTGGCCAATTTGCCGAAAAAACGTGCGCGCAAAGGCCTGGACCCGGAGGAAGTGGCCTTGCTGTTGTTTCTTCAGGCTCTCGAGGAACAGGAGGACCATTAAGCTTGTCTATTCAGCCCATGATGCGAAGAAATTTCCCATTAGGCGCCAACCCCCCTATTCTTGGCAGCGAGCGCCTTGGCCGACAAACCGTTGACGGTTTGCTTTGGCACCTGCAACTGAAGACACGCAACAGAATTTGTCTGTCGGGGAATTCCTATCCGCCGAAAGCGTCTTTAATGAGAAGGAAGAGGGACAAGCTCCCGCCGCCAGGGCAACTAGCCCTACGGATTTTTATATCACCAAGGAGAACTACATGCTGATACTCACCCGTAAGGTTGGCGAAAGCATCGTCATCAACGATGACATCAAAGTCACCATTCTGGGCGTCAAAGGGATGCAGGTGAGGATTGGTATCGATGCACCGAAAGATGTTCAGGTCCATCGAGAAGAGATCTTCAAACGCATCCAGGCCGGCAGCCCGGCTCCGGAGAAGCACGAAGACTCGCACTGAGCCTCCCCTAAGGGGCATGGATGCGCTCGACCGCCAGCCTCAGGTGCCAATTAACTGATGCACCGTGGCGATCATCTCATCCATGTCGAAAGGCTTGTCGAATATTGCGGCAAACAGGGCCGGACATCCTTGGCTGGCCTGCGCGCCGCTCATGAGGATGACTGGCAACTCGCTTAACGCCGGGTCCTCACGTATGGCACGCGCCAGCTCCTCGCCGTTGAGTAGCGGCATCATGTAGTCGGTAATCACCAGTTGCACGCGTTTTTCCTTTAACGCCTCCAGTGCTTTGCAGCCATTGCTCGCCTTTTCCACCAGGAAACCTTCGTCCTCAAGGGCAAACCCGAGGATATCGGCGATCAGGTATTCGTCATCGACAATCAGGATGGTGTTCATCGGCTCGTCCGTCACCCGCTCCCCTGCGGCGTCGGCGTTCCCGAAAGCACACCGCAGGCACCTTCGAACGCCTTGCGCAAGGTAATGCCTTGCGGCCCGATCAGCAGCTCGTGCAAGGCCGGGTCATGGTGGCTGTCACGTACTTTGAGGACCGACAGCATGCGCCGTAGTTGCGAGTCCAGCTCAACAAAGCGCATCAGCATAAGGTTGTCGACGATACTCGACAGGTCCGGCGCGGGGGCGCTGATTTCCGCGCCGAAGATGTCGCGCATCTCCCAGGTCAGGATCACACTGACATCGCGCGCGCGCAACTCACCCGCCAGCGCGCGGAAAAACGCATTGAGCCGCGTCGAGTCAATTGCCAGCCGGCTGAATGCGCCAAGGCTGTCGATCACCACGCGCTTGCTGCCCTGCGCCGCCACACGCTCCAGCAGCCGCGCGCCAACCTGATCCAGCAAGCCTTCGGTGGTGGGCTGCCAGCACAGTTGCAAGCTACCGCCCTGCTCCATCGCGGCAAAATCGTAACCGAGCGAAGCGGCCTTGCTGCGCAGGCGTTCGGGCGTTTCGTAAAAACCGAAATGCAACCCCGGCGCCTGCGGGGTGCTGGCACCGAGAAAGGCCAGGCCCAATGACGTCTTGCCACTTCCCGAAGGCCCCATCAACAGGCTGACTGACCCAGTGGCCAAGCCACCGCCAAGCATTTCATCGAAGGTTGGCACACCGCTGCTGACGCGCGCCAAGGTGCCGCTGCCCAACTGGCTGGGGTGGCTGAACAGGGCTTCCAGGCGAGGATAGACCTGCATGCCGGTTTCATCGATAAGGCATTCGTGACGCCCCGACAACGCGCCACTGCCACGGGTCTTGCGCAACTGAACATGGCGCACGGCGCGGCTGCCCACCAGTTGCTCACCCAGTTCGATCACGCCATCGACCATGGTGTGTTCCGGGCTGCCTTCGTCCAGCCGGGCACTGGTCAACAGCAGAACGGTGCAGCCGGCGAAGGCTGCATGCCCTTGCAGCTCAGAGACGAACTTTTTGGTGTCCAGCGCGGTTTCCGCACGCACCCGGGCATTGAGCACACCGTCGACGATCAGCAGGCTGGCCTGTTGCCGGGCGATTTCCTGACGCAACAACCGCACCACCGCATCCAGCCCGTCCTGCTCAAGGGTGTCAAAGGCGCTGACGAACTGGATTTGGTCGCCGACCAGCGCCGGGTCGAAGAAGTCCAGCGTGGACAGGTACTGGAACAAGCGTTCATGCGACTCGCTCAGCAAGGTGGCCACCAGCACCCGACCACCACCCCGCACATGGCCGCAGGCCAACTGATTGGCGAGGATGGTCTTACCGGCCCCCGGTGGCCCCTGGATAATGTAGGAGGCGCCAGCTACCAGGCCACCCTTGAGCAACGCGTCGAGCCCGTCGATCCCCGTTACCAGCCGCTTCAGTGCCTGTGCCATGTTGTCTACCTGTCGAGTGGGCTATCCGTCTGGTCCTGATACATTGGCAAGTACAGTTGCATGCAAGTTCCCCGGCCAGGCTCACTATCGACACAAATGGCGCCGCCGCTTTGCCGGGCGAAACCATAGGCCTGGCTAAGCCCCAGGCCGGTGCCCTTGCCGAAAGGCTTGGTGGTGAAAAACGGCTCAAAGATACGCGGCAGTATCTCTGTGGGTATACCTTCGCCGCTGTCTTCCACCTTGAAGCGTACGAAGCTGCCCTTGAGCCCTTCAACTTCGCCGAGCAGCTCGACCACATCGACAGTCAGGCTGATCCGGCCATGCCCCTCGATGGCGTCACGGGCATTGAACAACAGGTTGAGCAACACCATCTGCAGTTGCCCGGCATCCACCTCGATCAGCGGCAGGTCCGGTTGCAGCAATACCTCCAAGTCAATTGAGCCTGGCAAAGCATGCTCAAGCAGGCCACGCGTAGCGGTAACCAAATCTGCAGGGGCAACGCTGGCCACATCGAGCTTGCGGTGCCGGGCAAAGCTGAGCAATTGCTGGGTCAGCTCGGTACCACGCTGGCTGGCATCGAGAATGTGCTGCAACATGCGCTGGGCGCGTGCCGGGTCCTGGGTGGCCAGCGCCAGGCGCGCCGAGCTGATGATGATGGTCAACATGTTGTTGAAGTCGTGCGCCAGACCACCGGTCAACTGGCCGAGGGCTTCAAGCTTCTGCGCCTGGAACAGCTGGGCGCGCACTGCGTCCAGCTGCAGCGCCGACTCGCGACGGTCAGTGATATCGCGTGTCACCTTGGCCAGGCCAATGATCTGGCCATTTTCATCACGGATCACATCCAGTGCAGCCAGGGCCCAGAACTGCGTGCCGTCCTTGCGCACCCGCCAGCCTTCGTCCTGCGCCACACCCTGCTCCAGCGCCTGGCGCAGCAACTGCTCGGGGCGGCCATCCGCACAATCCTGCGGGGTGAAGAACAACGAAAAGTGCTTGCCGATCACTTCATCTCCACGGTAACCCTTGATCCGTTGCGCGCCGGCGTTCCACGACACCACATGGCCGGAGGGGTCAAGCATGTAGATGGCATAATCCACCACCGACTGAACCAGCTGTTCATAACGATGGGCAGGCATGACGGGAGAGTCGAGACAGTCAGCTGGAACCATGCAAACTCCACTGGCACAGCAGGAGGGAGGAAATGAACGTAGCCCGGAGTGTCTGCCAGTAGACAGCTGAACCACTACAGGCTGTCAGCGTTCCGGCTCGGACAGCGCCGGGCTGATGCGCCGTGGCATGGCCACTTTCAGCAGCCACAGGCTAAGCAGCACGATCATACCACCGCCGGCCAGGGCCAACATACGCTGCTGCTGTGAGTGCTCTGCATCGAAGCCCAGCAACAGCAGATACCCGCCCAGGCTGATCAGGCTGATGTAAAGAAAAGCACCCAGCACGAGCACCTGCGCGAACAACAGCCGCCAGAATAATCGTGGACGCACCATGTCTTCGCCAACTCCACCCTGCGTCATTGCGGAACACCCACGGGGCCATTTACCGGGCAACAGTTGCGTGATGATGGCAAGGTGTCAATTGCCCTTTTGATCGACCCCTCTATCTGTTGATCATAGGTGCTGCAGTTGACTCAAATATAACAATGGGTTATAAAGCGCGCTTGATTGCGAAGCCCTTCTGCTTAGAAGCGAGCTGGTCGTTGCGACCCCTTCAAGCGTGCGAGTGTGGTGGAATTGGTATACACAGCAGACTTAAAATCTGTCGGCGTGAGCCTTGCGGGTTCGAGTCCCGCCACTCGCACCAAACTTCGTTGAAAAGGCGCCCTTGCGGCGCCTTTTTGCTGCCTGACGGCAATGTCTTGCGCAACTGCTAAAGTGGAGCTTGTACCCGTCCACTGGAACGCCGCCATGCGCTACTCCCTGTTCGATGGTCAACGCGACATCATTATCCTGATCGCCCGCATACTGCTGATGATCCTGTTCGTCTTGTCCGGCTGGGCCAAGCTGACCGGCTTCGATGACACGGTAGGCTATATGACCTCACTCGGCGCCCCTGCACCGATGCTGGCGGCAGGGATTGCCGTCATCATGGAGTTCGTCGTCGCAATCCTGTTGATCCTCGGTTTCTACACACGACCGCTGGCGTTCCTGTTCGCGCTGTTCGTGCTGGGCACGGCGCTGCTTGGCCACCCGTTCTGGAACATGGTCGACCCCGAGCGCAGCGCCAACATGACCCAGTTTCTGAAAAACCTCAGCATCATGGGCGGCCTGCTGTTGCTGGCGGTAAGCGGGCCCGGCCGGTTCTCGGTGGATGGTCGCTGAGTCAGTCGTCGCAATCGTCGAACCAGGCTGGGTGATCGCGCTCTTCGTCATCGAGGTCGTCCAGCGTTTCTTCGTCTTCCTCCACTTCATCCTCGGCGCCCTGGGCATCTGCCTCGGGCTCCACGTCGTCGTAGAGAAATTCGTGGTCGAGCAGGTGATCGTGCTCGGGTTCGTGCAGGTCGTCTTCGTCGCGCATGCTGGCTCCTGGGATAATGGCAGGCCTATATAGGCTGATCAGGGTGCCGGGTCAATGCGTTGTCGCTTAATCCTGGGTTAACCGGCACGGCGCAGCCTGCAGGCTCTCCCTTCAAACGTCTTTTGCCCGCCTTTCATGGCGGGCTTTTTTATGGTTCTTCACGAAATGCCGACATCCGGATGGGCACACTGACCCTGCTCCGTACGTTCTTGCAGCCCGCCGCATCATTGCCGCGGGCTTTTCTTTTTTCCGCACATGCCAGTCAGGCATACGCAGGCATTTTATGGGCGCGTCCACCACGACCATGACCTGAAGCAGTTTTGCCTGGGCAGGCAAGGTCTATGCTGTCCCGGCGATACCCCAAGCTCACATCGGATAGACACGGAGGCTCTTATGAAAGCTGCTGTCGTTGCACCAGGCCGTCGCGTGGACGTGGTAGAGAAAACCCTGCGCCCTCTCGAACACGGCGAAGCGCTGCTGAAGATGCAGTGCTGCGGTGTGTGCCACACCGACCTGCACGTGAAAAATGGCGATTTTGGTGACAAGACCGGTGTAGTACTGGGCCACGAAGGTATTGGCGTGGTCCAGGAAGTTGGCCCGGGCGTCACCTCGCTCAAGCCAGGCGACCGAGCCAGCGTTGCCTGGTTCTACCAGGGTTGCGGACATTGCGAATATTGCAACAGCGGCAACGAAACCCTGTGCCGCGACGTGAAGAATTCCGGCTACACCGTGGACGGCGGCATGGCCGAGGCCTGCATCGTCAAGGCTGACTACTCGGTTAAAGTACCCGACGGCCTCGACTCCGCTGCCGCCAGCAGCATCACCTGCGCTGGCGTCACGACCTACAAGGCAGTGAAGATCTCCAATGTCCGCCCCGGCCAATGGATCGCCATCTACGGCCTCGGCGGCCTGGGCAACCTGGCCCTGCAATATGCCAAGCATGTGTTCAACGCCAAAGTGATCGCCATCGACATCAACGAAGAGCAACTGCGCTTCGCCAGCGAGATGGGCGCGGATCTGGTCGTCAACCCGCTCAACGAAGACGCCGCGAAGGTCATCCAGGCCAAGACCGGTGGCGCACATGCTGCCGTCGTGACTGCTGTGGCCAAAGGCGCGTTCAACTCGGCCGTCGATGCCTTGCGCGCCGGCGGGCGACTGGTGGCCGTCGGGCTTCCGTCGGAGTCCATGGACCTGAATATTCCCCGCCTGGTGCTTGATGGGATCGAAGTAGTGGGCTCGCTGGTAGGTACACGCCAGGACCTGCAGGAAGCCTTCCAGTTCGCCGCTGAAGGCAAAGTGGTGCCCAAGGTGACGCTGCGACCGATCGAGGATATCAACCAGATCTTTGACGAGATGCTCGAGGGCAAGATCAAAGGCCGGATGGTGATACAGTTCGAAGGCTGACAGGCCGACCCAGATTATTTGAAACCACCGCAAAGCCCGTAGATGACCACCTACGGGCTTTTGCCTTCTCAATAGTCAAAGGAACAGACCATGACCGTCGACTGGCACGCTGGGCCGATTACCCGTACGACTCCACTGGACAAGCACTACCGTAACACGCAGAAGGTTCGTCAGTTTCTGCTCAGCGAGTGCGGGGCGGCATTTAAGTTCGACCGTGGATTCATGCTTTGGATCAAAAGTGGCACCCCATCAACCATGGGTGACGTCGCGGATGAATGGCTACGGAGGTATGGGTGACACTTTGCCTCTGACGGCTGGAGGCAGCCTTTGGCTGCAGCCGTTGCTTTCAACATCTTGTCCAACGATTCAACCATGCTGGAATAATCCATTTCCTCACTCCCTCGCTGGTGAAATTGGCTTGCGTTCAACCATAGACTACGAACATTTCAATATTTGATCAGCAAACCTGGAAATATCACTCATCCTTCATGCTAAAGACCGACGCCCGCGAGGTGAGGTTCAAGAAAAGTGCTCAGCCTGCAATGGCGAGCCTGCGCATATTGAGGAGCTAGGTATGTCCATTCGAAGCTTGGCGAAGAACCTGCCGCCGGACCCTTCGCGGGAAGGCTGGGTAATCGGATGGGGGGTCCTGAGAGACCGACATCCATGGCATTTCGTCGACGTTTATGCTGACCAGAAAACGGCCATGGCAGAGGCGGAGCGCAGAGGAGATGGCTACGTGGTGGAATTCGGCTCGCACCGCTTGGGGACGCATGAGTTTATCTGCGGTGTAACCTTACCTGAAGGCTGATGCTCGATCGAAAAGGGTCATGGACAGGACGTCAAGGAATCATCTGCCCATTGGCAATTGCACTGGCTTCAAGCTTCGCACGCTCCGCGTCCAGAAAAACATAAGCGGCTTGTAGCGTGGTGATCTTCGTTTGAATCTCGCCCATCTTGGCGGCGACCAAGGCGGCGCCTTGCGCGCAGTCGATCGTGTTACCCCGCCTGGCCGCAAGGATGCCCCCGATCTCAGCAAGTGAAAAGCCCCCGCTCTGGGCGCTCTGTATGAAGGCCAAGTCAACAACGGTCTGTTCACTGTAACTGCGGTAGTTGTTGGCTTGTCGGTGTGGCTCGATAAGCCCGAGCTGTTCGTAATAGCGCAATGCATGGCGGCTGAGCCCACTCCGGCGCTCCAACTCTCCAATATTCACGTTAAAAATCCTTGACTGTAGAGCAGGCTCTACACCTTAGCCTGCGCCCATCATCCAAACAAGGGTTCAAACATGAGTGCGGAATGCTTTGTCACCGGCGGCAGCGGCTTTGTGGGGCAACACTTGCTGGCCGGTCTTACTGCGCAAGGGCACAAGACCTGGGTGCTGATGCGCAGCCCCGGCAACATCGAGCGCCTCAAGGAGCAGGTAGGCCAACTGGGGGGTAACCCTGAGTATATCCATGCCGTTGAAGGCGATATCAGCCAGGAGGGGCTTGGCCTCAGCAAATCAGACAAAGAACGCGTCACTTCGGCCGCTGTATTTTTCCATCTCGCGGCGGAATTTTCCTGGGGGCTGACACCGGAACGCGCCCGCACAGTCAATGTCCAAGGTGCTTTGAGAGTGGCCAGGCTTGCGGCCGACCAGCGCATCCGATTGCTCATGGTAGGCGGCTTCATGCTGCAAAACCTCAACCACCTTGCTAGTATCGGGGTTGATATTCAGTGCCCTGAAAACACAAACTGGCCCGCGGTCTACGCCCGTGTAGGCGGCTACGAAGGCAGCAAACTCGAGTCCCATTTTGCAGTCATCCGCTATATGCAAGACGCGGATGCGGATTACACGATTGTTCACCCTGCTACGGTGTGCGGCCACAGCGAGAACGGGCATATCCTGGACGGACAACCGCTTGCCGAACTCATTCGCAATCTGGCACAAGGCCGGTTCAAAGCTGTTCCCGGTTCCGCCAGTCACTGGTTGCCATTGGTCAGCGTCGATTATCTGGTGAACATGATAACTTGCGTGGCGTTCGACCCCTCCATGGCCAACCGGCAAGTTCTGGCGCTGTATGAGCGAACACCGAACTTGCAGGGAATGCTTTTGCAGATCGCAGACACGCTAAAGGTCAAGGCCCCCCGCCGCCATGTACCCATAGGGTTGCTCAGGTCGATATTGACGATTCCAGGACTGGCGACCCGCTTGGCGATCAGCGCCGAGTCCTTGAACTTTATTCAGACGCAGCGCTTCGACATGGGAAACAGCAGGCAATTGGAGCGCAAGTACGCGTTTACCCATCCCGACATGACGCAGGCCTTGGAAAACACGGTGCGCTATGTCAGCGACTACTTGATGAAAAAGTCCAAAAGAGAAGGCGCTGGCCAGCGAGGATAACGGGCCAGGCCGATGAAGCCTTCCCTGCCGGCTTGCTGGAAGTCTGGAGACGCAGGGATTTCATGCACTGCGTCTTCGCTGATGACGGTAAGTCGCCGCTCGACCTCCGGCGCTGCGCGCCTGGCCGCTATTTCGAGGCCGCCAGAAAGCCTGCGGCAGGCGCACCTTCAGCGGCGACACGTCGGGCCCGGCCAACGCCCCACGCCAGCGCCCTGGTCATCGACTCGCCAGGGCGAGAATCGAAGGCCTCTTCAAGGATAGCCATGCCACCAGGGGCATACACCCCGATGAACATCTGCGTTTTGCCTGTCCGCGACAGTCGCGTCTGAACATCAATGTATGTCCCATCGTCGAGTGTCTCGTCGTGAGTTCGGTGATGAAGCGTCGGGTCAGCCCAGGCCCAGAAAACATCACCGCGTATTCTCATGAGGCGCTCCTACGACTTTAGTTGTAGTCAGGTGGTTTATTGCCACCATAGCGAACGTGCAGTTTTACGCAAATTCGTCTGACTCATCTGTGAGCGGAATCGGACAATCGGCTATTCAGCAGCCCCGCCAGAGACTCAGCGCTTGTCGTGAAGCTCCGGCGGCCATGCGCTCAAGAACCACATGATCCCTGGCGTCAATACATAGATCCAGTGCTGGCCAGGGTAGATGAAGATGCCGACAGCCCAGATGGCGAGTAAGATTCCGCCCGCTCGCCTACGCCGCCTCGGCGTGAACCATTCCTGAAACGCCTTGTGCCCCTCCCGCAGTTTCATTACCACCCTCCCTGTTTGGTAAGCGACGAAGCATATCACCGCTAATTCAACGATAACGCGTCCCCGGCAAAGGCGGCGCCTGCACGCAAGAACCACGAAGTGACCGAACAACAACACGACGAGCGCAAGCCGGACCGGGTCATCCGCCAACATCTACGGGTTCAAGCAGCTGCGCTCAGTGTTTGACTAGACATAATGGCCCCCAGCACGCCGGCCCTGATCACGCAGTACTGCGACTCAAGGTTGGCTAAGAGGTTTCGGAACTCCATGCCAAAAGTTACCGAGCTCTTGGTTTTTTCGACCCATAAAGAAAAACCCCGCAGACGTTAATCTGCGGGGCTTTCGAATGGTGGAGGCCGAGGTCGGAATCGAACCGGCGTAGACGGATTTGCAATCCGGAGCATAACCACTTTGCTACTCGGCCTCAAAGGTCGGATCTAGCTGCTTGCGCTTTGCTATCTCCTTGAAACGCTGAACCTTTTTCAAAGTTTGCTGCGTTTCGATGGGCGCCATTATGTCTTCATTCTTTTAACCTTGCAACCCCCTGAACGAAAAAAAATTTCAACGGGTTCAAGGTGTTAGCGCAGGCGGCTGAGTTTACTCCACAAGCCCACCACCGTGTTCTCCACGGTACCGCTGGCGGCCATGCCAATACGCTCCTGCAGGCTCTTGCGTTCGGCATAGTGCAGGTGGAACAGGTTGGCGTTGCGTGCGCGGTCGCTCAGGTACTCGTCACTGGTCTGCAACTCGTCAACCAGCTTGCGATTCAAGGCGGCCACGCCCAGCCAGACTTCGCCAGTGGCCACTTCGTCGATGTGCAACTGCGGCCGATAGCGGGAGACGAAATCCTTGAACAACTGGTGAGTGATGTCCAGGTCCTCCTGGAACTTCTCCCGGCCCTTCTCGGTGTTTTCGCCAAAGACGGTCAGGGTGCGCTTGTATTCACCAGCAGTCAGCACTTCGAAGTCGATGTCGTGCTTTTTCAGCAGGCGGTTGACGTTGGGCAACTGCGCCACCACGCCAATAGACCCCAGTACGGCGAATGGGGCACTGACGATCTTCTCGCCGATGCAGGCCATCATGTAGCCACCGCTGGCAGCCACCTTGTCGATGCACACGGTCAACGGGATGCCCGCCTGACGAATACGCGCCAGTTGCGATGCAGCCAAGCCGTAACTGTGCACCAGGCCACCGCCGCTTTCCAGGCGCAGTACCACTTCGTCACGCGCGGTGGCGAGCGTCAGCAGTGCGGTGATTTCGTTGCGCAGGCTTTCGGTGGCCGAGGCTTTGATGTCGCCATCGAAATCCAGCACGAATACCCGGCTCTTGTCCTCGGACTCGGCCTTGCCCTTCTTCTGCTGCTTTTCTGCCTTCGCCTGCCGCTTGCGCAGTGCTTTGAGCTGGGCCTTGTCGAGCAGGCCAGACTCCAGGCGCTCACGCAGGTCCTTGTAAAAATCGTTCAGGCGGGTGACCTGTAATTGCCCGCCCGATTTGCGCCGACCTTTGCCACGCAGCCCGGCGATGGCAGACAGCACCACCAGGATGGCGATGACCAGGGTGGCGGTTTTGGCGAGAAAGCTTGCGTATTCGGCAAGAAACTCCACGTTGACTCCTTAAATGCCTGCGCCACTACGGCGCGTCACTGTTGCAAGCATACCGTTGCGCCTGTAGAGCTGCCAGCCGGTGTAAACGCTGGCAACATCTTTCAAACAACCTTTTCAAACGCTTGTATGTTTTTTCGTTGACAGCCCGTGTGCCGCATCCTAACCTCGCAGCAACCTCCAACAGGCCGGAACCTTCCGTGGGCAATCTCTACCTGATTCGACATGGCCAAGCCTCCTTCGGTGCCGATGACTACGACGTCCTCTCGCCCGTGGGCGTGCGCCAGAGCCAGGCCTTGGGTGAACACCTGGCCCAGTTGGGCGTGCGGCTGGACCGCTGCGTGGCTGGCGACCTGCGCCGCCAGCAGGATACCGCACGGCTGGCGCTGCAGACGCTGCACGCCAACGGCTGCCCGGTGCCGGCGGTTGAGACCGACGCCGCATTCAATGAGTTCGATGCCGACGGTGTGATCCGCGCCCTGTTGCCCGACCTGCTGCCGGAAGAGCCCGATGCCCTGCATGTGCTGCGCAATGCTGCGCAGCATCGCAGTGAGTTTCAGCGTCTGTTCGCGTTGATGGTGCAGCGCTGGCACGATGGCGAGCATGCCGATAATGGCCTGGAAACCTGGCATTCGTTTACGTCACGCGTACAAGGGGGCCTGCAACGCGTGCTGGACAGCGCCGGCAGCGGCGATCATGTTGCTATCTTCACCTCGGGTGGCACCATTGCCGCCCTGCTCCACCTGGTTACCGGTATTACCCCCAGCCAGGCGTTCGCGCTGAACTGGCAGATCATCAACACGTCGCTCAGCCAGCTGAAGTTTCGCGGCCGCGACGTGGCACTAGCCTCCTTCAACAGCCAGGCCCATGTGCAGCTGTTGAGGGCGCCGGAGCTTGTCACCTACCGATAAGCCCGGCTTGTTGTGTCCCTGCGGGGACGTGTAAATCACTCTATAAGGAATGCGCCATGACCTCCGTAGCTGATGCCGTCAAAAAGATGCAAGAGAAATTCAACCCATCCGCTGCCGCCGGCCTGGACCTGGTGTTCGGCTTCAACATCACCGACGAAGACAAGCACTACGCGCTGATCGTCAAGGACGGCACCTGCGACCTGCAGGAAGGCGAAAACCCGGATGCCAACTGCACCCTGGTGATGGACGCCGAAACCCTGAAGGGTATCGTAAGCGGCGAAACCGACGGCATGCAGGCCTTCATGGGTGGCAAGCTGCGGGTTGAAGGCGACATGATGCTGTCGATGAAACTCAGCGAGCTGTTCCCGTCCTGAGGGCTGGGAATACCGGATGATCGAAAAACCGAAGCCTGACTGCTTCGGTTTTTTTTGCCCTGCATTCGGTGCAGTGATCCACCAGCAACACCCTCACCTATTTGGCACATGGCACGATTGTTCCAACCTCGGCGGACCATTAGATTACCCAATAGTACTTGCTATCGAGAATAAGGAAGACGCATGACGCTCACCGACCAGTCCACCCAGGTACGCCCCGGCGAAGAACTCGACGCGGCCGTCATCGACCCTTACTTCAAAGCCAATATCCCCGGCCTGCACGGCCTGCCGAGCATCAGCCAGTTCCCTGGCGGCGCTTCCAACCTCACTTATCTGGTCAGCTACCCGGACCGCGACTTCGTGCTGCGCCGCCCCCCCTTCGGTCAAAAGGCCAAGTCGGCCCACGACATGGGGCGCGAGTTCCGCATCCTCAACCAGCTCAACAGCGGCTTCCCCTATTGCCCCAAGGCCTACGCTCACTGCACTGACACCCGCCTGATCGGCGGCGAATTCTATGTGATGGAAAGGGTCAAGGGCATCATCCTGCGCTCGGACATCCCGGCCGAACTGAACCTGGACGCCAGCCGGACCGAAGCCCTGTGCAAAAGCTTCATCGACCGCCTGGTCGAGTTGCACCAAGTGGACTACACCGCCTGCGGCCTGGCCGACCTGGGCAAGCCGGAGGGCTACGTGCAGCGCCAGATCGAGGGCTGGACCAGCCGTTATGAAAAAGCCCTGACACCGGATGCACCACGCTGGGAAAAAGTAACCGCCTGGCTGCACGACAAAATGCCCGCCGACCACCCGCGCCCAGGCATCGTGCACAACGACTACCGTTTCGACAACGTGATCCTGGATGCTGACAACCCCATGCGCATCATCGGTGTGCTGGACTGGGAGATGGCCACCCTGGGCGACCCACTCATGGACCTGGGCAACTGCCTGGCCTACTGGATCGAAGCCGGCGACCCAGCGCCAGTGCAACTGATGCGCCGCCAGCCAAGCAACGCGCCGGGCATGCTCAGCCGCCGCCAGTTCGTCGATTACTACGCCGAGCGCGCCGGCATCCGTCTGGACAACTTCGATTACTACTATTGCTATGGCCTGTTCCGCCTGGCAGGGATCGTTCAGCAAATCTACTACCGCTACTACCACGGCCAGACCCAGGACAAGCGTTTCGCCCAGTTCATTCACATGAACCGTTTGCTGGAACAAATGACCTTGCAGGTCATCGCCAAGTCCAGCTTCTGAGCACTGCCCACGACGACGGATAACAAGGAAAACAGCATGTCCAAGACCCACCTGTTCGACCTCGACGGCAAGATTGCCTTTGTTTCCGGCGCCAGCCGAGGCATCGGCGAGGCCATCGCCCACTTGCTCGCGCAGCAAGGGGCCCATGTGATTGTTTCCAGCCGCAAGCTTGAAGGGTGCCAGCAGGTGGCCGACGCCATCATTGCCGCCGGCGGCAAGGCCACGGCTGTGGCCTGCCACATTGGTGAGCTGGAACAGATTCAGCAGGTGTTCGCCGGCATTCGCGAACAGTTCGGGCGACTGGATGTGCTGGTCAACAACGCAGCCACCAACCCGCAATTCTGTAATGTGCTGGACACTGACCCAGGGGCGTTCCAGAAGACCGTGGACGTGAACATCCGTGGTTACTTCTTCATGTCGGTGGAGGCTGGCAAGCTGATGCGCGAGAACGGCGGCGGCAGCATCATCAACGTGGCGTCGATCAACGGAGTTTCGCCCGGGCTGTTCCAAGGCATCTATTCGGTGACCAAGGCGGCGGTCATCAACATGACCAAGGTGTTCGCCAAGGAGTGTGCGCCGTTCGGTATTCGCTGCAACGCGCTACTGCCGGGGCTGACCGACACCAAGTTCGCTTCGGCACTGGTGAAGAACGAAGCCATCCTCAATGCCGCCTTGCAGCAGATCCCGCTCAAGCGCGTGGCCGACCCCAAGGAAATGGCGGGCGCGGTGCTGTACCTGGCCAGCGATGCCTCCAGTTACACCACCGGCACCACGCTCAATGTCGACGGTGGCTTCCTGTCCTGATCAGGCTTTGACGGCGACCAAGGTGTAACTCAGGGGCAGGCGCGCCGGTTGCTCGCGCAGGCGATATTCACCGTCTTCGCCCTTGACCATCTGCCCCGGCAGCGCCTCCCAAGGGATGCTCTGGTGCTCGACCAGCGCTGTCAGCTGCAGCCCGTGGGCCAGCAAGGCAGTGATCACTTCGCCCAGGCCGTGGTTCCATTCGTGGGTTTCGGTGTGGGCCAGGCGCTGCTCGGTTTCGACGTAGGTCTGGTCGGTGTGCCACACCGTCGGCGTTTCGTGCTCGAAGTACGGATATTCGAGCTGCAGGCGGTCTTGATGATCTTCGTTGACAGCCATCAGCATCGGATGCCCGTCGCGCAGGAACAGCCGCCCGCCCGGTTTCAGCAGTGCTGCGACGGTGCGTGCCCATGGCTCGATGCGAGGCAGCCAGCAGAGCGCGCCAATACCGGTGTAGACCAGGTCGAAAGTACCCGCCGGCAGCACCTTGTCTGCGGCATAGACGTCAGACTCGACATACTGGATGGGCAGCGCGCAACGCTCGGCCAATGCCCGTGCCTCGGCCAGCGAAGCCTTGGAATAGTCCAGGCCGCAAACCTTGGCGCCAAGGCGCGCCAGCGAGAGGGTGTCGGTGCCGATGTGGCACTGCAAATGGACCGTCTCAAGCCCGTCGATTTCGCCAAGCAGTGGCAGGTCGAAGCGTACGGTTTCGGACAAATGCCCGTGTTGCTGGACCAGGCGTTCGACTTCGTAGTCCTTCGAAGCAGCGTGCAACGGGGCACGTTCATCCCAGCTGATGCGGTTGAGTTGCAGTGAGCGGTCCATGGAGTCGTCCTTGTGTGGAAGCGCGTTATGCTAGCCGTCACCGCGCCCCCTGCAACACAACTGTCTTGATAAAAAGTGTAAAGCCCGCGCGCCCTCTGCTGTGGCAACAACTGCCTTGCTCATTACCCTGAATAGGCGGGCCCTTGCAGGAGTGGTGATAAAGCCAGCACAGGCGCCAGCCGTTACAGGCAGGTTGCAGCAGCCGCCCGGCGTTGCAGGGCCACGCCGTCGTTCTGCTTCGCGTAGTAATCCACACGCGTCCCGCCCGACTGCGGGTAAACGTCCACGAACGCTTCGGCCTCACGGGTATACACGGTGAACCCGCCCTGCTTGCGCTGTTCCAGGTAGCCGCTGGCGTCATCACCGAACACCTTCTCTTCCTGCCAACTGAACTGGATGCACTGGGCAACCAGCGCTGGTGCCTTGTGCGAGTCGAGCTGCGCAGTCGGCTTGCCGCCACGCGCGGTTTCCATGGTCGCAGAAGCGCAACCGGCCAGCATCAGCACCGCAGCCAACGGCAGAATCGCACGCATGTTCCATCCTCGGGGTCGCGAAAAAGAAGGCGACTCTAGCACTGGCAGGCATCCCGAGTGAATTGCCACGCACTTGCCGCTGTCGCAGATAAGACATGCCGTCAAAAGGAGCGCATCATGAAACTGCACTATCTGCTATTCGCCGTCCTGCCTTGCCTGCCTCTGAGCGTCAGCGCCGCCCCCTCCAGCGAAGAAAGCATCACCGCCCCCGAAACCCACAACCGCGAACTGAACGTCGGCGACAAGGCCCCGGACCAGTACAAACGCGATGACCAGGCCATCAAGGACTGGAAAGCCAAAGGCCTGCCCGAGCCGGAAAAGGAAAGCCACTGGGTGCGCATGGACAAGCACTACGTGCTGGTACAGATCACCAATGGCGTGGTGCTGGCGATTCAACCGGCATCCTGACTCAACACGCCTTGGTCAAGGCAAGCCATTGCAGAGCAACTTGCCGCCGGCCAGGTACGCTTGGAAAGCGTTGATACGCCAGGACTGATCGATGCCGGTCAGCGCCATAGCCCGTTTTTCAGGCGGACGCCTTGGCGCTGATCGCGTGAAGCACATTTTTTTGCCCGCCCGGGAAACCAAATCGATCGGCCCCAGTCTTAAAAGGTGCCCTGTAAACCTATGCGGATCAAGGACCTATATCGTGCTCACGCGTCTTGCAAGCCTTTCCCTGGTTGCTGTTGTCCTGCTGACCGCAGGCTGCCATAGCCATCGTTACCATGATGACGACGGCTGGCGTGACCGCGACCGTGACCATCGCCACCACCATCGCCATGACCGCGACGACGATGACGATCGGCAATACCGCGGTGACCGCTACTACCGCTGAAGCGTCCTTTCAGCCCTGACCTGCCGCCCGTTGCGCGGCGACTTATCCTGATGATTCCTTTGAGGTTCGTATCATGCGTCTGACTCTGCCTTCCCTTGCCCTCGGCCTGCTGCTGTGCCAGGGCGCTTTCGCCGGTGACGGTACTGCCGCCATTGGCGGCGGCCTGGGGGGTGTCCTGGGCAACGTTGTTGGTCAACAGCTCGGCGGCAAGACCGGCGCAGCCATCGGTGCCGGCGTTGGCGGCGCAGCCGGTAGCGCGGTCGGTGCGCGCAAGGGCAACCGTACCGAAGCCGCCATCGGCGGTGGCCTGGGCTCGGCCGGCGGCTCGCTGCTGGGCGGCGCAGTAGGCGGCAGGACCGGTTCGACCGTGGGTGCCGGCCTGGGCGGCGCGGCCGGTGGTGCCCTCGGCAACCATCTGGGCGACGACAACCGCGGCAGCAAGAAGCACCGCCGCCACCGTCACTGACCCCGTGACCAGAGGGCCGCATAGCGGCCCTTTTTGTTGCAGCACATCAACACCCCCTTCACTACAAGCCGGCACACTGACTGCTACTGTCTATCGTGTCCCCGTGTGAAGGAACACCCCCTCCCCATGAACCATGAGTTGCTCTGGGTCCTCGGCCTGCTGGCCATCGTGATTACCCTGTTCGTCATCAACCGCCCACGCATGGACGTGGTCGCGCTGCTGGTGATTCTCGCCCTGCCACTGCTCGGCATCCTTACCGTGGAACAGGCCCTGGCCGGGTTCAGCGACCCCAACGTGGTGCTGATCGCCGCCCTGTTCGTGATTGGCGAAGGCTTGGTGCGCACCGGCATTGCCTATCGCATCGGCGAATGGATGAGCGAGCGGGCCGGCAATAGCGAGGCACGCCTGCTGGTACTGCTGATGGTGGCGGTGGCCGGGTTGGGATCAATCATGAGCTCCACCGGTGTGGTGGCCATTTTCATCCCGGTGGTGCTGAGCATCGCTGCGCGCCTGCAGCTCTCACCCAGCCGCCTGATGATGCCACTGGCTTTTGCCGGCCTCATCAGTGGCATGCTCAGCCTGGTCGCCACACCGCCCAACGTGGTGGTGCACAGCGAGCTGGTCCGCCATGGCGAAGCGGGGTTCAGTTTTTTCAGCTTTACCCCGTTCGGCCTGGTGGTGCTGGTGCTGGGCATTGGCTACATGCTGCTGACCCGGCACTGGCTCAACGGTGAAGTGCGCAAGGATGGCCGGGTGGAAAGCCGCCGCACCTTGCTGGACCTGGTACTGGACTACAAGCTCAGCGGCCGTGAACGACGCCTGCGCATTCGCCCTCACTCGCCGCTGATCGGCCACAACCTCGGCGAACTGGAACTGCGCACCAGACACGGCGCCAACGTGATCGGCATCGAGCGCCAGCACAAGTTCACCACCCGCGTGATCGCTGCCGACTCGGGCACGGTGTTGCATCAGGGCGACGTGCTGCTGCTCGACCTGTTCGCCAAACATGACGACCTGCGCAGCCTGTGCCAAACCATGCAACTGGAGCCGTTGCACTTCAAGGCCGCCTACTTCATCGACCAGTCCCAGGATTTGGGAATGGCGGAGGTCTCGCTGCCGCCCGGCTCGCAGTTGATCGGCAAGAGCATCCTCGAACTGGCGTTTCGCACCCGCTATGGCCTCAACGTGGTCGGCCTGCGCCGCGATCAGGCCGCTATAGAAGAGCAACTGCTGGAAGAAAAGCTGCGCCTGGGCGACACCCTGCTGGTGGTCGGCCCGTGGAAGGCGGTACGCCAGTTGCAAAGCAAGCCCAAAGACTTCCTGGTATTGAGCCTGCCCGCCGAGATCGACCTGGTCGCACCAGCCCGCACCCGCGCGCCGCAAGCAG
This sequence comes from Pseudomonas sp. 3HC3, assembly GCF_044904505.1. Lineage (NCBI taxonomy): Bacteria > Pseudomonadati > Pseudomonadota > Gammaproteobacteria > Pseudomonadales > Pseudomonadaceae > Pseudomonas > Pseudomonas sp. 3HC3. The sequence goes on from NZ_JADDRH010000010.1 coordinate 50,038, forward strand.
TACTCAGCCTGGCAGTGATGGTCGGGCTAATGGTCAGCGGCGCCGTACCCAATGTCATTGCTGCGCTGATCGGCTGCCTGCTGATGGGCGCAGGCCGCTGCATCGACATGAACAGTGCCTACCGCGCCATCCACTGGCAAAGCTTGGTGCTGATCGTCGGCATGCTGCCGTTCGCCCAGGCGCTGCAGAAAACCGGCGGCATTGACCTGGCGGTGGGTGGGCTGGTGAACGTGCTGGGTGGTGCCGGCCCCAGCGCCATTCTTGCCTGCCTGTTCGCCGTTACCGCAGTGATCGGGCTGTTCATTTCCAACACCGCCACCGCAGTACTGATGGCACCGGTGGCTGTCAGCACTGCAGCGCAGCTGGGCATGTCGCCCTACCCGTTCGCCATGACCGTAGCGCTGGCCGCGTCGGCGGCATTCATGACGCCGGTGTCATCGCCGGTCAACACGCTGGTGCTTGGGCCCGGGCAATACCGCTTCGCTGACTTCGTCAAAATTGGTGTGCCGTTCACCGTGCTGGTGATGCTGGTTACCGTCGTGATGGTGCCGTGGTTCTTTGGACTGTGAGGAAAGCGGCCAGAAATAGAGGCAATTTGACATTATCACAACCAATCGCGGCAGATTGACATCAACCACCCTGACCCAACACACTGCGGGTAATTGCCCCAGGTGCTCCATCGCGTTGTCCTGGATTTCGTTTCCGCTTGCCGGTCGAGTTCATGGTTTTTCCAGCCCAATCGCGCGTGTTGCCTTATGTCGTTGTACTTGGCGTGACCTTCGCCCTTACCCTGGGCGGTATTTTGGCACGCCCGATCGAATCGCTGTCGCTGTTCTGGCCAGTGAATGCGGTGCTGGCCGGCGTACTCCTGCGCTACCCCCGTCAAGCCACGTTTACGGGCTTCAGCCTGGTGTGGCTGGCCATGGTTGGGGCCGACCTGCTGTGCGGCAGCGCTTGGGTGCCGGCGCTGTGGCTCAACCTGTGCAATCTTGCCGTGGTGGTCACCCTCTGGCTGCTGCTGTCGCGCTTGCCACGCATGCACCGGCGCATGCGCAGCCCGCACGGCGTACTCAGTGTGTTCGCCGCCTGCGCCGCCGCCGCCATGGTCGCGGCCAGCATGGCAGCGATAATGGCCGCACCGTGGTTCGAACAATCGTTGCGCACCACCTGGCTGGCCTGGTTCAGTGAACAGTTCTCGACTGGTGTGCTGGTGCTGCCGGTGCTGCTAACAGCGCCCTCGGTGCGGGCCTTGATGCGCGGCGGCGCGCAGCCCATCCGCCTGGCGCCATTGCTGGTGCTGCTGGCCTCGCTGGCATTCAGCATCGCCTTTGGTGGCCCTGGGGCCATTGCCTTCCCGATTGCCGCGTTGCTGTGGTGTGCCTGGACCTACTCACCGTTCCTGGTTTCATTGCTGACGCTCACGGCCGGCAGTACGCTCATCGTGGCGGTGGCGCAAAACCTCATGCACTTCAGCGTGCCGCAGAGCGAGCCTGGGGTTACCACGCTGATGTCGGCGCGCCTGGGCATCGCCATGCTGGTGCTCGGGCCGCTGGTGGTGGCCTGCGTCAGCCAGGCCAACCGTAGCCTCATGGCCCGCCTGGCGCACCAGGCCACCGTCGATCACCTCACCGGCGTGCTCACCCGCAGCGCCTTCACACGCCGCGCCAACGCGCTGCTGGAGAGCCGCCAGCAGCACGCCCAGGCGCTGCCGCTGACCCTGATGATGCTGGACATCGACCACTTCAAGTCGATCAACGATGCCCACGGCCATGCCGTCGGCGACCAGGTGCTGCGCCAATTCGCCAGCACCCTGCAGGACCAACTGCACAACGATGAATTGATCGCACGCCTGGGTGGCGAAGAATTCGTTGTCATCCTGCCCGGACTTGCGCCAGATCGGGCCAACTTCACCGCGGAACGCCTGCGCCGCGCCATACAGGACCTGCACGTGACACAGGCCGACCAGCGCCTGCAGATTACCGTGAGTATCGGTGTGGCAGGCTGCGACGCAGACATGCCGGCCCCCAGCCTCGACGAACTGCTGGCCAGTGCCGACCAGGCGCTGTACCGGGCCAAGGCCCGGGGCCGCAACCGCGTCGAACAGGCCGAAGCACAGCGCCTGGTGATCTGAACTAGCCGGTCAGCAGGTCCCACGACAGCTTGGCGATCAGCACACACAACAGCACCAGGAACAGCCCGCGGACAAACCCGGCCCCCTTGCGTACCGCCAGCCAGGTACCGGTCAGCGCACCGAGAATGTTACACACCGCCATGGGCAAGGCGATGGCGTACAGCACGTTGCCGGTCGGCACGAAGAACACCAGCGCCGCCAGGTTGGTGGCAATGTTCACCACCTTGGCCGAAGCCGAAGCGTGCAGAAAGTCCAGGGCAAAGAAGCGGATGAACAGGAAGATCAGAAAGCTACCGGTGCCGGGGCCGAACAGGCCATCGTAGAAGCCGATAGCGCCGCCGATCAGCACTGCCAGGCATTGCTCCTTGCGGCCGATCTGCGCAGGTTTGTGCAAGGTGCCGAAGTCCTTCTTGCAGAAGGTGTAAATAGCCATCAGCACGATCAGCACCAGCACTGCCGGGCGCATGACACTGGGAGGTACCAGCGACACCGTGGCGGCCCCCGCGAACGACATGACAAAGGCACTGAGTGCCGCCGGTACGATCAACCCCCAATCCAGCGTCACTTTACGGATGAACGAGCGGGCCGCGAAAGCCGTGCCGAACACGGACGCCAGCTTGTTGCTGCCGAGCAATGCCGCCGGTTGCGCGGTGGGCAACACGTTGAACAAGGCAGGGATCTGGATCAGCCCGCCGCCACCCACCGCGGCGTCGATCAACCCAGCGGCGAAGGCGAACACAGAAAGCACAGCAATATCCATCATGACGCGGTTCCAGGCAGTGAAGACGCCTGCAAGGCTAATCAAAGTGGCGCACTTGTGTTGAAATGCCATATTGCGATAACTGCAACAAGGAGCAGGCAATGGCATTGGACATGCTGCGGGAAATCCAGGCGTTCGTCAGCGTCGCACACAAGCGCAGCTTCGTTGCTGCCGCCCGCGCGCTGGGGCGTTCACCCAGTGCAGTTACACGCGCGGTACAAACCCTGGAAGACAATGCGGGAAGCAAATTGCTCAACCGCAACGCCAACGCCGTAACCCTGACCGAGGCCGGCGAGCGCTTGCTACCGCATGCAGAACGCTTGCTGGATGTGCAACGCGATGCTGCCGATGAACTGGCCGCGCTCAGTGGCAGCGCCCAAGGCTGGATTCGCTTTGCCGCGCCGCAACTGCTGGGAGAGCTTGTGCTACCACAGGTGCTTGCGGAGTTTTCCCGCTGCCACCCCCAAGTGACTCTGGACGTCCAGTACAGCGACGAAGCCCTCGATCCGCTGCAAGGTAGATTCGATTTCGTGGTGCGCGGTGCCTTCCCGCAATCGAGCGAGCTGATTGGCTACCCGCTTTGGCCCTACCAGCGCCACCTGTATGCAAGCCCGGCATATCTGGCCCTGGCTGGCACACCGCAACACCCGGAAGACCTGGATGGACACACCTTGATCCTGCATACCGCGCCACGCATTCTCAAGGCCTGGCACTTCTGCCACGATGGCCAGATCACCAGCCTGCGCCCCAGGCCCAGGCTTCGCCTGGGCTCAGGAGGCGCGGTATACCACAGCACACTGGCCGGCGCCGGCATCGCCCGCCTTGCCGCCTGGGTCGGCGAAACACAGGTCAAGGCCGGCCGCCTGGTGCGGGTGTGTCCACAGTACCGCCTGACATCCAGCAGCGGCCAGGACCCACAGATGCACGCGGTATACCCTGCCGGCGAGTTGCCGGCGCGGGTACGTGACTTGCTGGCAGCCCTGCGACGAGCTGGCTCGCCTAGCTGAAACAGGCCATGAAACGACTGTTCAATTTCTGCTCAATTTAACAGAGCCCGCCGCGGGTCTGGCTTGCAGCACTTTATCCACAGACCTACCCACGTTTTTTGTGGACAGAATTCCCAGCGTAAAGAACGACTTATCGCACAAGCAGAAATGCCGAATCGGCCAACTTGAGCCACTCGATCCGCTCCTGCCTTGAGAATGACGTGCACCTACCGCTGATTCAGCAGTGCAATGAAAATGGATTACCGGCCATTTGCCAATAGATTGGGCCCGTCGCTTGAAGTGGACGGGCCGCGCAGGGGAAAACGCAGTTGAACTCAGCTTGGCGGAATGGTGCCAAGAATACCAATCAGAATGGTCAGCAGCAGAAAACCACCCAGGAACAGCGCCAGCTTGCCCATTGGAACCTCTACAGTTGTGATGCGGGAATGGGCATATTGTCGAGCTTGGGCTGATACGGTTACAGATTCAGGTTTATGGAAAAAAAGCGGATCAGATGCGATGCGCGGATGCCGCCGGGCTGGATTCAGCCGCAGTGGTTGACGCTGACCACGTGTCGCTCGCGGGCCGGCAATTGATACACGAAGTTTCTAAACACGCCTCCAGGCTTGCGCAGTACCTGCGCCGGGTACGCTGCCCCTCGAAAGCTCTTGAACCCAGCCAATACGGTAGGCTGAGCTTGCCTGGGAGGACACGATCTGAAACACGGTTTGTAGGATTGTTTACCGCAATGTGTAGGAAATGGCGTGGCAATGAGTCTTGCCTGTATGAAACATCAGTTTCTCAGGCAAATTCGAGCTGCTACGGTCCATTTTTCCTACAACGGCACGGAAGCCTACAGCGTGAGAAAAGCATGGACTCGTTCAAAACCTCTGCACTAAAGCTGCAGAAGAATCTGCTAGACCTGCGCGTTGAGTGTGATCGTCTGAGAGGTGAAGGCAAGGACAAGGAGGCGGATCAACTCGCTGGGCCGATCGCGCGGCTTGAGGCGGCTATTCGGCAATTGCCGGATAGCCTGAAGCCCGACACCTTGCAGTGACCTGAGCACGCAACTGTCCTGCTCCACGGGCTGGCTTGCCCATCACCTTGCAGAAGCAGTCTTGCGCAGCGAAGAGGCCAGTAAGGCAATCGACTGTATTAGGCAGTTATCGCTTCTTCGCAGCGCAAGATAGCTTCTTGAACCGGGCTGGCGCCGGGTCATCTACCCCCGTCAGAACAACTTGATCGTGTAACCCATGATCAAGCGGTCCTCATCTATATCTGCCCGGCAGTTGGAACGCGCCATCTGCTCGGCCAGGTGCTCCCACCACTCGGGTGCACATAGCCTCCAGAACTGCTCGCAGATCGCACAACAGTTCGATAATCGCACAAATTCAGCCAAACCCTCTCTACTGTTGCCCTATCTTGCGGCACGCTATAGCGAAAGTCAGCAAGCCAAATCACGTGCTGACAGGCCCATCGCTTCACGCGCTCCGGCCAGCCCGACAACCACAACTCCAGGAACAACCAGGAGCTCGCCTTGATCAATAAAACGTACGAGTCCATCGCCAGCGCGGTGGAAGGGATTACCGACGGTTCGACCATCATGGTCGGTGGCTTCGGCACGGCTGGCATGCCGTCCGAGCTGATCGATGGCCTCATTGCCACCGGTGCCCGCGACCTGACCATCATCAGCAACAACGCCGGCAATGGCGAGATCGGCCTGGCCGCCCTGCTCATGGCAGGTAGCGTGCGCAAAGTGGTCTGCTCGTTCCCGCGCCAGTCCGACTCCTACGTGTTCGACGAGCTGTACCGCGCCGGCAAGATCGAGCTGGAAGTGGTCCCGCAGGGCAACCTGGCCGAGCGTATCCGCGCCGCAGGCTCCGGCATTGGTGCGTTCTTCTCACCGACCGGCTACGGCACCCTGCTGGCCGAGGGCAAGGAAACCCGTGAGATCGACGGCCGCATGTACGTGCTGGAAATGCCGCTGCACGCCGACTTCGCACTGATCAAGGCGCACAAGGGTGACCGTTGGGGCAACCTGACCTACCGCAAGGCCGCCCGCAACTTCGGCCCGATCATGGCCATGGCCGCCAAGACCGCCATTGCCCAGGTCGACCAAGTCGTCGAACTTGGTGAACTGGACCCGGAACACATCATCACCCCGGGTATCTTCGTCCAGCGTGTGGTCGCCGTCACCGGTGCTGCCGTTTCTTCGATTGCCAAAGCTGTCTGAGGCCTGCCATGACCATCACCAAAAAGCTCTCCCGCACCGAGATGGCCCAACGCGTGGCCGCAGACATCCAGGAAGGCGCTTATGTAAACCTGGGCATCGGCGCACCGACCCTGGTGGCCAACTACCTGGGCGACAAGGAAGTGTTCCTGCACAGCGAGAACGGCCTGCTGGGCATGGGCCCAAGCCCTGCGCCGGGCGAGGAAGACGATGACCTGATCAACGCTGGCAAGCAGCACGTCACCCTGCTGACCGGTGGGGCCTTCTTCCACCATGCCGACTCGTTCTCGATGATGCGTGGCGGCCACCTGGACATCGCTGTACTGGGCGCCTTCCAGGTGTCGGTCAAGGGCGACCTGGCCAACTGGCACACCGGCGCCGAAGGTTCGATCCCGGCCGTAGGCGGCGCAATGGACCTGGCCACCGGCGCCCGCCAGGTGTTCGTGATGATGGACCACCTGACCAAGACCGGCGAAAGCAAGCTGGTGCCCGAGTGCACCTACCCGCTGACCGGTATCGCTTGCGTCAGCCGCATCTACACCGACCTGGCCGTACTGGAAGTGACACCTGAAGGGCTGAAAGTGATCGAGATCTGCGCGGACATCGATTTTGACGAGCTACAGAAACTCAGTGGCGTGCCGCTGATCAAGTGATCCGGGCAGCCTGCTGGCGCTGCATGTCCAGCGTGGCAATATAAATACGCAGCCTGCACTGGCTTTTGTGGGGCGGCCTTGCACGGCGCTTGGGCCGCTCCCACAGAGCCCTTGCCAGGCTCAAGGCCTGCGACTTCTGCAGGCCATCCCAAGGCAAGTCAGCCCCTGAGAATAAAACGCTCAAGACTCAGCGAGTCAGGCGGCGCTGGTGCTCAACTGAGAAATTGGCTTCTCTCTTACAGCCCAGTTAACTGCTGCAGCAATAAAGCTCAGGACAACCGCGGCCTTCCAAACCAAGTCATAGCTTCCAGTGAAATCGTAAGCCGCCCCCCCCACCCAGCCGCCCAGGAATGCGCCAACCTGATGGAAGAGGTAAACGAGCCCACCAAGCATCGAAAGATTGCGGACACCAAATACCGAGGCTACCACGCCGTTGGTCAAAGGAACGGTTGAAAGCCAAAGGAAGCCCATTGCAATGCCAAACAAGTAAGCCGTTACGTTGCTCACTGGCAAAGAGACAAAGGCGACAATGACTGCTGCGCGCATCAGGTAGAGAGCCGTCAGCAGCTTCGGCTTGGACAAGCGCCCACCGAGCCAGCCGGCTGTGTAAGTCCCAAATATGTTGAATAGCCCAATAAGTGCGAGAACAGTGGTTCCCGTTTGTGCGGTAAGCCCCTTGTCCATCAGGTAAGCAGGTAAATGGACGCCAATGAAAACGACCTGGAATCCACAAACGAAGAAGCCAAACGTCAGGAGCCAAAAGTCAGGATGGGTACTTGCCGCTCTCAACGCTTGCGCCATGGTCTGATCACTGGCCTGCCGCTCGGTTGGCGCATCTTTCAACATGGCGACCAGTGGGATGATGAGAGAGGCGAAAAGCGCCAGAACCAAAAGCGCCTTCTCCCAGCCGAGCCCTTGAATGAGGCTCAGAGAGCCTGGAAGCATCGCGAACTGGCCAAAGGATCCTGCTGCGCTCGCAAGCCCCATCCCCGCACTACGTTTTTCAGCGGGTAGTGCCCGTGCCACTACGCCCAGGATCACGGAGAAAGAGGTGCCGGAAAGACCAATGCCAATGAGTACGCCCGCACTCATCATCAATGTCGATGGTGAGTCGGAGAAACTCATGCAGACCAAACCGGTGAAGTAGAACACACCGCCTACGCCGACGACTTTACTCGCACCATATCGGTCGGCCAGAGCCCCTGCGAAAGGCTGCGCAAGCCCCCACACCAGATTCTGAATTGCAATTGCAAACGAGAAGACCTCCCGCCCCCACCCGAACTGAATGCTCATAGGCGACAGAAAAAGTCCGAAACCGTGCCGTATTCCTAGCGACAATGACAATATCACTGCGCTGCCCAACAAAACCCATCTGCTATCTCGCCAGATATGCGGCATATAAACATTTTCCCATTGAGTTTAATCTACCTGGAAACATTGCTGCACCCAAGCCACTTCTAACCGCCAACTCATCAAAAACGATGACAAACTCGCTATCAAAAACGCAAAGTAACGGTTCAAGGGAACATAGCGCACAACGCAAACAGGACAGTTGACCAGCCGCGACACAATTAATAACTTTGCGACACAAATAATATTCGAGCCGCCGGGCAAACCGAATATTATAATCAATATAAACATTACCTTGACGCAATAAAAAACACCCCAAAGGGTGTATTTTATTTATGGCTGCACAACGTTACCCGCTGCACGCACCTGCTCCTGCCAGGAAAGCAAAAGCCCAGGAAGCCTGGGCTTTTGTAAGGAAATTGCAAACAAGAATCTTAACACCTAGGCTCTGGATGAGTCGTGACCAAAGCCATTTCCCCAGTCTGCGGCGCATTGACCTCAGGCGCACTGGCAAGCGTGGCCGCATCATCTAGAACAATTTCTGTAGACCCAAGTTCACGACCCAGGTCTGCACGAATCATGCGAATCAGTGACCAGGTCAGTACGCCCAGCACAGGTATCAAAGGCAGCGCAACGACAATCGTAGAAGTTTGTACAGCTTTCAGGCCGCCTACTTTGAGAAGGCCAATGCCGATGACCGCCAGCAGCAATGCCCATACAATGCGCAGCCAGCGCTGAGGCTCTTCATAACCGCTAAGCTCGTTCGATGTAACTGATGCAAGTACATAAGCTGCCGAATCAAGCGTTGTGGCCAGAAACACAAAGCATAGGAGTACAAAAGCGCCAATGACAAAGTTTGAGAAGGGCATCGTTTTCAGGATGGCTAGCACGGCAGCCGGAATCCCGTGTTCCGTCAAGATGGCACTGACGTCCAGCTCACCTGTAAGCTGAAGATTAAGTGAGTAGCCGCCCCAGACCGCAAAGAAAACCCAGCACCCCAGGCTCCCCCACACAAGCTCTGCCAAAATGAGCTCTTTAATTGTCCGCCCTCGAGAAATACGAGCAACAAACAACCCCATCATGGGCGCATAGGCAATCCACCATGCCCAATAAAAAATCGTCCAGTCCTGAGGGAACGTACCTTTCGCAACAGGGTCAGTCCACAAACTCATGTGGATGAAATTATTGAACATTAGCCCCAGGCTGTTTGCCCAGCCGTTGATGAGCAACAAGGTTGGGCCGACAACCGCAGCGAACACCAGCAGCAGCAATGCCAGATAGACATTGATATCACTGAGAATTTTTATCCCCTTGCTCAGACCAAACCACACACTCATGCCGAACATCAGCGTCCAGAGCCCCAAGACGCACATATCAAATGCGAAGGACTGCTTGATTCCAAAAATGTCGCTCGCCAAGGTTGAAACCAGTGGCACAGCCAGGCCAAGGGAAGTCCCCACACCGCCAACAATACCGAAAACAACCACGGTATCAAGCGTAATACCCAGCCAACCATTCGACTTATTGCCCAAGACACCGCGCGCAGCCACCGACAATCTCACCCCAGGCTGTCGACGCACATACATGGAGTACGCAATTGGCAAAGCCGGCAAGCAGTAAATTGCCCACGGGGTCAGCCCCCAGTGGAACTGCCCATACGTCAACGCCCACTCCGCCGCCTCCCGGCTGTGAGCGGCTACATTCAATGGTGGTCCGTTAAAATAATAAATCGGCTCAACCCAGGCCCAATTAACAATGGCTATACCAATACCACCACAGAAAATCATTGCGACCCAGCTGAAATAGGAAAACTCTGGGGCATCACTCTTCCGGCCTAGACGAATATTACCGTAAGGTCCGAACGCCATCCACAGGAGAAATAGTACAGTCATCAAGCCGGCAATCAGATAAAGCCATCCAAACTTCCCGGTCGCAAACGAAAACATCTGGTTTATCACCGCATTCCCTGCCTCGGGAAATGCGATGAGGGGGATCGTGACACCGAGTATCACTGCAATCGACGGCCAAAACACGCGACCATCCAGCGAGACACCATCTTTGAACTTATTCATTTGGCATATCTCCTCAGAACTGTCGACTCAACATTAGAAGCCCGTTGAATACGAATAGATCAAGCGCGCATTGCCGCCACTGCTTGAACCGATCGAGTCCCTTGGATAAATGAAAGGCCGCCGGCCCCTCCCGAACATATATTGTGCTTATTATTCATATTCGCCTCACATTTTATATAATTATTATTTCAGCGGCACAGCCACACAAACTCCAAACCGCACTTGGCAAACTTGACTATCATCACCGCTACCAGCACACCTCGAAATAACAAAAGGTGCGTGCCTGTCGGCAGTCAGGCACGCACCTTGGGTCGTCGTTACTTCATAGTCGGCATGGAGAACTCGACGCCCTCACGAACGCCCGAGGACGGCCAGCGTTGGGTGATTGTCTTACGTCGGGTATAGAACCGAACGCCATCCGGTCCGTACGCATGCAGATCACCGAACAGCGAGCGCTTCCAACCGCCGAAGCTGTGATAAGCGACGGGCACTGGCAGAGGAACGTTGATGCCCACCATGCCCACTTTGATGTTGTCAGAGAAGTAACGAGCCGCTTCGCCATCACGGGTGAAGATGCATGTCCCATTGCCGTACTCGTGCTTGTCGATCAGCACCATGGCTTCCTGCATGCTTTTGACACGCACGACCTGCAGAACCGGGCCGAAGATCTCTTCTTTGTAGCTCTGCATTTCCGGGCTAACGTGATCGATCAGGGTACCACCGACGAAGAACCCTTCCTCGTAGCCAGCAACCTTTGGCTCCCGCCCGTCGACAACAACGCTAGCGCCCTGCTCTTCAGCACTGTTGATATAACCAACAACTTTTTGCTGATGCTGCCGGGTAATCACCGGGCCGAAGTCGTTCTTGCTGTCGGTATAAGCACCCACCTTCAGGTTTTTCATGGCTTCTTTCATTTTGGCGATCAGGGCATCGGCTGCCGCATCCCCCACCGCAACAGCGACCGACAGCGCCATGCAGCGCTCACCGGAAGAGCCAAATGCAGCGCCCAGAAGTTGGTTAACCGCATTGTCGATATCGGCGTCTGGCATGACGATCGCGTGGTTTTTGGCACCTCCCAGTGCCTGGCAGCGTTTGCCGTGGGCCGTGGCGGTGGCGTAGATATATTCAGCAACCGGCGTCGACCCCACAAAGCTGACAGCCTGAACGCGCGAGTCACGCAGCAGGATATCGACCGCTTCCTTGTCCCCGTTCACCACGTTCAGCACACCGTTAGGCAGGCCTGCTTCCTGCAACAGTTGGGCGATGAACAAGGTGGAACTTGGGTCACGCTCAGACGGCTTGAGAATGAAGCAGTTCCCCGCCGCGATGGCCACAGGGATCATCCACAGCGGCACCATCACAGGGAAATTGAACGGCGTGATGCCTACAACCACACCCAGCGGCTGGAACTCGCTCCAGGCATCGATGTTCGGGCCGACATTCTTACTGTGCTCACCCTTCAGAAGCTCAGCGATCCCGCAGGCGTACTCAACGTTCTCAATGCCACGTTGCAGTTCGCCTGCAGCATCATGGGAAATTTTCCCGTGCTCTTCACCAATCAGTTTGCAAATCGCATCTGCGTTCTGCTCCAGGAGCTCTTTGAAACGGAACATGATGCGGGCCCGCTTGATAGGCGGTGTATCACGCCAGGCCGGGAAAGCAGCTTCAGCGCTAGCAATGGCGTGCTCTACTGTCTGGCTGGAGGCCAGCGCAACCTGGCGAACCACTTGGCCGGTGGCCGGGTTGAAAACATCTTGGGTGCGCTTGGACTCGAGGACAACTTCGCCGTTAATCAGATGACCGACAGTATTCATGTGAAACTCCACTTTTTGTTATTCAAATATTGCGTTGGTGTTGCCTTACCAAAGGCTGCGATAAATCTCGACCATCTCGGCCTCAGTGGGCACGCGCGGATTATTGCCAGGCGAACCGGAAGCCAGCGCCTGCGCGGCCATGGTTGGCATCAGTTCAAAGAATTTTTCGCGATCAATCCCGAACTGCGCTGGCGTGGGAACATTCAACTCATCGTTGATAGCCACCAACTCTTCCAGCAGTTTTTCAACTGCAGATTGATCCGTGTCGCTCTCAGTCGCGACGCCCATTGCCCGAGCACAATCTGCGTACCGGTCACGTGCAGCCGGGATGGAAAATGCAGTCACTTCGGGCAGCAGCATGGCGTTTGACAGGCCATGGGGGACGTGGAATGCCGCCCCAATGGGACGGCTCATGCCATGCACCAGGGCAACCGACGCGGCTGAGAAAGCCAGACCTGCCAGGGTCGATCCCAACATGACGGCCTCCCGCGCGACACGGTCGGTGCCATCGTGATAAACCTTGCGAAGGTTTGGGCCGATCAGGCGCATGGCGGCCAGTGCCTGAGCATCACTGAACAGGTTTGCTTTTTTGCTGACGTAAGCCTCGATAGCATGCGTCAGCGCATCGATACCGGTATCTGCTGTCACCCGAGCTGGCAACGAGAGTGTCAGTTCATAGTCCACCAGTGCAGCAACAGGCATGAAGCCTGCGCCGACGCAGAGCATTTTCTCGTCGGTCGACTCATCGGTAATGATGGTGAACCGGGTCACTTCGGAGCCAGTGCCGGCAGTAGTTGGAATGGCAATGATCGGCAAGCCCATTTCGGTAACGTTGCGCGGGAACTTGTAATCGCGCATTACACCGCCGAACTTGGCCAGGATGCCGATCGCTTTTGCGCTGTCGATCGGGCTTCCACCGCCCAGCGCGATGATGCTGTCATAGCCGCCTTCCCTGGTGGCCGACACGCCCGCTTGAATCGAAGCGACCGTGGGCTCGGGCACGGTATCGGAGAAAACGTCAACGTCTATGCCGTGCTCTGTCAGCACCGCGCTGATACGACCTGCATAACCCAACTCGACCATCATTCGGTCAGTGATGATGAGGGGCTTGTGGCAGCCGAGGCTGGCCAATATCTGATGAATTTGCTGGCTAGCACCAGCGCCGGTTTGCAGGATGCGCGGCAGAATACTGTTGTAATTCATGGTTCTATCTCATTTTCTGGGCATGAACGCGCCCGCGAGCAGCGTTGGGCTCGTGTTCGCTTGATCGGTAAACAGAGGTGCAAGGGTGGTACTGGAAAGGCTACCCCCCTCGACATACCCTCAGCAGCTAGCTCGGCAGGTATTCCTCACTCCAGGATTCACCGATTGCACCGGCGTCCAGAAGCGACTGAATCTGCACGTTGTTATAGCCATAGCGACCCAGCACCTTGCGCGTCGAAGCACCAAACTTCTCAGCAGGTGGCAGAGCTCGAATACGCGCCACCTGCGGACGAATTGCGTAAGGATCCAGTTGGGTAACCCGGTGACCACTTGGATGGTCGCTGTAGATGCTGAAGGAGTAGCTTCCATTCGCAGTCCCAGACAGGCCATCGGCGGGTCGGCTGTATTGGGCGCGCAGGTGATCGATGTTGTCCGGCACCGCTGCAGCGATATTGACGGCCTGAAGACACGCTTGAAGGAAGGCGCTGCTCATACGGCGAATAGCGGCCTCCAGATAGGCAGCTCTATCGTGTGCAGACGCCAACCCCGTGAATTCAGGGATAGCCGCGAACTTGTGCAACTCTGGCTCGGATGCATCCAGGTAGATCCAGCCATCCGCCGTCTTGTAGAAGCGGGAAAGGTCGCTGTAGCCGACCGCGTCGCGCCCGGAAGGCTCATTGAATGGCGCTCGGCCTGCGTAGTCATAGCAGAACGGAATCTGCACCAGGTTCCCGAGTGACGCCAAAGAAGTGCGTGCTCGGTAAACTTCGCCGGAGCGGTGTTTGCGATACAGCGCTGTTGCGATGCCCAACGCGGCAGCAAATCCGCACATCACGTCGATGGTGCCGACGTGAGCATGTTCTTCCGGCGTTTCCATCCCACCACCAAAACGCAGCATGATCCCGGTTGTGGCCTGGATGAGATCGTCATACCCCAGATAATCAGTGCGAGGGCCACGGCGTGGGCCGCCGAAACAATCAAGCTGACAGAAAATCACGCCAGGATTGACCGCCTGAAGGCTTGCCTCGTCGAGGCCCAGCGGTGCCAATTGGCGATCGGGAGCGTTCATGACGATTACGTCGACCTCCCGCACAAGACGATTGAAGACATCCCGCCCTTCGGGCTTGTGCAGATCGACCAAGACACTTTCCTTGCCACGCGCCGAAGACATGCCGAAAACGACGGTATTCCAAGGATCATAGTTGGGCATGACAGGGTCGAGCTTGATGACGTCAGCCCCAAAACGACCCAGGAAGGACGTCGAGTGCGGCCCGGCAATCACGTTGGTCAGGTCGAGAATCTTGACGCCTTCCAGCCAGCCGGCGGGCTTGTCGAGCTTGGCAGGCGGCAATGCACATGCCGAACGCTCAGACAGTGTTGCCAGCGCTTCCTCGTAGCTCACATCGCGACGCGAAAGAGGCTTCAGCATTGGCTCGGAGCACCCCTCCAACCACGCGATCGGGCCAGGCTGTTTCATTACGCCGAATTCGCGATCATTTACCTCAATGATCAACCCAGCAGTATTTGAGTGCTCATCATGGAGCCACTCTTGGGTCGACCTGTGAGGGGCGCCAGGGAAACGCCCCTCACCGAAGATGACTTCCCATTCTGCCGCTGTTTTAGTCAGGAATACTTCTTTCATCCTGGTGGAGATACGCGCGGCCCAATCAGCAGGCAACGGATAAACACCCAGCGATGCATTACCTTCCCATTGCTCAATCGGCAGATAAGGGTCATCAACCTTTGGCAAGCCGGCGGCAAGCATTTCTTCGTAGATGCCCATAGCCTGAAGGCAGCGCTTGGCATGCTCACGATGCGATGGACAAACAGCGTAGAATTTACGGCCATCCGCACACTCGTAGGTCCGGTAGAACGGATCGAGAAACTCCTGCAGATCCTGGTAGCTCAGATTCATCGGCAGGTTTTCAGCGCGACGACGCTCGCTCTCTTTTTCACGCAATGTTTTATAGCGCAGTGGGTACCCATCGATCTTGATCGAGTTGTACGAGAGCCCTTCCATCACCGCTGAAGCCAATGGCACTTCGATCTGATCGCCAACGCCATTCTTTTCACGCGCCTGCAGTGCGAGCACCACAGAAGACACAGAAAGCATGGTTCCATACGCTGACGCCAAAGGAAGCGGCGAGAAACTAGGATTGATGCCCATCAATACACGGTTTTGGCCCATATCAGTGAATACACCCGAGGCCGAGGCGATCACTGCCTCTGTAGCACGCCATTGCGCGCGCAACTCGTCATCACTGGCAAATCCTGGAATCGACAACGTGATCAGCTCAGGACGCGCACGCCGAAGCTCTCCGAAATCAAGACCCAACCTGGACATGACACCCGGCCGGAAATTCTCGATCACGATATCGGCACGCGAGATCAGTTCACGCGCTTGATGCAGTCCTTCCGGCGTTTTCAGATCCAGACGCATGCACAATTTGTTGCGGTTAAGCGTGGCATTCGCCGGGCTATCCCAGAGGGGCCCACCCAGCGGGTCGACATGAACAACTGTCGCTCCCAGATCAGCGAGGATCATCGCTACTGCAGGGCCTGCGATGTATTGTCCAAAATCGATGACATTGACGCCTTGCAAAGGCAATTGGTTGGAGTGTTCCATGACGATAACCCTACGTAGCCCCGCGCCAGCGAGAATTGCCAGCGCGGTTATTGTTGTTATTGAGACCTCGTACTAACCGGTCACCTGGACAGCTGCACCATCCAGGGGCTTACGATGTGCTCGCTACTTTCAGAAATTCGAAGGCTTCGCGAAAGCAATAAAAAATGGCCCTAAGGGGCCATTTTTCTTATTGCTTGGACAATTTCCTTATTGCTAAGGGTGCTCGCCTTCTCCCGCGCCGGGCTCGACCTTGAAAGCCTGTGCCTCTTCGCACAGCCACTGGGCAAAGGCCGCTGCATCGGGGTTGACCATGCTGTGGGCTGAATAAGCCAGGTAGAAAGCTTCCTTCGTCGGAACATTACACCCCAGCGGGGCGACGAGCCGGCCCTCCTCCAAGAGATGCCTGACCAGTGAAGAGCGTGCCAACGCGACGCCCTGGCCCAACTCAGCGATCGTCAATGCCGAGATCAGGGTGTCGAACTGCATCCCTTGAGACGAATCAACGTTCTCTGCATTGTTCTTCTTGAGCCAATAGCCCCATCCCTCCTCATAGCCC
The DNA here is from genome assembly GCF_044904505.1 of Pseudomonas sp. 3HC3. NCBI lineage: Bacteria > Pseudomonadati > Pseudomonadota > Gammaproteobacteria > Pseudomonadales > Pseudomonadaceae > Pseudomonas > Pseudomonas sp. 3HC3. The sequence continues at coordinate 66,419 of NZ_JADDRH010000010.1, forward strand.
AGCACGTGCAATAACGGGTGCTTCGCCAGATCCTGAGGGTATTGCAACGGACGCTCACCGGTTATCAATGCCGGTGAACACACAGGCACCAGCGTGTCCCACGTCAGGCGCTCGACCTTCATGCCAGGCCAGCGCCCTTGCCCATATCTGATTTCGAGATCAGCGTCGTACTCTGTTTCATCTACCCAGATGTTGCTTGCGACCCGAATGCTCACCTCTGGATGCCTTGCTCGAAATCGGGGTAACCGGGGAGCTATCCAATGAGTGAAGAACACCAGGCTGCTGCGGATGATGAGAGCACTCCGATGACCTTGCCCAAAGATCTCATCCGTCGAAGCAGCAAGGCGCTCCACCGACTCTCTCACCACGGGAAAATACGATTTACCCACCTCCGTAAGCTCAAGCCCTCGCGGTAGGCGCTTGAAAAGAGCCACGCCCAACTGGGACTCCAAGGCCTTTACCTGCTGACTGATCGCCGCTTGCGTGAGATTGAGCTCTTCAGCGGCATGCGTGAAATTCAGTAGCCGGGCAGAAACCTCGAAAGCTCTAAGCCAGTTCAGGGGAGGTAAACGCTTTTTCATAACGCATCCAACGCTAGGCTCATCGGGTATCGAATCGCTCAGTGATTGACATTAGAGACGAACAGTCTAAATTACAACGCATGAATAGCCCTAAACCCATGCCTCGAAGAGGCCGCCCCCCCAAAGTCGCACGTGAGCACGGCGATACGCTTGAGCTCTTGCTGCGCTGCGGCATGGAAATCCTCACCGAACAGGGCTTTGCCGCTACCGGTATCGACACTGTACTCAAACGCGTGCAGGTGCCAAAGGGCTCGTTCTACCACTACTTCGACAGCAAAGAGGCATTCGGCCAGGCTGTACTGAAGCGCTATGCAGACTACTTTGCTCGAAAGCTGGATCGCTGCTTCAGCGACCTGACCGTGCCGCCACTACGAAGGGTGTACAACTTTGTTGAAGAAGCAAAATTCGGGATGGCCAAGTACCAATTCCGGCGAGGCTGTCTTGTAGGCAACCTCGGCCAGGAGGTATTGGTGCTGCCAGACAGTTTCCGTGAACAACTGGAACTGACCCTGCTGGACTGGGAGCAGCGCTTGTCTACCTGCCTGGAAGAAGCCGTCAAGCTGGGAGAGGTGTCTGCCGAGCATGATTGCAGAGCCCTTGCGGCCTACTTCTGGGTTGGGTGGGAGGGTGCCGTTCTTCGCGCACGACTAACGCAGCATGTCCGCCCGTTGGACATTTTTTTTCAAGGTTTTCTGACTGGAATCACCAAGTGATTCCTCTCTACCAATTTAAAGACAACCGGTCTAAATGAGGATAACCAATGTTCAAAGCCATTCTGATTGAGAAGCCGGAAGACAAGTACTCGGCCAGACTCACCGAACTGGAGGACGACCAGCTACCATCCGGGACCGTGACAGTGAGGGTTGCCTACAGCACCCTGAACTACAAAGATGCGCTCGCAATCACCGGCAAGGGTCCGGTTGTTCGTAACTTCCCTATGGTGCCCGGTATCGACTTGGCGGGTACTGTCGAATCAAGTGACGATCCACGCTACAAGCCTGGTGATCGTGTACTTCTGAATGGTTGGGGCGTGGGTGAAAGCCATTGGGGCGGGCTTGCGCAAAAGGCGAGGCTGAACGGCGACTGGCTTATTCCTCACCCCGCGCGCCTGAACGAACGCCAAACCATGGCCGTTGGCACCGCGGGATACACCGCCATGCTCTGCTTGATGGCACTGGAGCGCCATGGATTGAAACCCTCCAATGGGCCGGTGTTGGTGACCGGCGCCACAGGCGGCGTCGGCAGCTTTGCTATCAGCCTTCTGGCCAGTGCCGGGTATACAGTCACTGCAGCAACAGGAAAAGCCAGCGAAGCTGCCTATCTGCAGAGCCTGGGTGCGACGACGATCATCGATCGGGCCACGCTTTCAGCGCCAGGGCGTCCATTGGCAAAAGAACAATGGGCGGCAGTCATCGACTCCGTCGGTAGCCATACACTGGCCAATGCATGCGCAAGCACGATGTCTGAAGGCTTGGTGGCTGCTTGTGGATTGGCCCAGGGGATGGACTTTCCGGCTACCGTGGCCCCCTTCATTCTCCGAGGGGTGACCCTGATTGGCATCAACAGTGTCAATCAGCCATTTGAGCGACGCGTCGAAGCCTGGGAGAGACTGGCAGATCAGCTCAATCTAGACGCCTTATCGTTGATGACCAAAGACATTAGCCTTGAGGCTGCCCTTCCCGCCGCTGCGGAGCTGATAGACGGGAAGATACGTGGCCGATTGATTGTCGACGTGAACCGCTGAGCCGGCCTTCCGGAATTTGCTTAGCTGCCCTCCTCCAGGTTGATTGTGGGCAGCTGGGCTGAAAAGCCGACGGCGAGGACTTCAAAGAAGACGCCAAGGTCCCGCTACAGATCAGCCCGATGAGCCATTGAGCAGGGGCCAGATAGCGGCGTAAAAAAATCCCTCCCACGACTTTACGCCTTTTTTACTCGACATTACCGTAAAGCAGGCAATACTGCCGGCACTGTCCCAACGAGCTCCCTCAATGCCGCTTCCTGCATTGCGTTTCATCGCCTTCATTATTGGTGTATTCCTGATCACGTTGGCCGTCAGCATGGTGATTCCGATGCTGACGCTGCTGGTGTACGACCGCAGCGACGACCTCGGTGCATTCGTCTGGTCGAGCCTGATCGTTCTGTGCGCCGGCCTGCTCATGGTAGCCCGCGGCGTCCCTGACACACCGCAACTGCGGACCAGGGATATGTATCTGCTCACGACGGCAAGCTGGGTCATCGTGTGCGCGTTTGCGGCGCTGCCGATGGTGTTCATTCGACACATCAGTTACACGGACGCGTTCTTCGAGACCATGTCGGGAATCACTACCACCGGTTCAACGGTACTGACTGGCCTGGACAGTGCATCACCGGGGCTGCTGATATGGCGTTCCCTGCTGCACTGGCTGGGAGGCATTGGATTTATCGGCATGGCCGTGGCGATCCTGCCACTGCTGCGCGTGGGCGGCATGCGCCTGTTCCAGACCGAGTCTTCGGATTGGTCTGACAAAGTGACGCCGCGCTCGCATGTGGCAGCCAAGATGATCCTGCTGGTCTACCTGGGCCTGACTGCATTGGGAACAGGGGCATTGTGGGCTGCCGGCATGACCCCGTTCGAAGCCATCAATCATTCGATGTCGCTGATTTCAACCGGCGGTTTCTCTACCTCGGATGCCTCGCTGGGCCATTGGGAGCAGCCTGCGGTGCATTGGGTAGCGGTGGTCATCATGATACTCGGCAGCCTGCCCTTCACGCTGTATGTCGCCACGCTGCGTGGCCATCGACGCATCCTGCTCAAGGACCATCAGGTTCGCGGTTTCATTGGCTTTCTCGCCTTCGTCTGGCTCACGGTCGGAACCTGGCTCTGCTGGCACAGCGATCTGGCCTGGTGGGATGCGTTTCGTATCGTTGCGGTCAACGTGACCTCGGTGGTGACCACCACGGGCGTTGCCGTGGGGGATTACACGCTCTGGGGCAGCTTCGCAATCATGCTGTTCTTTTACCTGACGTTCATCGGCGGGTGCTCGGGCTCTACCGCTGGCGGTTTGAAAATATTCCGTTTCCAGGTGGCCGCTGCCTTGCTTGTCAGCAGCCTGAAACAGTTGATCCATCCACGGGCAACGATCTCGAAGAAATACAATGGGCACCCCATCGATGAAGAGATCGTTCGCTCACTGCTGACGTTCTCGTTCTTCTTCTCCGTCACCATCGCAATCATCGCCCTTGGCCTCTCCCTGATAGGGCTCGACTGGATGACGGCACTGAGTGGGGCTGCCACTGCCGTGTGCAACGTCGGTCCAGGCCTGGGCACCCTTATCGGCCCTGCAGGGAATTTCGCCTCCTTGCCGGACGCAGCGAAATGGTTGCTGACGGTTGGCATGCTGCTTGGACGGCTCGAGATCCTCACCGTACTGGTACTGGTCTCGCCAGTCTTCTGGCGATTCTAGAGCAGAGGCCATCCAGCCAATCAGCCATAAAATTGGGCAGGGACTGCATATTCGTTCTAGGTTTACTGGCGCAGGAATAACAACAACAAGCGGAGAACGACGCCATGAACCGAGCCCTTCGCCTGGCATTGGCCAGCACCTTGTTTACTGTCTGTGCGGCTGCCCAGGCTGCACCGACCTTCATCAACATCCTCACAGGCGGTACCAGTGGTGTCTATTACCCGGTAGGCGTAGGCATTTCACAGATCTACAGCCACGGCATCGAGGGCAGCAAGACCACGGTGCAAGCCACCAAGGCCTCGGTAGAGAACCTCAACCTGTTGCAAGCCGGTCGAGGGGAGTTGGCATTCGCGCTGGGGGATTCGGTGGCAGATGCCTGGAAGGGCGATGCAGAGGCTGGATTCAAAACGCCCTTGAAGAAACTCCGCGCCATCGCCGGCACCTACCCGAACTACATCCAGATCGTCGCGAGCAAGGAGTCAGGGATCACCTCCCTGTCAGACCTCAAAGGCAAGCGTATCTCGGTTGGGGCACCCAAGTCCGGCACCGAACTGAATGCCCGCGCCATCTTCAAAGCCGCAGGGCTTACCTACCAGGACATGGGAAAAGTTGAATACCTGCCCTATGCGGAGTCCGTCGAACTGATCAAGAACCGTCAGCTTGACGCCACGCTGCAATCCTCAGGGCTCGGTCAAGCAGCTATCCGGGACCTGGCCGCGACCTTGCCGGTGGTGTTCGTGCCTATCCCTGCCGACGTGGTGACCCGCATTGGCAACAACGCCTACCAACCCGCCACCATTCCTGCCAACACCTATGATGGTCAGAATGCGGACGTATCAACGGCGGCCATCAACAATATCCTCGTCACCCGCGCCGATATCAGCGATGAACTGGCCTACCAGATGACCAAGCTGATATTCGAGAACCTTCCACGCCTGGTCACGGCCCATGCTGCAGCGAAGGATATCCAGCCGGAAAATGCCGCCAAGAACCTGCCCATTCCGCTGCATCCAGGAGCAGAGAGGTATTTCAAGGAGAAAAACCTGCTCCCCTGATGACATTCCCAAGCAATGGAGCAGCCTATGAGTGATACCGCGCAAGGTCTTCACGCCAGCACCGATCGCTGGCCTGCAGCGCTTTTTGCCGTGGCGCTGGTCTTTTCGGTTTTCCAGATCGCCACAGCGGCCTTCCCCCTGATTTCCACCCAAGTACTGCGTGCAGTACACGTGGGGTTCCTGTTGCTGGTGGTGTACCTGAGCTATTCATTCGTTGGCCACCGTCGGCCGTGGCAACCCCTTGCCTGGCTGCTGGGCCTTGCGGGAATGGCGACGGCTGCATACCAGTGGTACTTCGAAGGGGACCTGATTCAACGCTCCGGTGAGCTGACCACCAGTGACCTGATCGTGGGGCTGTTGCTTATTGGTTTGGTCTTTGAAGCCGCGCGGCGCGTGATGGGCATAGCGTTGCCCATCATTTGCGCGCTGTTTCTGGCCTATGGGTTGCTTGGCCAATACTTGCCAGGCGAACTCGCGCATCGAGGCTACGGCCTCGATCAGATCGTCAATCAGTTGGCATTCGGCACCGAAGGGCTGTATGGCACACCGACCTATGTCTCAGCCACCTACATCTACCTGTTCATCCTGTTCGGCGCATTTCTTGAGCAAGCGGGCATGATTCGTCTGTTCACCGATTTCGCCATGGGGCTGTTCGGCCATCGCAGCGGGGGGCCGGCCAAAGTGTCGGTGTTCTCCTCGGCACTGATGGGTACCATTACCGGCTCGGGGGTGGCCAACGTCGTCACCACCGGACAGTTCACCATTCCGCTGATGAAGCGCTTCGGCTACAAACCTGCATTTGCCGGTGGCGTCGAGGCGACCTCCAGCATGGGCAGCCAGCTGATGCCGCCGGTGATGGGCGCTGTGGCGTTCATCATGGCCGAGACGATCAACGTGCCCTACGCCGAGGTGGCGAAAGCCGCGCTCATCCCAGCGTTGCTGTACTTCGGCTCGGTCTACTGGATGGTCCACCTGGAGGCTCGGCGCAGCCATCTGCATGGTTTGCCGCGCGAACAGTGCCCGAGTGCCTGGGATGCGTTGCGACAACGCTGGTTCCTGCTCGTACCGCTGATGGTCTTGGTCGCGCTGTTGTTTTCCGGGCGAACACCTTTGTACTCGGGAATGGTCGGCCTGGCCCTGACCGCCATCGTCATCCTTGGCTCGGCCATCATCCTGCGCGCTCAAAAAACCTGGCTGCGCGCGGCTTTCTGGGTTGCACTCGGGATACTGTGTTCAGGTTTTTTCCGCATGGGGATCGGGGTGATCCTGATGGTCATTGCCGGCCTGGCCATTGCGTGCTGCTTCGTCCAGGGCGGCCGCGCCACCCTGCACGCATGCGTCATGGCCCTCGCGGAGGGTGCCCGTCATGCGGTACCGGTGGGTATTGCCTGTGCGCTGGTCGGTGTCATTATCGGCGTCATCTCGCTGACCGGCCTGGCCACCACCTTTGCCGGATACATTCTTGACCTGGGACGCGACAACCTGTTCCTTTCGCTGGTGTTGACCATGCTCACCTGCCTGGTACTGGGTATGGGCATTCCGACCATCCCCAACTACATCATCACCAGTTCCATTGCTGCCCCGGCCCTGTTGGAACTCGGGGTCCCGCTGATCGTCTCGCACATGTTCGTGTTCTATTTCGGCATCCTGGCCGACCTGACGCCGCCCGTGGCATTGGCGTGCTTTGCAGCGGCCCCGATTGCCAAGGAAAAAGGCCTGTTGATCAGTTTCTGGGCGGTGCGCATTGCCTTGGCCGGTTTCGTTGTGCCCTTCATGGCAGTCTATGACCCGGCGTTGATGATGCAAGGTGAAGGCATGGGCAGCACGCTGTACATGGTGATCAAGGCGGCGTTCGCGGTTGCCCTTTGGGGGTGTGCGTCGATCGGGCATTTGCGTGCCCCCATGCCTTGGTGGGAGCGCCTGCTGGCGTTCACTGCTGGCGTGTCATTGATACTCGCCCTGCCCATCAGCGATGAGGTCGGTTTTGTTTTGGGTGCGGCAGTGCTGGGTTGGCACTACTGGCGAAGCCGACCGGCTTCTGGACACCCCGCATGATCAGCCTTTGCGTTGGGCTGGCCGGTGTGGTCTGGGTCAGCCTGCCACTGAACGAGTTTACCCTCGCGTGGCAGCACAGTATCGAAAAGGTCCGCTGGGAAGAGGATTATCAAGTGACCTCGGCTGGCCTGGTACTGGTAGAGGCCCGGGTAAAAGGCAGCGGGGCCGGCATGGAGATTCCGGACGACGCTCAACTGCGCGACGGCACTTGGCACTATCGTCGTCATCTACCACCGCTGCAGCCCTTGCATGCCGGGCGAACGCCCGAGGCTGGCGACTATCAGGTCTGCACGACAACCGGGTGCCAGCCGCTGTCCCATTGGTTAGGACCGCCGAGCGAACGCATTGCTGCAGTAGACTTCTGGGCCTGCGAAAATCCGCCTTTGGACAGCAGGCGAACCGCCCTGCCCTGACTGCGCCAGGGCAGGACCGAATCCAGTTCAGCCCACCACGTGCAAGTATTGCAGGTGGCGTTCGTACTGATCCAGGATGTCACCAATCACATCGTCGCGGCTCCACCCCATGATGTCGTAGTCCTGGCCCCCTTCTCGCAGATGCACTTCCGCACGGAAATACTTGCGCGCATCGCCACCGTCTTCGGTGTCCTGCATGACGAAGCTTGGCGTATTGAAGGCCCGTGGCCGCACCTCGTAGAGGAAACGCCCTTCACCGGCATGGGAGAGCTCCAGGGATACCCGTCCATCATCGCGCTCATTCACGCTCACCTCGTAGCCTTGCTTACGCAACTCCTGGGCGACCTCTTCGCAGGCAGGCCTCACCACCTCGGCGATAAAGCGGGTGACATGAACCCGGCGCGGCATCAATGCGATGTTGCGCAGCCTCCGCTGCCAGCCGCCGTGTGGGTGGCGGGTATGGCGTGGGCCTGGCAACGCTTGATTGCGCAACCCGCGGCGAGTCGCATCAAGACTCAGCGCCTTGAACAAGCCCCAAATCGCAACCAGCAAGATGACCGCGAACGGCAGAGCGCTCGCAATGGTCGCGGTCTGCAGCGCCTTGAGGCCGTTCGCCAGCAGCAACGCGATCGCGACCGCGCCGATGCAGATTGACCAGAAGATACGTTGCCACAGGGGTGAATGACCTTTTCCGGAGGAGGCGAGCATATCCACGACCAGCGCACCAGAGTCCGCCGAGGTCACAAAGAACACGACCACCATAAGCACCGCGACCAACGAAATGATGCTGGAGAACGGGAAATGCTCCAGGAAAGCGAACAAGGCGAGGGAACTGTCTTCACTGACCACAGTAGCCAGATCCTTTACACCATCGTTGAGGATCATATGGATTGCCGAGTCACCGAACACCGTCATCCACAGCAAGGTGAAGCCCGCCGGTACGAACAGTACGCCGCAGACGAATTCCCGGATGGTCCGCCCTCGCGAAATACGTGCGATGAACAAACCCACGAAGGGCGACCAGGACAACCACCAGCCCCAGTACAGCAAGGTCCAGCCACCGATCCAGTCGGTGGGCTCGTAAGCGTAGAGGTTGAAGGTTTTATTGACGATGTCCGAAAGGTAGGCGCCGGTATTCTGTACATAGGTCTGCAGCAGGAACACCGTAGGCCCAAGCAGCAGCACGAACAGCATCAGAATCACCGCCAGGCTCAGGTTGAGCTCGGACAGGATGCGAATACCTTTGTCCAGGCCGCTGGCCACTGAAAGCGTCGCCAATGCACAGGTGGCGGTGATGAGGATGACTTGCACGGTGGTGTTTACCGGCAAACCGAACACATGATGAAACCCGCTGTTGATCTGCAATACCCCATAACCCAGCGAGGTCGCCACACCAAACACCGTACCGAGGATGGCAAACACATCCACGGCATGCCCTATAGGGCCATAGATTCGCTCACCAATCAGCGGATAGAGTGCCGAACGCAAGGTCAACGGCAGGCCGTTGCGGAAACTGAAGTAGGCAAGGATCAGCGCGACGATGGCATAGATCGCCCAGGCATGCAGGCCCCAGTGGAAAAAGGTGATTTTCATGGCTTCGCGCGCCGCGGCGACGGTGCCAGGATCGCCCACGGGCGGTGTGGAGAAATGCATGACCGGTTCGGCCACGCCGAAGAACATGAGGCCAATCCCCATACCTGCCGAGAACAGCATGGCAAACCAACTGCTCTTGCGGTAATCCGGCTCACTGTGGTCAGGGCCTAGCTTGATGTCGCCATAGCGGCTGACGGCCAGAAACACCACACTGATCAACACCAGCGCTACAACAAGAATGTAGAACCAGCTGGCATTGGTGATGATCCATCGCTGGACTTGCTCGAACAGCGTCTGGGCGTGCTCCTGAAATGCCGTGGCGTACAAGACCAGCAGAAAGATAAGTATCGCACTGGTGTAGAAAACGGGTGGATTGAGGGTGCTCCTGGGTTTGGGGGCTGCAGTCATAGCGGCAGTTCTCCTTGCAAGGCGATGAGCACAGCGTGCCTGAGCACGACGACATTTACCAAGGCTAGCAGTTGGATAAATTCCCGTTTGCCAAGCCTCGTATGCTCGGAAATAACCACAAACCCTAACGTCTGCAGGAAAAAATCTCAAACCGACATGCCTTTGGAGTGAATGGTTTGGCGCTTTTTGTTCATCTGAGAGTGGTTATTCGGTAGACTAGCGGACGGGTGCCAGCTGCACGGTGCAGTGAGGCAGGTTAAAGAACAGCGCAGGTCGGGCCGCCATGCGGGAGCACCTGCGCCTATGCATAAAAAAGAATTACCTCGCGCCCAAGACCTGGCCGAGCGAGCCTTCGCCAACCTTGAACGCTTTTTGCACATTGAAGCGGTCAGCGGCATCGTTCTGTTGATTGCCGCAGTCGCTGCATTGATCTGGGCGAATTCCCCGGCTGCCGACAGTTATGAAGCCCTTTGGCATACGCCGTTGACGTTCGGCGTGGGCTCGCATGTCTATTCGCAGTCCCTGCACTTCTGGATCAATGATGGCTTGATGACCATCTTTTTCCTGGTCGTGGGCATGGAGATCCGCCGCGAGATCCACGAGGGCGCGCTGTCCAGCCTGCGCCAAGCCACGCTCCCCATGGCAGCCGCTGTCGGCGGCGTAGCCGTGCCTGCACTCCTCTACCTGAGTTTTGGTCACGCGCCAGCAGACCAACAAGGTTGGGCAGTGCCAACGGCGACGGATATCGCCTTTGCGGTGGGCGTACTGGCACTGCTCGGCAAGTCGATCCCGTCCAACGTACGTGTGTTCCTCCTCGCCCTGGCAATCATCGATGACATCATCGCAGTCCTGATCATCGCGTTTTTCTATTCAGGCGGCCTTGATTACACCGGTTTCGGCGTTGCACTGATCGGCCTGCTCATGGTGATCGGGCTTCAGAAGATCGGTGTGGGTTCAGCCTTCGCCTATGTCATTCCTGGCGCGATCGTCTGGCTGGGCATCTTGTTGACCGGCGCCCACCCGACTCTCGCAGGTGTTGTGCTAGGCCTGATGACACCTGTCACCGCAATGCCGATGCGTGAGCGCCCGCTGGATGCCATTACCCGCTTCACCGGCGAATTGCTGGGGCGCGCCAAGGCGCCTGAGCAAGATGCCAGCGACCTCATTGATCCTTTGAAACGGCTGCGCCTGGCCCAGCGCGAACTGCTGCCGCCGGTGGTGCGTATGCAAGGCACCCTGCACCCTTGGGTAGCCTACGGCATCATGCCCGTGTTTGCCTTGGCCAATGCCGGGGTAAGCCTTTCGGGTGTCGACCTGTCCGCTGAAGGCCCCCAGTGGGTCATGATCGCCGTCGCTGTCGCCCTGGTCGCAGGAAAGCCCTTGGGCATCGTCAGCGTAAGCTGGCTGATGGTCCGCCTGGGCTGGTGCGAGCTTCCCTCCGAGGTCAACTGGCGTAGCATCATGCTGGTCGGGCTGCTGGCCGGCATCGGTTTCACCATGTCGATCTTCATCGCCAACCTCGCTTTCGTCGACCCTGGCTCACTCGGGGCTGCGAAACTCGGTGTGCTATCCGCGTCATTGATCGCGGCCGTGTTGGGTTTGACCTGGGGGATATGGAGCATGCGTAAGGCAGCGCCTGCTACCAAAGCAAGTTCGGCCACCTAGCCACATTCTGGCACTGGCGATCCGTTGCATGTGAGCAAACGGATCGCCACGCCTGGCACGACTACAACCTGTGTCGGGTAGGCCTGCCTGGGAAAACACGCCATACTCACGGCTTTCCAAGTCAGCCATGTGTGGACCATGCCCGAACCTACCCGTCCTGCACCTTCACTCTCCCGCCGTTCACGCTGGCGAGAATGGCGTCAGCGACTGGCGTTCTGGATCGGGGCGTTGCTGGTGGGGCTGGTTGCGCTGGCATTCGCCTGGCTTGCCGACGCGGCGTTCGCTTCGTTCAAGCGCTTGCTGGAATGGGCACCCTGGTCACCTCTTCTCATCACTCCGCTTGGTTTCGCGCTCCTGGCTTATCTGACGCAACGGTGGTTTGAAAATGCCAAGGGTAGCGGCATTCCCCAAGTCATAGCCGCCCTGGAAATGCCCTCTCGCCGCCTGCGCGCCCGATTACTCTCTCTCCCTGTGGCTGCAGCACGCATGAGCCTGACGTTGGGCGCCCTGCTGGTCGGCGGTTCGGTTGGCCGGGAAGGCCCGACCGTCCACATCGGCGCCGCTGTGCTCTATTCCTTTGGCCGACGTTTAGGCCTGCACGGCCGACGCACCATCGCTGGCCTGGTGCTCGCCGGAGGCGCCGCGGGTATTGCGGCAGCCTTCAATACACCCTTAGCGGGGGTAGTCTTTGCCATTGAGGAGTTGAGCCGCACGTTCGAGCAACGTTTCAGCGGCTTGGTGCTCACTGCGGTGCTGATCGGTGGGGTCGTCACGCTGGGGCTGATGGGCCATTACGCCTATTTCGGAGAAATCAGCGGTCGAATGCCGGTGGGCTGGGGCTGGAGCGTCGTGCCTGCCTGTGCTGTGCTGGGCGGGCTGCTGGGTGGTTTTTACGCCAAGCTTGTGCTGCCCACCGACAAGGGCCTGCTCGGCCGGGTCTGTACGTTACGCGGACGCTATCCGGTGCGCTTTGCTGCCATCTGTGGCTTGCTGCTGGCCACGTTGGGGCTCGTCTCTGGCAATCATGTATTCGGCACCGGGTACGAAGAAACGCGTGCGTTGCTGGAGGGGCAGCCAATCACGGACACAAGCTTTCTGCTGTGGAAGTTTCTGGCCAACGTCGCGTCCTATCTCTCCGGGATTCCTGGCGGGCTCTTTTCGCCTTCGCTGAGCATCGGCGCCGCCTTTGCGCCCCTGTTGAGCTTGCTGCCCGATGTTGATCCCCAGGCAGGCGCGCTACTCGGCATGGGCGCATACCTGGCCGGTGTGACACGCTCGCCACTGACCGCCTCGGTCATCGTGCTTGAACTGACACACAGCCCGGACCTGGCCATTCCCATGTTGGCATCGACACTGATGGCGGCGGCCATCTCTGGATGGGTGTCTCCGGTCTCGCTTTACCATGCCTTGGCCAAGCAGATTACCGACAAGCTTCATGCTGCTGCGTCTTCTTCCACAGAACCCGCCCCTAGCCAAGCGAGCGTTACTGAAAAACCTTGAGCGGCACCAAGCCTGCCCTGCCAGACGTTAACGGGTAGTCAGGTAGCGGAACTGTCCGGGGGAGATGGGGCTCCCGATGGCGTTCCCATGGTCGGCTTTTCTGTACCCCAGAAACGCAAAAAGCCCTGAATAATCAGGGCTTTGAATATGGCGGAAGCGTAGAGATTCGAACTCTAGGATAGTTGCCCATCGACGGTTTTCAAGACCGTTGCCTTAAACCACTCGGCCACGCTTCCAGCTCGTTTTGCGGCCGCCATAATACCTTAATGAAACACGCTGTCAAACTCTCTGTGTCGCGGGTTGCAGGAGCAATGGTAGACTCCTAGCATCTGAACGTCCGAAACCACAGGTTTACCAAGGAGTGTCGCCATGCGCGAACAGGATTACGCCGTCCACCACGGCCAGCAGGTCGAGCAGCAGGAGATCAGCAAGGTCCTGCGCAACACGTATAGCCTGCTGGCGCTTACCCTCGCCTTCAGCGGTGTCATGGCTTTCGTTGCCCAGCAGATGCGCGTCGGCTACCCGAACGTGTTCGTGGTGCTGATCGGCTTCTACGGGCTGTTCTTCCTTACCAACAAGCTACGTGATTCGGCCTGGGGCCTGGTGTCCACCTTCGCGCTTACCGGTTTCATGGGCTTCATCCTTGGCCCGATCCTCAACCGTTACCTCGGCATGGCCGGTGGCGCCGAGGTGGTCAGCTCCGCCTTTGCCATGACCGCGCTGGTATTTGGTGGTCTGTCGGCCTACGTGTTGATCACCCGCAAGGACATGAGCTTCCTGAGCGGCTTCATCACTGCTGGCTTCTTCGTCCTGCTGGGTGCTGTCGTTGCCAGCTTCTTCTTCCAGATCAGCGGCCTGCAACTGGCAATCAGCGCTGGCTTCGTGCTGTTCTCGTCGGTCTGCATCCTGTTCCAGACCAGCGCGATCATTCATGGTGGCGAGCGCAACTACATCATGGCGACCATCAGCCTGTATGTGTCGATCTACAACCTGTTTGTCAGCCTGCTGCAGTTGTTTGGCATCATGGGTCGTGATGACTGATTGATTGCCGTGCCGCAAGAAGCCCGCTTCGGCGGGCTTTTTTGTAGGCGTTGGAAATGGGTTGAGTTGCGGGATGTTCGCCGGAAGAGGTTCAGCGCCTGATAGATCGAGCGCCGCCCGCGCGGCGCATCGCGAGCAAGCTCGCTCCTACATTTGTTTCGGGCCAGTATCGCCTGTGCCTGCGCGCGCGACCGCCCTGTTTGTCCCGCACGATATCGAGGTGAGCGCCAAGGGGACGCGCGCGTCTGCCCCAGAAATAATTGGCCCGAAACAAATGTAGGAGCGAGCTTGCTCGCGATGCGCCGCGCGGGCGGCGCTCGATCTACGCAACACCACAAAAACCAAGGCAGGCGCCTTGCCGCCCTGACACAAACGAGCGTAGAACACCTCAGAAAAGCTTGACCGCCAACAGAGAACCTACATCAGTTTCAAGCCAATTATGCCTGCAACCGCAATAACTGACCAAAAAGTCAGATAATCAGGCAAATGGTCGCCGATCATGCCGACATCCTGCTTTTCTCTACCGCTATCCATCATCACCCCGTAGAATGCGCTCCTTTTTTCTTCCGGGGCAGCTTTCAGCAATGAGCTCACACGAACACAGCCCAGGCGCAGCGGCGCCTGCCAACGAACTGGTGCTTGGTCTGGAGGACAAGCCACGGCTGTTGATCGGCCTGTTGGCAGCCCTGCAGCACCTGCTGGCGATCATCGTACCTATCGTCACCCCTGGCCTGCTGATCTGCCAGGCGTTGGGTGTATCTGCACGTGATACCAATTTGATCGTTTCGATGTCGCTGGTGATCTCGGGTATCGCCACCTTCGTCCAGTGCAAACGCTTCGGCCCATTTGGCGCGGGGCTGCTGATCGTTCAGGGCACCAGCTTCAACTTCGTCGGCCCGCTGATTGCCGGCGGTGCGCTGATGGTCAAGCAAGGCACGCCGGTCGAGGGCGTAATGGCAGCCATTTTTGGCGTAGTAATCGCAGGCTCGTTCGTCGAGATGGGCGTGTCGCGCATCCTGCCCTTCGTCAAACGCCTGATCACCCCGCTGGTGACTGGCATCGTGGTGTTGATGATCGGCCTGACGCTGATCAAGGTTGGCCTGATCAGCATGGGCGGTGGCTTTGGGGCCATGGCCAATGGCACCTTTGCCAATGGCGAGAACCTGCTGATGTCGGGCGTGGTACTGGCGATCATCGTCGTTCTCAACCGTATCCCGGTGGTGTGGATGCGCAGCTGCGCCATCGTCATCGCCCTCGCGGTCGGCTATGCGCTGGCCGGTTTCCTGGGCCGTCTGGACTTTACCGGCATGCACGAGGCCGCGCTGTTCCAGGTGCCGACACCACTGCACTTTGGCCTGGGCTTCTCGTGGGCGCTGTTCATTCCGATGCTGGTGATCTACCTGGTCACTTCGCTGGAAGCCATCGGTGACGTTACCGCCACCAGCAAGGTGTCGCGCCAGCCGGTCGAAGGGCCGGTGTGGATGCAGCGGATCAAGGGGGGCGTGCTGGTCAACGGCGCCAACTCGCTGCTGGCCGGTCTGTTCAACACCTTCCCTAGCTCGATTTTTGCCCAGAACAATGGGGTGATTCAGCTGACCGGTATCGCCAGCCGTCATATCGGTATGTGGATTGCCGTAATGCTGGTGCTGCTGGGGTTGTTCCCGAGCGTTGCCGGGGTGATTCAGGCTGTGCCGGAGCCGGTGCTGGGTGGCGCGGCGATGGTCATGTTTGGCGCGGTTGCGGCGTCGGGGATCAATATTCTGGCCAGCACCCGGCTGGACCGTCGGGCGCTGCTGATTATTGCGGTGTCGTTGGCGCTGGGGCTGGGTGTGGCGCAGGTGCCGGAATTCCTGGCGCACATGCCGGCGGCAATTCGCAATGTGCTGGAGTCGGGTGTGGCTACCGGGGGGATTTGTGCGCTGGTGCTGAACTGGTTCTTGCCGGAGGGCAAGGAGCAGGCTTGAACCTTGAGACTGAATGAGTAGCCCGCGCCCGCTTGCACAAGCGAGCGCGGGCTTTTTTGCTTTATCATGGCACCATTCCTTTGCATGAGTTAGCCATGAAATTCGCTATCGCGGTGTTCTCCCCGGCCCACGCGCCCTCTTCGCGGCGCGCCCTGCGTTTCGCCGAGGCAGTGCTGGCCGGCGGGCATGAGATTGCCCGGCTGTTCTTCTATCAGGACGGGGTACACAGTGCCTCGGCCAACGTGGTCGCCCCCCAGGACGAACTGGACGTGGCTGGCCAGTGGCGCACGTTCATACAGGCCCACCAGCTGGACGCCGTGGTGTGTATCGCCGCTGCCCTGCGCCGTGGCGTGCTTGACGAAGCCGAGGCCAACCGCTACCAGCGCCCGGCCGTGAACCTGCCCAAGCCCTGGGAACTGTCGGGGCTGGGCCAACTGCACGAGGCCGCGCAAGTGGCCGATCGCCTTGTCTGCTTCGGAGGCGACTGATATGGCCAAGTCCCTGTTGATCATCAGCCGTCAGGCACCGTGGAATGGCCCATCTGCCCGCGAGGCGCTGGACATCGCCCTGGCCGGCGGCGCGTTCGACCTGCCGTTGGGCATGCTGTTCCTCGACGATGGTGTGTTCCAGCTCGCGCCGGACCAGCAACCCGCCGCCGTGCAACAGAAGAACCTGGCCGCCAACCTGCAGGCGCTGCCGATGTTCGGTGTCGAAGAGCTGTTCGCCTGCAACCACAGCCTGGCCCGCCGGGGCTTGGCAGCCGAGACCCTGGCGCTGCCGGTGCAAGTGCTCGATGACGCAGCGTTGGCCGCGCTGATAGCCCGCTTTGACCAGGTGGTAACGCTCTGATGAAGACCCTGCATGTAATTGCCCATTCCCCGTTTGGCGACGAGCGCCTGACCAGTTGCCTACGCCTGCTCGGTGCCGAAGATGCCCTGCTGCTGTGCGGCGATGCCGTGTATGCCCTGCGCAGCGGCAGCGAGCCGCACGGCCATCTGCAAGCCGCCGGCCTGGCCCAGCGCCTGTTCGCCCTGGACGAGGATTTACAGGCCCGCGCGGTCGGCAACGACCTGGCAAAGGCCGTGGACTACGCCGGGTTCGTCGAACTGTCGCTGCAATACGACAAGGTCAACAGCTGGCTATGAATACGCTCACCGTTGGCGATCAGGCGATCGCCCTGGACAAGGATGGCTTCCTGGTCGACCTGCAAGACTGGTCCCACGACGCCGCCGAGGCGCTGGCCATGCGCGAAGGTATCCCGTTGACGGCAGACCACTGGGAAATCCTCGAACTGCTCCGTCAGTTCTACCAGGAATACCAGCTGTCTCCGGCCACCCGCCCGCTGATCAAGTACACGGCCCTCAAGCTGGGCCCTGAAAAGGGCAACAGCCCGCACCTGAACCGCCTGTTCAACGGCACCCCCGCCAAACTTGCCGCCAAGCTGGCGGGCCTGCCCAAGCCGACCAACTGCATATGACCGAACCTCGTCCGCTCACTCTGGAAACCCCCGCCGAACACCCGTTCGCCGAATTCGTGCGCATTCTCGGCAAAGGCAAGCGCGGCGCGCGTGGACTGACCCGCGAAGAGGCCCGCGCAGCCATGACCCTGCTGCTGGAAGGCAAGGTCGAAGACACCCAGCTTGGTGCCTTCCTCATGCTGCTGCGGCACAAGGAAGAAAGCGCCGAAGAGCTGGCAGGCTTCACCGAGGCCCTGCGCGCCCACCTGCAGGCGCCGCGCATTGCCGTTGACCTGGACTGGCCTACTTACGCCGGCAAGAAGCGTCACCTGCCCTGGTACCTGCTGGCGGCCAAGTGCCTGGCCAACAATGGCGTGCGCATCCTGATGCACGGCGGCGGCGCACACACTGCCGGGCGTATGTACACAGAGCAACTGCTCGGCCTGCTGCAGATTCCGCTGTGCCGTGACTGGGCCGCCGTCGGCAAGGCGCTGGACCAGCATCAACTGGCATTCTTTCCGCTGCACGACTGGGCGCCGCAGTTGCAACGCATGATCGACCTGCGCAACACCCTGGGCCTGCGCTCGCCCATCCATTCGCTGGCGCGAGTGCTTAACCCGCTGGGCGCTCGCTGTGGATTGCAGAGTATCTTTCACCCTGGTTACCAGGCAGTGCACCGCGAGGCCAGCCGCCTGCTGGGCGACCATGCCGTGGTGATCAAGGGGGATGGCGGCGAAATCGAGGTCAACCCCGATGTCATCAGCCATCTCTACGGCACCACGGCAGGTGAAGCGTGGGATGAAGAGTGGCCAGCGCTGAGCGAACGCCGCCATGTCAAGCCGCCCAGCTTGCAGGCCCAGCACTTGCTGGCTTTCTGGCGTGGCGAAGTGGAAGACAGTTATGGCGAGAAGGCCCTGATCGCGACCATGGCCCTGGCCCTGCGCGGCTTGGGACAGCACCGCGAGCAGGCGTTCGTAACAGCGCAAGGCTACTGGGACACTCGAGATAGATCAATTTAACCGATAATAGAACCCCGATCTTTGCGCTATTTTTTCGAACGATTTTCCCTAGACTGGGCTCCAACGACAAACAACTTGTTTCAGGAGCTCACCATGGGCCTATTGATCGATGGCCGCTGGCACGACCAGTGGTATGAAAACGGCAAAGACGGCACGTTCAAGCGAGAGAACGCCCAGCGCCGCAATCAGCTGCCCGCCCCCGAGGCAGGCCGCTACCACCTGTACGTGTCGCTGGCCTGCCCATGGGCCCACCGCACCCTGATCGTTCGCGCGCTGAAAGGCCTGGAGCCATTGATCGACGTGTCGGTAGTCAGCTGGCTGATGCAGGACCATGGCTGGACCTTCGATCAGCAGCAAGGCTCCAGCGGGGACCACCTAGACGCGCTGCACTACCTGCACCAGCGCTACACCCAAGATGACCCGCACTACACGGGGCGCGTGACGGTGCCTGTGCTGTGGGACAAGAAAGAGAAGCGCATCGTCAACAATGAGTCGGCGGAAATCATCCGCATATTCAACAGCGCATTCAACGAGCTGACTGGCAATACCCTGGACCTTTACCCCGAATCGCTGCGCCCGAGCATCGAAGCATTGAACGAGCGCATCTACCCGGCGGTGAACAATGGTGTGTACCGCGCAGGCTTTGCCACCACGCAAGACGCCTACGAGGCTGCCTTTGACGATGTGTTCAACGAGCTGGATTACCTGGAAGCCTTGCTAGGCCGCAATCGCTACCTGGCGGGTGAGTACCTGACCGAGGCTGATGTACGCCTGTTCACTACACTGGTGCGCTTCGACGCGGTGTACCACGGGCACTTCAAGTGCAACCTGCGCCGCCTGAGCGACTACCATAACCTGTCGAACTGGCTGCGTGAGCTGTACCAATGGCCAGGGGTGGCAGGTACGGTGAACATGGAGCATATCCAGAAGCACTATTACATGAGCCACAAGACCATCAACCCGAACGGGATTGTGCCCAAAGGGCCTTTGCAGGACTTTGGCTTGCCGCATGATCGAGAACGGTTGGTGGGCAAAGGGATTTGGCAGGCTTGAGAAAGCCGGGGCTGCTTTGCAGCCCCAACGATTTCAGCTGTTCTGCGAACCTTCGAACCAGGCCAGCTTGTCACGCAACTGCACCACTTCCCCCACAATCACCAGGGTCGGCGCATGAACCTCATGCTGGGCCACCAGGTCTGGCAAGTCCGCCAAGGTACCGGTGAATACTCGCTGATTACGCGTGGTCCCCTGCTGCACCAACGCCGCCGGGGTACTCGCGGCACGCCCATGGCGAATCAGCTCGGCACAGATGGTCGGCAAGCCCACCAACCCCATGTAGAACACCAAGGTCTGCGCCGGCGCCACCAGGTCATTCCAAGGCAGGTTGCTGGTGCCATCCTTGAGGTGCCCGGTGACGAAGCGCACCGACTGGGCATAGTCGCGGTGAGTCAGCGGAATGCCGCCATACGCGGAGCAGCCGCTGGCCGCCGTAATGCCCGGCACCACCTGGAACGGAATGCCATGCTCGGCCAGCTCTTCGATCTCTTCGCCGCCCCGGCCGAAGATGAACGGGTCGCCACCCTTCAGGCGCAGCACCCGCTTGCCCTGCCGGGCCAGGTCGACCAACAGGCGGTTGATCTGGTCCTGCGGCACTGAATGGTCAGCGCGGCGCTTGCCTACATAGATGCGCTCGGCATCACGACGACACATATCGATGATGGCGGGCGCAACCAGGCGGTCGTATAGCACCACGTCGGCCTGCTGCATCAGGCGCAAGGCACGGAAGGTCAGCAAGTCCGGATCACCCGGGCCTGCACCAACCAAATACACCTCACCGCCCTGCTGCACCGGTGCGCCGTCTACCATCGCCTGCAACAGACGTTCGGCTTCAGCACCCTGCCCGGCCAGCTGACGCTCGGCGATCGGCCCCTGGAATACGGTCTCCCAGAAGCCTCGACGCTGGTTGACGTCCGGGTACAGGGATTTGACCTTGTGCCGGAAGCGTGCCGCCAGCCCGGCCAACTCACCATAGGCCGAAGGGATCCACGCCTCGAGCTTGGCTCGAATCAAGCGCGCCAGTACCGGGGCGTCACCGCCGCTGGAAACAGCAATAACCAGCGGCGAGCGGTCTACGATCGCCGGGAAGATCACCGTACACAGGGCCGGCGCATCCACCACGTTGACCGGCAGGCTAAGCGCCTGCGCATCAGCCGACACCTGGGCATTCAGCCCTGGGTCGTCGGTGGCCGCGATCACCAGCCGGCAACCGACCAGGTCGGCTGCCTGATAGCCACGCACCAGCACCTCACCGCTACCTTCCCGGGCCAACGCGGCCAACTGGCCGTCGACGTCCGGCGCCACCACGCGCAGCACGCCGCCGGCATCGGCCAGCAGGCGCGCCTTGCGCAAGGCAATCTCACCGCCACCGACGACCAGCACACGGCCGCCCTGCAGCTTGTGGAACAGCGGCAGGTAATCCATTTAGCGGATGACCTCGACGCCGCCCATGTACGGTTTCAGCACTTCCGGCACCAGGATCGAACCGTCGGCCTGCTGGTAGTTTTCCAGCACAGCAACCAGGGTACGGCCTACGGCCAGGCCGGAGCCGTTGAGCGTGTGTACCAGCTCTGGCTTGCCGGTTTCCGGGTTGCGCCAGCGAGCCTGCATGCGGCGCGCCTGGAAGTCACCACAGTTGGAGCACGAGCTGATTTCGCGGTACTTGTCCTGGCTTGGCACCCACACTTCCAGGTCGTAGGTTTTCACCGCACCAAAGCCCATGTCGCCAGTGCACAGGGCCAGCACGCGGTATGGCAGCTCAAGCAACTGCAGCACACGCTCGGCGTTGGCGGTCAGGCCTTCCAAGGCTTCCATCGACTTGGCCGGCTCTACCACCTGCACCATCTCGACTTTGTCGAACTGGTGCTGGCGGATCATGCCGCGGGTGTCACGGCCGGAAGCGCCGGCTTCGCTGCGGAAGCAGGGGGTGTGGGCAACCAGTTTCAGTGGCAGCTGCTTGGCATCGAGGATTTCACCCGCCACCAGGTTGGTCAGCGACACTTCAGCGGTCGGGATCAGGTAGAAGTCAGCCTCACCTTCGCGGGTGATCTTGAACAGGTCTTCCTCGAACTTCGGCAACTGGCCAGTGCCCTGCAGCGCCGGGGCCTGCACCATGTACGGGGTGTAGTGTTCCTCGTAACCATGTTCGCCGGTGTGCAGGTTGATCATGAACTGCGCCAGGGCGCGGTGCAGACGGGCAACCGGACCACGCAGCACAGCAAAACGGGCGCCGGACAGCTTGGCAGCCGCTTCGAAGTCAAGGCCACCGCTGATTTCACCAAGGGCAACATGGTCCTTGATTTCGAAGTCGAACGCCTTCGGCGTGCCCCAGCGGCGCACTTCGACGTTGTCGTCCTCGCTGGCACCGACCGGTACGCTGGCGTCCGGCAGGTTGGGAATGGTCAGCAGGATGCCATCCAGCTCGGCCTGAATGGCGTCCAGCTCGGCCTTGCCGGCAGTCAGTTCGTTGGCCATGCGCTCGACATCAGCCATCAGCGGGGCGATGTCTTCGCCCTTGGCCTTGGCCTGGCCGATGGACTTGGAACGGGCGTTACGCTCAGCCTGCAGTTGTTCGGTGCGGGTCTGCACCGCCTTGCGGCGCTCTTCCAGTGATTCGATGCGCGCGACATCCAGGCTGAAGCCACGGGAGGCCAGGCGGTCCGCCACTTCCTGAAGTTGGCCGCGTAACAGTTTGGAATCGAGCATATCGTTCTCTCGTTATATGTAGGTGTTGGTTCAGAATCGGGTCAGGGACAGGCCAGCCCAGGTTGCGAGCAGCCCGCCCACCACGCTGATACTGGTATAGCCCAAGGCAAGGGGCACTTGCCCGCTTTCCATCAGGCGCACGGTATCGAGCGAGAAGGAGGAAAAGGTCGTCAGGCCACCGAGAAAGCCGACAATGAGGCCGGCGCGCAATTCGACCGGCGCCAACGGCTTGTGCAAGAACAAACCATAGAGCAAGCCGATCAGCAGGCAGCCAACCAGGTTGACCGCCAGCGTACCGACATAGAAGTGCCGTGGCCAGTGTGCCGCTACCCAGTTGGTGGTAGCAAAGCGCAACAAGGTGCCGGCGATACCTCCCGCGCTGACCGCGGCGATGAGTGCAATCACGGTTTTCTCCGCTGACGAGGGCTGTTGCGGTCAAGGTCGGCCAGGTGGCGCAGCTTCTCGCCAATTTTCAGTTCCAGGCCTCGGGGCACCGGCTGATAGTACTGGCGTGGCTCCAGTTCGTCGGGGAAGTAATCCTCACCAGCAGCGTAGGCGTCGGGCTCATCGTGGGCATAGCGGTACTCGTCGCCATAGCCCAACTGCTTCATCAGCTTGGTCGGGGCATTGCGCAGGTGCAACGGCACCTCCAGCGAACCGTGCTCGGCCGCTTCGCGCAGGGCAGTCTTGAAGCCCACGTAAACCGCGTTGCTCTTGGGCGCACAGGCCAGGTAGGTGATGGCCTGGGCCACCGCCAACTCGCCCTCGGGGCTGCCAAGGCGCTCCTGCACATCCCAGGCTGCCAGGCACAGGCTAAGCGCACGGGGGTCGGCATTGCCGATGTCCTCGCTGGCCATGCGCACCACACGGCGGGCGATGTACAGCGGATCACAGCCGCCGTCGAGCATGCGGGCAAACCAGTACAGGGCGCCATCGGGGTTGGAGCCGCGCACCGACTTGTGCAGCGCGGATATCTGGTCGTAGAACGCCTCGCCGCCCTTGTCGAACCGGCGGCGACTGTCACCCAGCAGGCTCTGCAGCATCTCGACGTCGATCTCGCTGCCGTCTTCAGCCAGGTCCGAGGCGTTCTCGAGGAAGTTGAGCATGCGCCGGCCATCGCCGTCGGCGGCGGCCATCAGCATCTTGAAGGCGTCGTCGCCCACCCGCAGGTTACGCTTGCCCAGGCCACGCTCTTCTGTCAGCGCACGGTTGACCAGCTTACGCAGGGCCGCTTCGTCCAGGCTCTTGAGCACATACACCCGCGCCCGCGACAGCAGCGCATTGTTCAGCTCGAACGACGGGTTCTCGGTGGTGGCGCCGATGAACAGCAGGGTGCCGTCTTCCACATAGGGCAAAAAGGCGTCCTGCTGCGACTTGTTGAAGCGGTGCACTTCGTCAACGAACAGGATGGTACGACGGCCATACTGGCCAGCCTGCTGTTTGGCCACCTCCACCGCCTGGCGGATCTCTTTCACCCCAGCCAGCACTGCCGACACCGTTTCGAAGTGCGCATCACAGAACTGCGCCAGCAACCGCGCCAGCGTGGTCTTGCCGACCCCGGGCGGCCCCCAGAAGATCATCGAGTGCAGCGCGCCTTGTTCCAGGGCCTCGCGCAGCGGTTTGCCGCGCGCCAGCAGGTGCTCCTGGCCGACGTACTCATCCAGGCTGGACGGGCGCAGGCGGGCGGCCAGAGGCTGGGCGACGGGTTCGCTTCGAAACAGGTCCATGGCGAGCTCTGGTTACTCCTTGATCACGTCCGCGCCCTTGGGGATGTCGAACTTGAACTTGCTGTCCGGCACCGCCTGGTTGGCCTTGACGCCATTGAACAGGATGTTGGTGCGCTGGCCGACGCTGTCGATCAGTTGCATGTCATTGATCAGGCCTTTGCGGAACGACACGCGCAGCGAGTCGAACAGGGTGTCCTTGGTCTTTGGCTTGAGGGTGAAGTCCATCACTTCGCCCTGCTCCTTGGACGCGATGTCAAAGCTCTGGCTGATCTTCGACACGTCACCGGACAACAGCAGGGCTGGGGTCTGGTTCAGGCGCACGTCGAGCTTCTTGATGGTGGCCTGCTCCAGGTCCGGGTCCCACAGGGTGACGTTCTTGCCATCCGACACCACCACTTGCTCCTGCGGCGCATCGGTATGCCAGTAGAACAGGCCTGGGCGCTTGACTGTCATCTTGCCCGAGGTTTCCTGCAGGCTGACGCCATCGGCGCCCAGGGTCAGTTGGGAGAAGTTGGCCTCGATGGTCTGCGACTTTTCCAGCAACTGGGTCAGGCGTTGTACGTCTTGCTCACCGGCATAAGCAGTAACCGAGCCCAGGGTCAGGGCAGAAACCAACAGCATGCGAATCGCGCGCATGGGAATCCTCATTGAGCGTTGAAAAGGCCGGGCGCCACCGTTGGCGCCCGGCAGGGTGTTCATCAGTCGCGCGGGCCGCCCGGGGCTATCACTTCCCGCGAGCCGTTGCTGTTCATCGGGGTGACAACACCGGCCATCTCCATCGACTCGATCATGCGCGCGGCACGGTTGTAGCCGATTTTCAGCTTGCGTTGCACGGCAGAAATGGAGGCACGACGGCTCTCAAGCACGAATTGCACCGCTTCATCATACAGGGCATCGGTTTCGGCATCGTCACCGTCGCCACCACCGCCGCCGCCATCAAAGCCGCTACCGGCTTCTTCGACGCCGTTGAGAATGTCGTCGTTGTAGTCCGGGGCACCACGCAGCTTCCACGCCTCGACCGTGCGGTGCACTTCGTCGTCGGACACGAATGCGCCGTGTACCCGGATTGGCAGGCTGGTGCCCGGCGGCATGTACAGCATGTCGCCATGGCCCAGCAGCTGTTCGGCACCGCCCTGATCGATGATGGTACGCGAGTCGATCTTGCTCGACACCTGGAACGCCATACGGGTCGGGATGTTGGCCTTGATCAGGCCGGTGATCACGTCCACCGACGGGCGCTGGGTGGCGAGGATCAGGTGGATACCCGCCGCTCGCGCCTTCTGCGCGATACGGGCGATCAGCTCTTCGACCTTCTTGCCGACGATCATCATCATGTCGGCGAATTCGTCCACCACCACCACGATGGTCGGCAGGGTTTTCAACGCAGGCGGCTCATCATCCATGCTCTCACGGCGATACAGCGGGTCGTGGATGATCTCGCCTGCTTCCTGGGCGTCCTTGATCTTGCGGTTGAAACCGGCCAGGTTACGCACGCCCATGGCCGCCATCAGTTTGTAGCGCCGCTCCATCTCCGCCACGCTCCAGCGCAGGGCGTTGGCGGCGTCCTTCATGTCGGTGACCACCGGGCACAGCAGGTGCGGGATGCCTTCGTAGATCGACAGCTCAAGCATTTTCGGGTCGATCATGATCAGCCGCGCGTCTTCCGGGCTGGACTTGAACAGGATCGACAAAATCATCGCGTTCACACCCACCGACTTACCGGAGCCGGTAGTACCGGCCACCAACAGGTGAGGCATCTTGGCCAGGTCGGTGATCACCGGCTTGCCGCCAATGTCGTGGCCCAGCGCCAGCGTGACGGGCGATTTCTGCTCGTCGTACTGCGACGTGGCCAGCACTTCGGAGAAGCGCACCATCTGGCGGTTTTCGTTGGGTATCTCGATACCCACCGTGGTCTTGCCAGGGATGACCTCGACCACTCGCACACTGGTCACGGCCAGCGAGCGCGCCAGGTCCTTGGCCAGGTTGGCGATGCGGCTGACCTTCACGCCGGCGGCCGGCTGAATTTCGTAACGGGTAATCACCGGGCCGGGGTGGATCGAATCCACCGTTACTTCAACACCGAACTCCTTGAGCTTGATTTCCAGCAACTGGCCGACGCCGGCCAGGGATTCTGGCGAATACTCGATCTTCTTCTGCTCGGCCGGGTCGAGAATGGAAATCGAAGGCAAGGTGCCCTCCACGGCGCTGTCGACGAACAGCGGCGCCTGCTTTTCCTTCATCGCCCGCTTGCTCGGCTCCGGCGCCCTGGCGGCTGACGGCGGCACAATGGTGGGCGCCGGATGCTGCTGGCGGGGCACCACGGTTTCACGCGGCGTCAATGCCTCAGGCGCCGTTTCACGCGGCGGTACAATCGGTTCGCGTGCAAGGGTCGGCTCAACCGGCTGGGCGGGTTTTTCTTCACGCTTGAGGATGCGCTCGCGCAGCGACGGCTTGGCCGGCTCGCGCGTCTCGGCAGCCATTGGCGCAGCCTTGAACACCGGCTCGTCCTCGCGCAGCTGTGCCTCAAGGCGCTTGCGCTCGTTGCGCGCATCCCACCAGCGGGTGGCCGCGCCCTGCACCAGCTCAAGCAGGTCGAGGGTGATCTTGCCTGTCAGGTCCATCACCTTGAACCACGACAGGTCGGTGAAGACGGTCAGGCCGAACAGGAACAGGGCAATGAACATCAGCGTGCTGCCCTGCACGTTCAGCAGGTTGCGCGCCAGGTCACCCAGGCTTTCGCCCAACGCACCACCGGCGGAGAACGGCAGGCCGGCTGACGGGTGGAAGTGGATATGCGCCAGCGCCGCCCCCGACAGCACCAGGAACACCAGGCCAATCAGCCGCCAGGAGAACAGCCAGCCGCTCCAGTCCCACGGTTGGTGGCGTTCGCGGAAAATCTGCCAGGTCTTGACCGCCAGCAGCAGCGGGAAAATATAGGCGAAGTAACCCAGCACCATGAACAGGATGTCGGCAAAGTAGGCACCGGCACGCCCGGCAGCATTCTGCACCTGGTCGACGTTGCTGGTGTGGCTGAAGCCCGGGTCCGAGGTGTCGTAGGTCAGCAGCGCCATCCACAGGTACAGGCACAGGGCGCCGACAGCGATCAACGCACCTTCCTTGAGGCGATAATGCAGCTGCTGCCGCCACAGTGGCACAGGCAATGGAGCTGGAGTTGCGGTGGATTTCTTCAAAACGCGTCTATTCCTGCGCGTGGTGCGCGTCCAATAGTGATCGGCCGCTGCGCGACCAACGAACCACTACTTTTAACATTACTGCCCGCCAGCCGCCATGGCGGCACGCCGCATGGGGGTTTGGCCGGAGGCGAATTCGTATAGCTGCAATTTGAGCACGCATTTTCTTTTGTGACAAAGGCTTATGCTGTGTTTTTGCACAGGTGTGACAGCAAATGTAGCGGATGGTGCCTGCGGTTTGATGAATGTGTAGGAAATTGCCTAAATTGCTGTGCCCCTCTGTAGGGGTAGCCTTGTGCAGGGTACCGCGCCGGCGTTGAGACCCCCAAAGAGATTGACCCCGCTTTTGACCCAAGCCATGCTGCCCTCTCCCCTCCCCCACCGCACGATAGACCATGCTCACCTGGCTGACCCGCGACTCGCTGACCTTCCCCCCCCTGGAAAAGGCGCTGCACGACCCCAACGGCCTACTGGCCGCCGGCGGAGACCTGAGCCCCGAGCGCCTGGTGCAGGCGTATCGCCACGGCTGCTTCCCGTGGTACCAGGACGGCCAACCGATCCTGTGGTGGTCACCTGACCCGCGCACGGTGTTGTTGCCTGACCAGTTGCATGTGTCGCGCTCGCTGGCCAAGCTGATGCGCCAAGGCCGCTACCAGGTCAGCTTCGACACCGACTTCCCGGGCGTGATCGCCGCCTGCGCCGCACCACGCGACTACGCTGACGGCACCTGGATCACCGACACCATGCGCAACGCCTACTGCGAACTGCACCGCCGTGGCATCGCTCATTCGGTTGAAGTTCGCCAGGACGGCGAACTGGTCGGAGGCCTGTACGGCCTGGCAATGGGCCAGCTGTTCTTTGGCGAATCGATGTTCAGCCGCGCCGACAACGCCTCCAAAGTCGGTTTCGTGACCTTGGTCAACCACCTGCGAGACGCCGGCTTCGTGCTTATCGACTGCCAGATGCCCACCAACCACCTGCACAGCCTGGGCGCCCACGCCATCAGCCGTGCCGAGTTCGCCAACTACCTGGCACGCCACCTTGACCAGCCCAACAGCGCTTCATGGGTTGCCTAGGCGAGTTCCCGTAGCTGGCTTACACTTAAAACAAAGTCTCACCGAAGGGGTTGATCATGACAGAGTTGGCGCGGTTGAAGTTCTATGCCACTCAGCCCCACTCCTGCAGCTATCTGCCGGAAGAGCAGGCAACCACACTGTTCCTCGACCCCAGCCAGCCGATGGACGTGCATGTGTACGCCGACTTGTCGGAAATGGGCTTTCGTCGCAGTGGCGACCACCTGTACCGCCCGCACTGCCAGAACTGCAACGCCTGCGTGCCGGCGCGCATTCCGGCGGCGCGCTTCATCCCCAACCGCCAGCAGCGGCGCATTCTCAAGCGTAACGCCGACCTGACCGTAACCGCGGCACGCCCGGCGTTCAGGGAAGAGTATTTCGAGCTGTACCGGCGCTATATCGAAACGCGCCACGCCGATGGCGACATGTACCCGCCCAGCCGCGATCAGTTCTCCACCTTCCTGGTGCGCGACCTGCCGTTCTGCTGGTTCTACGAGTTTCGCCTGGAAGGCCGGTTGATGGCGGTGGCAGTGTGCGACCTGCTGCCCAATGGCCTGTCGGCGGTGTACACCTTCTACGAGCCGGACGAGGAGCGCCGCAGCCTTGGCCGTTTCGCCATTCTCTGGCAGATCACCGAAGCGCTGCGACAGGACCTGGAGGCGGTTTACCTGGGCTACTGGATCAAGAACTGCAAGAAGATGAACTACAAGACGCAGTACCGCCCCATCGAGTTGCTGATAAACCAGCGCTGGGTCACCCTCAACTGAAAGCATTGGCTTGACACGCAGTTTTCCGGCATAATCCACGCCACTTTTTTGCCCGGTGCGGATATGCGTCGGGCTAACACTGGATCCGAGGGCTCAACTGCATGTCGAAAGAAGACAGCTTCGAAATGGAAGGTACTGTCGTCGACACCCTGCCCAACACCATGTTCCGCGTGGAGTTGGAAAACGGGCACGTCGTAACCGCGCACATCTCCGGAAAGATGCGCAAGAACTACATCCGTATTCTCACTGGCGACAAGGTCCGCGTCGAGCTGACGCCGTACGACCTGAGCAAGGGCCGCATCACCTACCGTGCGCGCTAAGCTCAAGCCATGAAAAAGCCCGGCCAGGTGCCGGGCTTTTTTGTGCCTCAAGAAATTGCAGGGGCTGCAAGGCAGCCCCTGCACATCACGCGACCTCAGCCGTGGTCTCGAAGTCGAACACCAGTTCGCCATCGCGCAGGTCGACGTGCACCACGCCACCGTGCTCGGCCAGCTCGCCAAACAGGATCTCCTCGGCCAAAGGCCGCTTGATCTTGTCCTGGATCAGCCGCGCCATTGGCCGCGCACCCATCTGCACGTCATAGCCCGACACTGCCAGCCAACCGCGCGCTTCATCGCTGACTTCCAGCAGCACACGCTTGTCTTCCAGCTGCGCCTGCAGTTCGATAAGGAACTTGTCGACGATGCTTTTGATCGTCTCCGTGCTCAGGCGGCCAAACTGGATGATGGTATCCAGACGGTTGCGGAACTCTGGCGTGAAGCTTTTGCGGATCACTTCCATGGCATCGGACGCGTGGTCCTGATGAGTGAAGCCGATCGACGCCCGCGCCGCGGTTTCTGCACCGGCGTTGGTGGTCATGATCAGGATCACGTTACGGAAGTCGGCCTTGCGCCCGTTGTTGTCGGTCAGGGTCCCGTGATCCATCACCTGCAGCAGCAGATTGAAGACTTCCGGGTGGGCCTTCTCGATTTCGTCGAGCAACAATACGCAGTGCGGCTGTTTGGTGATTGCCTCGGTCAACAAGCCACCCTGGTCAAAACCGACATAACCCGGCGGCGCACCAATCAAACGCGACACGGTGTGGCGCTCCATGTACTCAGACATGTCGAAACGCACCAATTCCACACCCAGCGCCTTGGCCAGCTGCCGCGCCGCTTCGGTCTTGCCGACGCCGGTAGGGCCGGCGAACAGGAACGAACCCACCGGCTTGTCTGGCGACTTGAGGCCGGCACGGGACAGCTTGATCGCGGTGGCCAGCGAGTCGATTGCCTGGTCCTGGCCAAACACGGTCAGTTTCAGGTCGCGCTCAAGGTTACGCAGCAATTCCTTGTCGGAACTGGTGACATGCTTCGGCGGTATACGCGCAATCTTGGCGACGATGTCCTCCACTTGCGGCACATCGATGCGCTTGACGCGATTGGCCTCCGGCTGCAGGCGCTGGTAAGCACCAGCCTCGTCGATCACATCAATGGCCTTGTCAGGCATGTGCCGGTCATTGATGTAGCGCGAGGCCAGTTCGGCGGCTGCGCGCAGGGCTTCGTCGCTGTACTCGATGTTGTGGTGGCTTTCGAAACGGCCTTTCAGGCCGCGCAGAATGCCCACAGTGTCTTCGACCGATGGCTCGCTGACATCCACCTTCTGGAAGCGACGCGCCAGGGCACGATCCTTCTCGAAGATGCCGCGAAACTCCTGGAACGTGGTCGAACCGATGCAGCGGATTTCACCCGACGACAGCAGCGGCTTGAGCAGATTGGAGGCGTCCATCACCCCGCCCGACGCCGCACCGGCACCGATGATGGTGTGAATTTCGTCGATGAACAGGATGGCCTGCGGACGCTTGCGCAGCTCACCGAGCAGCGCCTTGAAGCGCTTCTCGAAGTCACCACGGTATTTGGTACCGGCCAGCAAGGCGCCCAGATCGAGGGAGTACACCACGCTCTGCGCCAGCAGGTCGGGCACCTGACCATCGACGATGCGCTTGGCCAGGCCTTCGGCGATGGCCGTCTTGCCCACGCCTGCCTCACCCACCAGCAGCGGGTTGTTCTTGCGCCGGCGGGCCAGGATTTGCGCCACGCGCTCCACTTCCTGCTCGCGACCTACCAGCGGGTCGATGCGGCCGGCACGGGCCAGCTCGTTCAGGTTGCTGGCGTAGGCGTCCAGCGGGTTGCTCGAAGAGGAGGTTTCACCGCCCTCTTCGTCCTGCATGTCCTGGTCGCTTTCAGATTGCGCACCATGCCCTGGCACCTTGGAGATGCCATGGGCGATGTAGTTGACCACGTCGATACGGGCCACGCTCTGCTGCTTGAGCAGGAACACGGCCTGGCTTTCCTGTTCGCTGAAGATCGCCACCAGCACGTTGGCGCCGGTCACTTCGCGCTTGCCAGAGCTTTGCACGTGGAACACGGCACGCTGCAGCACGCGCTGGAAGCCCAGGGTCGGCTGGGTTTCACGGTCTTCGTCGTTCACAGGGATCAACGGCGTGGTGGAATCGATGAACTCTTGCAGGTCGTGCTTGAGCTTGTCGAGATTGGCGCCACAGGCGCGCAGAACGGTCGCGGCAGCCTCATTGTCAAGGAGTGCCAGCAGCAGATGTTCGACGGTCATGAACTCATGACGCTTCGAACGGGCCTCCTTGAAGGCAAGATTGAGGGTGACTTCGAGCTCGCGGTTTAACATAGCTTCACCTCATACCCAAGTGGTCGGCGATTAACCGTCCTTCTCGATTTCACAGAGTAGCGGATGCTGGCTTTCCCTGGCGTATTGGTTGACCTGCATAGCCTTTGTTTCGGCGATGTCACGGGTAAACAATCCGCACACTGCCCGCCCTTCGGTATGGACGGTCAGCATGATCTTGGTCGCCAGCTCGCGGTTCAGACTGAAGAACGTCTCGAGCACTTCGACGACGAAATCCATTGGCGTGTAGTCATCGTTGAACAAAACCACCTTGTACATCGGTGGCGCCTGCAGGATCGGCTTGGCTTCCTGGACTGCAAGACCTGAGCCGTCGTCCTCATTCGATTGCGGGCGATCCTGATTGAATGTTAGTCGAATCTCACTAGGTGCATGCATGGAAAGAATTTCATCATGAGCGTCAGGTTAAGGTTGCGGGTTGACTGCACAGGCCACCGCCAGCGCAGGCGCCGCGTGACCTTGACTATCGGCAAAACGGTGTTACAACCAATAAGAACCCACCGTGGGCGATAAAGATCCGCGCAGTCAACCAGATTTTTCGCAAGGTTCGTATGCGGATGAAGTGGATGATACTCCAGTGATGGAGTCCTTTGCAGAGGGACATAGGGATGGCAAGCGGTAAAGTCAAGTGGTTCAACAATGCCAAGGGCTATGGATTCATCAATGAGGAAGGTAAATCCGATGACCTGTTCGCCCATTATTCCGCCATCCGAATGGACGGATACAAGACCCTGAAGGCTGGCCAGGCCGTGGTATTTGACATCGTCCAGGGCCCCAAAGGCTTGCACGCCGTCGAAATCAAGGATGCCGCGGCCGCCGCAGCAGAGGCTGCCAGACCCTTGGGCGAGCCGCAAAGCGAAACCGCAAAAGCCTGACTGCCTGCGCTGTGCCGGTATACGAAACAACCGGCCGCTTCTTTACAGGAGGCGGCCGGTTTTCTGTTGTTTTACATGTGTTTGATCATTTCGTCGCCAAAGCCTGAGCTGCTTACCAGCTTGGCGCCGTCCATCAGCCGCTCGAAATCGTAGGTCACGGTCTTGGCCGCAATGGCGCCATTGGTGCCCTTGATGATCAGGTCCGCAGCCTCGATCCACCCCATGTGGCGCAGCATCATCTCTGCCGAGAGGATCACCGAGCCCGGGTTGACCTTGTCCTGCCCGGCATACTTGGGCGCAGTGCCGTGAGTGGCCTCGAACATTGCCACGGTGTCGGACAGGTTAGCGCCCGGCGCAATGCCTATACCGCCCACTTCCGCCGCCAGGGCATCGGACAGGTAGTCACCGTTGAGGTTGAGGGTGGCGATCACGTCGTACTCGGCCGGGCGTAGCAGGATCTGCTGCAGCATGGCGTCGGCAATGGCGTCCTTGACGATGACCTCGCGGCCGGTCTTGGGGTTCTTGAACTTCATCCACGGGCCGCCATCGAGCAGTTCAGCGCCGAACTCGTCACGCGCCACCTCGTACCCCCAGTCCTTGAAGGCACCCTCGGTGAACTTCATGATGTTGCCCTTGTGCACCAGGGTCAGCGATTCGCGGTCGTTATCCACCACGTATTGCAGAGCCTTGCGCACCAGTCGTTTGGTGCCCTCCTTCGACACCGGTTTGACACCAATGCCGCAGTCCTGGTCGAAGCGGATCTTGGTGACACCCATTTCCTCTTTAAGAAACTTGATCACCTTGTCCGCCTCGGGCGATCCGGCCTTCCACTCGATGCCGGCATAGATGTCTTCGGAGTTCTCGCGGAAAATCACCATGTCGACGTCGCCAGGCTTTTTCACCGGGCTCGGTACACCCTGGAACCACAACACCGGCCGCAGGCACACATACAGGTCCAGTTGCTGGCGCAGGGCCACGTTGAGTGAGCGGATGCCGCCACCGACCGGGGTGGTCAGCGGGCCCTTGATCGATACCACGTAATCACGCACGGCATCGAGGGTTTCCTGTGGCAGCCAGGTGTCCTGGTCATACACCTGGGTGGCTTTCTCGCCAGCGTACACCTCCATCCAGGCAATCTTGCGCTTGCCACCGTAGGCCTTCTCAACGGCGGCATCGACCACCTTGATCATTACCGGCGAGACATCGACGCCGATCCCGTCGCCTTCAATGTAAGGAATGATCGGATGATCAGGCACGTTAAGCGAATGATCTGCATTGACGGTGATCTTGGTGCCGTCGGTCGGAACCTTGATTTTCTGGTATCCCATGCTTGCACTACTCCGCTGTCGGGTGTGGTTTGGACATCGTGCGATCCACTGAGCCTAAACCACATCTGCCGACCTGCAAGGCATGCGACAACCCGCCACATTGCCGCTTAGTCTTTGGTCTTATAAATGGGCCGATATCACTTGGCCTTGCTGATTAGCCCAAATGGTTTGGTATACTCCGCCGCGACCGAAGGGTCATCGGGGCGAATCCCAGGAAAATGCGGACCGCCCTAGGCCATGAATGGCCACTAAGCCTGGGTTGTTACCGCACCCCAGCACTTGACGCTCGACTGATGCATCCACCATCACCGCTCGCAGCCTCTCGACTTTCCGCTCATGGCGCTGCCAGGGCGATGCGCCTACCCTGCGCACCACGAGACTCGAGCACGCTCAGCACACAGAGAGTTAACCCGCATGCCCACCCGTTCCAAGATCATCTATACCTTCACCGACGAAGCCCCCGCCCTCGCCACTTACTCGCTGCTGCCGATCATCGAAGCGTTCACCGCTTCGGCTGACATCGCTGTCGAAACTCGCGACATTTCCCTGGCTGGCCGTATCCTTGCCGCCTTCCCGGAGCAACTGGGCGCAGAGAAGCAAGTAGGCGATCACCTGGCGGAACTGGGCCAGCTGGCTACCACCCCTGAAGCCAACATCATCAAGCTGCCGAACATCAGCGCCTCGGTACCGCAGCTCAAAGCCGCGATCAAGGAACTGCAAGGCAAGGGCTTCAACATCCCTGACTACGCCGACGAGCCGGCCACCGCGGAAGAAAAAGAATCCCGTGCCCGCTACGACCGCATCAAGGGTTCCGCCGTGAACCCGGTGCTGCGCGAAGGCAACTCCGACCGCCGCGCGCCGCTGTCGGTCAAGAACTACGCCCGCAAGCACCCGCACAAGATGGGCGCCTGGGCCGCCGACTCCAAGTCGCACGTTGCCCACATGACCCAGGGCGACTTCTACGGCAGCGAAAAAGCCGCACTGATCGAAGCTGACGACAGCCTGCGCATCGAGCTGGTCGGCAAAGACGGCAGCACCACCGTGCTGAAAGAAAAGACCGCCGTCAAAGCCGCCGAAGTCATCGACTGCGCCACCATGAGCCGCAAGGCCCTGAAAGCCTTCATCGCCGAGCAGATCGCCGATGCCAAGGCCGCCGGCGTGCTGCTGTCCGTGCACCTGAAAGCCACCATGATGAAGGTCTCCGACCCGATCATGTTCGGCGTCATCGTCGAAGAATTCTACAACGACGTGCTGACCAAGCACGCTGCTGCCCTGGCCGAAGTAGGCTTCAACGCCAACAACGGTATCGGCGACCTGTACGCCCGTATCAAGGACCTGCCAGCCGACAAGCAGGCCGAGATCGAAGCCGACATCCAGGCCCTGTACGCCGAGCGCCCGGCCCTGGCCATGGTCAACTCCGACAAAGGCATCACCAACCTGCACGTGCCGAGCGACGTGATCGTCGACGCCTCGATGCCGGCCATGATCCGTGACTCGGGCAAGATGTGGAACACCGCAGGCGAACTGCAAGACGCCAAGGCCGTGATCCCGGACCGCTGCTATGCCGGCATCTACCAGGCCACCATCGAAGACTGCAAGGCCAACGGCGCCTTCGACCCGACCACCATGGGCAGCGTGCCGAACGTTGGCCTGATGGCGCAAAAGGCCGAAGAGTACGGTTCTCACGACAAGACCTTCCAGATCAACACCGACGGCGTCGTGCGCGTGGTCGATGGCAAGGGCAACGTGGTACTGGAGCAGAGCGTTGAAGCCGGTGACATCTTCCGCATGTGCCAGACCAAGGACGCACCGATCCAGGACTGGGTCAAGCTGGCCGTCAACCGTGCCCGCCTGAGCAACACCCCGGCGGTGTTCTGGCTGGACCCGGCCCGCGCCCACGACGGCGTCATGATCGAGAAGGTGCAGCAGTACCTGAAAGATCACGACACCACCGGCCTGGACATCCGCATCCTGGCACCGGTCGATGCCATCAAGTTCTCCCTGGCCCGCATCCGCGAAGGCAAGGACACCATCTCGGTGACCGGCAACGTGCTGCGCGACTACCTGACCGACCTGTTCCCGATCATGGAACTGGGCACCAGCGCCAAGATGCTGTCGATCGTGCCGCTGATGAGCGGCGGCGGCCTGTTCGAAACCGGCGCCGGCGGTTCGGCTCCGAAGCACGTACAGCAGCTGGTTGAAGAGAACTTCCTGCGTTGGGACTCGCTGGGTGAATTCCTGGCCCTGGCCGCTTCCCTGGAGCACCTGGGCAACACCTACGACAACCCGCGCGCCAAGGTTCTGGCCAACACCCTGGACCAGGCTACCGGCAAGTTCCTCGACACCAACAAGTCGCCGTCGCGCAAAGTCGGTGGCATCGACAACCGCGGCAGCCACTTCTACCTGACCCTGTACTGGGCCGAGGCCTTGGCTGCTCAGTCGGACGACGCTGCCCTGC
Source organism: Pseudomonas sp. 3HC3 (assembly GCF_044904505.1). Lineage (NCBI taxonomy): Bacteria > Pseudomonadati > Pseudomonadota > Gammaproteobacteria > Pseudomonadales > Pseudomonadaceae > Pseudomonas > Pseudomonas sp. 3HC3. The sequence goes on from NZ_JADDRH010000010.1 coordinate 102,481, forward strand.
AGGCACGCTTCGCACCGCTGGCCAAAACCCTGGCCGAGAACGAAGCGACCATCGTCGCCGAGCTCAACGCCGTTCAGGGCAAGCCAGCCGACATCGGCGGCTACTACGCCCCGGATGCCGAGCTGACCGCCAAGGTGATGCGTCCGAGCCAGACCCTGAACAGCGCCATTGCTGCCCTGTAAGGTTCGTTTGAAGTAACAGCACAAACCCCGGCCACGCACCGGGGTTTGTGCTTTCTGGGAAATGGGGCCGCTCTGCGGCCCTTCGCGGGCAAGCCCGCTCCCACAGGAGAGGTGCAGTTTGTGAGACCTGCGCCGCACCTTGTGGGAGCGGGCTTGCCCGCGAAGGGCTGCAAAGCAGCCCCAGCCATCCAAAAGGACAGCGCAAATGACTTGGCAACCCCACATCACCGTCGCCACCCTCGTCGAACACGAAGGCAGGTTCCTCTTCGTCGAAGAACTCAAAGCCGGCCAGCACGTTTTCAACCAGCCCGCCGGGCACCTCGAGCCCAATGAAACCCTGCCCCAGGCCGCCCTGCGCGAAACCCTGGAAGAAACCGCCTGGGAAGTCGAGCTGACCGGTGTGGTCGGCATCTACCTGTACACCGCCCCCAGCAACGGCGTGACCTACCAGCGCGTCTGCTTCGCCGCCCGCCCCGTGCGCCATCATGCCGACCTGGCACTGGACAGCGACATCGTCCGCGCCGTTTGGCTGACCCGCGACGAACTGCTGGCCGACCCAACCCGCTGGCGCAGCGAACTGGTGCCACGCTGCCTGGATGACTACCTCAACGGCCCGCTGCACAGCCTCGACCTGCTACGCGACTGACGCGGCGCCACGGGTTTGATAGAATCGGCGTTTTTCCCCCTTGATACACACCGGTACCCATGACCAGCCCAGCACTTAAAGACCCCGCCAAGACCCGCGTCATCGTCGGCATGTCCGGCGGCGTGGACTCTTCCGTCTCAGCCCTTCTGCTCATCGAGCAGGGCTACCAGGTGGAAGGGCTGTTCATGAAGAACTGGGAAGAGGACGACGGCACCGAATACTGCACCGCCCGTGAAGACCTGGCCGACGCCCAGGCCGTGTGCGACCGTATCGGCATCAAGCTGCACACCGCCAACTTCGCCGCCGAATACTGGGACAACGTGTTCGAGCACTTCCTTGAGGAATACAAGGCTGGCCGCACACCCAACCCCGACATCCTCTGCAACCGCGAAATCAAGTTCAAGGCGTTTCTCGACTACGCCCTGTCGCTGGGTGCCGACCTGATCGCCACCGGCCACTACGTGCGCCGCCGCGATACTGGCGCGCTCACCGAACTACTCAAGGGCCTGGACCCGAACAAGGACCAGAGCTACTTCCTGCACGCCGTCGGCGGCCAGGAAATTGCCCGCACCCTGTTCCCGGTCGGCGAACTGGAAAAACCCGAAGTACGCGCCATTGCCGAAAAACACGGCCTGGCCACCGCCAAGAAGAAAGACTCCACCGGCATCTGCTTCATTGGCGAGCGCCGCTTCAGCGACTTCCTCAAGCAGTACCTGCCGGCCCAGCCGGGCGACATTGAAACCACCGAAGGTGAAGTGATCGGCCGCCACCATGGCCTGATGTACCACACCATCGGCCAGCGTCAGGGCCTGGGCATTGGCGGCCTGAAGGATGCCAGTGACGAGCCGTGGTACGTGCTGCACAAGGACCTGGCTCGCAACGTGCTGGTGGTCGGCCAGGGTAACGAGCACCCATGGCTGTTCTCCCGCGCCCTGCTGGCTTCGGAAATTTTCTGGGTCAACCCGGTTGACCTCGGCAGCCCGCGCCAGCTGACTGCCAAGGTGCGCTACCGCCAGAGCGACCAGCGATGCACCCTGGAACGTACCACCAGCGGCTACCGCGCCGTGTTCGACGAGCCTCAGCGCGCCGTTACGCCTGGCCAGTCCGTGGTGTTCTACGATGGCGAAGTGTGCCTGGGCGGCGGCGTGATCGAGGCTGCCGAGCCGTGGAGCCCGCGCGCATGAGCAACCTGCAGGAGCAGCTGATTGCGTTGGGTGGCGTGTTCCAGGCCGCCGTGCTGGTCGACCGCATCGCCCGCACCGGCCAGGCCAGTGAAGCCAATATCGGCTGCATGCTGGGCAGCCTGCTGGTGCGCGACCCCAAGGACACCCTGGAGGTGTTCGGCGGTGACGACCTGAACCTGCGCGACGGCTATCGAGCGCTGATTGGCGCCCTTGAGCGCGACCCCAACAGCCTGCAACGTGAGCCGCTGCGCTACGCCCTGTCAATGCTCGGCCTGGAGCGCCAGCTGAACAAGCGTGGCGACCTGCTGGACACCATCGGCAACCGCCTGCCGCAAATCCAGTCGCAGGCCGATCATTTCGGCCTGGTTCACGAAAACGTCATCGCTTCCAGTGGAGCTTTGTACCAGGACACCCTGAGCACCTTGCGCCAGCGCATCCAGGTGCACGGCGACATGCGCTTCCTGCAGCAGCCCAACAACGCCTCGAAGATCCGCGCCCTGCTGCTGGCCGGCATCCGCGCCGCGCGACTGTGGCGGCAGCTGGGCGGGCACCGTTGGCAGCTGGTGTTCAGCCGGCGCAAGTTGCTGAACGAACTGTACGACATGATGCGCAGCCCCAGCTGACGGGCTGAATTGCCCGTTGTGGGAGCGGGCTTGCCCGCGAAGCAGGCGACGCGGTGTATGGCACCGGCTACGCCGGTGTTCGCGGGCATGTCCGCTCCCACAGGGTCTGCCACCCGATCCAAATTTGGGCCGACCTTTGGTCAGCCACCCGACCTGGGCGCATTTTTCATGTATGATATGCGCCCTTCCAAAAGCCTGACTGTCCGAGAACACCCCATGCAGCTTTCTTCGCTCACTGCGGTTTCCCCTGTAGACGGCCGTTATGCCGGCAAAACCCAGGCCTTGCGCCCCATTTTCAGCGAATTCGGCCTGATCCGTTTCCGCGCCCTGGTCGAAGTGCGCTGGCTGCAGCGCCTGGCCGCCCACCCGCAAATCGGCGAAGTGCCGGCGTTCTCCGCCGAAGCCAACGCCCTGCTGGACAGCCTGGCCAACGATTTCAAGCTGGAGCACGCCGAGCGCGTCAAGGAAATCGAGCGCACCACCAACCACGACGTCAAGGCCATTGAATACCTCCTCAAGGAGCAGGCCGCCAAGCTGCCTGAGCTGGCCAAGGTCAGCGAGTTCATCCACTTCGCCTGCACCAGCGAGGACATCAACAACCTGTCCCACGCCCTGATGCTGCGCGCCGGCCGTGACGAAGTGCTGCTGCCGCTGATGCGCCAGGTCGCCGACGCCATCCGCGCCCTGGCCCACGCCCACGCCGAAGTGCCAATGCTGTCGCGCACCCACGGCCAGCCGGCTTCGCCGACCACCCTGGGTAAAGAACTGGCCAACGTCGTGTATCGCCTGGAGCGCCAGATCGCCCAGGTTGCCGCCGTACCGCTGCTGGGCAAGATCAACGGCGCCGTGGGCAACTACAACGCCCACCTGTCGGCCTACTCGCAGATCGACTGGGAAGAAAACGCCCGCGCCTTCATCGAAGACGAACTGGGCCTGCAGTTCAACCCATACACCACCCAGATCGAGCCGCACGACTATATCGCCGAGCTGTTCGACGCCATCGCCCGCTTCAACACCATCCTGATCGACTTCGACCGTGATGTGTGGGGCTACATTTCGCTGGGTTACTTCAAGCAGAAGACCGTCGCCGGCGAAATCGGCTCGTCGACCATGCCGCACAAGGTCAACCCGATCGACTTCGAAAACTCCGAAGGCAACCTGGGTATCGCCAACGCGCTGTTCCAGCACCTGGCCAGCAAGCTGCCGATCTCGCGCTGGCAGCGTGACCTGACCGACTCCACCGTGCTGCGCAACCTGGGCGTGGGCTTTGCCCACAGCGTGATCGCCTTCGAGGCCAGCCTGAAAGGCATCGGCAAGCTGGAAGTCAACGAAGCTCGCATCGCCGCCGACCTGGACGCCTGCTGGGAAGTGCTGGCCGAGCCGATCCAGACCGTGATGCGCCGCTTCAACATCGAAAACCCCTACGAGAAGCTCAAAGAGCTGACCCGTGGCAAGGGCATCACCCCAGAAGCGCTGCTGACCTTCATCGACGGCCTGGACATGCCAGCCGAAGCCAAGGCCGAGCTCAAGCAGCTGACCCCCGCTACCTACATCGGTAACGCGGCAGCCCAGGCCAAACGCATCTAAGCTGAGCGTCGCGTACAACGCCCGGCCTGGCCGGGCGTTTTTATTCCCGTACGAAAATTACGTTTTTTCAATAGGTTGAACATGAATCCTGATACTCCACTGCAGCTGCTCGGCGGCATCTCGGCCCGCGAATTCATGCGCGACTACTGGCAGAAGAAGCCGCTGCTGGTGCGCCAGGCCTTCCCGGACTTCATCAGCCCGATCGACCCCGATGAACTCGCCGGCCTGGCCCTGGAAGACGAAGTCGAGTCGCGTATCGTGCTGGAACACGGCGCGCACCCGTGGGAGCTGCGCCGCGGCCCGTTCAGCGAAGACACCTTCGCCGAACTGCCGGAAAAAGACTGGACACTGCTGGTACAGGCCGTTGACCAGTTCGTTCCGGAAGTGGCCGAACTGCTGGAAAACTTCCGCTTCCTGCCCAGCTGGCGTATCGATGACGTGATGATCAGCTTCGCCACCCCGGGTGGCAGCGTCGGCCCGCACTTCGACAACTACGATGTGTTCCTGCTGCAAGGCCACGGCCAGCGCAACTGGAAGATCGGCCAGATGTGCAGCAGTGACAGCCCGCTGCTGGAGCACGCCGACCTGCGTATCCTGGCCGAGTTCGAGCAGAGTGAAGAGTGGACCCTGGAGCCCGGCGACATGCTCTACCTGCCACCGCGCCTGGCCCACTACGGCGTAGCCGTGGATGACTGCCTGACCTACTCGGTCGGCTTCCGCGCACCGAGCGCTGCCGAAGTGCTGACCCACTTCACCGACTTCCTCGGCCAGTTCCTGCCCGACGAAGAGCGCTACAGCGACGCTGACGCCCAGCCGGTCAGCGACCCGCACCAGATCCAGCACGATGCCCTCGACCGCCTCAAGGCGCTGCTCGACAAGCACATGGGCGACAAGGACCTGCTGCTGACCTGGTTCGGCCAGTTCATGACCGAGCCGCGCTACCCCGAGCAGATCGTTGGCGAAGAGCTGAGCGAGGAAGAACTGATCGACGCTCTTGAGCAGGGCGCCATCCTGATCCGCAACCCCAGCGCACGCCTGGCCTGGTCCGAATTCGAAAATGACCTGCTGCTGTTCGCCAGCGGCCGTAGTTGCCCACTGCCCGGCAAACTGCGCGAGCTGCTGAAACTGGTATGCGCGGCCGACGCCTTGCACATCGACAACCTGGCCGAGTGGCTGCAGGACGAAGATGGCCTTATGCTGGTACAGCAGCTGGTCAAACAAGGGAGCCTGGGATTCGCCAATGAATAAGATCAGCGTTCGCCTCGCCGATTGGCACAAAGACAACGCCGACATCCGCCGTATCCGTGAAGCCGTGTTCGTCGCCGAGCAGCACATTCCGCCAGAGCTGGAGTTCGATTCGGAAGATCAGGACGCCCTGCACTTCCTGGCCCTGGAAGGCGACTACCCGATCGGTACTGCGCGCCTGCTGGCCGACGGCACCATCGGGCGCATCTCGGTGCTCAAGGACTGGCGTGGCCTGAAGGTGGGCGATGCGTTGGTCAATGCGGTCATCGTCGAAGCGCAGAACCGCGACCTGAAACAACAGATGCTCAGCGCCCAGGTACACGCCACGCCGTTCTATGAGCGGCTGGGCTTTCGCGTAGTCAGCGAGGAATTCCTCGAAGCTGGCATCCCGCATGTGGACATGGTGCGCGACTCGCGCGCCTGATCCATCACCTGCACTGGCCGCTTCGCGGGTAAACCCGCTCCTACAAGCACCGCGCTTTCCTGTAGGAGCGGGTTTACCCGCGAAGAGGCCGGCACAGGCGATATACATCCCCGCTGACAAAAAACCTGTACATCCATCCAGATAAAACTTGCCTCTGCGCCCCCGCTTGCGCATCCTATGGCCCACCACCCCGATGAAGCGTCCCGGCCATGCGCCTGTTCCTCTGTGAAAAACCCTCCCAGGCAAAAGACATCGCCAAAGTGCTCGGCGCCAACCGCAAAGGCGACGGCTGCTGGCAAGGCACCGACATCTGCGTCACCTGGTGCATTGGCCACCTGCTGGAAACCGCCCCGCCCGACAGCTACGACGAACGTTACAAGCGCTGGAACCTGGCCGACCTGCCGATCATTCCAGACAAATGGAAGATGCTGGTAAAGCCCAAGACCGCCAGCCAGTTCAAGGCGGTCAAGCGCCTGCTCGGTGAAGCGCGGGAGCTGATAATTGCCACCGACGCGGACCGCGAAGGCGAAATGATTGCCCGCGAGCTGGTCGAGCATTGCCGCTACCGAGGCCCGGTGCAGCGCCTGTGGCTGTCGGCGCTGGACGACGCCTCCATCCGCAAGGCCCTGGCACGCCTGCTGCCAGGCCACGAGACGTTCAACCTGTACCACTCGGCGCTGGGCCGCTCCCGCGCCGACTGGCTGATCGGCATGAACATGAGCCGGCTGTTCACCCTGCTGGGCCGCCAATCCGGCTACCAGGGTGTGCTGCCGGTAGGCCGCGTGCAAACGCCCACCTTACGCCTGGTGGTCGACCGCGACCGCAGCATCGCCGACTTCGTGCCGGTGCCGTTCTGGGTCATCGATGTACAGCTGGAACACGCCGGCCAACGCTTCAATGCCCAATGGCGCGCGCCCGAAGACGCCTGCGATGACCAGGGCCGCTGCCTGAAGCAAGGCCTGGCACAGCAGGCCGCCACCGACATCGGCCATGCCGGCACTGCCCGAGCGGTAAAGGTAGCGACCGAGCGTATGCGCGAAGTTGCACCACTGCCCTTCGACCTTGGCACCCTGCAGGAGCTGTGCTCGAAAAAGTTCGGCCTCGGCGCCCAGGAAACCCTCGACATTGCCCAGGCACTGTACGAAACACACAAGCTGATCACCTACCCGCGCAGCGATTGCGGCTATTTGCCACAAAGCCAGCACGCCGAGGCATCTGCCATCCTCGCTGCCCTGCAACGGGCCGATGCCAGCCTGGCGCCGCTGCAGCCCTACCTGGAGCCGCAACGCCGCTCGCGGGCGTGGAACGACGCCAAAGTCAGCGCTCACCATGGCATCATCCCCACCGCCGCTGCCAGCGACCCCTCGCGCCTGCCGGCCAAGCACAAGGCCGTGTATACCCTGATCCGCGCCCGCTATCTTGCGCAGTTCCTGCCCAACCATGAGTACGACCGCACCCAGGCCGACTTCGACTGCGCCGGTCATGCGCTGCGTGCTGTGGGCAAACAGATCGTCGAGCTAGGCTGGCGCCGCGCCTTGCCCGAGGCGCTGACCCCAGCCAAAGGCCGCGAGGCACCCCCGGCCCAGGTGTTGCCAGCGCTGCGCGAAGGCCAGGACTGCAACGTACACGGCCTGCAGCTGAAAGACCTGTGGACCCAGCCGCCCAAGCCGTTTACCGAAGGCGACCTGATCAAGGCGATGAAAAACGTGGCCAAGCTGGTGGATGACCCTCGGCTGAAGCAGAAGCTCAAGGAAACCACCGGCATCGGCACCGAAGCCACCCGCGCCAGCATTATCCAGGGTCTGCTCGACCGCGGTTACCTGGTAAAGAACGGCAAGGCGCTGTCGGCCACCCCTGCGGCCTTCAGCCTGATCGACGCCGTTCCCCGGGCCATTGCCGACCCCGGCACCACGGCAATCTGGGAGCAGGCGCTGGACATGGTGCAGAGCGGCGAGATGACCCTGGAAGAGTTCGTCGCCCGGCAGTCGGCGTGGATGGGCAAGCTGGTAGAGCGTTGCAGCGGCATGCGCATGACCATCAGCGGGCCAGCGGCCGGGGCGGCGCCGCCCTGGAAGAAGAAACGTCGCGGTGGAGGTGGCAAAAGCAAAGCGGCCGGAAACAAGGCAACTCCGAGCAAGCCACGGCAGCCGCGGAAAAAGGCAACGTCCTGAAATTTCCGCCTTCTCACGTCCGGTCTCTCTGCGCGTGCCCCCTGTAGGAGCGGGTTCACCCGCGAAGAGGCCAGCCCAGGCAACACATTAACCACAGGCAAACCACAAAACCCGACCAACACATTGGCAGCGTGAAATTTAACTGCTAACTTTTCATGAAAATAAACACAATAATTTTCACGGAAACCCGGCATGTTCAAACAATCCGCCCAGCACGTCGCCAGTTACTACGCCCAGACCTACCCCGCCAACATCCCATTACGCCCTACCCTGCAAGGCCCCCAGGACACCGACGTGCTGATCATCGGCGCCGGTTTCAGCGGCCTGCACACTGCCCTGCGCCTGACCCTGGCCGGCAAACGCGTAACGCTGCTGGAAGCCAGCCGGGTTGCCTGGGCGGCCTCCGGTCGCAACGGTGGCCAGGCGCTGTTGGGCTGGTCGTGCGACATGCCGCCGCTGGAGCAGGCCCTTGGCCTCGAACGTACCCAACGGCTATGGGCCAGCATGTGCTGGGCCGCCGACGAGATGCGCGAACTGCCCCAACGCCACGGCTTCGACATCGACTACCGGCAGGGCAGCCTGTGGACTGCGGTATTGCCGCGCCGGGTGAAAATGCTCGAAGAGGCCCTGCATGATGCCGAGCATAAATGGGGTTACGACGCCCTGCGCCTGATCGGCCGTGACGAGTTGCCGCAATGGATCGACAGCCCGCGCTACCAGGCCGCGCTGTACGACGCCAAAGGTGCCCACCTCAACCCGCTGAAACTGGCGCAGGGCCTGGCCAGTACCATCGAGGCTGCTGGCGGGCGAATCTACGAACAGAGCCAGGTGCTCAGCTACCAGCAGGCTCGCGACGGCTATGTCGCCCGCACCGACCGTGGCGAAGTTCGCTGCCAGGTGTTGGTGCTGGCCTGCAACGCCTACATCGACCGCCTTGACCGGGGCCTGTCGCGCCGCCTGTTGCCCGTCGGTTCCTACCAGGTAGCCACTGCGCCTCTGGATGCCGACTTTGCCCATTCGCTATTACCTCGCAACAGTTGCGTGATCGACAACCAGTTCGTACCCGACTACTTCCGCCTCACTCCGGACCACCGCCTGCTGTTCGGCGGTGGCTGCACCTACCTGGGCGGCATTCCCAAGGACGTCGCCAGTGCCACCCGCCCGTACCTGGAGCGGGTGTTCCCGCAACTGGCCGGGGTGGCCATCGACTATGCCTGGGGCGGCCACATCGATTGCAGCATCAAGCGCACCCCGGACGTCGGTCGCGAGGGCCAGCGCTACTGGCTGCAGGGCTTCTCCGGTCATGGCGTACTGCCGACCCTGGCGGCGGCGCGTGCGGCCAGCGATGCCATTCTCGGCGATGAAGACCTGTTGGCGCTGTACCAAGGCATCGACAACGGCCGCTTCCCCGGCGGCGACCTGCTGGCTGCGCCTTTGGAAGCTGCGGCAAAAGCCTGGTACCGCATGCGCGACCGTGTCTGAAGGGCATCAGGATTGCCTGTGCGGGCCTCTTCGCGGGTGAAAGGGACCTCACAGTGTAGGAGCGGGCTCACCCGCGAAGAGGCCCACACAGGCAACACAACTTCCTGATACCCGCCAAAATCCCTCCTATTCTCAATAGCTCCCTTCGCTTCCTGCACCCAGGAGACACGACCATGAGCTATGTAACCACGAAGGACGGCGTACAGATCTTCTACAAGGACTGGGGCCCGCGCGATGCGCCGGTGATCCACTTCCACCACGGCTGGCCGCTCAGTGCCGATGACTGGGACGCGCAGATGCTGTTCTTCCTCGCCCAGGGTTACCGCGTGGTCGCCCACGACCGGCGGGGCCATGGCCGCTCCAGCCAGGTATGGGACGGCCACGACATGGACCACTATGCCGACGACGTAGCCGCCGTGGTCGCCCACCTGGGCACCCAGGGCGCCGTGCATGTCGGCCACTCGACCGGCGGCGGCGAAGTGGTGCGCTACATGGCACGGCACCCTGAAGACAAGGTGGCCAAGGCCGTGCTGATCGCGGCCGTACCCCCTTTGATGGTGCAAACCCCCGGCAACCCCGGTGGCCTGCCCAAGTCGGTATTCGACGGTTTCCAGGCCCAGGTTGCCAGCAACCGGGCGCAATTCTACCGGGACGTGCCAGCAGGGCCGTTCTACGGCTACAACCGCCCTGGGGCCGAAGCCAGCGAAGGCATCATTGGCAACTGGTGGCGCCAAGGCATGATCGGCAGTGCAAAGGCCCATTACGATGGCATCGTGGCGTTTTCCCAGACCGATTTCACCGAGGACCTCAAGGGCATCAAGCAGCCCGTGCTGGTGATGCACGGCGACGACGACCAGATCGTGCCGTATGAGAATTCCGGGGTGCTGTCGGCCAAGCTGCTGCCCAATGGCACGCTGAAAACCTACAAAGGCTACCCACATGGCATGCCGACCACCCATGCCGATGTGATCAATGCGGATTTGCTGGCGTTTATTCGTAGTTGATGTTTTCGCCAGTACCGGCCCTTTCGCGGGTGACCCCGCTCCTACGGGAATATGCGGGTTTACCCGCGAAAGGGCCGGTACTGGCAACACACCTTCCCCAGGATTACCATGCTTCCCTTCTAGTGCGGCACTTTGCCGCCTCCTTGCCTCCCTGCCTGCCAGAACCCCATGCCCTTCGAACTTACCGTAGAACCCCTCACCCTGCTGATCCTGGCCCTGGTCGCCTTCGTCGCCGGTTTCATCGATGCCATCGCCGGTGGTGGCGGTTTGCTCACCACCCCGGCCCTGCTCACTGCTGGCATGCCGCCGCACCTGGTGCTGGGCACCAACAAGCTTAGTTCCACCTTCGGCTCGGCCACCGCAAGTTTCACTTACTACAAACGCAAACTGTTCCATCCGGCGCAGTGGCGCCCGGCATTGTTCGCCACCCTGACCGGGGCGTTGCTCGGCGCCGTCATCGCCCACTACATGCCAGCCGAATGGCTGAACAAGATGCTGCCGGTGATCGTCTTCGCCTGTGGCATCTACCTGTTGTTCGGCGGCACGCCCAAGGCACCGCTGGATGCCGATGCACCGATCAGGAAAAAGTGGCAAGTGCCGCAAGGCTTCACCCTGGGCTTCTACGACGGCGTGGCCGGCCCGGGTACCGGGGCGTTCTGGACCGTCAGTACCCTGCTGCTCTACCCCATCGACCTGGTACGCGCCAGCGGCGTGGCGCGCAGCATGAACTTCGTCAGCAACATCGCGGCGCTGACGGTGTTCATCATTTCCGGGCAGGTGGACTACATCGTTGGCCTGTGCATGGGCCTGTCGGTGATGGTCGGCGCCTTTTTCGGCGCGCGCACGGCAATCAGCGGCGGCAGCAAGTTCATCCGCCCGGTGTTCATCACCGTGGTGCTGGCGTTGACCGTGCGCTTAGCGTGGCAACACTGGTTCGGGCAGGCCTGATGGGCGCTGATACCCCTGCTTCTCCGCCCTGGCTGCGCGAGAAATATCCTCCGCCGTCGTTGCAGGACTTGGCACATGGAATGAGCATTGCCTGCGCCTAGTCGGAGAACATTTCTCACTGCAGCTAGGATGGGAAAGCAGGGATATCAAGGCCCAGGCGCCGCGCAACATACAGATCGATCAGGTACCGGGCAATCGACCGCCCAGCCGGCAGCGGCGGCAGGTCGTGGACGCTGAACCACTTGGCGTCCTCGATCTCGTCCGGCTGCATGACAATCTCGCCACCGGCGTACTCGGCATGGAAACCGAGCATCATCGAATGCGGAAACGGCCAGCACTGGCTGCCGATGTACTGGATGTTCTGCACCTCCACCGCCACTTCTTCGCGCACTTCGCGCACCAGGCAGTCTTCGGCCGATTCACCCGGTTCGGCAAAACCTGCCAAGGTGCTGTAAACCCCGGTGACGAAGCGCGGCGAACGCGCCAGCAGGATTTCATCACCGCGGGTCACCAGCACGATCATGCTGGGTGAAATGCGCGGATAGCTGCGCAGGTCGCAGGGCTGGCAGTACATCGCCCGCTCCCAGCGAATTTGCGTCATCGCCTGGCCGCAACTGCCGCAGAAGCGATGCTCGCGGGCCCAGGTGCCGATCTGTGCGGCATAGCCCAGCACCTTGTAGGTGTCGAAGTCGCCTTCGAGCATGAACGCACGCAGGCCGCGCCAGCTGCAGCCGGGCACATCTGTGGCGCCGCGCAGTTCCAGCAGAAATACCGGCTGGCCGTCAAAGTGGCCGATGCCGTGTTCGCACAACACGTCGAGGTCCTGGCGCTTGAGCCAGTCGCGGGGGAACAGCGCGCCGTTGGCGTCCACCAGAAACCCTTCAGGGCTGCGGGCCACGGCCAGCCCCCCGATCATCTGTGGGTCGAGTACTGCGGTAGTCCAGCGTGCTGACATGTCGGGGGTTCCTTTACTGCGCGTCCCCCGGCCCGATCAGTCGGCGAACGTCGGTTTCTGTTTGCTCATGTGCGCCGCCACAGCCACGCGCAGGTCTTCGGACTGCAGCATTGCGGCGTTCCAGGTGGCAATGTAGTCCAGGCCATCGTCGATGCGATGGTCACGCATGTAGCTGAGCATTTCCTTGGTGCCGGCCACAGCGATCGGCGATTTTGCGGCAATTTCGCGGGCGATGGCAAAGACGCCGTCCATCAGTGCGGCCTGATCATCATAGACTCGGTTGACCAGGCCGATACGCAGCGCCTCGTCAGCTTCGACATTACGCCCGGTAAACGCCAGCTCACGCATGATGCCGTCGCCGATGATGCGTGGCAAACGTTGCAATGTGCCGACATCGGCAGCCATGCCCATGTCGATTTCCTTGATCGAGAATTGCGCATCAACGCTGCAGTAGCGCATGTCGCAGGCGGCGATCAGGTCAATGGCCCCGCCAATGCAATAACCCTGAACCGCCGCCAGCACCGGCTTGCGGCACGTGTCCACGGCGGTGAACGAGGCCTGCAGCCGCTGGATGGTCTTGCGCAGGAAGCGTGCATTGCGGCCCACGTCCTTGCCCATCTGCCCGGCCAGCGAAGCCAGCATCATCAGGTCGATACCAGCGGAGAAATGCTTGCCGGCACCGCTGATCACCACAGCACGCACGGCATCGGTGTCATCGATCCACTGGAAGATCTCGAGGATCTCTTCCCAGAAAGCCGCGTTCATCGCGTTGACCTTCTCCGGGCGGTTGATCTGAACGTGGGCGATGCTATCGGTCAGTTCGACCTTGAATGCACTGTACTCGGTCACGGGCGGCACTCCTGTGGGTAAAAGGTTCATGCCACCGATGGTAACCCAGCCCAATGGCCGTACTTGTGCCAAAAACGGGACTGCACACCTTGCCTAAGACGCGCAGATCCGGCACCGTGCGCCATCGCTGAATTATAAGGATACATATTTATGTCACGCCCCCTGACCGGCGCTCTCGCCCACGGTTTTCTGGGCAAGTCGCCAATTTGGTACAAGGTGGTCATCTGCCTGTTTCTGGTGCTCAACCCGCTGTTGTTGGTAACCATTGGCCCGGTTGCGACCGGCTGGGCGCTGGTGCTCGAGTTCATCTTCACCCTGGCCATGGCCCTGAAATGCTACCCGTTGATGCCCGGTGGCTTGTTGCTGATCGAAGCCATGCTGCTGCAAATGACCACGCCGCAGGCGCTGTACGAGGAACTGCAGCACAACTTCCCGGTACTCCTGCTGCTGATGTTCATGGTCGCCGGCATCCACTTCATGAAGGAACTGCTGCTGTTCCTGTTCTCACGCATTTTGCTTGGGGTGCGCTCAAAGGCCATTCTGTCGTTGCTGTTTTGCGTGCTGTCGGCGTTTCTTTCCGCGTTTCTCGATGCACTGACAGTCACTGCGGTGATCATCAGCGCCGCAGTCGGCTTCTACGCGGTGTACCACCGCGTCGCGTCCGGGGCCAACCCGCGCGAGGAGAGCGCACTGGACAGCGACCACCACGTTGCGCAACTGCACCGTGAAGACCTCGACCAGTTTCGCGCCTTCCTGCGCAGCCTGCTGATGCATGGCGCTGTAGGCACCGCCCTGGGCGGCGTCTGCACGTTGGTGGGCGAGCCGCAGAACCTGCTGATCGGCCACGAGATGAGTTGGCACTTCGTCGACTTCTTCTTCAAGGTGGCGCCCGTATCGCTACCAGTGCTGGGTGCTGGCCTGGTGACCTGCGTACTGCTGGAAAAGGTGCGCCTGTTCGGCTACGGCACGCTGATGCCCGAACCGGTGCGCCAGGTGCTGACCGCCTATGCGGCCGAAGATGATGCCGCACGTACCCAGGCCCAGCGCATCGCGCTGTGGGTACAAGGGCTCGCTGCACTGGTCCTGATCATCTGCCTGGGGCTGCATGTGGCCGAGGTCGGCCTGATCGGCCTGATGGTGATCGTGCTGATCACGGCCTTCACCGGCATCACCGACGAGCACCGCCTGGGCCGTGCCTTCCAGGACGCCATGCCGTTCACGTCGCTGTTGGTGGTGTTCTTCGCTGTGGTCGCGGTGATTCATCAGCAGCAGCTGTTCAGCCCTTTGATCAGCTGGGTGCTGACGCTGCCGGCCGAACAGCAACCGGGCATGCTGTATCTGGCCAACGGCTTGCTGTCGGCGATCAGCGACAATGTGTTCGTTGCCACCATCTACATCACCGAAGTGAAGCAGGCATTTCTCGATGGCAGCATGAGCCGCGAGCATTTCGAAACACTGGCAGTGGCGATCAACACCGGCACCAACCTGCCAAGCGTGGCGACGCCGAACGGCCAGGCGGCGTTCCTGTTCCTGCTGACCTCGGCCATTGCGCCGCTGATCCGGCTGTCGTACGGGCGGATGGTTTGGATGGCGCTGCCCTATACCGTGGTGATGGGCGGGTTGGGGTGGTGGGCGGTGACGTACTGGCTGTGAGGTGCTCTGTTTGGCGCGAGGGTGCATGCCTTTAGGGGGATGTTGTTTGTGAGATCGAGCGCCGCCCGCGCGGCGCATCGCGAGCTGCGCTCGCTCCTACGTTTGTTTCGGGCCAGTATTGCCTGCACCAGCGCGCGCGACCGCCTTGTTTGTTCCACACAATATCGAGGCGGACACCAAGGCGGGCGCGCGCCTCTGCCCCAGGAATAATTGGCCCGAAACGAACGTAGGAGCGAGCGCAGCTCGCGATGCGCCGCGCGGGCGGCGCTCGATCTCACGGTCGAAATGACTCTTGAGACATGCCCCCGCAGCCACAATGCAATTTAATGACATGCCCCACTCCCATACAACTTTTGCCCCGCGAACGCATCAAACCCCAAGTAAGCCCCATCCACTCCAAGGAGGTCACCCATGGCGCTGCGCACGACACTGCTGCTTTCCTGCATGACCCTGGCCCTGCTCGGCTGCGCCGGCAACGATCACCCGGCACCGCCGCGTACGCAGCAGGTGGACCTGCAGCGCTATCAGGGTACCTGGTACGAACTGGCGCGGCTGCCGATGTTCTTCCAACGCAACTGCGTGAAGTCCGAGGCGCGCTACGGCTTGCGCGAGGACGGCCGTATCGACGTCACCAACCGCTGCCAGGAAAAGGACGGCCAGTGGAATGAAGCCAAGGGTATTGCCGAGCTCCAGCAGCCAGGCAGCACCGACAAGCTGTGGGTGCGCTTCGACAACTGGTTCAGCCGCCTGGCGCCAGGCCTGACCAAGGGCGAGTACTGGGTGCTGTACCACGATAAGGACTACCGCGTGGCACTGGTCGGCCACCCCAACCGCGAGTACCTGTGGCTGCTTTCGCGCACGCCAGCAGTCACCGACCAGCAGCGCGAGCAACTGCTGACGATCGCCCGGGAGCAAGGTTATGACACCAGCAAGCTCATCTGGCGACAGGGTAACTAGCAGGCCGTCGACGGCGGGCGGTAATCCGGCTAAGGTGTGCGCCCCGTATCACCTTGGCCGCTTCTGGCCTGAAACAGGAGCCTGAGCATGGACCTGCTGTTCCTCGGCACCTCCGCCGGGGTGCCCACCAAGGCACGCAATGTCAGCGCCACAGCCGTGATCGAAGCCAGTGGCAGCCACTGGTATCTGGTCGATTGTGGCGAAGGCACCCAGCACCGGCTGCTACACACCCCGCTTTCGATCCGTGACCTGCGCGCGATCTTCATCACCCACGTGCATGGTGACCACTGCTTCGGCCTGCCCGGCCTGTTGGCCAGCGCGGGCATGAGCGGGCGCACCCAGCCGCTGGAAGTGATCCTGCCCACCGCACTGCACGACTGGGTACGCCAGGGCCTGCTTGCCAGCGACACCTTCCTGCCGTTCGAGCTGCGCCTGTTGCCCGTGGAAGCGTTGAGCGAATGGCGCAGCGAGAACCTGCAGGTGACCACCGTGCAACTGTCGCACCGGGTGCCCAGCGTGGGTTTCGTATTCACCGAAACCAACCCTGAGCCACGCCTGGACATCCAGCGCCTGGACGCCGAGGGCATACCGCGTGGTCCGCTGTGGGGTGAGCTGGCCAAGGGGTTGACCGTGACGTGCAACGGGCAATTGCTGAACGGCAACGACTACCTGCGGCCTTCGCGCCCGCCACGGCGGGTGATCGTGTGCGGGGACAACGACAAACCAGAACTGCTGGCAGCCGTTGCCAAGGGTGCGGATGTACTGGTGCACGAAGCCACCTTCACCCAGGCGGTGGCCGAACGCACCGGGGGCACGTTCGGCCACAGCACCGCCGCTGAAGTGGCACGCCTTGCCGAGGCCGCTGGCGTGCGCAACCTGGTACTGACGCATTTCAGCGCCCGCTACCAGAACGACCCACGGCGCAGCCCGCACATCGACAACGTGCGCGACGAGGCCCTCGCCCATTACAGCGGGCAGTTGACCTTGGCGCAGGACCTGCAGCGCTATCACCTTGGCCGTAACGGCTGTCTTGAGGCCAGTGGTTAGGCCGCCAGCCGCCCGCTGGCAATTGCCTCCGACGCCGCCAGCATCGCCCGTAACAACACCGCGCAGCCTGCCGCCAGGTCATCAGGCGTGGCGTTCTCGATTTCGTTATGGCTGATGCCGTTTTCGCACGGCACGAAAATCATCCCCGCCGGCCCCAGTTCGGCCAGGAAGATGGCGTCATGCCCCGCTCCACTGACGATGTCCATGTGCGGCAGGCCCAACGCCTTGGCCGATTCGCGCACGGCGTCGACACAGCCTTTGTCGAAGTAAAGTGCCGGGAAGTCGGCCGTGGGCACCAGCTCATGGCTCAGGCCATGCTTGGTACAGATCGCCTCGATCACCTCGCGCACATCGGCAATCATCGCATTCAACTGCTCGCCCTCGAGGTGGCGGAAGTCCAGGGTCATGCGCACTTCGCCCGGGATCACGTTACGCGAGCCCGGGTACGCCTGAAGGCAACCCACCGTGCCGCAGGCGTGGGGCTGGTGGGCAAGCGCCGTGCGGTTGACCGCCTCCACCACAGCGGCTGCGCCCACCAGGGCGTCCTTGCGCAGGTGCATGGGCGTAGGGCCGGCATGGGCTTCAACACCGCGCAGGGTCAGGTCGAACCACTTCTGGCCCAGGGCGCCGAGAACCACGCCGATGGTCTTGGCCTGGTCCTCAAGGATAGGCCCCTGCTCGATATGCGCTTCGAAATACGCCCCCACCGGGTGCCCCGACACCGCGCGCGAACCGGCGTAACCAATGGTGTTCAACGCTTCGCCAACGCTGACTCCCTGGGCATCGCGCTTGGCCAGGGTTTCTTCCAGGGTGAACTTGCTGGCGAACACCCCTGAACCCATCATGCACGGCGCAAAACGTGAACCTTCTTCGTTGGTCCACACCACCACTTCGAGCGGCGCTTCGGTTTCCACGCCCAGGTCGTTGAGGGTGCGGATCACCTCCAACCCGGCCATCACCCCGAAGCAGCCATCAAACTTGCCGCCGGTGGGCTGGGTGTCGATATGGCTGCCGGTCATCACCGGCGGCAGCTTGGGGTTACGGCCCGGGCGGCGGGCGAATATGTTGCCGACGGCGTCGATGCTGACCGAGCAACCGGCCGCCTCGCACCACTGCACGAACAGATCGCGGGCCTGGCGGTCGAGGTCGGTCAAGGCCAGGCGGCAGACACCGCCCTTGGCGGTGGCGCCGAGCCGGGCCAGGTCCATCAGCGATTGCCACAGGCGGGTACTGTCGACGTGATGGGCGTTGGTCTTCAGGATCTCTTTGACGGGGGTCACGGGTTTCTCCTTCAGGCTTTTTTTGTTGTCTGTTCAGGGCGCTTGGCGGGCACGCCCGCTACCACAGGACTGCGTACCGCCATACCGCCAAGCACGTAGTACAGTGCACCGCCCAGCAACGAGCCGGTGAACCAGCCGTAGTCGTAGAACCAGCTGAAACTGCTGTTGCCAATCGCCATTACCGTCAGCCCTACTGGCAAGGCGAACGCGGCAAAACCGGCCCAGTTCCACGCGGGATACACGTCGTCGCGGTACAGCCCGGCCAGGTCCAGCTTCTGCCGGCGGATCAGGAAGTAGTCCACCGCCATGATGCCGGCAATGGGCCCCAACAAGCTGGAATAGCCCAGCAGCCAGTTGGAGTACACACTCTCCAGGCTAAGGTCGGAGACAATCAGGCCCAGCTTCTTCAGCAGCTCATGACCCATCAGCGCCAGGCCGATAAAGCCGGTCAGCCATATCGCGCGGCTTCGCCCGATCAGGCGTGGGGCAATGTTCTGGAAGTCATTGGTCGGCGACACGATGTTCGCTGCAGTGTTGGTCGACAGCGTGGCGATCACGATCAGCGCCATGGCCAGGGCCACCCAGAACGGGCTTTGAATCTTGCCGATCAAGCTGACCGGGTCGGACACCGTCTCGCCCACCAGTGATGCCGACGCGGCGGTCAGTACCACTCCCAGCGCAGCGAACAGGAACATGGTCAGCGGCAGGCCGAAGATCTGCCCGAGAATCTGGTCCTTCTGGCTGCGGGCGTAGCGGCTGAAGTCGGGAATGTTCAGTGACAATGTGGCCCAGAAGCCGACCATGGCCGTGAGCCCTGCGCAGAAGTAACTGACCACGCTCGCCCCTTCCGGGCGCTTGGGCGGCTGGGCCAGCAGTTCGGTCATCGACATGTGTGGCAAGGCCCAGAACAGCAGACCGATGCCCACCGCCACCAGCAGCGGTGCCGACAGCGTTTCCAGCCACTTGATCGACTCGGCGCCGCGCAGTACCACCCACAGGTTCAGGCACCAGAAGATCATGAAGCCAATCACCTCGCCCGTCCCGCCCAGCGCCTTCCAGCCGTCGAACACCGAACCCAGGAACAGGTGAATGGCCAGCCCGCCAAACATGGTCTGGATACCGAACCAACCACAGGCCACCACCGCGCGGATCAGGCACGGTACGTTGGAGCCGAGAATGCCGAACGACGAACGCAGCAGCACCGGAAACGGGATGCCGTACTTGGTACCGGGAAAGGCATTGAGGGTAAGCGGTATCAGCACGATAACGTTGGCCAGCAGAATCGCCAGCAGCGCTTCGCCAACGCTGAGGCCGAAGTAGGCGGTGAGCACGCCGCCGAGAGTGTAGGTGGGTACGCAGATGGACATGCCCACCCACAGGGCGGTGATGTGCCATTTGTTCCAGGTGCGCTGGTGCACCTTGGTCGGTGCTATGTCGGGGTTGTAGCGCGGGCTGTCAAGGACATCGCTGCCCTCGGACAGCTCGAACAGGCCATCTTGCTCGACCACTTCCGATCTGCTCTGTTGCATAGGCCCTTCTCCAGTTTTTTCTTCTATTTTTCGCTCATCAGGCTGATTCGATGACCGGAGTTCGCACGCTGAATGTGCATAGAAATCTCGACCAGATTTTCATCTTGTCAAGCCAGTCAAATACCCTGAAACCCCCTGCCTCCGCATGCACACTTAATTTAACCCTTTAATATCAATTAGTTAAAAACCACAAAATTAATGGGAAAATTTTCTTGCTGAATCCAGAATCAGCATCTAGCCTCGAATCTTGTCAGGCCTGACAGGATTGACCGCCCTGCCCGCCCTGGCATCCATGACAATGCAAAGAACCGGCCAAGACCGGTCAGCCTGCGAGGAAAACGGCATGTCCCTGTTGATCCGTGGCGCCACCGTGGTTACCCACGAAGAGAGTTACCCCGCCGATGTCCTGTGTGCCGATGGCCTGATCCGTGCCATCGGGCAAAACCTCGAACCACCCACCGACTGCGAGATCCTCGACGGCAGCGGCCAGTACCTGATGCCCGGCGGCATCGACCCGCACACCCACATGCAGTTGCCGTTCATGGGCACTGTAGCCAGCGAGGACTTCTTCAGCGGCACCGCTGCGGGTCTGGCAGGCGGCACCACTTCGATCATCGACTTCGTCATACCCAACCCGCAGCAGTCGTTGCTGGAGGCCTTCCACACCTGGCGTGGCTGGGCGCAGAAAAGCGCCAGCGACTATGGCTTCCACGTCGCCATCACCTGGTGGAGCGAGCAGGTGGCCGAAGAGATGGGCGAGCTGGTGGCCAAGCACGGGGTGAACAGCTTCAAGCATTTCATGGCCTACAAGAATGCGATCATGGCCGCCGACGATACCTTGGTGGCCAGCTTCGAGCGTTGCCTGCAACTGGGCGCGGTGCCCACCGTGCATGCCGAGAACGGCGAACTGGTGTACCACCTGCAGAAAAAACTGCTCGCCCAGGGCATGACCGGGCCGGAAGCCCACCCGCTGTCACGCCCCTCGCAGGTTGAAGGCGAAGCAGCCAGCCGCGCCATCCGCATTGCCGAAACCCTCGGCACGCCGTTGTACCTGGTGCACATTTCCAGCCGCGAGGCACTGGATGAAATCGCCTATGCCCGAGGCAAGGGCCAGCCGGTGTATGGCGAGGTGCTGCCTGGCCACCTGCTGCTGGATGATAGCGTCTACCGTGACCCGGACTGGGCCACCGCAGCCGGTTATGTAATGAGCCCGCCGTTCCGCCCACGCGAGCACCAGGAAGCGCTGTGGCGCGGCTTGCAGTCGGGCAACCTGCACACCACCGCCACCGACCACTGCTGCTTCTGCGCCGAGCAGAAAGCCATGGGCCGCGACGACTTCAGCCGCATCCCCAACGGCACCGCCGGCATCGAAGACCGCATGGCGGTACTGTGGGATGCCGGGGTCAACAGCGGGCGCCTGTCGATGCACGAATTCGTCGCGCTGACCTCTACCAATACGGCGAAAATCTTCAACCTGTTCCCGCGCAAGGGCGCTATCCGCGTGGGTGCCGATGCCGACCTGGTGCTGTGGGACCCGCAGGGCACCCGCACCATCTCCGCCCAAACCCACCACCAGCAGGTGGACTTCAACATTTTCGAAGGCCGCACCGTGCGCGGCATCCCAAGCCACACCATCAGCCAGGGCAAGGTGCTCTGGGCCGATGGCGACCTGCGTGCCGAACCGGGCGCGGGGCGCTATGTGAAACGGCCGGCGTACCCGTCAGTGTATGAGGTGCTGGGGCGCCGGGCCGAGCATCAGCGGCCGATGCCAGTTCAGCGCTGAAGCCATTGGGGCTGCTGTGCAGCCCATCGCGACGCAAGGCCGCTCCCACAAGGACGCGGTCGCCTGTGGGAGGCCTTGCGTCGCGATGGGCCGCGCAGCGCCCCCAGAATCCACCGCAATACCTGTCGCCTGCACCATAAAAATAGAGAGGCTACAACCGTGATCGACGCCCTGAACCATTTGCCGCGCCCCCGGGCCGGCGCCGACCAGTTGGCCGAGCGCTTCAGCGATCTGGCCCCACCCCTCACCGCGCGCCAGGCCGCCCTGGAAAGTGCACGCTGCCTGTACTGCTACGACGCCCCTTGCGTCAACGCTTGCCCTAGCGAGATTGACATCCCCTCGTTCATACACCGCATCAGTGACGAAAACCTGCAAGGCGCCGCCGAGCGCATTCTTTCGGCCAACATCCTTGGCGGTAGTTGCGCCCGCGTGTGCCCCACCGAAATCCTCTGCCAGCAAGCCTGCGTGCGCAACAACGCCCAGGAATGCGCACCGGTGCTGATCGGCCAACTGCAGCGTTACGCCCTGGACAACGCCCAGTTCAGCGCACACCCGTTCAAGCGCTCGGCAGCCACCGGCAAGCGTATCGCCGTGGTCGGCGCCGGCCCGGCAGGGCTGTCCTGCGCCCACCGCCTGGCCATGCACGGGCATGACGTGGTGGTGTTCGAGGCCTGCGACAAAGCCGGCGGCCTCAACGAGTACGGCATCGCCCGCTACAAGCTGGTAGACGACTATGCCCAGCGTGAAGTGGATTTCTTGTTGGGCATTGGCGGTATCGAAGTCCGCCATGGCCAGCGCCTGGGTAGCAACCTCAGCCTGGGCGAACTGCGCGATCAGTACGACGCGGTGTTCCTGGGCCTCGGCCTGAATGCCGTGCGCCAGCTAGGCCTGCCCGACGAGGAAGCCCCCGGCGTGCTCGCCGCCACCGAATACATCCGTGAGCTACGCCAGGCCGATGACCTGAGCCAGCTACCGCTGGCCGACCGCTGCCTGGTGATCGGTGCTGGCAACACGGCCATCGACATGGCCGTGCAGATGAGCCGTCTGGGTGCCCGTGACGTCAACCTGGTTTACCGCCGTGGTCAGGCAGACATGGGCGCTACCGGCCACGAGCAGGACATCGCCAAGGCCAACCAGGTACGCCTGTACACCTGGGCCCGCCCAGATGCCGTGCTGCTGGATGACGCCGGTAAGGTCCGCGGCATGCGTTTTGCCCGCACCGAACTGGCGGAAGGCCGCCTGTGCGATACCGGCGAAACCTTTGAGCTGGCTGCGGATGCCATCTTCAAGGCCATTGGCCAGCGCTTCGACGACGCCAGCCTCCACGACCCTGTGGCTGCGCAACTGGCCCGCGAGGGTGAGCGCATCCGCGTTGACGAAAACCTGCAGACCAGCCTGCCGGGCGTATACGCAGGCGGCGACTGCACCGCGCTGGGCCAGGACCTTACCGTGCAGGCCGTGCAACACGGCAAGCTGGCCGCCGAAGCCATCCATGCCCAACTCATGCTCAACGTGGAGGCAGCGTAAATGGCCGACTTGTCTATCGTATTTGCCGGCATCAAGGCACCCAACCCCTTCTGGCTGGCCTCCGCACCGCCAACCGACAAGGCCTACAACGTTGTCCGCGCCTTCGAGGCCGGCTGGGGCGGCGTGGTCTGGAAGACACTGGGCGAAGACCCTGCGGCAGTCAACGTATCGTCGCGCTACTCGGCGCACTATGGTGCCAACCGTCAGGTACAGGGGATCAACAATATCGAGTTGATCACCGACCGCTCCCTGGACATCAACCTGCGCGAAATCACCCAGGTGAAGAAGGACTGGCCCGACCGCGCATTGATCGTTTCGCTGATGGTGCCGTGCATAGAGGAATCGTGGAAGTTCATCCTGCCGCTGGTGGAAGCCACCGGGGCCGATGGCATCGAGCTGAACTTCGGTTGCCCGCACGGTATGCCGGAACGCGGCATGGGGGCGGCCGTCGGCCAGGTGCCGGAATATGTGGAAATGGTCACCCGCTGGTGCAAGACGTACTGCGCGCTGCCGGTGATCGTGAAGCTTACGCCAAACATCACCGATATCCGCCAGTCGGCCCGCGCCGCGCACCGGGGCGGGGCCGATGCCGTGTCGTTGATCAATACCATCAACTCCATCACCAGCGTCGACCTGGACCGCATGGTGGCCCACCCGATTGTCGGAGACCAGAGCACCCATGGCGGTTACTGCGGTTCGGCAGTGAAGCCGATTGCCTTGAACATGGTAGCGGAAATCGCCCGCGACCCGGAAACGCGTGGCTTGCCGATTTGTGGCATTGGCGGCATCGGCAACTGGCGTGACGCAGCCGAGTTCATGGCCTTGGGCAGTGGCGCCGTGCAGGTGTGCACGGCGGCGATGCTGCATGGCTTCCGTATTGTCGAGGACATGCAGGACGGCCTGGCGCGCTGGATGGACCAGCATGGGCACCCCAACATCGAGGCGTTCCGCGGGCAGGCGGTGGGGCATACCACCGACTGGAAATACCTGGACATCAACTACAAGTCGGTGGCGCACATTGACCAGGAGGCGTGCATCGGCTGCGGGCGCTGCCACATTGCGTGTGAGGACACCTCGCACCAGGCGATTGCCAGCACGCTGAAGGCTGACGGCACGCATGCCTACAGTGTGATCGAGGAGGAATGCGTGGGCTGCAACCTGTGCCAGATCACCTGCCCGGTGGAAAACTGCATCGAAATGGAGGCACAGGATACCGGCAAGCCGTACCTGAACTGGACGCAGGATCCGCGTAACCCCTACCGTGAGGCCAGTTGAAGCAATAGGGGCTGCCATGCAGCCCTTCGCGGGCTTGCCCGCTCCCACAGGACTGCGCCGTTTCTGAGGACAGCGCAGAACCTGTGGGAGCGGGCAAGCCCGCGAAGGCCGTGCAGCGGCCTCCATCGCCGGTTCACGGCTCCAGCCCGATCCCCCGCAAGATCACGCTGGTCACCGTCTGCACCGCACTCTCGAACGCCATGTCCGACAGCATCTCGCCGCCGTTCAGCAACTGCACCTGGTAGCCGAAGTCAGCGTAATGCTGGGTCGAGGCCCAGATCATGTACAGCAGCGCCGACGGCTCCACCGGCAGGATGCGCCCCTCTTCCACCCAGCAGCGGATCTTGGCTTCTTTCATCTTCGCCCAGGGCACCAGGCTTTCGTCGAGGTTAACCCCCAGCACCGGCGCCCCATGCAGCATCTCTTCGGCCCAGATTTTCGAGCCCAGCGGCCGCGAGCGCGAATGGCCCATCTTCGCCCGGATGTAGCTGGTCAGCACCACACGCGGGTCGTCGAAGTTCTCGAAGCACAGGGCGTCCTGCTTCCACACATCCAGCAGGTCCTGCAGTACCGCGCGGAACAGCTCGTCCTTGGTGCTGAAGTAATAATGCAGGTTGGAGCGTGGCAACTCAGCCTGCTCGGCGATATCCCCCATGGAGGTGGCGCCATAGCCCTTCTCGGCAAACACCTTTTCCGCCGCTTGCAGGATTTTTTCGATATTGCGTCGGCGGATTTCGATCTTGTGATTGGCCATCAGGCCTGGGCCGTCCACACCGCCAGCTCATAACCGTCCGGGTCGATGAAATGAAAGCGCCGCCCGCCGGGAAAGGCAAAGATCGCCCGGCTGATTTTCGCCCCGGCGGCTTCGATCCGCTGCTGCGTGGCCTCCAGGTCGTCAGCGTACAAGATGACCAGCGGCCCACCCGGACGCACCGGCTCACCCGTGGTGAAGCCACCCGTCAACCGGCCATCACTGAACTCGGTGTAGGTAGGCCCGTAGTCGGTGAAGGCCCAACCAAACACGCTGCCATAGAAGGTCTTGCTCCGTGAAATGTCGCTGACATTGAACTCGATGTTGTCGATTTGCCGGTCAGTACCGCGAATGCCCATATGTGCTCCGTGCCGAAAGGGTGTTTGGCCTAGTCTACTCCGGTCGTTTCACAGTTTCACAGCTTCATATCAGGCGGCCTGAATCAACCGGCTTTGCCGGCGTTCGCGGGGAGTCCACACGTTTCAAGAATGTGAGCAAGGCACTGGTTGCACTCATTCGCTACCCACAACGCGCCCGGTCGCGTGCCGGGCACTGTGCGCGGTGCAGATTCAGCGCGGTGTTGATGATGCCTATCTGGCTGAAGGCCTGGGGGAAGTTGCCGAGCATGCGGCGGCCGGCCGGGTCGTACTGTTCGGCCAGCAGGCCGAGGTCGTTGCACAGCCCGGTCAGGTGTTGGTACAGCGCTTCGGCTTTGGCCTGGCGCCCCAGCAATACATAGACGTCAGCCAGCCAGAACGAACACACCAGGAACGTACCCTCGCCCGGCGTCAGGCCGTCGCTGCAGCTGTCACTGTCATAGCGCAGCAGCAGGCCGTTCTTCAGCAGGCGCTGTTCGATCTGCTCGAGCGTGCGCATGAAGCGTGGGTCATCCGCCGGCAGGAAGCCGGTCAGGGCGATCTGCAACAGGCTGGCGTCCATTTCGGTCGAACCATAGGCCTGGACAAAGAACCGGCCGCTGGCGTCCAGGCCGTGCTCGCACACGTCGCGGTGAATCTCGTCAGCCACCTGGCGATAATGCTGCCCGCGCTCGCGGCCTTCTTCCGTGGTGTCGGCCAGCCCTGCGGCGCGGTCGAAGGCGACCCAGGCCATCACCTTGGAGTGCACGAACTGCTGCCGGCCGCCACGCACTTCCCAGATGCCTTCGTCCGGCTCGCGCCAGATACCCTCGACATAAGGCAAGATCAAGCGCGAAATGGCGGCGCTGCGCGGGTGGCGGGGCAACCCGCCCTTGATCGCCTGGGTCATCGCATCGGCCAGTTCGCCATAGATGTCCAGCTGCGTCTGCGCCGAGGCCGCGTTGCCCACCCGCACCGGCTGTGAATGCTCATAACCGGCCAGCCACGGCAAGGTGTACTCCTGCAGGTCACGCTCGCCGGCCAGGCCATACATGATCTGCATCTGCTCGGGGTTGCCGGCCACCGAGCGCAGCAGCCACTCGCGCCAGGCCTGAGCCTCGTCGAAGTAGCCAAGGTTCATGAAGGCCAGCAGGGTCATGGTCGCGTCGCGCAGCCAACAGAAGCGGTAGTCCCAGTTGCGCTCGCCACCCACACGCTCGGGCAGCGAAGTGGTGACGGCAGCGACCATACCGCCGGTGGGGACGTAAGTCATGGCCTTGAGGGTGAGCAGCGAGCGGCGCACCAGGGCGGAATATGGCCCGACCTGCGGACAGCGGTCGGCGAAGGCCTGCCATTGCTCGCAGGTGTTTGCCAGGGCTTGGTCGATGTCACAGTCTGGCTGCACCGGCAAGTGCGAGGGCTGGTGACGCAGGCTGAAGACCTGGCGCTGGCCCGTGCTGACGCGAAAGCGGCAGCCGGTATGGTGGTCGCGGGCTTGCGGAGGCACGGTGCTGCACAGGATCAGCCGGTCAGGGCCGGCGACGGCGCTGAGGGTCAGTGGGTCGAGTCGTTCCACCCAGGGCACGCTGCGGCCGTAATCGAAGCGCATGACCAGGTCCATTTCGAAATGGGTTTCGCCAGACAAGCCTTCGACGATGCGCACCACCGAGTTGACCTCGCCCAAGGGCATGAAATCGAGCACCCGGGCACGACCGCTTGCGGTCACCCAGGTGGTTTCCAGCACCAGGGTGTCGCCCAGGTATTGGCGGCTGCTGTGCGCTACCGGGTCGCAAGGGGCAAGGCGCCAGCGGCCGTTTTCTTCGTTGCCCAGCAGGGCCGCGAACACGGCGGGGGCGTCGAAGCGTGGCAGGCACAGCCAGTCCAGCGAGCCATCGCGGCTGACCAGCGCCGCACTGCGGCAGTTGCCCAGCAGGGCGTAGTCTTCGATGTGGGCAGGCATTGGGTCTCCTTTGTGTGGTTGCCTGTGCTGGCCCGCGACAGGGCCGGCACAGGCTTGCAAACCTCTCACCCCAACCGGTGCCACTCCCGCTTGTCGCGGGACAGCAATTCATTGCCAGCCTCCGGCCCGTCTTCGCCAGCCGAATACTCATGCACTTCGCCGCCCTGGGCCCAGGCATCGAGAAACGGCTGCACCGCCCGCCAGCCGTTCTCGATGTTGTCTGCCCGCTGGAACAGGGTCTGGTCACCGGTCAGGCAGTCATAGATCAGCGTCTCGTAGCCAGTGGCCGGGGTCATCTTGAAGAAGTCCTTGTAGGCAAAGCCCAACTCGACATTCTCCATCACCAGTTCCGGCCCGGGCCGTTTGGCTTGCAGGTCGAACCACATGCCTTCATTGGGCTGGATCTGGATTTTCAGGTAATTGGGCTTGGGCCGCTCCAGCTCCGACTCGCGGAACTGCGCATACGGTGCGGGCTTGAAGCAGATGGCAATCTCGGTGTCACGCACACTCATGCGCTTGCCGGTGCGCAGGTAGAACGGCACGCCGGCCCAGCGCCAGTTGTCAATCATCACCTTCAGCGCCACGTAAGTCTCGGTCTGGCTGTCCGGCGCGACGTTGGGCTCCTGGCGGTAGCCTGGCAACGACTTGCGCCCCTGCTTGCCGGCGCTGTACTGGCCTCGCACGGAGTTTTTCAGGGCCATTTTTGTCGACCATGGGCGGATAGCGCCGACCACCTTGGCCTTTTCACCGCGCACCGCATCGGCGCCGAACGCGGCCGGCGGCTCCATCGCCACCATCGCCAGCAACTGGAACAGGTGGTTGGGCACCATGTCGCGCAGAGCGCCGGTGCTGTCATAGAACGCACCCCGAGTCTCGACACCGACAGTTTCCGCTGCGGTGATCTGCACGTGATCGATGTAGTGATTGTTCCAGAACGATTCGAACAGGCCGTTGGAAAAGCGGCTGACCAGAATGTTCTGCACCGTTTCCTTGCCCAGGTAATGGTCGATGCGATAGATCTGCCGCTCGCCCATCACCTTCAGCAGGCAGGCGTTGAGTGCCTCGGCGCTAGCCAGGTCGGTGCCGAACGGTTTTTCAACCACCACCCGACGAAAGCCGCCGGCCGACTCGTCCAACAGGCCTGCCTGCCCCAGGCGCTGCGCCACCTCGGGGAAGAAGCGCGGCGACGTGGCAAGATAGAAAATGGCATTTCCGTGGCTGGTCTTGTCGATGCGCCTGGCCAGGGCCTGGTAGGTGGCCGGATCGAGAAAGTCGCCCGTCTGGTAATCCAGACGCTTGGCCAAGCGGGCCCATAGCTTCTCGTCCAGGCACTTGGAGCTGCCCTCGCCGCCTTTGTCACGCTCGACCATGAAAGCGTGCAGCCGCGCGGCGAACGCTTCGGCGCTGGCCGGGTTATGGTCGACGCCGACGATGCGCAGGTTACGGTCCAATAAACCGTCGCGGCTAAGGTTGTACAGCGCTGGCATCAGCAGGCGCTTGACCAGGTCGCCATTGGCGCCGAACAGGAACAGGGTACAAGGGGGGGCGGCCGCAATGGTCTGTTTAGTCATTCGCCTTTCTTCTCGATGTGGCCACCGAAGCCCAGGCGCATGGCCGAGAGGATCTTGTCACCATAGGTGCCCTGTTGCTGGCGCGAACGGAAGCGCGCGAACAGGGCGCTGGACAACACTGGCACCGGCACCGCCTGCTCGACGGCGGCGTCGATGGTCCAACGGCCTTCGCCACTGTCGGACACCGAGCCACTGAATTGCGACAGCTGCGGGTCAGCCACCAGCGCATCGGCGGTGAGGTCGAGCAACCACGAGGTCACCACGCTGCCGCGTCGCCACACTTCGGCAATTTCGGCCACGTTCAGGTCGAAGCGCTGGTCTTCCGGCAGCTCGTTGCCGCCTTTGCTGCGCAGCAGGTCGAAGCCTTCGGCATAGGCCTGCATCAGGCCGTACTCGATGCCGTTATGCACCATTTTCACGTAGTGCCCGGCGCCGGGTGGGCCGGCGTGGATGTAGCCGTGCTCAGAGCGCTGGTGCTCGCCGTTGCGGCCATGGGTACGCGGGATGTCGCCCACGCCCGGCGCCAGCGCCTTGAACAGCGGTTCCAGGCGCTCGAACACGTCCTTTTCGCCGCCGATCATCATGCAGTAGCCGCGGTCAAGGCCCCACACGCCGCCGGAAGTCCCGACGTCCAGATAATGCAGGCCGCGCTTGGCCAGCTCTGCAGCGCGGCGCATGTCGTCCTTGTAGAAGGTGTTGCCGCCGTCGATGATCGCATCGCCCGGCTCCAGCAATTCGGCCAGCTGGGCGATGGTCTGCTCGGTGGGGTCGCCAGCCGGCAGCATCACCCATACCGCGCGCGGCGCTTTCAGCTTTTGCACCAGTGCTCCGAGGTCGTGCGCGCCCTGGGCGCCTTCGCCCTCAAGGACAGTGATGGCTTCACGGTTGCGGTCGTGCACCACGGTGCGGTGACCGGCGCGCATCAGGCGCCTTGCGATATTGCCGCCCATACGGCCCAGCCCGATGATTCCCAGTTGCATGAGCCAATGCTCCCTTTTCGAAATGGATGACGACAGTCCAGCTTTTCAGATTAGTCCAGCATGCCGCCCGAGGGTTCAGCGACGAACGGCAAGACCACGATAAACAAAAAAGTTCCCAAGGCCTGCGAAAGAATTCAAAATGCGCCCCGCGTGAAGCGTCTACGCTTTGACTTGTCACCAGCCAAAACCGCGAGGTGTGCTCATGGGTACTTTGATGCCAGCAACCCCACCCCAGACCCTCTATGTCTCCGTGCGCCGTGATGAGCTGCGTAAACTTAAAGACGAACGTGACCAGCTGCGTCAGCAGGTCGCCCAGTTGAACCTGCTGTTGGCGCAAGCGCGCACCGATGGCAAGGCCGTCAGCCTCTGATCTTGCCCATTCCCTGTGGGGGCTGAACCGCTCCCACTTCGCTTAATCGAGCAACCAACTTTTATCGCCATTTTCCAGGACGCCGCCATGACTGGTAGCATCGCCTACCCTAGCAAGCGGCTGTCCTTCATCCATCATCAGCGCCGAGCCGCTGGTGATCGCCGCCCCACAGCCGAGCCTGTCGCCAACCCTGGCGGCCGCTCTGCCGTTGACGAAGAACAGGCTGGAGCCGCTGCTGACGCTGGTGGGGCCGCACAATGGGCAATGGTGAGGGTGACCAAGCAGAACGATGGCAGGCATTGTCGCCACTCCTGAATCATGTAAAGCGCCACGCACTCATGCCGGCAGCGCCAATCAGAATGTCCTCGACAGCCGCCAGTGAACCACCTGGCCATCGATCTTGGGGAAGGGTGTCTGGTGCATGAACACCTGTTCACCCACACTGCGCTCGACGCAGGTGTAATGACCGGGCCATGGGCAAGGGGTGCCAGAAGGCCAGCCAGGAGCGTCCTCGCGCCTGGCGGTTTCCGGGTCGCGGAACTGTTTGCCCAGTCGTCGGTAATGCGCCCTTGCGATGAGTGCCTTTGGAAAAAAATGTGGGGCGCTCTCCAGAGCATCCCCTGGCACAGACCATAAAAACGCTACCAGCGCCGCTTCGAATGCCCAGTAGCCCAGGTGGTCACCCCGTGCCCGGGCATGGCGATCGTGCCAATAGCAGCCATGCGCCTTGGCATACCACTGTTCGAGATAGCGCAAGAGCGCTTCATGCTGCGCTTGGCCACGCAGGTCGAGGCTCTCCAGCAAGGCGGCGTAGGTCTCGGGGTGAAGCAGCGAGGTCCCCGGGTATGCCTTGCCCAGCCGCAGGAACAGGCGATGCAGCAGCAGGTCGGGGCTGCGCTCGTCGTCCTGGTTCAGCCAGCCCAGCACCTGGCCGACACGATCGGGGTAACCGCACAGCACGGCCAACGACAGCAGCCACAAAGCAACCCGGTATTCGTCCGCCACCCAGGGGCGCAGTTGCTCGCAGGTTGTCGGGTACGCCGTAAAATGCCGGGTGAACTGGGCGAACGCGTAATCAACATAGGCCTCCACCAGTTCCATCGGCTCGCCACCCGAGTAGCGCTGGATGACCAGCTCCAGTGCCATGTGCGCC
Source organism: Pseudomonas sp. 3HC3 (assembly GCF_044904505.1). NCBI lineage: Bacteria > Pseudomonadati > Pseudomonadota > Gammaproteobacteria > Pseudomonadales > Pseudomonadaceae > Pseudomonas > Pseudomonas sp. 3HC3. The sequence continues at coordinate 133,973 of NZ_JADDRH010000010.1, forward strand.
CAGTCGCGACTGAGGCCACGGTAATGATGCTTGCGCTCGGCGGACTCGGCCAGCAATGCCTGGGTATCAGGGTCGGCAAACTCCTGCTCTTTTTCACGGGTCGAGGCGTGGTAATGCTGCTCGACCATCCACGGGTCGCGCTTGATGCTGTCGAACGGGTCCATAGGCCCTCCCGCACGCTATAAGCCTTTCACCAAGCGCCAAACCACGGAGCGCCCATTTTCGCTCGGCATTTCTACGCCTTGCATGAATGTCTGAGGCCCTACAGCCCATTCATCACACACCCACACTCCCGTGCGCGGGCAAATTTCACCCGACTTGGCAAGTGCATCCGAATACGGCGCACTTTGCAGGTGTTCTGGGAAGCTTTTGATCACTTGACGCTTGCGAGCATCGTCTACCAAATCCTTCGGGTAAAAAGGAAGGTCTCTGTAGGGTGCATCGTCGACGCCCCACAGCACAGTGACCAATCCTGCCTCAAATGCCCAGTAGCCAAAGAAACCCGCATCGCTTCGTGCTTTGTGCCGATCATGCCAATAACAGTTGCGCATGCCTCGATACCACTGCTTCAGGTAACTACGCATTGACTGTTGCTGCTCATCCTTCTCAGTATTTAAAGCATTGAGCAATTCATGATAAGGGCGCTCATGAATCAATGTGCTCCCAGGGATAGTCACCCCAACACGAGAAAACAGTTGTCGCAACAAGATGTCTTCACCGTCATCAGGATCTTTACTTAAATAGCCTAAAATTTGCGTGATGCGCCCGGGCATATTCAACAGCACTGCCAAAGACAAAAGCCAAAGAGCAAACTGGTATGCGTCGGGCTCCCATAGTTTCAGCGAGAAGCTCGGATAGGCCTGTTTATGACGCTGAAACTGAGAAAACACGTGCTCAGCATAGGGCCGGAGGGTCTCTAATGGCTCGCCTCCTGAATACAACTCAATCAATAGCTCAAGTGATTGATAGCACCACCCCCAACTTAATCCCTCCACATTAACATAATCTGGCCAAGACTTAGCCCAAAACTCTTCAGCGCTCCGCTCAAAATATTTCTCCTTCAGATAAGACACATCATCCACATAAAACTTCTCTTGCAGGAGCGGCTCTCTTTTAACCCGATCAAAATGCACCTGACACCTCCTATCGAACAGTATCAACAATGGCTCTAGCATTACCGTCGAGCTTAGTCACACTCGATACGACCCCGTTTTCGTTTACAACTATTAGCCACCGCTCGTACCCCGCCTCTCGAATCGCATCTCCCTCCTTACGCCCCAACGCGCTTTGTAATCTGGGGCCAATCCACGCATCACTCATCTGCCTGGCACTCGGATACCCCTCACTCCCCTTCGTAACCGGCAAACTACCCGGCGAAAACACGCCCCCCGTTCGATACTTGGTCTCGGTAATAATGAACGGCGGTGGCGGATGGGCATTACGATAGACGCCATCCAGCCCACGCCCGGTGGGTTTCATTTCCAGGCTGCGAGGCCCACGCGCGGCGGACAACAGGTTTTCATGACCCTTGCCGAGCATGTACTGATCACTAACCACCTCCCCATAAATACCCTTCTGCGCCCGGGTCGCCGTCGCGTGATCGAACACGTGCACATTGGCACCCTGCGCAGCGACTGTCGGCGACGTGGGCACGGGCGGGCCGAGCACATCTTCGGGGCGCTCAAGGTAACGCGGGCGCATGCCGATGCCAGAGGTCACCCGCCCACCACTCATGGCCATGGGCACCGGCTTTTGCGCATGCACCCCGGCTTGCGCAACCTGCGCGGGCAGGTCGCTGGCCTGCTCCAGCACCTTGGCCAGCCTGGCATCGAGCTGCATCAGCGCATGCGGGATTTCCCGCAAGGCATGCACCTGCACGGCGTAGAACTGCGCTTCCATGGCCTGCAACCGCACCAACAGGTGCGAGGCCGCCTGGTTGAACGGCCAGTTGCCCAGGTAGCTGCGAAGCTTTGCCGTTGCCGCGAGAACCTTGGTCAAAAACAGGTTCAGGTAGGCCAGCAAGTCCTTTTCATAGCTCGCGAACCTGACCTGGTGCAGCCAGAACTCCACGCTGCCGCGGGTGAACTTGCCGAGAAACGCAACCACTGTCTGCAGGATGACCTGATTTTCACGTATCAACAGCAAGCACAAACCACGCAAGAACGCTGCTGCTTCCTGCCCAACCAGTGCTCCTGCCACCGAGCCCACGGGCGTGCCCACAGCCCCCGCCACAGCACCGATGATCGGCGCGATCAAGGTCATCAGGCAGGCCACCAGCAACACCCACTCTTGCCATTCTGGCGGCTGCGGCGTTGCCTGGCTGCCGTCCGCCGCGTAGCGCTTGCCCAGGCGCAGGCACACCGCAGCCAGGTCGCGGGCACTGAGCACGATCACGACCCCAGGCACCAACGACAGCAGCATGTCGGCGATGACCACGCTCAGTGGCCGCTCCTCGGCAAACTCGCCAAGCACCAGGTCACGCAGCCAGCCAAAGCCGTCGGCCACTTTTTCCACTGCTTCATCCAGCCAGTCAGCTGTCGAACTCATGGCTGGCCACCTGCCGAGGTGCAGCCGGCAAGCAATGCCTGCAAGGCAGTATCCAGCTCGGTTGCGGTCGTCAGCTGCAGCGGGCCTGGGCCAACTTCGTAGCGCACCTGGGCGCTGCAACCGGGGGTAACGCCAGCCAGGCGGGCATAGCCGTTCTGGTCGACCACACCCTGGCGCTGGGTGCCATCGGACAACGTTGCCACGTAGGCCGTGCCCGCAATCGGCGTACCGTCGGCATGCACCAGGCGAAACTCGATTTCGTCCTGCTCAGGTGCAGGCGGTACTCCGTAACGTGCAGGCGCCTTGACCTGGGCGATGGCGTGTAACAGCAGTGGTTCGGGGCAACCGATTTCGATGCGGCCATCGCTCAGCTTGATAAAGGCCCCGCCGCAGCTCAGGGTCAGCGACGTTCGGCTGTCGATATGCACGTGGCCGTGATGACTGGTGATCGACACATCCTCATCGGCGTCGACCCGCAGTTGCCCGCCGACCTGCACGCGCTTGTCCAGCGCGACCTGCTCGGTGGCCTCAAGGCCGACCATTACACTTAGCCCCCCGCCAACGGCCAGCGACTTGCCCAGGCCAATGCTTTCGACTTTGCCAAGGGCGACCGTTTCGCGCTTGCTGGCGCCAACCGTGACGCTGCGGTTGCCACCTATGTCCACCACTTCGTCATGCTCGACGCGTTCGCTACGGTCATTGCCAATGAGCGTGGTTTCGTTGTGTTTCACAACATTGTTCTGGTCGCGCTCGGCATGAATGAACACTTCCTGCCGCCCGAGCTCGTCTTCGAAGCGCAACTCGTTGAAGCCATCGCCTTTATGGGTCTGGCTCTTGATGGTCATGCGGGTCTTGTGATCCGGAAGGTCGTACGGCGGCAGCTGGTCACCGCAATAGGTGCGCCCGGTGATCATCGGCTGGTCGGGGTCGCCATTGACGTACTGGACAATCACATCCTGGCCGATACGCGGGATGGCCATCGAACCCCAGCTGCCACCGGCCCAGCCTTGCGACACCCGTACCCAGCAGGAACTGAACTCGTTGCTCTTGCTCTCCCGGTCCCACGGGAAGCTGACCTTGACCCGCCCCCATTCGTCGCAATAGATCTCCTCACCAGGCGGGCCGACCACGGTAGCCATGTGTGGGCCATCAATGCGCGGCTTGGCCATGGGGGCCGGGCGCCACTCGGCCATGCCCTGCACCAGCAGCGCATCGTTCACGTAGCGGGTGCTTTGTTCAGCGCCAGCAGCTTCTTCCTGCAGGCTGGTGAGCTGGGTACCTTCGTGACTCAGGCTGATCACGCGCCAGTGAACATTGAGGTCTTCCCGCGGGTGTCCGATGAGGGTGAAGCTCAGACCTGTCTGCAGGCGCACGTCGTCGCCCTGCACTTCGGCCAGGCATGCGTCGTGGCGCAGCGCCGTCAGCCGTGTTTCAGTGAAGGGCTTGCCCACCGCATCGCGCTTGTAGCGCCCCGGGTAATCAAAGCGCTCGTAGTCCAGTGACTGGTGCGTGACGCCACTGGTCTGGGCCTTGTGCTCCTGCCGGTAGGCCGGGTTGGTGAAGGTGTAGTCGCGCTGCACTTGCCGCGCAGTACGTACCTGCTCGCAATAGCGCAAGCGCCGCAGGCAGGCGCGGGCCTGGTCGCCACCACTGCTGGCGTGGTACAGCACCTTGTCGGGGCCGACATCATCCTCATCCAGCCAAAGCGCCTCGTCTTCCCCTACCTTGAGCGCGCCCCGGCTGAGCAGCCCAAACGACAGCAAACGGTCGGTAACGATCAGCGTGTGCTGCCGGGCGCAGTGTTCGAAGCGGTAGACGAACCCCTCTTCAGCGGCAAGGCGATGGATGAAGTCGAGGTCGGTTTCACCCGCCTGGACACAGAACTCCCGCACCTGGTGCTGCGCGCTGCTTTCAGCTCAAAGCGGGTGATGCCCTGACGCTTGAACATGAGTTCAAGAATCTGCGGCACGGTTTTGTGCTGAAAGATCCGCCAGTTCGAACGCAACCGCGCGCGGGCCAGCTGCGGCTCGACCACGGCGTGGTAGCGCGTGCGACAAAAGCCGGTTTCGCCCTGGCTGAAGGCACTGACCAAGCCATGCACATGACGCAGTGGCCGGTCTGCGCAATAAAGGGTGAATAGCGCAGGCTTGTCGAGGACGTGACCGAAGTCGATATCACTTTCGTAGCTGACAAGTTCCAGGTTCAGCACAAATGGCTGGTTGAGGGCTTCATTTAGCTTGAATGAAACCACTTCGAATTCCGTGCGCCCGGCGAGTGCCTGAAAACTGAAGCGAAAGTCAGACTGTTTCATGAGTTGCTCTACCCGCCATCATGTTTATCGGCGAAAAAACAACCACACCCTGGTTTTCTTCAAGATGAGAATGTCGAACGAAATTGGCCTGCCACCAAGGTGCAAGCCCGCTAAATGCTTGGCATTGCGGGCTTCACTCCATGATGGCGATCAGGATGAGGCAGTGGATTGAGGAGCAACCTAAACCGTATCACCACGATAAGACAGGAACGGTGGGTTTAATATAAATGGAGATTCCGCAGGCAATTTCCTACAGCATAAACTTACAACTTTTTATCATGCGGTCCGTTTGCCTGACTGCCGACCCTGTAACTCAGATAATTATTCGAGCCAAACTTTTTTAACCGCTTGGATACTCGCCCCTGTGCAGGGCGTCGCACCGATATAGGACTGGGCACATCCGAACATGCACCCGCAGCCCCATTTGGCGGTACAAGCACGCACCAAAATAGTGCGCAACCGTCATGAATGGGGCATACCGTTCGCCCCTCACTCTCTTCGCCAGCCATGCGTTCACATCCGCTTCCATACGCCAACGTTTGCGTCTATTCCGCAGCATCTCAATGGTGACCAGTGGGTCACCTTTTTATCTATTTCTCTCCTACACTCAGGTTTCGGCCCGCCATTTGCTCAATGGAAGAGTGACGAAAAAAGTCGAACTTTACGGAAAGCGGGCAGGTCAGGAACTAAGTGGGCCAAACGCAAAGGGACTTCCCAGCCACGGCCACCAACCCAACAGCCCAATCGCTTTCGGCCGGAACGCCGATCGCGCCGTGCGTGCGCGCACGACACTGGGGCATGGAACGCACTACGCAGCATTCAGCAAGCAGAGAGAACCAGCACGAAACATCGCCACGGGTGCCAGCACCCGACCAAGCATAGGGACGGAGAGAAGTATGATCAGTGCCGCTGTCGAGCCTCACGTAGACGCTTTCAAACCGGATAACCGCGAGCCGCTCACCCCGGATTTCGCCACGACAGGCAAGGCACCGGGCGCCCAGCGCCAGCACAACCCGAACATGCGCAAGATTCTGTTCGTGACTTCGGAAATCGCCGACCTGGTGAAAACCGGCGGCCTGGGTGACGTGTCCGCTGCCCTGCCCCGTGCCCTGGCGCACCTGCACGATGTGCGGGTACTTATCCCCGGCTACCGCCAGGTAATGGAAAGCGACAACCCGATACATATCGTGGGTGAGCTGGGCGGCCATGCGGCCCTGCCGCCATGCAAGATCGGCCGCATGGACATGGCCGACGGCCTGGTCATCTATGTGTTGATCTGCCCCGAACTGTACCAGCGCGACGGCACACCCTATGGTGCCAACAATGGCCGCGACTGGCCCGACAACCACATCCGCTTTGCCCGCCTGGGCCTGGCTGCTGCCGAAATCGCTGCTGGCGAAGGCAAGATCCACTGGACGCCGGAAGTGGTGCACGCGCATGACTGGCCCGCCGGCCTGGCCCCGGCCTACATGCACTGGCGCGGCCTGAATACGCCCACGTTGTTCACCATCCACAACCTGGCGTACCAAGGTGTGTACAGCCGCGGCTGCAGCCCGGAGCTGGCGATACCCGAACATGCCATGCAGCAGGAAGGCATGGAGTTCTACGGCAAGCTGTCGTTCCTCAAGGCCGGGCTGGCCTACTCCAGCCACATCACCACAGTCAGCGCCACCTACGCCCGGGAAATCACCACCCCGGAATTCGGTTGCGGCCTGGACGGCTTCCTCGCCAGCAAGGCCCAGCAAGGCCTGCTCGGTGGCATCCCCAACGGCATCGACGAAAGCTGGGACTCGGCCACCGACAAGCACCTGCAGCACAACTTCAGCATCAACGACTGGGAGGGCAAAGCGCGCAACACCCAGGAGGTACGTGAGCTGTTCGGCCTGGAGGATTCCGAAGGCCCGTTATTCGCCGTGGTGTCGCGGCTGGTCTATCAAAAGGGCCTGGACCTGACCCTGGGCGTGGCCGACTACATCGTCGAGCAGGGCGGGCAGATTGCGATCATCGGCCGCGGCGAACCGGAAGAGGAACAGGCCATGCGCGAGCTGGCGCTGCGTCACCCGGGCCGCATCGGTGTGCGTATCGGCTTCAATGAAACCGATGCCCGGCGCATGTTCGCCGGCAGCGATTTCCTGCTGATGCCGTCGCGCTACGAGCCGTGCGGCCTCAGCCAGATGTACGCGCAACGCTTCGGCTCGCTGCCGGTGGCACGCAATACCGGCGGCCTGGCCGACACCATCGAGTGCGGCGTAACAGGCTTCCTGTTCAACGAGTCTACCGTCGAGAGCTACCGCCAGGCACTCAGCCGCGCCTTTTATGTATATGGCAAGAAGGACCTGCTGAACGCCATGCGCTGCCTGTCGATGACCCAGCCGTTCAACTGGTGCCAGGCGGTTGAACCCTACGCCCGCCTGTACGAGGACCTGGTCAAGCAGGCACAGCTGAGCCACTACTGAGCGGGGGTCAGAAGATGCACAGACATGGCGCACACTTGCTGGACGCCACGTCGGCGCGCTTCGCCCTCTGGGCGCCGGATGCGCGCAGCGTGAGCGTGGAACTGGAGCGGCAGCCGGCCATCGAATTGCTGCCGGATGATGAGGGCTGGTACAGCGGCGTGGCGCCATGCCAGGCCGGTGACCGTTACCACTACCGTATCGACGGTGAGCTGCAGGTGGCCGACCCGGCCTCGCGCTACCAACCCGACGGCGTACACGGGCCGAGCCAGGTCGTGGATGTGGCCGGTTATGCCTGGCAGCACCCGTGGCAAGGCCGGCCTTGGCATGAGGCCGTGATCCAGGAGGTGCATGTTGGCCTGCTCGGGGGTTACGCCGGGGTTGCCAGGCAATTGCCGCGCCTGGCCGAACTGGGCATCAGCGCGATCGAATTGATGCCGCTGGGGCAGTTCCCTGGCGAACGCAACTGGGGCTACGACGGCGTACTGCCTTACGCCCCACAGAACACCTACGGCAGCCCCGAGCAACTGTGCGCACTGGTCGACCAGGCCCACAGCCACGGGCTGATGGTGCTGGTCGATGTGGTGTACAACCACTTCGGCCCCGACGGCAATTACCTGCACCAGTACGCTAGCCCGTTCTTCCGTGAAGACCGGCAGACACCCTGGGGCGCGGCCATCGACTTTCGCCGCCCGCAGGTGCGCGAGTACTTTATCCAGAACGCCCTGATGTGGCTGTGCGACTACCGCTGCGACGGCCTGCGCCTGGATGCCGTGCATGCCATCGACCAGCCCGATTTTTTGATCGAGCTGGCCCAACGGGTGCGCGCCGCCATAGAACCGGGCCGGCACGTGTGGCTGGTGCTGGAGAACGAGCACAACCAGGCGGAGCTGCTGGAACAGGGTTACGACGCCCAGTGGAACGATGACGGCCACAATGCCCTGCACGTGCTGCTGACTGGTGAAACCGAAGGCTACTATGCCGACTACCGGCATCGCCCCATCGACCAACTGGCACGGTGCCTTGGCGAAGGTTTCGTGTTCCAGGGCCAGGCCAACCGGCATGGCAAACCACGCGGTGAACCCAGCGGGCATTTACCGCCCAGCGCCTTCGTGTTGTTCCTGCAGAACCACGACCAGATCGGCAACCGCGCCCTGGGTGAGCGCCTGACCCGCCTGTGCCCCGCGCCAGCCTTGCGTGCAGCCACCGGCCTGTTGCTGCTGGCACCGATGATCCCGCTGTTGTTCATGGGCGACGAAGCCGGCAGTTGCCAGCCGTTCCTGTTTTTTACCGACTTCCATGACGCGCTGGCCGACGCGGTACGCGAAGGCCGTCGTGGCGAATTCGCCCACTTCAGCGCGTTCGCCGACCCCAAGCAGCGTGAGCACATTCCCGACCCCAACGCCGAACAGACGTTCGCCTCTTCACGCCCGCAGAACAAGGCGGTGATCGCCGGCTGGCATGGCCTTTACCAGCAACTGCTCGACCTGCGCCGCCGCCATGTCATCCCGCACTTGCCCGGCAGCCGTGCCCTCGGCGCCGAGGTGCACGCTGACAAAGCGCTGACCGCGCGCTGGCGGCTGGGCAATGGCAACACGCTGCGCATCGACCTGAACCTGGCCGGCACCCCGCAGGCGGTCGAACTGCCCGCGCCATCCACTCGGCTGTTCGACAGCAGCGACACCCGCCATCCGGATACCCACCTGGCTGCGTACAGCTGCGTGGTCAGCCTGCTTCCCCCTGCCCAGGAGCGCCCATGAGCGAAACTGCCCTGCATCGTCTGGCAACCAGCGTCGGGCTGAACCGCGACTGGATTGACGCCAATGCCAGGCCCCAGCGTGTCAGCGACGACGTGCTGCGCAACATCCTTGAAGGCCTTGGCCATCCGGCCGGCGATGACGCGGCCGTTGCCGCCAGCCTGCGTGCGGTGGAAACCGCCGAAGACAGCGAACACCTGCCGCCCTTGCTGACCGCCGACCTAGGCCAGCCGCTAGCGCTGTCGCGCTACTTCAGTGCCGCCAGCGTGGCCCACTGCACCCTGGAAGATCACACCTCGGTCACCCTCAGCCTCGATGACCAGGCGCGCCTGCCCGGCGAGCTGCCCATCGGCTATCACCAGGTGGAAATCGACAGCCGCCGCTTCACCGTAGCGGTGGCGCCAACACGCTGCCACAGCCTGGAAGACAAGGTGCAACAGCCGCCACCACGCTGCTGGGGCCTGGCAGTGCAGCTGTACAGCCTGCGCCGCCCCGGCGACGGTGGCTTCGGCGACTGCCTGGCGCTGGAGCAGTTGGCCCGCTCGGCCGCCGAGCGCGGCGCCGATGCCTTGGCTATCAGCCCGATTCACGCCCTGTCGGCCATCGACCAGGAACACTACAGCCCCTACTCACCTTCCAGTCGCCTGCTGCTCAACACCCTGTACACCAGCCCTGCGGCCCTGCTGGGTGAACGGGAGGTGCGCATGGCGATCGAAGCGTGCGGGCTGGAGCAACAGCTCGAAGAGCTCGAGCAACGCCCTCTGGTCGACTGGCCACGCGCCGCCAGCGCCCGGCTGCGTTTGCTTGAAGCGCTTTACCAGGGTTTCAGCCAAGGCGACCACCCGCTACGCACAGACTTTGACAGCTTCCGCGAAGCCGGCGGCCAGACGCTGGAGCACCACTGCCGCTTCGAGGTGCTGCAGGCCCAGGCGGTGGAGCACGGCCTCGGTGCCGACTGGCGCAACTGGCCCAAAGCCTGGCACGACCCCTACCACCCGGAAGTGGAGGCTTTAGCCAACGCCTACCCGGCCAAGGTCGAGTTCCACGCCTTCTGCCAGTGGCTGACCGAACGTGGCCTGCAACGTGCCCAGGAAGCGGCCCGCAGCAATGGCATGGTCGTGGGCCTGATCGCCGACCTGGCGGTGGGTGCCGACGGTGCCGGCAGCCAGGCCTGGAGCCGCCAGGACGAACTGCTGGCCGGCCTGAGCGTGGGTGCGCCGCCCGACATCCTCAACCACATCGGCCAGGATTGGGGTATTTGCGCCTTCTCGCCCGAGGGCCTCAAGCGCAATGGCTATCGCGCCTTCATCGAAATGCTGCGGGCCAACCTCGCCCACGCTGGCGGCCTGCGCATCGACCATGTGATGGGCCTGCGCCGGCTATGGCTGATCCCGCAAGGGGCCAAACCCAGCGAAGGCGCCTACCTCGACTACCCGCTAGACGACCTGCTGCGCCTGCTGGCGCTGGAGTCGGTGCGTCACCAGGCGATCATCCTTGGCGAAGACCTGGGCACCGTGCCCGACAGCCTGCGCGAAAAGCTGGCCGAAAAGGCCGTGCTGGGCATGCGCGTGCTGCCGTTCGAGCAAACCCAGCCGGGCCAGTTCAAGCCGATTCTCGACTGGCCCGACAATGCCTTGGCCACAACCGGCACCCACGACCTGGCGCCACTGGCCGGCTGGCTGGCAAACCGCGACATCGACTGGAGACACCGTTTGCAACTGATCGACGCCGCTACCGAGTTGCACTGGCGACACGAGCGTCAGAAAGAACGCGACGGCCTGCGCCGCATCCTGGAAGCCAACTACGGCGAACTGAAGGACAATGACGCGCTGATCGATGCGGCCATCCGCTTCGTTGGCCATACCCGTGCGCCGCTGGTGCTGGTGCCGTTGGAAGACCTGCTGGGCTGCGACGAGCAACCCAATTTGCCGGGCACCACCAACGGCCATCCCAACTGGCGGCGGCGGTTTGCCCGTCCGGTTCGCGAACTGCTCGACGACGAGGACGCCGCACGGCGCCTGGAGCTGCTGGCCCAGGCCCGCGAACAGGCGTGGGAGCGTGACCGATGAAGCCACTGACCGCTACCCTGCGCCTGCAATTTCACAGCGACTTCACCCTCGACCACGCTGTGCCGCTGGTGCCGTATTTCGCCCAGCTGGGCATCAGCCACCTGTATGCCTCGCCCATCCTCAAGGCCCGCGCAGGCTCGCGCCATGGCTACGACGTGGTCGATCCTACCTGCGTCAACCCGGAGCTGGGCGGCGAGGCCGCGCTGGAGCGCCTGGTCGCCGCCCTGCGCCAGCATGGCATGGGGCTGATCCTCGACACGGTGTCCAACCACATGGCCGTGGGCGGTGCCGACAACCCCTGGTGGCAAAGCCTGCTGGCCTGGGGACGGCGCAGCCCGTATGCAGAGTTCTTCGACATCCAGTGGCACTCCAGCGACCCACTGCTGGCCGGGCAACTGCTGTTGCCGTTCCTCGGCAGCGACTACGGCGTGGCGCTCAGGAATGGCGAGATACCGCTGCAGTTCGACAATCAGCAGGGGCAGCTGCAAGTGGCCCATTACGCGCATCGTTTCCCGATCTGTCCGGTCGATTACGGCTGGATTCTCGCGCTCAGCCCGGAGCCTGCGCTAAAGGTTCTGGCCGAACGCTTCACCGCATTGGGCGACTCAGCCACCCCGCTGGCCGACAGCCTGCCGCTGCAAGCCGAACTGGCACGCCTGGTGCGCGAAGGTGCCGACCTCGAATCGGCCCTGGTGGCCTTCGACAGCCGCAGCGAGGCCGGTTTCAAGCGCCTGCACCTGTTGCTGGAGCGCCAGACCTACCGCCTGGCCAGCTGGCGCACCGCCGCCGACGACATCAACTGGCGGCGCTTCTTCGACATCAACGAGCTGGGCGGCCTGCGGGTGGAGCGCGCCGCGGTGTTCGAAGCCACCCATGCCAAACTGTTCGAACTGATCGAACGCGGTTTGGTGGACGGCCTGCGCATCGACCATATCGACGGCCTTGCCGACCCGCGTGGCTACTGCCGCAAACTGCGCCGGCGGGTTGATGGCCTGCTGGCGCGGCGGCCGCTGAATGCAGGGCTGGAGCACTTCCCCCTGTACGTGGAAAAGATCCTGGGTGCCGACGAGCACCTGCACCGCGACTGGCTTACCGACGGCACCACCGGCTACGAGTTCATGAACCAGGTGTCGCTGCTGCAGCATGATCCGGCCGGCGAAGCGCCGCTGAGCGAACTGTGGAGCAACGTCAGCGAGCGCCCGGACTTCCCCGAAGAAGTGCGCCAGGCCCGCCACCTGGTGCTTAACGCCAGCCTGGCCGGTGACTGCGAATCGGTGGCCCAGGCACTGTTGCAGGTGGCGCGCAACGACCTGATGACCCGTGACCTGACCTTGGGCGCGATTCGCCGGGCCTTGCAGGCATTGGTAGCGCATTACCCGGTGTACCGCACCTACTTCAATGCCTGCGGGCGCCCGGCGCAGGACGAAGGGTTCTTCCAGCGGGCGCTGACCAACGCCCGCCAAGACCTTGCCGAAGCTGACTGGCCGCTACTGGACCAACTTGAGCGGTGGCTGGGCGGGCAAGCCTGGCGGCACCTGCCACCGGGGCGTGCCCGCAAGCAACTGCGCCACGCCTGCGTGCGCTTCCAGCAGTTGACTGCGCCCAGCGCCGCCAAAGCCGTGGAAGACACCGCCTTCTACCGCAGCGCCAGGCTGCTGTCGCGTAACGACGTGGGCTTCGAGGCCGAGCGCTTCAGTGCACCGCCCATGCATTTCCACAACGAGGCCCAGCGGCGCCTGCGCGATTTCCCCGACAACCTGCTGACCACCGCCACCCACGACCACAAACGCGGCGAAGACACACGTGCACGCCTGGCCGTACTCAGCGAGCGCGGCACGTGGCTGGCCAGCCGGGTGGAGCATTGGCGGGAGTTGGCCGCCCCCCTGCGCGCGCAGTTGGACGACGGGCCCGCGCCCAGCCCCGGCGACGAGTTGATGCTGCTACAAACCCTGCTCGGCAGTTGGCCCTTGGACCTCGACCTGCACGACGACAACGCCCTGCGTCACTACGCCGAGCGCATTCGCCAGTGGCAGCAGAAGGCCCTGCGCGAGGCCAAGTTGCGCAGTAGCTGGAGCGTGCCGAACGAGGCCTACGAGGGCGCCTGTGCCCGTTACCTCGACGGCCTGCTGCTGGACAGCGAAAACCAGCAACTGCGCAAGTCACTGGCCGACGCGGCGCAGCTGCTGGCCTGCCCCGGCGCACTCAATGGTCTGGTCCAGGCCTTGTTGCGCATGACCACACCCGGTGTGCCCGACCTGTACCAGGGTAACGAATACTGGGACTTCAGCCTGGTCGACCCGGACAACCGCCGCGCCGTGGACTACGCTTTGAGGCGTCGCACGCTGGACGACGCCACGCCGGCCGCCGAGCTGTTGGCCCACTGGCAAGACGGCCGCGTCAAACAGGCCTTGATCGCGCGGCTGCTGGACTGCCGCCAGGCCCATGCCGAGCTGTTCCGCCGCGGTGCCTACCTGCCACTGACCGTACAGGGCCGCCATGCTGACAAGGTCATTGCCTTTGCTCGCCAGGGGGAAGGCGAGCACGCCATCGTCGTCGCCCCGCGCCTGGCCAGCAGCCTGCTCGGAGGAGCCACTACACCGTTGATCCCGGCACAGAACTGGGACGACACCCGGCTGGTATTGCCGTTTGCCTTGTCACCTGCCAACTCGACGGGACTTTTCTCCAGTGCGGCGGTCAGCTCTTCAAAGGAGTTGCTGTTGAGCGCCGTGCTGGCGGAGTTTCCGGTCAACGTGTTGATACAACAATCTTGAGCATCAGGAGCGTCATGATGAGTGTCGATGAGAAGCGTATTCGCGAATTTGCCTACCAGATCTGGGAATCCGAAGGTAAGCCCGTAGGGGAGGAAGAACGCCACTGGGAAATGGCCCGCAAGCTGGCCGAGGCCGAAGCGCTGGCGCCCAAGGCAGCTCCGCGCAAGAAAGCAGCAGCCAAGCCGAAGGCGCCTGCAGAACCCAAAGCGGCGGCCCTGCCGGGGGTCAAACCTGCTGCGGCGAAAAAGCCCCGGGCGGCGAAAAAGCCTACTGCCGGTTGAGCCTGTCCCGGCCTCTTCGCGGGTAAACCCGCTCCTACATGCACCTGTGATGGACCTGTAGGAGCGGGTTTACCCGCGAAGAGGCCAATGCAGAACAGCACAATTCCCCTTCCATCACGGCCACTCGAGGATCGTCATGAGCCCCCGCACCACAAAGAAAACCCGCTCGGTCGCACCATCTCGCATCCGCGAAGGCCTACCCTTCCCCCTCGGCGCCACCTGGGATGGCCTAGGGGTCAACTTCGCCCTGTTCTCGGCGAACGCCACCAAGGTCGAGCTGTGCCTGTTCGACTCCACAGGCGAGCAGGAAATCGAGCGCATCGAACTCCCCGAGTACACTGATGAGATCTACCACGGCTACCTCCCCGACGCTCACCCCGGCCTGGTCTATGGCTACCGGGTGTACGGCCCCTACGAGCCGGAAAACGGCCACCGCTTCAACCCCAACAAACTGCTGATCGACCCGTATGCCAAGCAACTGGTCGGTAGCCTGAAATGGTCCGAGGCCCTGTTCGGCTACACCATCGGCCACCCCGACGACGATCTGTCGTTCGACGAGCGCGACAGCGCGCCTTTCGTGCCCAAATGCAAGGTCATCGACCCTGCGTTCACCTGGGGCCGCGACCAGCGTGTGCAGATCCCGTGGGAGCGCACGATCATCTATGAAGCGCATGCCCGCGGCATCAGCATGCGCCACCCGGGTGTGCCTGAAGAACTGCGTGGCACCTTCGCCGGCCTGGCCAACGACGAGCTGCTCAAGCACATCAAGGACCTTGGCGTGTCGAGCATCGAGCTGCTGCCGATTCACGCCTTTGTCAACGACCAGCACCTGCTGGACAAGGGCCTGAACAACTACTGGGGCTACAACAGCATCGCCTTTTTCGCCCCGCACCCGCGCTACCTGGCCAGCGGCAAGATCGCCGAGTTCAAGGAGATGGTTGCGCACCTGCACGACGCCGGGCTGGAGGTGATCCTGGACGTGGTCTACAACCACACCGCCGAAGGCAACGAGCGCGGCCCGACCCTGTCGATGCGCGGTATCGACAATGCCTCGTACTACCGCCTGATGCCGGACGACAAGCGCTACTACATCAACGACTCGGGCACCGGCAACACCCTGGACCTGAGCCATCCCTGCGTGCTGCAGTTGGTCACCGATTCGCTTCGCTACTGGGCCGGCGAAATGCACGTGGACGGTTTTCGCTTCGACCTGGCGACCATCCTTGGCCGTTACCACGATGGCTACAGCGAGCGTCATGGCTTCCTTGTCGCCTGCCGTCAGGACCCGATGCTGAGCCAGGTCAAGCTGATTGCCGAACCGTGGGACTGCGGCCCCGGCGGCTACCAGGTGGGCAACTTCGCCCCGGGCTGGGCGGAATGGAACGACCGCTTTCGCGATACCGCACGCGCCTTCTGGAAAGGCGACGAAGGCCAGTTGGCCGATTTTGCCGCGCGCTTGACCGCCTCGGGCGACATGTTCAACAACCGCGGGCGCCGGCCCTATTCCTCGGTCAACTTCATCACCGCCCACGATGGTTTCACCCTGCGCGACCTGGTGTCCTACAACCACAAGCACAACGAAGACAACGACGAAAACAACCAGGACGGCACCGACAACAACCTGTCGTGGAACTGCGGCGTCGAAGGGCCGACCGACGACCCGGCGATCAATGCCCTGCGCATGCGCCAGATGCGCAACTACTTCGCCACCCTGCTGCTGGCCCAGGGCACGCCAATGATCGTTGCCGGCGACGAGTTCAGCCGCACCCAGCACGGCAACAACAACGCCTACTGCCAAGACAGCGAGATCGGTTGGGTGAACTGGGACCTGGACCAGGAAGGCGAAGAGCTGCTGGCCTTCGTCAAGCGTCTGACGCGTCTGCGCCTGGCCTACCCGGTGCTGCGCCGCTCACGCTTTCTGGTGGGGGACTACAATGAAGCAATTGGGGTCAAGGACGTGACCTGGCTGGCACCCGATGGCAGCGAGATGAGCGTTGAGCAATGGGAAGACCCGCACGGGCGCTGCCTGGGCATGCTGATAGATGGCCGCGCGCAGGTCAGCGGTATCGCCCGGCCAGGTGCCGAAGCCACCGTGCTGCTGATCGTCAATGCCCACCATGACATCGTGCCATTCAAGCTGCCGGCCGTGCCTGAAGGCGATTACTGGAGCTGCCTGGTCGATACCGACCGGCCGGAGTTGCGCAAGGGGCAGCACCTGCAGTTCGACAGTACCTTCGAGGTGAAGGGTCGGTCGATGCTGCTGATGGTGTTGCAGTACGACGAGGAGTGAACAGTGATAGCCCAGGAAGGTCCTACGTTGTAATCGCCACGCCAAACCCGGTGGGAACGGTGTACCGGCCCCCACAAGGTCTGGCGGCGACAGTGAGGCAGGGTTAACTTCAGGAGGAATTGTGAGCCTCGAAGCCGGCAGTAATGGTTTCGCCAGTGTCAGCCAGGCCCCGGCCGTGAAACGCCTGCGGGTACTGACGGTGAACACCCACAAGGGCTTCACCGCCTTCAACCGGCGCTTTATCTTGCCAGAGCTGCGCGAGGCCGTGCGCAGCACACAGGCCGACATTGTCTTCCTTCAGGAAGTGCTGGGTAGCCACGACCGCCACGCTGCGCGCTACCCCGGCTGGCCGCAGACCTCGCAGTACGAATTCCTCGCCGACAGCATGTGGAGCGACTTCGCCTATGGTCGCAACGCGGTCTACCCTGACGGCCACCACGGCAATGCGTTGCTGTCCAAATACCCGATCATCGAGCACCGCAACCTTGACGTGTCGATCACCGGCCCCGAACGCCGCGGCCTGCTGCACTGTGTGCTGGAGGTGCCGGGGCAAGGCCAGGTGCATGCGGTCTGCGTGCACCTGTCGTTGCTGGAAAGCCACCGGCAGAAGCAGCTGCAGTTGCTGCGTAAACTGCTGGACTCCCTGCCGGGCAACGCCCCGGTGATCATCGCCGGCGACTTCAACGACTGGAAAAGCCACGGCAACCGCACCCTTGGCCTGCAACGTGACTTGCACGAAGCCTTCGAGCGCCACCATGGCCACCTCGCCCGCACCTACCCTGCCCGCCTGCCACTGTTGCGCCTGGACCGCATCTACCTGCGTAACGCCGAAAGCCATGGGCCGAGGATTCTGGGGCACAAACCTTGGTCGCACCTGTCAGACCACCTGCCACTGGCCGTTGAAGTGCGGCTTTAGCAATCATTCTTCATAGCCACGGCACGGCAAATAGCGAACCCCGCTATACCCTGCATCTTAGTTCGAAAAAACAATGAGTTAATCGTTAAGACGCGCCTTGAACACTTCGTTCACGTTTTCTTGACGCAAGCGGTGACCTCTCCTTAGCTGAACAATACCAAGCTGTAAAAATCTTGCGCCGGGCCTCTAGCTCGCGCCTTCGTGCGCGTTTGCGCTAACTGGCGCGCTGGTTTGGGTCGCCCACTGTTTTTGCCGTACAGCTCGTGACAACAGGCCAGGTTCTCGGGCTGCACCACAAAAAAAGGAGATCCGCCATGAAAAGCACCTCGAACCCCTTGCGCTTCGACAGCATTTTCTACGCGGTTTCCACGTCGCTGCTTCTGGCAACCCCGGTGGAAACGATCGCGTACGAACTGCAGGGTGACCCCACCTCCCCCGGCTTTCTGCAGCAACCCGTGGCGATGCAACTGTCGCTCGACCCGGTCAGTGCCAGTGGGTTGAGTCTCGGCACCCTCAATACGTTTTCGCAGCAGATGAGCGAACGACACCGGCAGGCGGCACCCGACCTGATCGCCAGTCAGTGGGCGCAATTCTTCCCCACCAGTGCCCGCAGCCGCGCGCTGCCCCCGGCACAGTTGGAGGCGCCCAGCCAGCAACTGATGATCGGCCCGGACCTGTTCGTGCGTGAAACGGCCGCGGGCAATGTGCACCGGGCGGGGATATTCGTGGGGCACAACAACCTGCAAAGCAGCTTCAAGGGCACGCGCCCTCTGCTGGGCGACAAGCAGCGCAAAGCGGTGAACCTGAGCGGGGAAAGCCTGGGGGTGTACTGGAGCATGACCCATGAACAGGGCTGGCACCTGAATGCCGTGGCCATGGGTTCGCGGATCGACGTAATGGGCCGTGGCGAAAACGGCCAGCGCCTGGACGACAGTGGCCACGCAATGACCTTCTCGGTAGAGGGCGGGTACCCGATCCGCCTGAGTGGCAACTGGGTGATCGAGCCCCAGGCACAGTTGATCAACCAGCAGTTCTTCCCTGGCAACCAGGTACAGGAGGAGACCTTGCGGGCGTTCGACAGCCAGCCGAGCTGGAGCGGCCGGGTTGGCGCCAAGCTGTCCGGACGCTACGAAGTGCGCGGCATGCCGATCGAGCCCTATGTGCGGACCAACGTGTGGTATGACTTCAGCAATGCCGATGAGGTGAAGCTGGACCAGGTCGACAAGATTTCCAGCTCGCGCTATTCGACCACGGTGGAGTTGGGCTTGGGGCTGGTTGCGCGGGTGACGCCTTCGGTGGCTTTGTTCGTCAGCGCCGATTACAGCAATGATGTGGACGACAATGACCTGAACGGGCTGATCGGCAGCCTTGGGGTGCGGATGCGGTGGTAGGCAGGGCCGGCCCCTTCGCGGGTAAACCCGCTCCTACACACTGATCGGGGCCACACGCATCGGTGGCTCGGCACAGGCCGTTGTAGGAGCGGGTTCACCCGCGAAAGGGCCGGGCCTGCCGGCCAATTTCCAAAGGCCATTCACGGTTGCCGCCGCTACCGGATTCGCGGGTAAACCCGCTCCTACAGGCGAAAAGGCCAGTGCGGTCAACCGGTCAGGCGGGCTTCATGATCAACACCCCCAGCGGCGGCAGGTTCAGGGCCAGCGATAATGGCTGCCCGTGGCTGGCCACTGCTTCACTGGCCACCGCCCCCAGATTACCCACGTTCGACCCGGCATACAGCTCGGCATCACTGTTCAGCAGCTCCTGCCAACGCTCGCCGAACGGCACGCCAATGCGATAGCCCTCACGGGGTACCGGGGTGAAGTTGGCCACCACCAGCACCGGCTCGCCGCTGCTGCTCCAGCGCAGCCAGGCGTACACGCTGTTCTGCGCGTCGTCACCGATCAGCCACTGGAAGCCCTGCGGCTGGCAATCCTGCTCGTGCACCGCCGGCTCTTCGCGGTACAGGCGGTTGAGGTCGCCCACCAACCGCTGCACACCCTGGTGCTCGGGGTATTGCAGCAGGTACCAGTCCAGTTCGCTGTCGTGGTTCCACTCACGCCACTGGCCGAACTCGCAGCCCATGAACAGCAGCTTCTTGCCCGGGTGTGCCCACATGAAGGTGAGGTAGGCACGCAGGTTGGCGAACTTCTGCCAGCGGTCGCCGGGCATCTTGTCGATCAGCGAGTGCTTGCCGTGCACCACTTCATCATGGGAGATGGGCAGGATGAAGTGCTCGGAATAGGCATAGATCAGCCCGAAGCTCATCTCGTTGTGGTGGTAGGTGCGGTGCACCGGGTCGTTCTGGATGTAGTGCAGGGTGTCGTGCATCCAGCCCATGTTCCACTTGTAGGCAAAACCCAGGCCGCCCTGTTGGGTAGGCTGGCTGACCCCGGGCCAGGCGGTGGACTCTTCGGCGATGATCAACGCACCCGGGGCCTCATGGGCAGCCACGCCGTTAAGGTGGCGGATGAAGTCGATGGCTTCCAGGTTCTCGCGCCCGCCGTGGCGGTTGGGGACCCATTCGCCGGCCTTGCGCGAGTAGTCGCGGTACAGCATCGAGGCCACCGCATCGACGCGCAGGCCGTCGATGTGGAAGTGCTTAAGCCAGTGCAGCGCCGAGGCCATCATGAAGCCGCGTACTTCATTGCGGCCGAGGTTGTAGATCAGCGTGTTCCAGTCCTGGTGGTAACCTTCCAGTGGGTTGTCGTATTCATACAGCGCGGTGCCGTCAAAGCGAGCCAGACCGTGTTCATCGGTGGGGAAATGCGCCGGCACCCAGTCCAGCAGCACACCAATGCCTCCCTGGTGGCAGGCGTCGATGAACGCGGCGAAATCCTCAGCACTGCCGTAGCGCGAGGTGGGCGCGAACATCGACAGTGGTTGATAGCCCCAGGAGCCGCCGAACGGGTGCTCCATGATCGGCAGCAGCTCGATGTGGGTAAAGCCCAGTTCCTGCACATAGGGCACCAGCCGCTCGGCCAGTTCGCGCCAATTGTAGAAACGCCCGACTTCGCCCGCTTCGTCCAGCTCGCAGCGCCATGACCCTGGGTGCAGTTCGTAGATCGACAACGGCGCGTTGTAGGCATGGCGCTGGGCGCGTTGCGCCATCCAGTCATGGTCCTGCCAGGCGTGGCTGAGTTCACCGGCAACCTTGGACGCCGTGCTCGGCGGCAGCTCGGTGGCACGGGCCAGCGGGTCGGCCTTCAGCGGCAGTATGCCGTCCTTGCCGAGCACTTCGAACTTGTAGGTTTCGCCCACGCCCAGACGCGGAATGAACAGCTCCCACACCCCGGCGCTGTGGCGCAGGCGCATGGGGTGACGGCGGCCATCCCAGTTGTTGAAATCACCCACCACCGACACCCGCCGGGCATTCGGCGCCCAGACCGAGAAACACACGCCGTCGATGCCATCGACCTGAGTCGGCTGGGCACCGAAGCGCCCGGACAAATCGCGGTGATTGCCTTCAGCGAACAGGTGAAGGTCCATGTCACCCAGTTGCGGGCCGAAGCTGTAGGGGTCTTCGGTAACCTGTTCGCCACCGGCCCAGACGATATGAAGCTGGTAGGGCTGTGCCTCATCGAGGTGCGCGCTGAACAACCCGGGCAGGCTGCCCTGCTCCATTTCGGCAAGTACCCGCCCGTCATCCCGGGCCTGGACGCGCACTTTCAGGGCATTGGGCAAAAAGGCGCGGACCACCTGCCCACCTGCACCATCGCCGTGGGGGCCGAGTACCGCAAAGGGATCGGCGTGCTCGGCGCGGGCCAGGGCGTCGAGGTCCCGTTGCCGAAGGCCACCGTTTTCACGCGTTGTAACGTTCATTCTGACTCTCCCCAGGTACTGATCAGTCCATGCAGACCATGCAAAGGCACGGCCAGCCAGCTCGGACGGTTTTCGGCTTCGTATGTGATCTCGTAGGCGGCTTTTTCCAGGCAGAACAGCTCCAGTGCCGCGCGCTCGCCCTCGGCGTACTGCCAGGCGTGAGGCATGGCGGCGGTGGCCAGGCCATAGGCTTCGACAAAGGCATGCCGGGACTGGTGCAGGTACTGCCGGGCAACCCGCTGTCGGGCTTGCCGCGCCGGCTCGGAAAGGTCCACCGCAGACGCGCTGCGCAAGATCATCGCAGCAGCATAGTCGAAGGATCGCAGCACGCCGCTGACATCCTTGTAGGGGCTGTGTTTTGCCCGGCGCTCTTCAAGTGGCCGGGCAGGCTCGCCTTCAAAATCGATGAGGTAGGCATCACCCTGCACCACCAGCACCTGGCCCAGGTGCAGGTCGCCGTGCACACGCATCAGCAGGCCACCCTGGGCCTGCGCGGTCAGCTTGTCGATATGCTGGGCCAGGCCCTCGCGCTGTTGCTGCAGGTCGTCGACCAAGGCCTGGCTGTCGCTGTCCAGCGTGTCACGGTGCTGGGCCAGCAGGTCGAGGGCGTGGATCAGTTCGGTACTGATCTGTGCACGCCAGCGCTCGCTGTCCTGTGCATCGCTGGGGCGCGGCTGGAAGGCCGGGTCTTCGGTGGGTGCAGCCAGCAGCAGGTGCATCTCGCCCAGGCGCTGGCCAAGCAAGGCCGCAAAGCCGCTGAGCTCGGCCAATGCATCAGTGTGCGCTTCGCCGTCGTTGCGGGTAGGCTCCATCTGGTCGCGGATGGCCCGTTCAAGGGTGTTCTGGGTCCAGCCCCAGGCATCGCCCTGGTTACTCAGGTAACCCTGGGCAATCATCAGCAGGTGCGGCGCGTGTTGCTCGTCCACCCGGCTGACCCAGGCCAGCAGCGGCGAGATATTGGCAAAGCCGGCGGCGGTCAGGTAGGCGCTCATTTCCAGCTCTGGATGGATACCCGGGTTGACCCGGCGGATCAGTTTAAGCACCACGCGATCGCCGATGACCACCGAACTGTTGGACTGCTCGGCGCTGAGGTAGCGCACTTCGCTCTCCTCGTCGAGCGCCAGGCCGGCCAGCGGCTCTGTGCATTCGAAGCGCAATTCACCCTCAGCGTCGCCACACGGCAAGCGCAGCCCATCCTGGCAGGCTTGCATCACGGCGTGAATGAACGGCTCCAGGACGAAGGCGTCGGTGATCAAGCCAACCTGGTGGGTACGGCGCACCCGCGACAACGCCAGTTGCTGCGGCAGCGCGGTATGGATCTGTTCCTCACGCAGCAGGCCGAACGGCAGCTGGTAGCGGGTGGCGGTGCCGTCGCTGAGTACTTCGATTTCGCTGAGCAGCACCGGCGTGGTGGCGGTGCCGAACCGCACGCCGTAACACAGGCGCACGGCGTCGATCGGCCCTTCCTTGCCAGCGAACCAGCGGCGTTTGGGCAGGTACTGCGGCAGAATGGTGCTTTGCAGCGTATCGCTTGCGGGGGCTTGCAGCAGTTCTTCCATGCGCTTGCGCAGTACCAATGTGGTCAATTCGGGTAACCCCTCGGTGGCCTGAATGTGCCAGCTGGGCATCCGATCGCGGCTGGCCAGCAGGAACCAGTAGAAGGCATAAGGTGGCAATGTCAGCAGAAACGGCAGTTGGCCGATTGGCGGAAACGCGCTGCCGCCAAGCATCTCCACCGGTACTTTGTCGGCGTATTGTGACAATTCGAGTTCGGCAGCCTGGGCGGCGCGGGACACGTTCGCCACACAGAGAATGACTTCGGTATTGCCGTCGGCATCGGTGTATTCGCGGATATAGGCAAGGATGCGCCGGTTGCTGGGCGTGAGGGTGCGCAGGCTGCCGCGGCCAAAGGCCTTCTGCTGCTTGCGCACCGCCAGCATGCGCCGGGTCCAGTTCAGCAGCGAATGCGGATCGTGGCTTTGTGCCTCGACGTTGACGGTCTGGTAACCGTAGAGCGGGTCCATGATCGGCGGCAGCACCAGGCGCTGCGGGTCGGCGCGGGAAAAACCGCCGTTGCGGTCTGGCGACCACTGCATGGGTGTGCGAACGCCATCGCGGTCACCCAGATAGATATTGTCGCCCATGCCCAGTTCGTCGCCGTAATACAGGGTTGGCGTGCCGGGCATCGACAATAGCAGGCTGGTCAACAGCTCTATGCGCCGCCGGTCACGCTGCAGCAGGGGCGCCAGGCGCCGGCGAATGCCCAGGTTGATGCGCGCGCGGCGGTCTTCGGCATAGTAGTTCCACAGGTAGTCGCGCTCGCGGTCGGTGACCATTTCCAGGGTCAGTTCATCATGGTTGCGCAAAAAGATTGCCCACTGGCAGTTGGCCGGAATTTCCGGGGTCTGGCGCAGGATGTCGGTGATCGGGAAGCGGTCTTCCATGGCCAGGGCCATGTACATGCGCGGCATCAACGGAAAGTGGAAAGCCATATGGCATTCGTCGCCGTCGCCTTCACCGAAGTACGGGCGCGTGTCTTCCGGCCACTGGTTGGCTTCGGCCAGCAGCATGCGATCGGGGTAGTTGGCGTCGATCTCGGCGCGGATCGCCTTGAGCACGTCGTGGGTTTCGGCGAGGTTTTCGTTGTTGGTGCCGTCGCGTTCGATCAGGTAAGGGATCGCGTCCAGCCGCAGGCCATCTACACCCAGGTCGAGCCAGAAGCGCATGACGCCGATCACCGCCTTGAGCACCTGCGGGTTGTCGAAATTGAGGTCCGGCTGGTGGGAATAGAACCGGTGCCAGAAGTACTGGCCGGCGACCGGGTCCCAGGTCCAGTTGGACTTCTCGGTGTCGAGGAAGATGATGCGCGTGCCGTCGTACTTCTGGTCGTCGTCCGACCACACGTAGAACTCGCGCGCCTTGCTGCCGCGCTTGGCGTGGCGGGCACGCTGGAACCACGGGTGCTGGTCGCTGGTGTGGTTGATGACCAGCTCAGTGATCACCCGCAGGCCGCGCTTGTGGGCCTCGGCGATGAAACGGCGGGCGTCGGCCATGCTGCCGTAGTCGGGGTGCACGCCCTTGTATTCGGCGATGTCGTAGCCGTCGTCACGGCGTGGCGAGGGATAGAACGGCAGCAGCCACAGGGTGTTGACGCCCAGTTCGGCGATGTAGTCGAGCTTGCTGATCAGGCCGGCGAAGTCGCCGATGCCGTCATTGTTCGAGTCGAAGAACGACTTGATGTGCAGCTGGTAGATGACGGCGTCCTTGTACCACAGCGGGTCGTCGATGAAGGCTGCCGGGCGGGAACGCTTGGCCATGTGCGACTCCTTTCAATTGCATGCACAGACATCCGAGCTTGCTCGATCCCCCGTAGGAGCGGGTTTACCCGCGAAGATGACACCGCGGTGCCGAGGTGCATGGCACCGCCTTCGCCGGTGTTCGCGGGTAAACCCGCTCCTACGGGGGGCACAGTCTGAGCCTTGTTAACGGGCTTTCTCGATGCGCCAGATGCCGAACGGCAGGTGCCAGGGCTCTATGCGCATCCATTGGGTCTTGCCGTACCACGACCAGCGGTGGCCGTTCATCAGGTCTTCACCCTGGGTTTCGGCATTGTCGTCCAGCCCCAACTCCCACAGTGGCAACTCAAAGTGCGCCTCCTGGGCGTTGTGAGGGTCGAGGCTGATGGCCACCAGGATGTAGTTGTCACGCTCAGGCGTACGCTTGGCGAAATACAGAATGTTGTCGTTCCAGCAATTGAAGAAGGCCACGCCCAGGTGGGTTTGCAAGGCGCGGTTCTGCCGGCGGATGCGGTTGAGCTGGGCGATCTCGGCAACGATGTTGCCGGGCTGGGTAAAATCGCGTGGGCGGATTTCGTACTTCTCCGAATCCAGGTACTCCTCCTTGCCCGGCAACGGCGTGCCCTCGCACAGCTCGAAGCCCGAATACATGCCCCACAAGCCTGAGCCCATGGTCGCGAGCGCCGCACGGATAAGGAACCCTGCGCGGCCTGAGGTGTGCAGGAAAAACGGGTTGATATCCGGTGTATTGACGAAGAAGTTGGGCCGGTAGCACTGGCTCCACGGCGGCTGGTTGAGCTGCTCGAAATATTCGCGCAGCTCCTGCTTGTGGTTGCGCCAGGTGAAATAGGTATAGCTCTGTGCGTAACCGACCTTGCCCAGGCGCGCCATCATCGCCGGCTTGGTAAAGGCTTCGGCGAGGAAGATGACGTCGGGGTGCTGGCTACGCACATTGCCGATCAGCCATTGCCAGAACGGCAACGGCTTGGTGTGCGGGTTGTCGACGCGGAAGGTCTTCACGCCCTCCTCGACCCAGCCGACCACCACGTCGCGCAGGGCCAGCCACAGCGAGGGCACGGCCTCTGGCGCATAGAAATCGACGTTGACGATGTCCTGGTACTTTTTCGGCGGGTTTTCGGCGTAGCGGATAGTGCCGTCCGGGCGCCAGCTGAACCAGCCCGGGTGCTCTTTGAGCCAAGGGTGGTCCTGGGAGCACTGGATGGCGAAATCGAGGGCGATTTCCAGGCCGTGTTCCGCCGCCGCCGCCACCAGACGGCGGAAGTCGTCGCGGCTGCCCAGTTGCGGGTGAATGGCCTCGTGGCCGCCTTCCGGGCTACCGATGGCATAAGGGCTGCCCGGGTCGCCCGGCTCGGCCTTGAGGGCGTTGTTGCGGCCCTTGCGATGCTGCATGCCGATGGGGTGGATGGGCGGGAAGTACAGTACGTCGAAGCCCATGTCGCGGATCATCGGCAGCCGTTCGTGCACGTCGTTGAAGGTGCCGTGACGCTGCGGGTCGTCGGTAATCGAGCGCGGGAACAGCTCGTACCAGCTGGCGAACAGTGCGGCCGGGCGGTCGACATCAAGGGGGAAATCAGGGCTGCGGGTCAGGTAGCTGCGGTGTTCGGCCTCGCCCATCAGGCGGGCGGTGGTCGGGTCGAGAAACAAGGCCACCTGGTCATCGGTGCTGAGCGTGGGCAGGCGCTGCTGCAAGGCCTCTAGCGCCTCGCGCAGGGCACCGCTGCACAGCTCGATGCCTGTGCCCAACATCAAACGGCCTTCCTCCAATTCCAGTTTTACCTCGACGCCGGCGTGGTACTTCTTCTCCAGGTCATGGCAATAGGTGGCAAACGGGTCGATCCAGGCCTCGATACTGAACCGGTGCGGGCCCAGCTCGGTGGGGGTGAATTCGGCCTGCCACAGGTCGTTGCCCGCCGACTGCATCGGCACGCAATGCCAGCGCCGGCTGTGCGCCTGGCGCCAGTTGAGCATCACCGCCAGGCGGTCGTGGCCGTCGCTGTAGGCCTTGGTGCTGACTGCCACTGGCTGGCCGCTGACGGCCTTGGCGGCGAAGCTGCCGGCGTCGAGCACGGGTTGGGTGTCTTCGATCACGATACGCGGCGCCAGCAGCGCCTGGGACAGGCTGATGGCCTGGTCCGGGTGATCGTTCGCCATGGGCACGCTTTCAAAGGGCTCGTTTCGTGACATCGACCTTGCTCCCTCAGGCTGGTGGCGGTAAGGGTTCAGAGCCGGGCACAGGCGGGGGGTTCAAAATAATTGAGCGAACGGCAGCTGCCAGCGGTCAGAGCCTACAGCACCTCTTCACCCACCCACGCGAGGTCAGGCCATGAACATTCCCATTCCACCGGAGACACCCGATCCCAATATCGACGACCCGAGCTTGCCGCCACCCGTACCGGAAGAAGAGCCGGACGAGCTGCCGATCAAGCCGACCGTGCCGCCGACAGTGGGCGACCCGCCGAGCCAGGAGCCACCGGTGAAGGCTTAAGGGTAGACCACGGCACCGGCATGAACAGCTGATCTCCGCTGCTCCATTGAAAGGTTGAGGATGACCGGGTGCTTGGCAAGGTGAAGATCTTGCATTGATCGGGCCGGCCTCTTCGCGGGTAAACCCGCTCCTACCGGCGACCGTGCCGGCCTTGAATGCGGCGCTGTCCCTGGTAGGAGCGGGTTTACCCGCGAAGAGGCCGGCCGCGCCCGCACATCAACCCGCAGATGCAGCCGCAATCTCCGCCACACTGATCTCGCGCATGCGGAACTTCTGCACCTTGCCGGTCACGGTCATCGGGTACTCGTCGACAAAGCGGATATACCGCGGCACCTTGAAGTGTGCGATGCGTGCCTTGCACCAGCCCTGCAGCTCCTCGACCGTGGCGCTATGCCCCGGGTGTAGCTTGATCCAGGCGACGATCTCTTCGCCATAGCGGCTACACGGAATGCCGATCACCTGCGCATCGGCCACCGCCGGGTGGGTGTAGAAAAACTCTTCCAGCTCACGCGGGTAAATGTTCTCGCCGCCGCGAATGATCATGTCCTTGTTGCGCCCGACGATGCGCACATAGCCCTGCTCGTCCATCACCGCCAGGTCACCCGAATGCATCCACCCGGCCGGGTCGATGGCATCCGCCGTGGCCTGGGGGTTGTCCCAGTAGCCAAGCATCACGCTGTAGCCACGGGTGCACAGTTCGCCAATCTCGCCGCGCGCGACGATGCAGCCGTCCGCGTCCACCAGTTTGTTTTCCAACTGCGGCTGGGTGCGGCCGACAGTGGTCACGCGCAGCTCCAGGTCGTCGTCCGGGCCGGTCTGCAGCGACACCGGGCTGGTTTCGGTCATGCCGTAGGCGATCTGCACTTGTGCCATGTGCATCTGGTCGATGACCCGGCGCATCACCTCGATCGGGCAGGTGGCACCGGCCATGATGCCGCTGCGCAGGGTCGACAGGTCCATGTGGGCGCGCGATGGGTGATCGAGCATGGCGATGAACATGGTCGGCACGCCATAGAGGATGCTGGCGCGCTCTTCGGCCACGGCGCGCAAGGTAAGTTCGGCGTCGAAAGCATCGTTGGGGTAGATCATGGTGCTGCCGTGGGTGATGCAGCCAAGGTTGGCCATGACCATGCCGAAGCAATGATACAGCGGCACCGGAATCACCATACGGTCGCAGGCCGTCAGGCCCAGGCTTTCACCCACCATGAAACCGTTGTTGAGGATGTTGTAGTGACTGAGCGTGGCACCTTTGGGCGCACCGGTGGTGCCGGAGGTGTACTGGATGTTCACCGGCTGGTCGAATTGCAGGCTTTGCTGACGGGCTGTGCAGGCCTCGACAGACGTCTGCCCTGCCCGCTCGGCCAAGGCGTGCCAGGGCAGGAAGCCGGCAGGCGGGTTGGCGGCCAGACTGATGACACCACGCAACTCGGGCAGGCATTCACTGGCCAGCTCACCAGGCCGGGCGCTGGCCAGTTCAGGCACCAGCTCCTGCAGCATGGCGTGGTAATCAGACGTCTTGAAGGCTTCAGCGCAGACCAGCCAGCGGCAGCCTGACTGGCGCAACACGTATTCCAGTTCACCCACACGGTAGGCCGGGTTGATGTTGACCAGGATGGCGCCGACCTTGGCACTGGCCAGCTGCAAGATGCACCACTGGGCGCAGTTGGGCGACCAAATGCCAACACGGTCGCCGGTGTTCACGCCCAGTGCGATCAGCGCGCGGGCGTGTATTTCGACCTGTTCGGCCAACTGCCGCCAGCTGTAACGCAGGCCCTGGTGGCGGGACACCAAGGCCTCGCTGTCGGAACAGCGGGCTACGGTGGCATCGAAGGCCTGGCCGATGGTCTGGGTCAGCAAGGGTCGGTCCTGGCGGCCGCGGGTATAGCTCGGTTGACTCATGGGTGTCCCTTCTTGTGGTTGTTCTGGGCACGACTGAAGCAAGCGGGAATACTCTGGCGCAGATTTACGTTTACGTAAAGGTGACGATCGGATTGACAGTGCCTGCTTGCAGGTTTACGTTAACGTAAAGGTGATGAACGATACCGGGATCTCCGGCATGACGCAGACCCTTGTAGGAGCGGGCTTGCCCGCGAATGCGATCACCCAGGCAATGACGGTGGTCCTGCTGACGCATTCGCGGGCAAGCCCGCTCCTACAGGGGTCAGCGGTTAGCCTTTGAGCTACGGTTTACCCAATTTTCAAGAACAAGAAGGTGCCCCAGCATGCATTACCCCTCCCTGAACTTCGCCCTGGGCGAAACCATCGACATGCTCCGTGACCAGGTGCGCACCTTCGTCGCCGCCGAACTGGCCCCGCGCGCCGCGCAGATCGACCACGACAACCTGTTCCCCGCCGACATGTGGCGCAAGTTTGGTGACATGGGCCTGCTGGGCATCACCGTACCGGAAGAGTACGGCGGCGCTGGCCTGGGCTACCTGGCCCATGTGGTGTCGATGGAAGAAATCAGCCGTGGCTCCGCCTCGGTGGCGCTGTCCTACGGCGCCCATTCCAACCTGTGCGTCAACCAGATCAACCGCAACGGCACACACGAGCAGAAGCTCAAGTACCTGCCCAAACTGATCAGCGGCGAACACATCGGCGCCTTGGCCATGAGCGAGCCCAATGCCGGCTCCGACGTGGTGTCGATGAAGCTGCGCGCAGAAAAACGCGGCGATCACTACGTGCTCAACGGCAGCAAGACCTGGATCACCAACGGTCCCGACGCCAACACCTACGTGATTTACGCCAAGACCGACCTGGACAAGGGTGCGCACGGCATCACCGCGTTCATCGTCGAGCGTGACTGGAAGGGCTTCAGCCGCAGCAACAAGTTCGACAAGCTGGGCATGCGCGGGTCCAACACCTGCGAGTTGTTCTTCGATGGCGTGGAAGTACCGGCAGAGAACATTCTGGGCCAGCTCAACGGCGGCGTGCGCGTCCTTATGAGCGGCCTGGACTACGAACGTGTGGTGCTGTCCGGCGGCCCGACCGGCATCATGCAAAGCTGCATGGACCTGGTGGTGCCGTATATCCATGACCGCAAGCAATTCGGCCAGAGCATCGGCGAGTTCCAACTGATCCAGGGCAAGATTGCCGACATGTACACCCAGCTCAATGCCAGCCGCGCCTACCTGTACGCCGTGGCCCAGGCCTGCGACCGTGGCGAGACCACCCGCAAGGACGCTGCCGGCGTGATCCTGTACACCGCCGAGCGTGCTACGCAAATGGCCCTGGAGGCGATCCAGATTCTTGGTGGCAACGGCTATATCAACGAATTCCCGGCTGGCCGCCTGTTGCGCGACGCCAAGCTGTACGAGATCGGTGCCGGCACCAGCGAAATCCGCCGGATGCTGATTGGCCGCGAACTGTTCAACGAAACCCGCTGAACATAAGGGACGGGCGCACATGGCTACCTTGCACACCCAGATCAACCCGCGTTCGGCAGAATTTGCCGTCAACAGCGCGGCCATGCTCGAACAGGTCCAGGCCCTGCGCGGCCTGCTCGCCCAGGTTGCCCTGGGCGGCGGGCCCAAGGCTCAGGAACGTCATACCTCACGTGGCAAGCTGCTGCCGCGCGAGCGTATCGACCGCCTGCTGGACCCAGGCTCGCCGTTCCTCGAGATCGGCCAGTTGGCCGCCCATGAGGTATACGGCGAGGACGTGCCGGCTGCGGGCGTGATTGCCGGCATCGGCCGTGTCGAGGGCGTCGAATGCATGATCGTGGCCAACGACGCCACGGTAAAAGGCGGCTCGTACTACCCGCTGACGGTCAAGAAGCACCTGCGTGCGCAAACCATCGCCCAGCAGAACCGCTTGCCATGCATTTACCTGGTGGATTCGGGCGGCGCCAACCTGCCGCGCCAGGACGAAGTGTTCCCCGACCGCGAGCACTTCGGGCGCATTTTCTTCAACCAGGCCAACATGAGCGCGCAAGGCATCCCGCAGATCGCCGTGGTGATGGGCTCGTGCACCGCTGGCGGCGCGTACGTGCCGGCCATGGCCGACGAAGCGATCATGGTCCGCCAGCAGGCGACCATCTTCCTCGCCGGGCCGCCGCTGGTAAAAGCCGCCACCGGTGAAGTGGTCAGCGCCGAAGACCTCGGCGGCGCCGATGTGCACTGCCGCACCAGTGGCGTCGCCGACCATTATGCCGACAACGACGAACACGCCCTGGCCATCGCGCGACGCAGTGTGGCCAACCTCAATTGGCACAAGCTCGGCAAGCTGCAGCGGCTGGTCCCAGTGGCGCCGCTGTATGCCGCCGACGAGCTGTACGGCGTGGTGCCGGCCGATGCCAAGCAACCATTCGACGTGCGCGAAGTGATCGCCCGCCTGGTCGATGGCTCGGTGTTCGATGAATTCAAGGCGCTGTTCGGTACCACCCTGGTGTGCGGCTTCGCCCATCTGCACGGCTACCCGGTGGCGATCTTGGCCAACAACGGCATCCTGTTCGCCGAGGCCGCGCAAAAAGGTGCGCATTTCATCGAACTGGCCTGCCAGCGCGGCATCCCGCTGCTGTTCCTGCAGAACATCACCGGCTTCATGGTGGGCAAGAAGTACGAAGAAGGCGGCATCGCCAAGCACGGCGCCAAACTGGTCACCGCTGTGGCCTGCGCCCAGGTGCCGAAGTTCACGGTGATCATCGGCGGCAGCTTTGGTGCCGGCAACTACGGCATGTGCGGCCGCGCCTACGACCCGCGCTTCCTGTGGATGTGGCCCAACGCGCGGATTGGCGTAATGGGCGCCGAACAGGCCGCCGGCGTGCTGGCCCAGGTCAAGCGTGAGCAAAGCGAACGCAGCGGCCAGCCATTCAGTGCCGAGGATGAGGCCAGGCTCAAGCAACCGATCCTCGACCAGTACGAGCATCAGGGCCACCCCTATTATTCCAGCGCCCGCCTGTGGGACGACGGTGTCATCGACCCGGCACAGACCCGCGACGTCCTCGGCCTGGCGTTGTCTGCCGCGCTGAACGCGCCGATCGAACAGAGCCGCTTCGGCATTTTCCGGATGTGACCCATGAGCGATTTCAGCACCCTCGAAGTGATCCGCGACCCGCGCGGCTTCGCCACCCTGTGGCTAAGCCGCGAGGACAAGAACAACGCCTTCAACGCGCAGATGATCCGCGAGCTGATCGTGGCCATCGACCAGTTGGCCGAAGACACCACCCTGCGCTTCGTGCTGCTGCGCGGCCGTGGCCGGCACTTCAGCGCCGGTGCCGACCTGGCCTGGATGCAGCAGTCGGCGCAACTGGACTTCAACACCAACCTGGATGATGCCCACGAACTGGGCGAGCTGATGTACGCCCTGCACCGCCTCAAGGCCCCGACCCTGGCCGTGGTTCAAGGCGCAGCCTTCGGTGGCGCGCTGGGCCTGATCAGCTGCTGCGACATGGCTATCGGCGCCGAAGACGCCCAGCTGTGCCTGTCGGAAGTACGCATCGGCCTGGCCCCGGCGGTCATCAGCCCGTTCGTGGTCAAGGCCATTGGCGAGCGAGCCGCGCGCCGCTACGCCCTCACCGCCGAGCGCTTCAGCGGCGTACGGGGCCGCGAACTGGGCCTGCTGGCCGAGGTATACCCGGCCAGCGAACTGGACGACCACGTCGAAGCCTGGGTAGGCAACCTGCTGCAGAACAGCCCACAAGCATTGCGCGCCACCAAGGACTTGCTGCGCGAAGTGGACGACGGCGAACTCAGCCCGGCCCTGCGCCGTTACTGCGAAAACACCATCGCCCGCATCCGCGTCAGCGCCGAAGGCCAGGAGGGGTTGCGTGCTTTCCTGGAAAAACGCCGCCCTGCCTGGCAAACCGTTGAAAAGAAGGAGCCGCGCCCATGAGCCGCCCCGCTTTGACCACCCTGCTGGTCGCCAACCGCGGCGAAATCGCCTGCCGGGTAATGCGCACCGCCAAGGCCATGGGCCTGACCACTGTTGCCGTGCACAGCGCCACCGACCGTGACGCCCGTCATAGCCGCGAAGCCGACATCCGCGTCGACCTGGGCGGCAGCAAGGCTGCCGAAAGCTACCTGCAGGTCGACAAGCTGCTGGCCGCCGCCAAGGCCAGCGGCGCCCAGGCTATCCATCCAGGTTATGGCTTTCTGTCCGAGAACGCAGGTTTCGCCCGCGCCATCGAGCAGGCCGGGCTGATATTCCTTGGCCCACCGGCCAGCGCCATCGACGCCATGGGCAGCAAATCGGCAGCCAAGGCACTGATGGAAGCGGCCGGCGTGCCGTTGGTGCCGGGCTACCACGGCGAGGCTCAGGACCTGGACACCTTCCGCGCCGCGGCCGAACGCATCGGCTACCCGGTGCTGCTCAAGGCCAGCGCTGGCGGCGGTGGCAAGGGCATGAAAGTGGTCGAGGAAGAAAGCCAACTGGCCGACGCCCTGGCCTCGGCCCAGCGTGAGGCACAGTCGTCGTTCGGCGATGCGCGCATGCTGGTGGAAAAGTACGTGCTCAAGCCGCGTCATGTCGAAATCCAGGTGTTTGCCGACCAGCACGGCAACTGCCTGTACCTTAATGAACGCGACTGTTCCATTCAGCGCCGCCATCAGAAGGTGGTGGAAGAGGCCCCTGCCCCCGGCCTGTCGCCCGAACTGCGCCAGGCCATGGGCGAAGCGGCGGTGCGTGCCGCCCAGGCTATCGGTTACGTGGGTGCTGGCACCGTGGAGTTTCTGCTTGATGCACGTGGCGAGTTCTTCTTCATGGAGATGAACACCCGCCTGCAGGTGGAACACCCGGTCACCGAGGCCATTACCGGCCTGGACCTTGTTGCCTGGCAAATTCGCGTGGCCTGTGGCGAAGCCCTGCCGATCACACAGGAACAGGTGCCGCTGATCGGCCATGCCATCGAAGTGCGCCTGTATGCCGAAGACCCGGCCAACGATTTTTTACCCGCGACCGGCAAATTGGCGCTGTACCGTGAATCGGCGCCTGGCGAAGGCCGCCGGGTGGACAGCGGGGTTAGCGAAGGCGATGTGGTGTCGCCGTTCTACGACCCGATGCTGGGCAAGCTGATTGCCTGGGGTGAAAACCGCGA
Organism: Pseudomonas sp. 3HC3; assembly: GCF_044904505.1. Taxonomy (NCBI): domain Bacteria; kingdom Pseudomonadati; phylum Pseudomonadota; class Gammaproteobacteria; order Pseudomonadales; family Pseudomonadaceae; genus Pseudomonas; species Pseudomonas sp. 3HC3. The sequence goes on from NZ_JADDRH010000010.1 coordinate 168,019, forward strand.
ACAGGCACGCCTGCGCTTGCTGACCATGCTCGACGAGTTTGCCATTGGTGGGCTGAAGACCAACATTGCCTTCCTGCGCCGCATTCTCGCGCACCCTGCGTTCGCGGCGGCAGAGCTGGACACCGGCTTCATTCCCCGCCACCAGGATGTGCTGCTACCGGCGCCACGTGCGCTGCCTGCTGGCTTTTGGGAGGCGGCAGCCGAAGCCTGGCTGCAGGGCCAGGCGGGGCATCAGCGCGATGACGACCGCCATTCGCCTTGGAGCGGGCGTAACGGCCTGCGCTTGGGCCTGCCGGCACGCAGCAGCTTGCATCTGGTAAGCGCCGGACAAGATCAGGCAGTGGCCCTGGAACGCAGCGCTGCTTCTACCTGGCAGCTGCAAGGTGAGCAGTTGGTGCATGACCAGAACGGCGTGCGTCGCCAGCATCTGGCAACCCGTCGGGGTGGCACGCTGTACCTGCACTGGGATGGCGAAATGCATGCTATCGAAGCCTTCGACCCAATTGCCGAGGCCGAAGCCAGCCACAGCCATCAGGGTGGGCTGGGTGCGCCCATGAACGGCAGTATCGTGCGGGTGCTGGTCGAACCTGGGCAGGTGGTGGAAGCCGGTACTGCGCTGGTGGTACTGGAGGCCATGAAGATGGAGCACAGCATTCGTGCGCCGCATGCCGGCACGGTGAAGGCGCTGTTCTGCCTGGAGGGGGACATGGTCAGCGAAGGGACTGTGCTGGTCGAACTGGTGGAATAACGGTGCCGGAGGGCCGCTTTGCGGCCCTAACGCAACACAAGGCCACCCCTGCAAAAGCCCGTAGGAGCGTGTTTACCCGCGAAAGGGCCGGCCCTGCTGGCCAATTTCCACCAACCGTTCACCGTTGCCGCCGCTACCGTATTCGCGGGTAAACCCGCTCCTACACCTATCGGGGGTGGACACACATTGGTGATTGGGCGTAGGCCGCGTGTAGGAGCGGGTTCACCCGCGAAAGGGCCGGCCCTGCTGGCCAACTTCCACCCGCCGTTCACCGTTGCCGCCGCTACCGTATTCGCGGGTAAACCCGCTCCTACACAGATTGGTGGTGGACACACACCGGAGGTCGGACACAGGCCGTCGTAGGAGCGGGTTTACCCGCGAAAGGGCCGGCCCTGCTGGCCAATTTCCACCAACCGTTCACCGCTGCCGCCGCTACCGTATTCGCGGGTAAACCCGCTCCTACACCTATCGGGGGTGGACACACATCGGTGATTGGGCACAGGCCGTCGTAGGAGCGGGTTTACCCGCGAAAGGGCCGGGCCTGCTGGCCAATCTGCACCCGCCGTTCACCGCTGCCGCCGCTACCGTATTCGCGGGTAAACCCGCTCCTACACAGATTGGTGGTGGACACACACCGGAGGTCGGACACAGGCCGTCGTAGGAGCGGGTTTACCCGCGAAGGGGCCGGCCCTGCTGGCCAATTTCCACCAACCGTTCACCGCTGCCGCCGCTACCGTATTCGCGGGTAAACCCGCTCCTATGTATGGACTCGCCCACACTGTCTAGCTGCTTTTTTGAACATAGGAACCCGGTTGCATCTATGTATCAGGCCTGTTCGAGGAAGCTTTTTGC
>NZ_JADDRH010000011.1:0-155850 GCF_044904505.1 Pseudomonas sp. 3HC3
GCGCATTGATGTAGGAGCGGGTTTACCCGCGAATACGGTAGCGGCGGCAACGGTGAACGGCCAGGGGCATTGGCCAGCAGGCCCGGCCCTTTCGCGGGTGAACCCGCTCCTACGACGGTCTGCGCATTGATGTAGGAGCGGGTTTACCCGCGAATACGGTAGCGGCGGCAACGGTGAACGGCCAGGGGCATTGGCCAGCAGGCCCGGCCCTTTCGCGGGTGAACCCGCTCCTACGACGGTCTGCGCATCGGTATAGGAGCGGGCTTGCCCGCGAAGAGGCCGGCGGATTCAATAGATGCCTGTCAGGATTTGGGCGGATGAATGATCCGTTCGATCTTGTCCTTGATCAGCAACCTTTCCTTGCGCAGGCGGTTGACGGCCTCGTCGTTGGTACCGTTGCCTTCGGCGGCGACCACCTCCTTGTCCTTGGCGTTGTACTCCTTGTGCAGTTTGTGCAGGTCCTGATCCTTGTCAATGAGCGCCTGGAATGCATCAGCGGTAACGTGCAGGTCAGCGAGCAGATCATGCGGAACTGGCATTTCTTCACCTCTGTCAGGGTTGTCGGTAAGGCTCTGATCACTGAGGATAGCTGTCTTTGCGCAGGCTTGTGGCGGCTGCCCAGGCTGAATGGCAGCTGAATGATTTTGAGATTATTTGTAAAAGACGCACCTTCACGAAATTGTTACCGTCTTTTTCACAAAAATTTGATGGTGCCCTTTCTAGAGTTCGCCCAACTTTCCCACGGTGCCTTCTGGCCTGGGGGGTGAAAATCACTCTTGATTGCGAACGCTGATGCTCAACTTCAAATCCCTGCGGACTGAATGGGTCACGCTGCTGGCCAGTCTTTACCTTCTGATCGGCTTCAACATGTTCCTCTGGGAGCACCTGCAAGCGGTGGTTCCTGCCGGCCTGTCGGGGTTGTGGCTAAGCCTGGCGTTTGCCGTGCTGATGCTCTTCGCCTTCAATCTGATCCTCACGTTACTTGCATTCCGGTATGTATTGAAGCCGGTACTTATCGTGTTGTTCATGAGTAGCGCAGGCGTGGCTTACTTCATGAACCAGTACGGCGTACTTATTGATACCGGCATGTTTCGTAATATGGCCGAGACCAATATTGCGGAAGTGCGCGACTTGATGTCGTTCAAGTTTGCCGCATATATCCTGCTGCTGGGTGTGCTGCCTTCGGTGCTGCTGTGGAAGGCGAAGATCGCTTACCGCCCCTGGCACCGCGAGCTGCTGGGCAAGTTGGTGGTCAGTGGCGCCTGTGTAGTGACCATTGGCTCGGTCGCGTTGGTCAATTATCAGGGGCTGTCGTCGCTGTTTCGCAATCACCATGAACTGCGCCTGATGCTCACCCCCAGCAATATCGTCGGGGCTTCCATTGGTTATGTCAGCGAGCGTGTCGGTACGGCCTCGCGCCCGTTCCAACATTATGGCGAAGATGCCAAGCGTGATGCGGCCTGGCAAAAACATGAGCGCAAGTCGCTGACCGTGCTGGTGGTCGGGGAAAGTGCCCGGGCAGACCATTTCGGCGTGCTGGGCTATGACCGCGATACCACGCCGAATCTCGCCAAGGAACAGGGCCTGCTGGCGTTTTCCGACGTGCACTCGTGTGGTACGGAAACGGCGGTTTCGGTGCCTTGCATGTTCTCGGGCATGAAGCGCAGGGACTACGATGCCCGGGTAGCGAAAAACCGTGAAGGGCTGTTGGACATTCTCCAGCGTGCCGGCCTGGCCGTGCAGTGGCGTGACAACCAGTCGGGCTGCAAAGGCACCTGCGATCGCGTGCAGTTCATCGATGTCAGCAACCTCAAGGATCCGCAACTGTGCGCCAATGGTGAATGCCATGACCAGATCCTGCTGCAAGGCCTGGACGCGCTGATCGACAACCTCGACAAGGACACCGTGCTGGTGCTGCACCAGATGGGCAGCCACGGCCCCGAGTACTTCAAGCGCTACCCCAGTGACGACGAGCGCTTCACCCCGGTGTGCCAAAGCAACGCGTTGAACCAGTGCAGCAAGGAGGAAATCATCAACGGGTATGACAACACCCTTGCTTACACCGACAAGGTGCTGGCCTCGCTGATCGATACCCTGCGCAGCAAGCAAGACAAGGTCGACACGGCGATGATCTACCTGTCCGACCACGGCGAGTCGCTGGGTGAGTACAACCTGTTCCTGCACGGTACGCCGTACGCCATCGCTCCCGAGCCGCAGAAGCATGTGCCGCTGCTGACCTGGTTCTCTGACAGCTACAAGGAGGACTTCGGCGTCGATACCGACTGCCTGGCCCGGCTCAGCGATGCCCCGCTGTCCCAGGACAACCTGTTCCACTCGATGCTTGGCTTGTTGCAGGTACACACTGAACTCTACCAGCAGTCGCTGGACATGTTCGCCAGTTGCCGGCCCTGGCTGGCGGCCAAGCGCTGAAGCCAGTCGCGTGTCATGCAAGCTTGCGCGGTCCCTGTGGGGCGGGCAAGCCCGCGAACCCGGGCCAAGCCCGTGCCATACACCGTGCTGCCTTCTTCGCGGGCGCGCCCGCTCCCACAGGGTGGACTGCTCCCGAAAAGCTGGACAGTTTCACCAGCAGTGCCCGCGCCGTATATACTGCGCGCCAATGTTAGTGGGAGAGCCTTGTGGCCATCGAAATTCACTGGATCCGTGACGACCAGAGCCTGGCCGAACACTGCCGCGACTGGCACCAGTTGCCCTTCGTCGCCGTCGACACCGAATTCATGCGGGTCGACACCTTCTACCCGAAAGCCGGGCTGATTCAGATCGGCGACGGCCAACGCGCCTTCCTGATCGACCCGCTGCTGATCGGCAACTGGCAACCCTTGGCCGACCTGCTGGAAGACAGCGGTGTGGTCAAGGTGCTGCACGCTTGCAGCGAAGACCTTGAAGTGCTGCTGCGCCTGACCGGCAAGCTGCCTCAACCGCTGTTCGACACTCAGCTGGCCGCCGGTTACCTGAACCTGGGCTTCTCCATGGGCTATTCGCGCCTGGTGCAGGAAGTGCTGGGCATCGAATTGCCCAAAGGCGAAACCCGCTCTGACTGGCTGCAACGCCCGCTCTCGGAAACCCAGGTCAGCTACGCTGCCGAAGATGCCGTGCACCTGGCCGAGCTGTTCACCGTGCTGCGCCCGCGGCTGAGTGACGACAAGTACGCCTGGGTGCTGGAAGACGGCGCCGAGCTGGTGGCTGCGTTGCGCCGTGAAGTCGAGCCCGAAAGCCTGTACCGCGACGTCAAGCTGGCCTGGAAGCTGGCGCCTCAACAACTGGCAGTGCTGCGTGAGCTGTGCGCCTGGCGCGAGCGCGAGGCGCGCAACCGCGATGTACCGCGCAATCGTATCCTCAAGGAGCACTCGCTGTGGCCCATGGCCAAGAGCCAGCCGAACAACCTGTCGGCCTTGGCCAAGATCGACGAGATGCACCCGCGCACCATTCGTCAGGACGGTGAGTTCCTCATCCAGCTGATCAAGCGCGCCGCCAGCCTGCCTGCCGAGCAATGGCCAGCGCCCTTGCCCGAGCCGCTGCCGATCGAGGCTGCCGGCCTCCTCAAGCAGTTGCGTGCCATCGGCCAGGCCGAAGGCGAGCGCCTGGGGATTGCGCCCGAGCTGATGCTGCGCAAGAAAACCCTGGAAGCGCTGCTCAAGAGCGGCTACCCCAATGGCCCTTATAAACTGCCCGATTCGTTGCGCGGCTGGCGCCGTGAGCGCATGGGCCAGGCCCTGCTGGACAACCTGGCAGGTGCCGGAGAAACCCGATGAAACGCATTTGCTCGATCTACAAGAGCCCACGCAAGAACGAAATGTACCTGTACGTGCTCAAGGCTGACGGCCTGGAGCGCGTGCCTGAAGGCCTGCTGCCGTTTTTCGGCACCCCCGTTCACGCTTTCGACCTGGTGCTCAGCCCTGAGCGCAAGCTGGCCCGCGAGGACATCAGCAAGGTGCTGGAGAACCTCGAAAGCCAAGGCTACCACCTGCAGATGCCGCCGCTGGAAGATGAGTACATCGAGCACCTGCCCGAAGAGCTGCTGCGCCGTAACGACCCCGTCTGACCATGCGCGTACTGATTGCTGAGCATGACCATGCTCGATACGCCGAGCTTTTGCGCGCAGCCGCGCCTGAAGTGGAAGTTCTGACCAGCGGCGACTCTGCCGAACTCGCCCGCCAGGCACCGCAGTGCCCGGTGTGGCTGGGCCAGCCGGACTTGCTGGCAAGTCTGCTGCGCCAAGGCCATAAGCCTGCCTGGATGCAGTCGACATGGGCCGGTATCACGCCGTTGTTGGCCGATGGCTTGCCGCGTGATTACCGCCTGAGCCGGGCAGTGGGTATCTTCGGGCAGGTGATGGCCGAATACATGCTCACCTATATGCTAGGGCATGAGCGTGAGGTGCTGTCGCGCCTGGTCAGCCAGGTCGAGCGGCGTTGGGATGACCACCCGGGGCGCAGCCTGGAAGGGCGCAAGGTACTCATTGTGGGTGTAGGCGAAATTGGTCAGCGTGTGGCCGAGTTCCTGCAGCCGTTTGGTGTAGAGCTTTACGGGGTCGCCAGCAGCGCCCGTGAGCAGGCGCCGTTCGTCGAGGTGGCGGCGCTGGTCGACCTGCCGCGCATGGTCGGCCAGGTCGATTACGTGCTGAACCTGCTGCCCGATACCCCGGCGACTCATGACCTGTATGACGCAGCGCTGTTCAAGTGCTTCCAGCCCTCGGCCTTGTTCATCAACGCCGGCCGTGGTGTGGCGGTGGTCGATGCCGATCTGGTTGAGGCGCTGAAGGCGGGCCATCTGGCCGGTGCGGTGATCGATGTGTGCCGCCAGGAGCCGTTGCCCAAGCAACACCCGTTCTGGACCGCCTGGGGCTTGCTGCTGACCGGGCACAGCTCGGCGCCCACCTCGCCGTCGGCGATGGTGCGCTTGTTTGCGGAGAATGTGCGAGCGTATGCGGCGGGGCAGGGGTTGCGTGGCGAAGTCGATTTCGCCCGGGGCTACTGATTGCTGTGGCCTGTACCGGCCTCTTCACGGTTGAACCCACTCCTGCACAAGGTGATGATACCCCCGTAGGAGCGGGCTTGCCCGCAAAGAGGCCAGCACTGCCAATACAAACCTTACAGGTTGAAATCACCTTCGGCAGCCAGCTCGCTCAGCGGCTTGCGCGGGCTTGGCACTTCACGCGCCTGCAGCGCTTCATCCAGGCTGGCCTTGTCACCCAGCTTGCCGATCGCCACCATGGCATGCAGTACGTAACCTTCGGGAATCTTCAGCTCCTGACGTGCCAGGTCCTGATCGAAGCCGGCCATGCCATGGGTATGCCAGCCGCTGATGCTGGCCTGCAGGGCCAGGTGCCCCCAGGCAGAGCCCGTGTCGAAGGTGTGCCATAGCGCCGGTTTTTCTTCCGTAGCGCCCGGGGCCGCGAAGGTGGTCTTTGAAATGACCAGCACCAGCGCCGACGCTTGTTGCGCCCAGCTGCGATTGAACGGTACCAGCAGGCTCAGGTAACGCTCCCAGTTCGGCGTGTCACGGCGGGCATACAGGAAGCGCCAAGGCTGCGAATTATAGGCCGAAGGTGCCCAGCGGGCGGCTTCGAGGAAGCTCAGCAGGGTTTCTTCGCTGATCGGCTCGGCGGTGAAGGCGCGTGGTGACCAGCGGTTGATGAACTGCTCGTTGATGGCGTAATCGGCAATGCGGGGGGTGGCGCTCATGGCGGCTCCTGCAAATGGACGGGAAAAGCGCACGCTACTGCGTGTCGTCGCGACTGACAAGCGGTCTGGCTTTGCCGAAGCCCAGGCTCTAGACTGGCGCCGCCGCGCGCCGTGGCCCCCAAGATGAATGCAGGAACCCCGTGTGATGATCGCTGAAAACGCGCCGTTCTGGCGGCGTAAGACCCTCGAACAACTCAGCCAGCAAGAGTGGGAGTCGCTGTGCGATGGCTGCGGCCTGTGCTGCCTGCAAAAGCTCGAGGATGAAGACGACAACAGCGTCTATTACACCCGCATCGCCTGCAAGTTGCTGGACCTGGATACGTGCCAGTGCAGTGACTACCCCAACCGCTTCGCCCAAGTGCCGGACTGCATCCAGCTTACCCCGGGCAAGGCCGACCAGTTCAAGTGGCTGCCAAGTACCTGCGGTTACCGTCTGATCAGTGAGGGCAAGGACTTGCCGGCCTGGCATCACCTGGTCTGTGGCGATCGCCAACAGGTCCATGAACAGCGCATTTCACAGTCGGGGCGTATGCTCAGTGAACACGATGTGCACGAAGACGACTGGGAAGACCACCTGATCTTCCGCGCCAGCTGACCGGCGCGGCCCGCTGCCCCGGGGAAACAAGGAGTTTCTGTATGCGTTGCCAGCTGTTGTTGCTGTTGGGCCTGATGGCCAGTTCGCCGGCCTGGGCGAAAAAGGTCGACCTCGACTACCAGGTGCGTTTGCTGCCTGCCAGTGGCCAGGCTGAAGTGCGCGTTACATTGGCCGAAGGCAGCGTAGTGCGCAGCCTGGACTTCGACCTGAGCAAGGCCGGGGCTTATAGCGGCTTCCAGACTGATGGGCAATGGCAACTGAAGGGGCAGCGTGGCATATGGCAGCCAGCGGCCGGCAAGACCAGCCTTAGCTACCGCGTGCAACTGGACCAGAAGCTGGCCAGCGGCGCCTATTCATCACGTGTCACCCCGCACTGGGCACTGTTCCTCGGCGACCAGTTGATACCACCTGCGCGCCTCGACCAGCAGGACGGTACCGAGCTGGTGGCGCGCCTGGCTTTCGACCTGCCCGAGGGCTGGAGGAGCATCGAAACGTCCTGGCCGCGCATTGGCAAGGGGAAGTTTCGCATCGACAACGTGTCGCGTCTGTTCGATCGCCCGACCGGCTGGATGCTTGCCGGCGACCTGGGCAGCCGCCGCGCTCGCCTGGGCGAGACCGAAGTGACCGTGGCCGCGCCGGTGGGGCAGGGCATGCGGCGCATGGACAACCTGACCTTGCTCACATTCGTCTGGCCACAACTACAAGCTGTGTTCCCACGTAACCCGCCCAAGCTGCTTTTGGTCGGGGCGCGTGACGGCATGTGGCGAGGGGCTATGGCTGCGCAGGGCTCGTTGTACCTGAACAGTGCCCGGCCCATGGTCAGCGAAAACGGCAATAGCCCGTTGCTGCGCGAACTGGTGCAACTGTTCGCGCAGATTCACGGGCGTGACAACAGTGACTGGCTGGTAGGAAGCCTGACCGATTATTACGCCAACGAGTTGCTACGCCGCTCGGGCGGGATGAGTGACGACCGCTACCAGGTCTGGCAGGCGCGCCTGAGCAAGCAGGGCGCCAAGGTCAACCGGCTCAAGGGTGAGCGCGCCAGTCCGGCGCAGGTGGCCCGTGGCGTGATGCTGTTGCAGGCGTTGGACAAGGAAATCCGCATTCACACCCAGGCCAAGCGTTCGTTGGACGATGTGGTGCGTGGGCTGATGCGCCTGCCCAGCGTCAGTACCGAAGACTTTGTGCAGATCAGCGAGAACGTGCTGGGTCGGCGTTCCGATGTGCTGCAGAGCAAGGTGCTGCACTAGGCATCCCTGCGCCTGACAATCGGCAGGGCGGCATCGTCTGCAAGTCGCATTTCAAGCGTATCAAGTCGTACCTGGAATACACCGCCGAGCAGAAACTCAGCATTGTTCACGGGGCGAAACCGAGGAGGGGGAGCGTGCAGCCAACCATCGTCGGCAACGTTGATCGCGACAACCCATGGTTTGTCGAGGCAATGTTCGGCCCGGTTTCGGTGCTGTTCTGACGGAGCTCAGCACTCGGTCGCCCTGTGTTGGCAGGTCTGTCCTGCCGCCGCAGTGGCGGCCTTTTTATTTGAACTTGGGCCCCGAGCGGGTATTCAGCCCCTTGGCCAAGCGGTCGTACAGCACCACATTCACCGTTGCCGCCAGGTTCATGCAGCCCTCGGTTGGTATGTAGATTGTTTCCTCACACCATCCCCGCACCTCTTCGCTCAACGAGCCATCCTCTGGCCCGAAGATGTAAATGGCCCGGTCCGGATGGGTGTAGTCCGGCAATGGCCGCGCTCCCTCCACCAGTTCCACCGCCACTGGCGTGCAGCCCAGCGGGATAATGCGCTGCAGGTCGTCGATGCCGATCAGCGGGATGTCGTAGTGCACGCGTTTGGTGTCGGTGACGAAGTCACGCGCGCGCTCATAGCGTTTGCCCGTGTAGAACACCGAATTGACGCCATAGCAGCCCGCGGCGCGCATCACAGAGCCGACGTTTTCTGCCGACTTGGGGTTGAACAGGCCGATGCAGCTGTATCGTTTGTTTGCCACGTACCGGGGCCCTTCGCGAAAAAAAGCGCGATTATACGGGCTGCCCGGTAGCAGCGGGGGGCGAATCGATGGTCAGTCTTTCTTCAGCATGCCCGCCAGCCCGGCAAACGGGTTGTGCGTGGCCTTGGCAATGCTCGGGGTGCTGGTGGAGCCTTCGCTGAAGTACTGCTGGTCGGTGTAGCGCGAGTGCTCGTTGTCGTGGCAGTACAGGCACAGCAGCTCCCAGTTGGAGCCGTCCTGAGGATTGTTGTCGTGGTTGTGGTCACGGTGATGCACGGTCAGTTCGCTCAGGCGCTTGCCGGCGAACTCGCGGGCGCAGCGGCCGCACACGTGCGGGTACATTCTCAGGGCCTTGTCGCGGTAGCCCATTTCCTTGTCGCGCTTGGCATCGGCCAGGATGCGGTCGAGGCGCGCGGTAGCGGCGGCAGAAGAGGTGGAGCTCATGGTGTTTCCTTTGTTCTGATCAGGCAGGTGACGGTTATGCCATTGAGTCTAGCGCGCTTGCAGGTCAGGCGGACAGGCGAAAGCGTTGATTTAGGCGTAGCCTGTAGAAAGGTTCCCGACAGGAGGTTGCTGATGTTTCATGCGATCCTCGCCGCGCTGTTGATGGCTGGCCTGCCTCTGGCAGAAGCTGCCAGCACGCCACCTCGACTCAATACGCCAGTGCCTGGTGCACCGGGTACGCCCACGCCCACGCCATACCCGCAGATAACTCCGAGTACACCGCCCAAGGCTTATGACAGTCAGCCGGGGGCGCCGTTGTTGCCGCCGATGCCAGTGCCCGGCCCGCCGAAGGACCAGCCATTGCCCGGGTTGCGGCCGGAGCCGCCGAAGCCGCCGGCCCAGAATGATTGAGCATGAGCGGCCCACGCCGTCATCATGTTGGAGCAACTGTCTTGCTCAATTTCTGAAAGCTGGCGCGAACCGTGTGGGAGCGGGCTTGCCCGCGAACACGGGCGAAGCCCGTGCCATCCACCACGGTGTTGGCTTCGCGGGCTTGCCCGCTACCACAGCGATCGCGCGGGTGCTCAAACCTGGGTTTAGGCAATACCTAGCTCGCCGAACACGAACGCATACTCCAGCGCCACATCTTTCAACCCTTGGTACCGCCCGCTCATCCCACCATGCCCAGCCCCCATCTCGGTCTTGAGCAGCAGCAGGTTGCTGTCGGTCTTGAGCGTGCGCAACTTCGCCACCCATTTGGCGGCTTCCCAATACTGCACGCGGCTGTCGTTGTAGCCCGCCACCACCAGCATCGCCGGGTAGGCCTGCGCTTTCAGATTCTCGTACGGCGCATAAGCCTTGATCCGTTCATACACCTCTGGCTCTTCAGGGTTGCCCCATTCGTCGTACTCGGTCACGGTCAGCGGCAGGTCCGGGTCGAGCATGGTGTTGAGCACGTCGACGAATGGCACCTCGGCAATGGCGCAGCGGAACAGTTCCGGGCGCAGGTTGAGCACCGCGCCGATCAGCAGGCCGCCGGCACTGCCACCACTGATGGCCAGGCGGTCGGCAGCCGTCACGCCCTGGCTGATCAGGTGCTCGGCGCAGGCAATGAAGTCGCTGAACGTGTTGTGCTTGTGCTCCTGCTTGCCGGCGCGGTACCAGGCCTCCCCCAGTTCACCGCCACCCCGCACATGGGCGATGGCAAAGGCCACGCCACGTTCCAGCAGGCTCAGGCGCGCATGCGAGAACCAGGGGTCGAGGCTTTCGCCATAGGCGCCATAACCGTAAAGGTACAGTGGCACGGTCTTGCCCAGGTCCTGGCGGCGGCGTACCAGGCTGATTGGCACCTGGGTGCCGTCCGCCGCGGTTGCCCACAGGCGCTCACTGACATAGTCATCGGCATCGAATGCACCGAGCACCGGGGTTTGTTTCAGCACCACCTGGGCGCCCGTGGACAACGCCAGTTGGCGCACCTGGGCCGGGCGGTTGAGCGCTTCGTAGCGCAAGCGTATGCGAGTGCTGGCAAACTCAAGGCTGTCCTGCACGTACAGGCTGTAGGCGGCATCTGGCAGCTCGACGCGGTAGGCCGGCAAACCCTGCGGGCGTACTTCGATGATTGGCAGGCCGCCTTCGCGCAGGCTCAGGGTCAGGGCACCGCTATTCAGGCTGAGGCCTTCGAGCATGACCGCTTCGCGGTGCGCCACCAGCACCTGCCACTGTTCGCGGCTTGGCACTGGCGCGACTGGCGCCTGGTACAGGGCGAAGTTGATGCCATCCTGGTTGGTGCGGATGAACCAGCGCCACTGGCCGTCGAGCTGGCCATGGTCGGGGAAGTATTCGTGGCCTTCGATGCGCGGCGCCAGGCAGGTGAACGGCGCCTGCGGGGTTTCGGCGTCCAGTACCCAGGCCTCGCTGGTGGTCTTGCTGTTCAGCAGCAGTACCAGCTGGCGCTCGGAACTGGTGCGGTAGCAGTGCAGGAAGAAACGCCCGTCCGGCTCTTCGAACACGGTTTGCGCGGCGTTGGTACCCAAGGTGTGGCGACGCAGGCGCCATGGGCGGTGGGTGTCGTCCAGCTCAGCGAAGAACAGCGTCTGGCTGTCGTTGGCCCAGGTCAGGCTACCGTCGCAGTCGTCGAAGGGCAGGGTAGTGACACTGCCACTGGCCAGGTCTTTGACGTACAGGGTATAGATTTCGTCGCCGCTGGTGTCGAGGCTGTAGGCCAGCAGGCGGTGGTCGGGGCTGACGTTGAACGCGCCGAGGGAAAGGAAACCGCCGTTGGCCAGGGCGTTGGGGTCGAGCAGCAGCTGCTCCTGGTTTTCATCGACGGTGTTCGAGTCGTCGGCGGGGCGTGGGCAGCGGTAGTGACGCGGGTATTCGTCGCCGGCGGTGGTGCGGGTGTAGTACAGGTAGGGGCCCCAGGGCGCCGGCAGTGACAGGTCGGTCTCCAGGATGCGGCCCTTGATCTCTTCGAACAGTTGCTCACGCAACGGGGCCTGGTCGGCCAGGCAGGCTTCCTGGTAGGCGTTTTCAGCTTGCAGGTAGGCGAGGACCTCTGGGGTGTCGCGCTGTTGCAGCCAGGCATACGGGTCGGTTGCCTGGTCGGCTTGGGCAATCGGGGGTTGGGGCTTGGTTGGCATTGAAGGTCTCTTGATTGGAGTTGCCTGTGCCGGCCTCTTCGCGGGTAAACCCGCTCCTACAGGGATCGCACCGAGGTAGGAGCGGGTTTACCCGCGAAGAGGCCGGCACAGGCAAACACTGTCTGCACCCGGAAAAGTGTTTATCATAGGCAACTCTTTGCCTGGCTTGCACGAACACCATGACCGAAAACGACTACACCTTCGCCTGGGGCCTGTACGCAGTGGCCGCCTTAGGGTGCCTGTTGGTGGGCTTCAAGCTCACCGGCTGGATGTGGCGCTGGCTGCGCGAACCGCTACGGGTGGTGCTGGCGGTACTGCTCCTGACCCCGACCATCGTCGACCCGGTCAAGGACAGCTTCGCCCCGGCAATCGCCATCACTGTGCTGGATGTTGCCTTCAAGGTCGGCAACAACGCCTGGCGCGCTGTGTCCGACTTTGCCATGTACGGCATGATCGCCTTCGGCCTGTACTTCCTCTTCGTCTTGCTGCGCTGGCCGTTGGAAAAACGCGCGCGCGCACGCCGTGAACAGGCCGAAGCCGCTACCAAGCGTCAGCTGGCCGAGGATGATCAGCTCGGCGCCCAGGTGCCGCTGGCTGCCGAGCGCAGCGACCGGTACCGTGACGACTCGCCGCCAGCCGCTGCGCGTGGCGCAGGCCGGGTCGAGCCTCGTCTGTAAACGGAGACACGCCTGTGTGCGAACTGCTGGGCATGAGTGCCAACGTTCCTACCGACATCGTTTTCAGCTTCACTGGCCTGATGCAGCGGGGCGGGCGTACCGGCCCGCACCGTGACGGCTGGGGTATAGGCTTTTACGAAGGCCGCGGCCTGCGCCTGTTCCAGGACCCGGCTGCGAGCAGCGAGTCGGAAGTGGCCAACCTCGTGCAGCGCTACCCGATCAAAAGCGAAGTGGTGATTGGTCATATCCGTCAGGCCAATGTCGGCAGGGTGTGCCTGTCCAACACCCACCCGTTCGTGCGGGAAATGTGGGGCCGCAACTGGTGCTTCGCGCACAACGGCCAGCTGGGTGACTTCAAGGGCCTGGCCAGTTTCTACCGGCCAGTGGGTGACACCGACAGCGAAGCGGCCTTCTGTGACCTGCTCAACCGCATCCGCAGCGCTTTCCCCGAACCGGTGCCGGTGGAACAGCTGCTGCCAGTGCTGGTCGAAGCCTGTGCCGGCTACCGTGGTCAGGGCGTATTCAACTGCATGCTCAGCGACGGCGACTGGCTGTTCTGCTTTTGCTCGACCAAGCTGGTGCACATTACCCGCCGTGCGCCATTTGGTGCCGCACGTTTGAAGGATGTCGACCTGATCGTCGATTTTCATACCGAAACCACCCCCAACGACGTGGTCACGGTGATTGCCACCGAGGCCCTGACCGAGAACGAGACCTGGCACCGCTACGCGCCGGGTCAGTGGGCCCTGTGGCGGCACGGCGAGTGCGTGGCGCACGGCCAGAGCTAAGGACGCTGCATGTTCAGAAGTTACCTGCGATTGCTGTTGTTTACCTTCGGCCTGCTGGCCGGTATCCAGGTCCCGGGGTTGGTCAAGGACTATAGCCAGCGGGTCGAGGCGCACCTGTTCGAATCGCGCGAGGCGCTCGATGGGTTCCGGCAAACGGCCGAGCGCTTTTTCAAGGGCGACTTGCAGGCGCTGCTGCAGCACTACCGCAGCAGCGACGACCCGGTGTTCAACAGTGACGCCAACAGCATCGAAAGCCTGATGATCCGCAACGAACTGCTGGAAAACGAATGGCAGGTGCTGCAAGGGTCATGGGCCGAGCGTACCTGGCATGTGCTGGTGCAGGCCGACCCGCAGTTGCGCGAAGAAACCCTCAATGGCTACAGCTACCAGATTCTGCTAGTGCCCGAGGCGATCGGCTGGGGTGTGGGTGCCGGTTTTGTGCTGGCCTTTGTGGTCGAAAGCCTGTTGCTGGGGATTGGCTGGCTGATCCTGGGCGGGCGGCGCAGGGTGGTGAAAGAGAGCTGGCGCTAAGTTCTGCTGTACCTGTACCGGCCCTTTCGCGGGCTTGGCCGCTCCCACAGGATTATCACAGGCCTGGCGGGTGTGGGAGCGGGCGAGCCCGCGAAAGGGCAGGTACAGACAGAGACCGTCGTTCAGACCAGCACGATCCGCTGCCCACCCACATCCCGCGCATACCGCTCCAGCACCTGCCGGCAAACCCCAACCACCTCATCTACCAACACCACCCCGGTCTGCCACGCCACCACCAGCTCCAGGCTCGGCGGCGGCTGCAACCCTTCCAGCAGCACCAGCTCGCCCCGTCCCAACTCGGCATCCACCAGCGCCGGCGGTAGCGCGCCAATGCCAAAACCGTCGCGCAACAGCCGGGTAATCGCCGCCACCGAGTTCACGCAATTCAACCGCGGCGCCTCTGCTCCCGCAGTCTGCAGCAAGGTCAGTACCTCCTGGTGCGGCCGTGAATTCTTCGAGAAGGTGATGATGCGCTCGCGCCCAAGTTCGGCCAGCGACGCATAGTCCCGGTGCTGGTGGGCGCCTGCGGCCACCACCCAGCCCATTGGGTAGCGCGCCAGGTCGAGGCTGCGGATCGATTGCTCGCGTAGCAAGTCGGTCTGCAAAATCACGTCAAGAAAGCCCTTTTGCAACTGTTCGCGCAAGTTCAGCGCGGTGTCGGCCACCAGCTCGATTTCCACCTGCGGGTAGCGCTCGCTCAACTCCGCCACCAGTGCGCTCATCCAGGTATGGATCACAGTGTCCATCACCCCGATGCGAATGCGTCCGACCTTGGCCCGGTCGCTGTCCAGCGACTGCTTCATGGCCTTGGCGGTTTCCAGCATGCGTTCGGCGTATTCCAGCACCTTGCCGCCCTCCGGGGTCAGGCTGACCCCGCGGGAGTCGCGCAGCAGTAGCTTCACGCCCAGGTCAGCCTCCAGTGCGGCAATACGGCTGGATACCGAAGCCTGGGTGGTGAACAGCTTTTCTGCGGTCAGGCGGAAGCTCTTGAGCCGGGCGACCCAGACGAAGGTTTCGAGGAAGCGAAGGTTCATGATCAGTTTTTCTTGTTCCAGACCGGCGGTTTTTTTCGTTGGACGCAGGCGAGGCGGCCTCTGAACAATGGCGCCCAGGCCGCGACGCTTTATGTCGCCCATAAAACAATACCAACAAGCCGAGGCAACCATGAACCCCACCGGCGTGCAGCAGCAGGTCAGTTCCTTCCGTTCGACCGGGCCTTTCGCCTGGTACCGCGACATCGACAAACAGCAACGACGTACCTTCTGGAGCTGCAAGATCGGCTATGGCCTGGACGGCATGGACACGCAGATGCTCAGCTTCGTCATCCCTACGCTGATCATGCTGTGGGGGCTCACCACCACCGAAGCCGGCTTGATCCACACCAGCACGCTGATCGCCTCCGCTGCAGGAGGCTGGGTGGCCGGTATCCTCTCCGACCGCATCGGCCGTGTGCGTACCCTGCAACTGACGGTGTTGTGGTTCGCCTTCTTCACCTTCCTGTGTGGCTTCGCTCAGAACTACGAGCAACTGCTGATTGCCCGAACCCTGATGGGCTTTGGCTTCGGTGGCGAGTGGACCGCCGGCGCGGTGTTGATCGGCGAGGTGATCCGCGCCCAGGACCGCGGCAAGGCGGTCGGCATGGTGCAGTCCGGTTGGGCAATTGGCTGGGGCCTCACGGCCATCCTCTATGCGCTGCTGTTCTCTTGGCTGCCGGCAGAGCAGGCCTGGCGTGCGTTGTTCCTGCTGGGGCTGGTACCGGCGGTTTTCGTGATCTTCGTTCGCCGCTTGGTCAAGGACCCTGAGGTGTATCGTAAGGCCAAGGCAGTGGAAAACGCCGAGGCCCCTTCGCGTTTCTACGAAATCTTCGCGCCGGGCATGCTCTGGACCACCGTTCGGGCATCCCTGCTGACCACCGGCGCGCTCGGCGGTTACTACGCCATCACCTCGTGGCTGCCAACCTTCCTGAAGAACGAGCGCGGCCTGAGTGTGCTGGGCACGGGTGGCTATCTGGCCATGGTGATCGTCGGCTCGTACGTGGGCTATGTGGTCAGCGCTTATCTGTCCGACCTGCTGGGGCGCAAGAAGAACTTCATCCTGTTCGCCGTGGGCTCTTTCGTCATTGTGCTGTTGTACACGCAGATGCCGGTCAGCGATGGCGTGATGCTGTGGCTGGGCCTCCCGCTGGGCTTTTTCGCCTCGGGTATCTTCAGTGGCATGGGCGCGTTTCTGACCGAACTGTTCCCTACGCGCATTCGGGGTTCGGGGCAGGGCTTCTGCTACAACATCGGCAAGGTCATAGCCGCGCTGTTCCCGTTGATGATCGGCATGCTCGGCCAGAATGTTCCGCTGGGCCTGGGTATCGGCGTGTTTTCTGCGGTGTCCTACGGCATTGTGATCGTGGCGGCCTTGAGCTTGCCGGAAACCCGCGGCAAACAGCTGCAGGCGCGGTAAGGTAGGCATATGCACAACGACAAGGGAGACCGCGTGGTGGAACGCCTGCTACTCAATTGCGACATGGGTGAGAGTTTCGGCAGCTGGCGCATGGGCCTGGATGCCGAGGTCATGCCTTACATCGATTGTGCCAACATCGCCTGCGGCTACCACGCCGGTGACCCCGGTATCATGCGTCGCACGGTGACGTTGGCGCTGGAGCACGGGGTGACTATCGGCGCTCATCCGGCCTACCCGGACCTGGTCGGCTTTGGCCGCCGTTCCATGGCCTGCAGCCCGGAAGAAATCCGTGACCTGCTGCATTACCAGATCGGTGCGCTGGATGGCATCTGCAAAGTGCTGGGTGGTCGCGTGGCCTATGTGAAGCCCCATGGCGCGCTGTACAACGACATGATGGCCGACCCGCTCAAGCTGCGTACCGTGCTGGAGGCCGTAGCGGCCTATGACAGCCACCTGCCGTTGATGCTGATGGCCACCGCCGACAACCGAGCCGCCCAGGCACTGGGCGATGAAGTTGGCGTGCCGCTGTGGTTCGAGGCGTTCGCAGACCGCGCATACACCGCCAGCGGCCATCTGCTGTCGCGGCGCCTGCCGGGCGCGGTGCATCACGACCCGGCGCGGGTGGTGGAGCAGGCTGTGCGTCTGGCCCGAGGCGAAACGCTGGTGGCTGACGATGGCAGTGCCTTGCAGCTTGCCGCCCGCACTCTCTGCGTGCATGGCGACAACGACAGTTCGGTGGCGGCGGTGCGGCAGATTCGCCAGGCCCTCGATGGGCTGGAGGCGTGATGAAGCCGCGAATCGAAGTGGTCGCCATCGACAGCCTGATGGTACGCCTGTTCGACCGTATCGATGAGGCCAACATGCCATGGATGCTCGCCGCCAGCCGGCGCTTGAGCGCGGCGTTCGGCGAGCACTTGCTGGATCTGGTGCCGTCCTACACCACGCTGATGGTGCAGTCTGCCCTGCCGCCGGGCGAGGCGAGGGCGCGAATCGCTCAGGCGCTGGACGGCTTGCAGCCTGACACCGGCAGTGGCGGCCGCCGACACGAGATCCCGGTGTGGTACGACGTCAGTGTCGGCCCCGAGCTGCCTGTGCTGGCGGCCCGCAGCGGCTTGAGTGAAGCCGAGATTGTTCGCTTGCATTGCGAGCGTGATTACCCGGTGTTTGCCTTGGGCTTCGCACCTGGTTTCGGCTTCATGGGCCTGGTCGATGAGCGCCTGGCCAGCCCTCGTCTGAGTACCCCGCGCAAGCGCGTGGCGGCGGGCAGCGTGGGCATTGCCGAGCGTCAGACGGCGGCGTATCCGGCAGTATCGCCGGGTGGCTGGAACCTGATCGGGCGCACCCCGGTGCGGTTGTTCGACCGTGAGCGTGAGGGTTACAGCCTCTTGCAACCCGGTGACCGGGTGCGCTTTGTGCCGGTTTCGCGCAGTGAATTCCTGGCCATGGGTGGTGATGTGGAGGCGCAGGGATGAAGCAGTTGAGGATCGAGGCCAGTACGCCGTTGTGCCAGTTACAGGATGCCGGGCGCTTTGGCGTGCGCCACCTTGGCGTGACCCAGGGTGGGGCGCTGGACTGGGTAGCGATGCACTGGGCCAACTGGCTGCTGGGCAACCCGTTGGGGGCGCCAGTGGTCGAGGTGGCGCTGGGTGGTTTTTGCGTGGTGGCCGAACAGGATTGCGTGCTGGCCCTGGCCGGTGCCGACCTGGATGCCTGGGTCGATGATCAGCCCTTGGCGCCATGGCGCAGCTTTGCCCTGGGCAAGGGGCAGCGCTTGACCCTGAAGCAGCCAAAACGGGGCGTGCGCGCGTACCTGGCGGCACCTGGCGGGTTTCAGGGCAAGGATGTGCTAGGCAGTTGTGCCACCGTGGTACGTGAAGCACTGGGTGGCATCGATGGCCAGGGTGCTGCGCTGGCTAAAGACCAGGCATTAGCTTTTACCAGTAGCAAAACAACCCTGCGCGAAGTGCCGCAAGCGTTGCGCCCGCAGTTTGCCAAAAAGCCGGTGCTCGACCTGGTGATAGGCGCGCAGATCGGTGAATTCAGCGGTACCAGCCTGTTCGAAGCGTTCAACAGTGACTGGACGCTGGACAGCCGGGCCGACCGCATGGGCGTTCGCTTACTGGGACCACAGCTGGTCTACCAAGGCGCGCCAATGATTTCTGAAGGGATTCCGCTGGGGGCTGTGCAGGTTCCACCGGACGGGCAGCCGATCGTGTTGCTCAATGACCGGCAGACCATTGGTGGGTACCCGCGGCTGGGCGCGCTGACGCCGCTGGCGCTGGCGCAACTGGCGCAATGCATGCCGGGGGCTTCTGTGCGGTTCAGGGCGGTGGTGCAGGACGAGGCCTGGCGGGCGCAGCAGGATTACCTGAACCGTTGGCGGTAGAACGGGCGGCCTCTTCGCGGGTAAACCCGCTCCTACACAAGTCTTGTGCATGCCTTGACGGCGATGTTGGAGCGGGCAACCTCACTTGGACAAGTAGCGCATCCCGTCCTCCAACCCTTGCAGGGTCAGCGGATACATCTTGTCCTCGATCAGGTCCCGCACCAGATGGGTCGACGCGGTGTATTCCCAGGCCTGCTTGGGGTAAGGGTTGATCCAGATGATTTTCTTGAATTTTTCCATGAAGCGCTGGATCCACACATACCCGGCTTCTTCGTTCCAGTGCTCCACGCTGCCACCCGGCTGGGTGATCTCGTAGGGCGCCATGGCCGCGTCACCGACGAACACCACCTTGTAGTCATCGCCATACTTGTGCAGCAGGTCGAAGGTGGAAAAACGCTCGGACGTGCGGCGCAGGTTGTTCTTCCACACCGACTCATAGACGCAATTGTGGAAGTAGTAATACTCCAGGTGCTTGAACTCGGTCTTGCAGGCCGAGAACAGCTCTTCGCAGACTTTGACGTGCGCATCCATCGAGCCGCCAATGTCGAACAGCAACAGCAGTTTCACGGTGTTGCGCCGTTCAGGGCGCATCTGGATGTTCAGCAACCCGGCATCCCGCGCGGTGTGGTCGATGGTGCCGTCGATGTCGAGCTCTTCGGCGGCGCCTTCGCGGGCGAACTTGCGTAGCCGACGCAGGGCCAGCTTGATGTTGCGGGTGCCCAGCTCGACCTGGTCATCGAGGTTCTTGTACTCGCGTTGGTCCCAGACTTTTACCGCCTTGCCCTGACGCTTGCCGGCGTCACCGACGCGGATGCCCTCGGGGTTGAAACCGCCCGAGCCGAATGGGCTGGTGCCACCGGTACCAATCCACTTGTTGCCGCCAGCGTGGCGCTCCTTTTGCTCTTCGAGGCGTTTCTTGAATGCCTCGATAAGCTTGTCCAGGCCGCCCAGCGACTGGATCTGCGCGCGCTCTTCATCGGTCAGCGAGCGCTCGAACTCTTTGCGCAGCCAGTCTTCAGGAATCAGCGCCTCAATGTGCCGGTCGAGGTTTTCCAGGCCCTTGAAATAGGCTGCGAAGGCACGGTCGAACTTGTCGAAGTGGCGTTCGTCCTTTACCAGGATGGCGCGGGCGAGGTAGTAGAACTCGTCCATGTCGGCAAACACCACGCGCTTTTGCAAGGCCTGGTGCAGGTCGAGCAGCTCACGCACCGAAACCGGCACCTTGGCCGCACGCATCTCATTGAACAGATTGAGCAGCATGGCCCTGCTCCTGTCAGCGGTTGCCGCGCCGGCTCATGAAGGCCAGGCGCTCGAGCAGTTGTACATCCTGCTCGTTTTTCACCAGCGCACCGGCCAGCGGCGGGATGGCCTTGGTCGGGTCGCGTTCGCGCAGCACCGCTTCACCGATGTTGTCGGCCATCAGCAGCTTGAGCCAGTCGACCAGCTCGGAGGTGGACGGCTTTTTCTTCAGGCCCGGCACCTTGCGCACGTCGAAGAACACATCCAGCGCCTCGCTGACCAGCGACTGGCTGATGTTCGGGTAGTGCACGTCGACAATCTGCTGCAGGGTAGTGCGGTCGGGGAAGGCGATGTAGTGGAAGAAGCAGCGGCGCAGGAAGGCGTCCGGCAGCTCTTTTTCGTTGTTCGAGGTAATGATGATGATCGGACGCTGTCTGGCCTTGATGGTCTCGTCGATTTCGTAGACGTAGAACTCCATCTTGTCGAGTTCTTGCAGCAGGTCGTTGGGGAATTCGATATCGGCCTTGTCGATTTCGTCGATCAGCAGGATGACCCGCTCGTCGGCCTCGAAGGCCTCCCAGAGCTTGCCCTTTTTCAGGTAGTTGCGCACATCGTGCACCTTGTCCACGCCCAGCTGCGAATCACGCAGGCGGCTGACTGCGTCATACTCGTACAGCCCCTGGTGGGCCTTGGTGGTGGACTTGATGTGCCAGGTGATCAGGCGCGCACCGAACGAGGCTGCCAGCTGCTCGGCGAGCATGGTTTTGCCGGTGCCTGGTTCGCCCTTGACCAACAGCGGGCGTTCGAGGGTAATGGCCGCGTTTACCGCCAGTTTCAGGTCGTCTGTGGCGACGTAGTCGCGGGTGCCTTCGAACTTCATGGGGGGTGTCCTCTATTCAGGGCTTTGCGGGCCTCTTCGCGGGTAAACCCGCTCCTACGGGGTTGTAGGAGCGGGTTCACCCGCGAAGAGGCCCGAACAGGCAGCACATAATCCGGATTTGTTTCCGACTATAACGCGGGGCCAGTCGGCTGCAAACGCAGACCGGGCATTCAGTCCCTGAATGCCCCGTCACGTTCTCTCAGTCAGACTTCGGCGCTGGCTGCTCGTAGCGTGCATTGAACGCCTGGATAAACCCGTTGCGCAGGATCTGCAAGAACGCCTCGAAGGCACTGATATCCTGCTGGCGCACACTACCGCTGAGTTCCACCCGGGTGGCGAACTGGTTTTTCGGCTGGTTTTTCAGCACCGTCTCGGTCGCCCCCACCAAGGCCTCCCACACCGAGCGGAAGAAGCCCTTGTCCTTTTCCTCGACGTCCTGTTGCCAGTCGAACACGTCGACATCGCGCAGCAACGGTTTTATATAGCCGTTCAGCCGGCCGTTTTCTGCCTGGGCCTCGATGACCACGTCACCGTGCCCGGCATTGAAGTCGAATTTGCCGTAGGCGCTGGCAAAGTCATTCAGCTTGCGCAGCTCGATGCCGGTGGCGCGAAGCCTGAATTCGAAGTCATCGAAATCACTGAACGGGTCGAAGGTGGCACGGCTTTCTACCTTTGCATCCCCCGCTATGAGCGCCGTACCTTCG
Source organism: Pseudomonas sp. 3HC3 (assembly GCF_044904505.1). NCBI lineage: Bacteria > Pseudomonadati > Pseudomonadota > Gammaproteobacteria > Pseudomonadales > Pseudomonadaceae > Pseudomonas > Pseudomonas sp. 3HC3. Next base: position 21,043 of record NZ_JADDRH010000011.1, read on the forward strand.
AAACTGGCATCGCGACGGCCTTTCTGGTCGCGCACATTGGTCAAGTTGTGGATGCTGGCATTCAACCGGGTGGCCTTGAGGTCGACCGGTGGTTTGGAATTGAAGTTGCGGAACGTCAGCACGCCATTGTCGATACGCACCTCGTTGAGGGTGATGGGCAGGAGTTTTTCCAGCTGTTGGCGCCAGTCGGTACCTTGGCCGGTCTGCGATGCCTGTTTGCTACCACCGTCGACAAAGTTCAGCTCGGGGTGCACGAAGGTCACCTCCGCCACCACTGCCTTGTCGTACCACAACGAACGCCAGCTCACCGAAAGGTCGATCAGTGGGGCGTCGAGAAGCGGTACGGGCACCTTGCCGGTGGTCTTGACGACCTTCAGCCCATTGATCTGATAGGCACCGCGCCACCAGGCCAGGTCCACATCGGTTACCTGGCCGCGGTAGTCACCCATGTCGGCCAGCTTGTCGTTGAGGTAGTCGCGCACCAGGTAGGGCAGGGCCAGGTGCAGCACCACCAGCAGTGCGATCAGGCTGGCCAGGCCGACCAGCGGCCAGCGATAGCGGGCTTTCATGAGGCGGTCTCCAAGGCGGGATGTGCGGTTGACCGCACCGCGGCGGGCTGAGTTCGAACAGGCTTTACGGGCCACCGCCGCAGGCTTACCCTTGAGGCATTTCCCTGCTTTTTCATGCCAAGGACCCCTGCCATGAGCCGTATCTTTGCAGACAACGCCCACTCCATCGGTAACACGCCGCTGGTGCAGATCAATCGCATCGCCCCGCGCGGCGTAACCATCCTGGCCAAGATCGAAGGGCGCAACCCGGGCTATTCGGTTAAATGCCGCATTGGCGCGAACATGGTCTGGGACGCGGAGAGCAGCGGCAAGCTCAAGCCGGGCATGACCATCGTCGAGCCCACCTCGGGCAACACCGGTATCGGCCTGGCCTTCGTCGCCGCTGCCCGCGGCTACAAGCTGATGTTGACCATGCCCGCCTCGATGAGCCTGGAGCGCCGCAAGGTGCTCAAGGCACTGGGCGCCGAACTGGTATTGACCGATCCGGCCAAGGGCATGAAGGGCGCCATCGAGAAGGCCAACGAAATCGTCGCCTCCGACCCGGAGCAGTACTTCCTGCCGGGCCAGTTCGAAAACCCGGCCAACCCGGCCATTCACGAAAAAACCACTGGCCCGGAGATCTGGAACGACACTGACGGCGCCATCGACGTGCTGGTGGCGGGCGTGGGCACTGGCGGCACCATCACCGGCGTGTCGCGTTACATCAAGCATACCCAGGGCAAGGCCATCCTGTCGGTGGCTGTGGAACCCGTGGCATCGCCACTGATCAGCCAGACCCTGGCCGGTGAAGAACTCAAGCCCAGCCCGCACAAAATCCAGGGCATCGGCGCCGGCTTCGTGCCGAAAAACCTCGACCTGTCGATCGTCGACCAAGTGGAGACGGTGACCGACGAAGAGTCCAAGGCCATGGCTATTCGCCTGATGCAGGAAGAGGGCATCCTTTGCGGTATTTCCTGCGGTGCGGCAATGGCGGCGGCGGTGCGCCTGGCCGAAAAACCGGAAATGCAGGGTAAGACCATCGTCGTAATCCTGCCCGATTCGGGCGAGCGATATTTGTCGAGCATGCTGTTCAGCGACATGTTCAGCGAGCAGGAAAACCAACAGTAATCGGCCTTGCCGCTGACTCGGCGCAACAATCGGCGGCCTGGTTTATTGCAGAATCTTCATGAATGCGATCCCGCCCGGGTTGTTTTTACCGCGGCGGGATCGGTTTATGATGGCAGGATGATTTTCTGGAGAGCAGGCAGCGCAGCCCTGGCTCTTCCCCAAGGAGTGAAAGCATGACCTTTTCCTTTGCAGCCAAGGCGGGTGTCTTGCTGGTGTTTTTCGGCAGCGTGCTGTTCGTGCACCTGCGCGGCAAGGCCCGCCTGCCGGTGTTGCGCCAGTTCGTCAACCATTCGGCGCTGTTCGCCCCCTACAACGCGTTGATGTACCTGTTTTCCGGCGTGCCGTCCAAGCCCTATCTGGACCGTCAGCGCTTCCCGGAGCTGGATGTGCTGAAGGACAACTGGCAGGAAATCCGCGAAGAGGCCATGCGCCTGTTCGACGAAGGCTATATCCGTGCTGCCGAGAAAGATAACGACGCCGGCTTCGGTTCGTTCTTCAAGAAGGGCTGGAAGCGCTTTTACCTGAAGTGGTACGACAAACCGTTGCCTTCGGCGCAAACCCTCTGCCCGCGCACTGTCGAGCTGGTCAGCAGCATCCCCAATGTCAAAGGCGCAATGTTTGCCCTGTTGCCCGGCGGCAGCCACCTGAACCCGCACCGTGACCCGTTCGCAGGCTCGCTGCGCTATCACCTGGGGCTGTCCACGCCGAACTCCGACGCATGCCGCATCTACGTGGATGGTGAGCAGTACGCTTGGCGTGATGGCGAAGACGTGATGTTCGACGAAACCTATGTGCATTGGGTCAAGAACGAAACCGACGTAACCCGCGTGATCCTGTTCTGCGACATCGAGCGCCCGCTGAGTAGCCCGCTGATGACGCGCATCAACCGTAAGGTCAGTGCCTTCCTCGGCCGCGCCACCGCGCCGCAGAACACCGATGAAGAGCGCGTGGGCGGGATCAACCAGGCGTACGCCTGGAGCAAGCGCTTCAGCAACAAGATCAGCAGCCATGTGAAGCAGTTCAAGCGCGCCAACCCCAAGGCTTACCGCGTGCTGCGGCCGGTACTGGCGGTGGTGGTGGCGTATCTGCTGTATCGCTGGTTGTTCTGATTTTTTGTAGTCTGTTCGGGCCTCTTCGCGGGGGCAAGCCCGCTTCCATAAGTGCATCACCCTCCTTGAAGGATGAGCAGAACCTTTGAAAGCAGGCTTGTGCCGCGAAGAATCACTCGCTATATTCCAGAACATTCACTCCTTCAAAGACCCCTGTCATGCCTGCCATCCCTTCCACCACATGCTTTGCCATCGCGCCAGTCGCGGGCATGGTCGTGCGTGGTAGCCAGCAGCCGGTCATGATCTGTCACTCCCCACCACCTGTCAGTGGCGTCGTAGGCGGCGTAGCCCCGCCTCATTGCGTGGTTGTGCTGGGCTGATCGGCTTCGTGCCGCAACCCTTCGCACGCGCAACCTACTGAACACGGTCGGCCACTTCTCACGTCGAAGCGCACGCCGTCCGTTTGGCTTATCTGCCTACTATCAGGTGGCAATTCATGTCTGTCTTTACCAAAGCGTCCGTGGCCTCTGCGGCCACTACCTGCCTGTTCGTCCTGCTGTGGAGCAGCGGGGCGATCGTCTCCAAACTGGGCCTGGCGCATGCCAGCCCGTTCGCCTTTCTGCTGTTGCGCTCGGCGCTGGCCCTGGCTGGCCTGTTGCTGATCGGCCCGATGCTAGGGTTGCGTTGGCCGTGTACTCGCGGGAGCATTCTGCGCGCCCTGGGTACAGGGTGTGTGCTGCTCGGTGCCTATCAGATCTTCTATCTGTTGGCGCTTGATACCCATGTCACCCCTGGTGTCATGGCGACGGTGATGGGCGTCCAACCGATCCTCACCGTGATGCTGATGGAGCGCCAGCGTTCCTGGAGCCGTTTGTTCGGCCTGGGTTTGGGGCTGGGCGGCTTGATCATGGTGGTCTACCAGGGCATCAACCTGGGCGGGTATCGCTGGGGGGGATGCTGTTCGCCCTGCTGGCGCTGGTCAGCATGACCTTTGGCTCGATCCTGCAGAAGCGCATTACCGACAACCCCATGGGCACACTGCCGCTGCAGTACCTGGCCGGCTTTGCCATGTGCGCGCTGTTCGCACCTTTGCAACCGCTCCATGTCGAGTGGACCGGCGGCTTCGTCGGTGCGCTGCTGTGGATGGGCCTGGTGGTCTCGCTGCTGGCAACCTTGCTGCTGTACCGGCTGATCGCCAAGGGCAATCTGGTCAATGTCACCAGCCTGTTCTACCTAGTGCCGGCAGTGACTGCAGTGATGGACTTGCTGATCTTCGGTAATCGCCTGGCGCCGCTAAGCTTGCTGGGCATGGGGCTGATCGTGGTTGGGCTGCTGTTCGTGTTTCGCAAGCCTGCCGCGCGCCTGGCGGAGGCGTAGGCCCTAGCGGAATTCTTCGGGGATGGCGTGGCGCAACACGCCTTCCTCGAAGTCCAGCAGGCCGGCTTCGCGCTGGGTGAGCAGGTAGTAGAGCAGGGTGTCGAGCGAGCGTTGCTGCGGGACCTCGACCGCCAACATCTTCACTGCTTGCTCGGTTTCACAGGCACAGCCGAAATCCAGCAATGCCGCGCGCACCTGGTCGAGGGTTTCCGGAGGTTTGACGACCACCCGGAACACCGAGCTACCGCTGCTGTGGCGCAGTTCTGCGAACCAGGTTTCGCCTTCTTCCTCGCGGGTGTCGATCACGTCGCCCGGGGCGATGCCATAGACATGGAAGGGTATGTTGTCGACGGCATAGCCGCCTTCCACGGCCTTGGCCCACAGCCCCTCGACCGAAGCCGGTGGGTAGCCGTTCTCGTCCTGCTCCAGGCGGAACAGGACCTTTTTGTACGCGCTGTTCATGCAGTACTCCGCTTCAGCTGCGCGCCGGGCGCAGCACCAGCCACAAGGCCAGGCCAATCAGCAGGCCGCCGTATAGGTGCGCCATCGACAACGGCTCGTTCAGCAGCCATGCCCCCCACAATACGCCGAATACCGGGATCAGGAACGTTACGGTGCTGGCTTTTACCGGGCCGATTTCTTCGAGCAGGCGGAAGTACAGGATGTAGGCAAAGGCGGTGCACAGCAAACCCAGCCCCAGTAACGACAACCACACCTCCCAGCCCCCCCAGCTGGCGGGCGGTTGGGTGAGTGCGCTCCAGCCGAACAGCGGGGTCAGCATCAGCGTGGCGCCGAGCATGCTGCCCAGCGCGGAAAGACGGCTGTCCAGGCCGCTGATCCAGCGGCGGGCGAGGAACCCGGCAAAGCCGTAGCAGGTGGTGGCCGCCAGGCAGGCGAGGGCGCCTTGCAGCAGGGCTATGTCCAGCGCCACCGGGCCGGCGCCGCTGAGGATGCCCACGCCGAACAGGCCAAGGAAGATGCCGCAGAGTTTGGCCAGGGTCATTGGCTCGCGGAAGAACAGTACGCCGACCAGCACGCCCATCAACGGGGTGGTGGCGTTGAAGATCGCCGAATAGCCGGCAGGCAGCACCTGGGCCGCCACCGAGTAGAAGGTGGCGGGGATGCCGGAGTTGATCATGCCCAGCACCAGGCACGCGCCGAGCTTACCCTGGAAGTCCCAGCGTACGCGGGCGGCGGCGAGTAGCACGATCAGGCCCAGGCAGGCGATGGACACCCGGAAGAACGCGGTCGGCACCGTGCCCAGTTCGGGAGCGATGATGCGCATGAACAGGAAACTCGCTCCCCAGACGGCGGCAAGGGTCAGCAGGCGGGCTAGGGCGATGGGGCTCACAACGGTCTCCGAAGGCAAGGCAGGGGCGCGAGTGTACGCCAGGGGGCGGGGGGATTCTTGTGCTTTCTTGCTGTGTAATTCCTCTCGGGCTGCGGGGTTCTGGGCAAGGCAGGTGCAACTACAGCTCGGGCCTTCAATGGCAGTAACCCATGAAGCCAAGGGCGGCTAAGCTCTGTACTCAATCCCAGCTCCGAGGCCCCACGCATGTCCCAGCCCTGGCCCGCTGTCGAAATCGCCCGGATGATTCTCGCCGGCTTCGACGACTACCGCGATCATTTCCAGCGCATCACCCTTGGTGCTCGCCAGCGCTTTGAGCAGGCGCGCTGGCAGGATATTCAGCAGGCCGCCGCCGCCCGCATCAATCTCTACGAAGAGAAAGTCGCCGAAGTCAACGGTTGGCTGCGCCAGGCCTTTGCCGCAGAGGTGCTGCTGGACGTGGAGCAGTGGCCGCTGGTGAAAAACGCCTATATCCACCTGATTGACCCCCGCCTGGACGACGAGCTGGCAGAGACCTGGTACAACTCGCTGTTTTGCAGCCTGTTCAGCCATGACCAGATCAGCGACGGCTGCATGTTCATCCACACCACCCGGCCTTCCATGCGCGGCCGCGAGCGCGCCGCGCAAACCCGTACCTATCGCCTTGACGGCAGTCTCAGGAACTTGCTGCGCGCGGTGTTCGCCGATTACCCGTTCGACATGCCGTACGGCGACCTGGAAGGCGACCTGACGCGGCTGGAAGAACAACTACGTGAATGCCTGCCCAACTGGGTGTGCAAGGACCCGGCGCTGGCCGTGGAATTGTTTGTACCCGTGCTTTACCGAAACAAGGGGGCCTATCTGGTCGGCCGCCTGTACAACAGCGATGAGCAGTGGCCGTTGGTGATCCCCTTGCTGCACCGCGAGGGCCACGGCATCGAGGCCGATGCATTGATCACCGACGAGGCCGAGGTGTCGATCATCTTTTCGTTCACCCGCTCTTACTTCATGGCCGATGTACCGGTGCCGGCCGAGTTCGTCAATTTCCTCAAGCGCATCCTTCCGGGCAAGCACATTGCCGAGCTATACACCTCGATCGGGTTCTACAAGCAGGGCAAGTCGGAGTTCTACCGCGCGCTGATCAACCACCTGGCCAGCAGTGATGACCGCTTTGTCATGGCGCCAGGGGTACGGGGCATGGTCATGAGCGTATTCACCTTGCCCGGCTTCAATACGGTGTTCAAGATCATCAAGGACCGCTTTTCGCCATCGAAAACCGTGGACCGCGCCACGGTGATCGACAAGTACCGGCTGGTGAAAAGCGTCGACCGGGTGGGCCGTATGGCCGACACCCAGGAGTTTGCCGATTTTCGCTTTCCGCGCAGCAAGTTCGAACCGGATTGCCTGGCCGAGTTGCTGGAGGTGGCACCGTCGACGGTGGCGCTGGAGGGCGATACGGTGCTGATCCGCCACTGTTGGACCGAGCGGCGCATGACGCCGTTGAACCTGTACCTGGAGCAGGCCACCGAGGGCCAGGTGCTGGAGGCACTGGAGGACTACGGCCTGGCCATCAAGCAGTTGGCGGCGGCGAATATCTTCCCCGGCGACATGCTGCTGAAGAACTTTGGCGTGACCCGCCATGGCCGGGTCGTGTTCTACGACTATGACGAAATCAGCTTCCTGACCGAGGTGAATTTCCGCCACATCCCGCCACCGCGTTACCCGGAGGACGAAATGTCGGGCGAGCCGTGGTACTCGATCGGGCCGCAGGATGTGTTCCCCGAAGAGTTTCCGCCGTTTCTGTTTGCCGATATGGGCCAGCGGCGGTTATTTAGCCGCTTGCATGGGGAACTGTATGACGCGGATTACTGGAAGGGGCTTCAGGCGGCGATACGTGAAGGGAAAGTGATCGATGTGTTTCCGTATCGGCGCAAGGCCCGGTGAATCAGGTCGAACAGGCCTGTCACCCCTTCAAACACTTCATCTCACTCAAATGAGTGCGCACCTTGCCCAACCGTTCCTGCAGGAACCGCCGCTGCTGCGGGGTGCTTTGCCGCACCAGGTCTACGAGCAGGTTGCGCGCTTGCTGCTCGGTATTCTGATACGCCGCCCGGTACTCGGGTGTCCACAAACTCTCCTTGCGCTGCAACAAGGTCGCCAGGCGCGGTTCGAAGCTGGAGTCGTTGCGCTGGTTCATCGCCAACAGCAATTGCTGCTGCCAGTGGGCGCGGTTGGCGATCCATTCACGGTTCTGGTCACCCAGCGCTTGAGACCAGGTCTGGATGCGTTGCTTCTGTACCGCAGTCAACTCGCCAAACCAGGGCGTCAGGCGTTTTTCCATGCGCTCGCTACGGCGGGCAATCTGCTTCGGCAAGGGCGTATCCACATACTGCTTCTGCCGCTCACTGATGTCTTCGCGGAAGGCTTCACGCATTTTCGCTACCTGGTCGTCGCTCATGCCACGCAGCAGTTCGGTGGCTGACGGGGTGATTTCCTCGGTCACCCGGCCAATCGCTTCACGGACGTCGTGGGTGCTTTGCTGCAGGGCCTGGTCGGTCACCCGGCCGGCGGCGACCATGCCACGTAGCCGGTCGAGCCAGTCGAGGTAGCCGGGCAGTTGAGTCTTGCAATGCCAGGCCAGGTGCTCGCGCAACCGATCATCCAGCAGCGCCCTCTGCTCGCGGTTCATGTCCAGGTAGTCACTCAGCGACCACGGCACCAGGCGGTCGAGGTTGCGATAGGCCAGGTCGATGCGGCTGCAGGCGGCCAAGGCCAGGGCGAAGCCGATGGCGATAAGCAGGGCTTTGGGCAGGCGTAGCGGCATGTGCTGTTCCTTCCTCAGGCTGGCCAGAAGGTAGATGCAAGTGCGGGCTGGCGGTTCCACTGCATGAGTGGTCGGGCCATGTGGTGGCTTCAGGTGTAGAATAGCCGCCTTGTCTTGAGGATCATCGGAAATGGCTCTGCTTGGGCGCTACAACAGTTTGCAAATCGTGAAACACGTGGACTTCGGTCTGTACCTGGACGGCGGCGCCGATGGCGAGATCCTGCTGCCCGGGCGCTATATCCCGAAAAACGCCGAGACCGAGGTCGATGACTGGTTGAACGTGTTCATCTACCTGGACAGCGAAGACCAGCTGATCGCCACCACCGAGAAGCCCAAGGTGCAGGTTGGCGAGTTTGCCAGCCTGAAGGTCAAGGACATCAACGGTGCCGGTATCTTCCTGGACTGGGGCCTGTCCAAGGACTTGCTGATGCCGTACTCGGAAGAGGCACGGCCGCTGAAGATTGGCGATTACTGCGTGGTGCACGTGTACCTCGACAAGCGCACCCGCCGGATCACTGCTACCTCGCGCCTGGACCGCTACCTCGATGTCACCCCGGCCGACTACAAGGTTGGTCAGCCGGTCGAGCTGCTGGTGGCCGGCGAAACGCCGATGGGCTTCAAGGCCATCATCAACAACCGCCACTGGGGCCTGATCCACAAGAACGAAGTGTTCAAGTTCTTGCGCTCGGGCATGCACGAGAAAGGCTTCATCAAGGAAGTGCGGCAGGACGGCAAGATTTCACTGAGCCTGCAGCCGGTAGGCGCTGCCCTGGCGGACACCCTTCAAGAGCAGATCATGGCGCGCCTGGAAGCCGAGGGCGGGGTGTTGGGTGTGTGCGACAAGAGTGACCCTGCGCTGATCAGCAAGCTGTTCAACGTCAGCAAGGGCAACTTCAAGAAGGCCATTGGCGGGTTGTTCAAGCAGGGCCTGATCGTCATCCATGACGATCGTATCGAGAAAGCCTGACCGCGTTACGCCTGTACGAAGTTACGGAAGTCCAACTGCTCGCCACCCGGACGGGTGTCGCGCAGCAGCGAGTCACGGTCGGCGCTGAGGGCCAGGCTGATGGTGGAGCGGCGCTTGCCAGGCTTGCGCACTTCCATCTGCTCCAGGTGGGCCTTGAGGAAATTGGTGGGCACCTTCAGGTGCTGCAGCTCATCGCTTTCTGGCGTGTGCAGCAGCAGGTTGACCCAGTCGGCCTGGCCTTTGCCCAGCAGTGCCACTGGCACTTCGAACCACCACAGGTTGCGTTTGTTGTCCAGGATGGCGAACAGCGTATTGCTGCTGGTCAGCACCGGGCGGGCCAGTGCTTCGTTGCGCCGGGCGATGGCGGCGGGTTTGTCGAGTTTCATGCAGGTTCCTGCGGGTTGACGCTATGAAGGCCTGCATTGTGAGGGGTGGCACGGGGCGGGGCAAGGTTTGTAACTTGCGGTGCCTGTGCGGGCCTCTTCACCGGCTTGTGCGGTATTCGCCCGTATTCTTACCGTCCGGCTTCTGAGCGGGAAATCCGTTGAAACTCCTGGCGAAGGCGTTGGGTCCACCTAATGTCGACACGGTTCACGTGTCTCCATTTGCAGGAGTTTTGCCATGAGCGGTACTAAAGACAAAGCGAAAGGCTTGGCCAACGAAGCGATCGGCAACGTGAAACAGGGTGTTGGCAAGGTGACCGACAACGACAAGCTGCGGGCCGAAGGCAAGGCGCAGGAGCTGAAAGGCGAGGCGCAACAGATCAAGGGCAATGTGAAGGATGCGGTGAAGAAGCCTTGACTTGAGACGGCCTGTGCCGGCCTCTTCGAGGACGAACCCGCGAAGAGGCCGGCACTATACGTAAGCAAATTCTTCAACCACGGCCGGGAGCAGCACAGCACGGGCAGGGTCTATTAGACTTGTCTGTTGTAACGATCAAGCGGCGAAAGGAGACGCTATGATTTTCCCCGACCTGCGCGGCTTGCCCCTGCACCGCGTGCTGGTACGCACCGTCAAGGAATTCCTCGACGATGAGATGTCCACCTATGCTTCAGCGCTGGCCTACCAGGCGCTGTTCTCGCTGTTCCCCTTCCTGTTGTTCTTGATTGCCCTGATCGGTTTCCTGCACCTGCCGGACTTTTTCTCCTGGCTGCGTCTGCAATCGGAACTGGTATTGCCGCCCCAGGCGCTGGAGCAGGTGAATCCGGTGATCGACCAGTTGCAACAATCCAAGGGTGGACTGCTGTCGGTGGGTATCGTGATCGCCCTGTGGACCGCCTCCGCTGGCGTGCGCTTGATGATGAGCGCCATGAACGCCGCTTACGATGTGCCCGAAGGTCGCCCGGTGTGGAAGCGTATCCCGCTTTCCATTTTCTACACTGTGGGCCTGGCTGGCATGCTGCTGGCGGCCGCAGCACTGATGGTGCTGGGCCCCCAGGTGATGGAATGGATCGCCGCCCAGATCGGCATGCAGGAGTTCATCGTCACACTGTGGACCATCCTGCGCTGGCCGGTGATCATCATTCTGCTGATGGTGGCAGTGGCCCTGATCTATTACGTGATGCCTGATGTGAAACAGCAGTTTCGCTTCATCACCCCTGGCTCGGTGCTGGCGGTGGTGGTGTGGATCGTGGCCTCACTGGGCTTTGCCTACTACGTGAAGACCTTTGCCGATTACAACGCCATGTACGGCAGCATTGGTGCAATCATCGTGCTGTTGCTGTATTTCTATATTTCGGCCGCCGTGTTGTTGCTCGGCGCCGAAATGAATGCGGTGATCGAGCACATGTCAGCCGAAGGCAAGAACCCGGGCGAGAAAGACTTCGAAGAAGTTAAGCCCAAGGAAACCTTGACTGTACTGGGTCACGAGCACCCGAACCCGAGCAAGCCTCATAGCGTCGAGCCGAACCCCTGATGATCCGTGACATTCTCAAGATGGGCGATGAACGCCTGCTGCGCATCGCACCGCCAGTGCCCGAGCACATGCTTGGCAGTGCCGAACTGCAGCAGTTGATCGACGACATGTTCGAAACCATGCGTCACGTAGGCGGTGTGGGCCTGGCCGCCCCGCAGGTCGGCATCGACCTGCAGTTGGTGATCTTCGGCTTCGAGCGCAGCGAGCGATACCCCGATGCCGAGGCGGTGCCGCAGACCATTCTGCTGAATCCGGTCATCACCCTGACCTCCAGCGAGGTCGAGGACGGCTGGGAGGGTTGCCTGTCGGTGCCTGGCCTGCGCGGCGTGGTGCCGCGCTTCAAGCATATCGGCTACCAAGGCATCGACCCCCACGGCAACCCGATCAGCCGCTTTGCCGATGGCTTCCATGCGCGGGTGGTGCAACACGAGTGCGACCACCTGATTGGCCGGCTATACCCCTCGCGCATCCAGGACTTCGCCAGGTTCGGCTACACCGACGTGTTGTTCCCCGGGCTCGAGGTCAGCGAGGACTGACCTCGCTGCAGGGCTACCAGGCGTTTGTTGCGCTGATAGCGTTGCAGGCGGCTGGCCAGAGCTTCTGGCAGCTGTTGGGCCAGGTCGAAGCCCAGGCGCTGGTAGAAGGGCGTCAGCTCGGGATGACAGAACAGCCAGACAGGCCCGCCAAGTTGCGCCAGCGCTGCCTCGACCAACCGCGCGGCCACCCCTTGGCTGCGTCGCTGCGGGTCGACGAACAGGCCGGTCAGCCAGAACCCCTCACTCACCGCACTCAAGCTCAGCCCGGCGATGATGCCAGGCGCCCGCGCTACCCACAGTTCGGCGTCGCTTGCAGCGCGCATGCGTGAGCTGTGCTGGCGGTAGAAGTGGTCCAGCAAACGGCGTTCTGTGTCCGAAAGCTTCGAACAGGACAATTGTTCAGAAATGGTGAGTCCTACCCTGAAACGTGGCCAGAGGCTCTGGCCTGATGATTTGCGGCCACGTTGTCGCAGATTGTTGCAAAACCGGCAAGGGTGAATATCCGACTCCGGGGTTCAACTATTGCTGGCCGGGAGTAGAATTTTGTTCATCCCCCCTGGCAGTACGAAGCGGGATCGGTACTTCGTGCCATCTAGACCATAGATGACAACTTCTCCGCGCCGGATACGGCAATAGAAGTCAATCGATCAGCTTGAACGCGCAAAAGGCAAAACCACATGAAACCATTACTGATTCTTGCATTGGTCGGTATGTCCTCGTTCGCCCTCGCCGATGAGGCCAAACCCGTTTCCAGCGAGCCTGTGGCTCAGCAGTACGACTACTCGATGAACCTGGACATCAAGCGGGTGATCAACCTGTCGACCATCCCCAATGTCTGCGAAGTGGTACCTGCGACCATGACCTATGAAGACCATCAGGGCCAGGTGCACACCATTCAGTACCGGGCCATGGGTGAAGGTTGCCAGCAGGGGTGATAGATAGGTAGTGCGATGAAAGTTGCTGCTGGCTTCCATGTGATCGCCGCAGCATTTTCACCGCCCGTGGGATCGAGCGCCGCCCGCGCGGCGCATCGCGAGCAAGCTCGCTCCTACATTTGTTTCGGGCCAGTATTGCCTGTGCCTACGCGCGCGACCGCCTTGTTTGCTCCACCCGATATCGAGGAGGACGCCAAAGGGCCGCGCGCTTCTGCCTCAGGAATAACTGGCCCGAAACAAATGTAGGAGCGAGCTTGCTCGCGATGCGCCGCGCGGGCGGCGCTCGATCTCCCAGGCGCCCAATCACCGAGAACATTCACCGAGAACATTCCCCAGGCAGTCCCTGATGCACGCTCTCAGCTGCCCCCCGTCAAAATATTCTCCTCCACTGTCGATTTCCCCTCCCTCAGTTCGACCATAAGTGAAGGCACGCACGCAGTGTGCCAAAACACCCTGTCCTGTCGGAGGACCCCCGATGAGCACCGCAGCCGAAACCGAAATCCGCCAATTGATCGAGCGCTGGATGCAAGCCGTGCGCGATCGCGACATCCCGGGCATCATCGCCCCCTACGCCGACGATATTGTCGCCTTCGATGCCATCCAGGCCCTGCAATTCAAAGGCAAGCCCGCCTACACGGCGCACTGGGAAATGTGCATGGGCATGTGCACGGGCCCCATGGTCTTCGAACTTGCCCAACTTACCGTGCACACCGCTGACGATCTGGCCCTGGCCCATTGGCTGAACCGCTGCGGCCCGGGCGATGACGAAAGCCAGTGCGGCTTCATGCGCGCCACGGTGGGCTATCGTCGTCAAGGCGGCCAGTGGCAGGTAATCCACGAACACTGGTCGGCGCCTTTCGACATGGAAACGCAAAAAGCCCTGTTCGATCTCAAGCCCTGAGCCGTTATCGCCAAACGCACTTTGCCAAATGCCCTGGAGGCGACCATGAAATACCTGTGCCTGGTCTATTGTGACGAGGGGCTGTTGCACAGCCTGCCCGACAGCCCGGCAGACGCCGAATGCATGGCCTACGCCGAAGCCATTCACGGTTCCGGGCGAATGCTGGCGGCCGAGGCGCTGAAGTCGGTGCAGACTGCCACCACGGTGCGCATGCGCAACGGGCAGATGAGCCTGACCGATGGCCCGTTTGCCGAAACCAAGGAGCAACTGGCCGGCTTTTACCTGGTGGAGGCCCGCGACCTCAACGAAGCGCTGAGTATCGCCAAGGGTATCCCTGCCGCGCGGGTCGGCAGTGTCGAGGTGCGACCAGTGCGCGAGCTGCAACCCTGACAGCCAAGGAGAACAATCAGCATGAGCCTTGCACCCATTGCGCAAGCGCAACACGAGTTGTCCATCAGCCGCCTGATCGACGCACCACCGGCCAAGGTATTCCGCGCCTGGACCGAACCCCAGTGGCTGATGCAGTGGTGGGGGCCGCACGGCATGACCACCCCGGAATGTGAAATGCAGCTGTGGGCCGGTGGCCTGTTTCGCACCCTGATGCGGGCGCCGGATGGCAGCGAGTACCCGAACCAGGGCGTTTTTCTGGAAATTGCCGCGCCACGCCGGCTGGTGTTCACCGATGCCTTCGGCCCCGGTTGGGTACCGTCGAACAAGGCCTTCATGACCGCCGTGATCAGCTTTGACGAGGAACAGGGCAAAACCCGTTACACGGCCCGTGCCTGGCACTGGAATGCCACTGACTGCCAGGCTCATGAAGAAATGGGCTTCTACCAAGGCTGGGGAGAAAGCCTGGACCGCCTGGTGGAGGTGGTGACCCAGCGGATGCCCGACTGATGACAGCTCTGGCCCAGGTGCGTGCAGAAGTAGAGGCCGTATACCGGCAGGAATCGCGGCGCATCCTGGCGACACTGATCCGCTTGCTGGGTGATTTCGACCTGGCCGAGGAGGCCATGCATGATGCCTTCTTCGTTGCCGTCGAACGCTGGCAACGCGACGGCATCCCCGGCAACCCGCGAGCGTGGCTGGTCTCTGTCGGGCGCTTCAAGGCCATCGATGCGCTGCGCCGGCGCGCCCGCTTCGACCGCTCCCAGGCTGACTTGAGCATGCTGCTGGAGGGCCAGGCGCAGGACCCCAGTGAAGAAGAACTGCTGGCGGATGACCGCCTGCGGCTGATCTTCACCTGTTGCCATCCGGCCCTGTCGCCCGACGCTCAGGTGCCATTGACCCTTCGCGAAGTCTGCGACCTGACCACCGAGCAGATCGCCCGCGCCTTTCTGCAAAGCCCGACAACCATCGCCCAGCGCATCGTGCGCGCCAAGGCCAAGATCCGTGACGCCGGCATACCGTACCAGGTACCAGAGCTGAATGAGCTGCCTGAGCGCCTGGAAAGCGTGTTGCGGGTGATCTACCTGGTGTTCAACGAGGGCTATTCGGCGTCATCGGGCGAGACCCTGCTGCAGCAGGCGCTGAGTGATGAAGCCATTCGCCTGGCGCGGTTGCTGGTGCAGTTGCTGCCCGACCCGGAGGCGGTCGGCCTGCTGGCGTTGATGTTGCTGCAGGCGTCCCGGCAACGGGCGCGAATCGATGGCCAAGGCAATCTGGTGGTTCTGGAGCAGCAGGATCGTAGCCTGTGGGACCGGCAGTTCATTGCCGAAGGCTGTGAACTGGTGCGCCAGGCCCTGCAGAGCCGTGCATTCGGGGCCTATACCATCCAGGCGGCGATTGCTGCTGTGCATGCCGAGGCGGCGACGGCTGAAGAAACGGACTGGGGGGAGATCGTCGGGCTGTATGACGTATTGCAGCGGTATTGGCCATCAGCGGTGGTGGAGCTGAACCGGGCGGTGGCGCTGGCGAAGCGGGATGGGCCGGAGGTTGGCTTGCGGGAAGTCGAAGGGATCCTGGCGCGGGGGGAGTTGCTGGACTATCACCTGGCACATGCGGCGCGCGCCGAGTTGCATTGCCAGCTGGGGCAGGTGGAAGCGGCGCGTGCGGCCTGGCAGCAGGCGCTGGCCTTGACACGGCAGGCGCCAGAACGGCGGCATATCGAGCGGCGCTTGCAGGCTATCGAATGATGTGGGGTGTGCCGGCTCTTTGCGGGCCAGCCCATAACCCACAGGATGCCCGCTAAATCAACGAATTAGCGGGTTACCCAGGAGAGCAGCCTTGAAGAAGGTGCTGGCTGCATCACACTTCAGCTAGCCACAAAGTTCGGCGGCGACACCAGCTCGACGGTCTGCTGCTTGCGCGGCGCCAGGATCTCGGCTTCACCCGCGACCACCAGCTCGTCGTTCTGGTTGTACACGTTGGTGGCGATGCGCACCTTGAACTTGGGCAGCTTCTCGAGGATTTCCAGGCGCACGGTCAGGGTGTCGCCAATTTTCACCGGCTTCTGGAAGCTCATCTGCTGGCCCAGGTAGATGGTGCCAGGGCCAGGCAGTGTGCAGGCCACTGCAGCACTGATCAGCGCGCCGCTGAACATGCCGTGGGCAATACGTTCGCGGAACATGCTCTTGGCGGCGAACTCGGCATCCAGGTGAACCGGGTTGTGGTCACCGGACATCGCAGCGAACAGCTGGATGTCGCGTTCTTCAACGGACTTCTTGTACTCGGCCTTCTGGCCTACTTCGAGGGCTTCGTAAGGCGTGTTGGTGACCTGGGACATCGATGCTTCCTTAAGCGTTGGGCGAGGGCGGCTATCATTCACTGCGTGCAGGGCGGCCAAGGGCCAGCGCCTGTTCAAGCCAGCCGAGAATGTCGGCGATGACCTCGCCACGGTTGGTTTCGTTGAGTACTTCATGCCGCGCCTCCGGATAGACGCGCAGCTGTACATGTCGGTTGCCGGTCGCGCGCAGGGCGTCGGCCAGGTGGGTGAGACGCTTCCCGACACTGACCGGATCACATTCACCGCCGATCACCAGCATCGGCAGGTTGGGATCGATTTGCGCGAGGTTACCCGGCTGACTGATCTGCGCCAAGCCTTGTAGCAGGTCGAGCCACAACTGGTTGGTGCAGCGAAAGCCACATAACGGGTCGTTCACGTACTGATCGACCTCGTCCGGGTCGCGGCTGAGCCAGTCGAATGCCGTGCGGTTGGGCTTGAAGGCGTTGTTGAACGAACCGAAGGACAACCATTCGATCAGTGCACTCTTGCCCAGTGGCCCCTGGCGCCAGGACTCCAGCCGGGCAATCAGCCGCGCAAAGCGGTACAGCACGGCCGGTTGGTAGTTGGAGCCGCTGAGGATGGCCCCGTGCAGGCTGCCACTGTGATGCAGCAGGTAGGCCTGGGCGATGTAGCTGCCCATGCTGTGGCCGAACAGGAACAGCGGCGTGCACGGGTACTGCTGGCCGATGTGCTGGGCCACACATCCCAGGTCGTTGACTACGGCATTCCAGCCATGATGTCGGGCGAACAGGCCGAGGCTGCCCAATTCGGCAGTGCGCCCGTGGCCACGCTGATCGGCTGCGAACAGCGCAAAGCCGGCCTCGCTCAGGGCCTGGCCCAGGCGCTGGTAGCGCCCGGCATGCTCGGCCATGCCATGGGCCAGCAGCACCACGGCCTTCACCGGTGTGGCCGGCAGCCATTGGTGTACGTACAGGCTGCAGTGCTCACTGGCGGGCAGCCAGAAGGCGTCGTGGGGCATGGCGGGTCCTTGTGCGCGCGGTTACCCGAACAGTGTATGCACAACCGGCCGGATTGCAGGAGGGGCACAAATAAGATTCACAATGTTAATGGCGGCACTTGGCGTATATGCCACCTTGGGCTTACCTGCTAACGTCGGATCAACGCCTTTTCGCCAGCAGGCGATCAGGTAAAGGACTAAAGGACGCAGTGCAGGTCCAGGCAGAGGAACAATAATAAATGCAAGCCGACTTCTGGAATGACAAGCGCCCGGCGGGCGTGCCTTCCACCATCGACATCAATGCCTACGCCTCGGTCGTCGAGGTGTTCGAACGCTCCTGCAAGCGCTTTGCGGACCGCCCGGCGTTCAGCAACCTGGGCGTGACCCTCAGCTACGCGGAACTGGAGCGCCATTCGGCTGCCTTCGCTGCCTGGTTGCAGCAGCACACAGATCTCAAACCGGGTGAGCGCATCGCCGTGCAGATGCCCAACGTGCTGCAGTACCCCATCGCCGTATTCGGTGCCATGCGCGCCGGGCTGATCGTGGTCAACACCAATCCGCTGTACACCGAGCGCGAGATGCGCCACCAATTCAAGGACAGCGGCGCGCGTGCGCTGGTGTACCTGAACATGTTCGGCAAGCGCGTGCAGGAGGTACTACCCGATACCGGTATCGAGTACCTGATCGAGGCAAAGATGGGCGACCTGCTGCCGACCGCCAAGGGCTGGCTGGTCAACACCGTGGTCGACAAGTTGAAGAAGATGGTGCCAGCTTACCAGTTGCCTCAAGCAGTGCCGTTCAAACAGGTGCTGCGCGAGGGCCGCGGGCTGTCGCCCAAACCGGTGTCGCTGAACCTCGATGACATCGCTGTGCTGCAGTACACCGGCGGCACCACTGGCCTGGCCAAGGGCGCCATGCTCACCCACGGCAACCTGGTGGCCAACATGCTGCAGGTGCTGGCCTGCTTCTCGCAGCACGGCCCCGATGGGCAGAAGCTGCTGAAGGACGGCCAGGAGGTGATGATCGCGCCGCTGCCGCTGTATCACATCTATGCCTTCACCGCGAATTGCATGTGCATGATGGTGACCGGCAACCATAATGTGCTGATCACCAACCCGCGGGATATTCCCGGCTTCATCAAGGAGCTGGGCAAATGGCGTTTCTCTGGCTTGCTGGGCCTCAATACCCTGTTTGTCGCACTGATGGACCACCCGGGCTTCCGTCAACTGGACTTCTCGGCGCTGAAGGTCACCAACTCTGGTGGCACAGCGCTGGTCAAAGCGACCGCCGAGCGTTGGGAAGACCTTACCGGGTGTCGCATCGTTGAAGGCTACGGCCTGACAGAAACCTCGCCGGTAGCCAGCACCAACCCTTACGGCCAGCTGGCGCGTCTGGGGACAGTGGGTATCCCCGTGGCGGGTACTGCGTTCAAGGTCATCGATGATGACGGCAACGAACTGCCGCTGGGCGAGCGGGGCGAACTTTGCATCAAAGGCCCGCAGGTCATGAAGGGGTACTGGCATCAGCCCGAGGCAACGGCCCAGGCACTGGATGCAGACGGCTGGTTCAAGACCGGTGATATCGCGGTGATCGACCCGGACGGCTTCACCCGCATCGTCGACCGCAAGAAGGACATGATCATCGTCTCGGGCTTCAACGTGTACCCCAACGAAATCGAGGATGTGGTGATGGGGCATCCCAAGGTCGCCAACTGTGCGGCTATCGGCGTGCCGGACGAGCGTTCAGGCGAGGCGGTCAAGCTGTTCGTGGTACCGCGCGAGGGCGGGGTGAGCATTGATGAGCTGAAAGCCTACTGCAAGGCCAACCTCACCGGCTACAAGGTCCCCAAGCACATTGTGCTGCGCGAGTCGTTGCCGATGACGCCGGTGGGCAAGATTTTGCGGCGTGAGTTGCGCGACATAGCGTGATACCAGGATGGCTTCTTCGCGGGTAAACCCGCTCCTACACCGCCCAATGTAGGAGCGGGTTTACCCGCGAATGCCTTAAACCGCTCTAACAGGCTCTATACAGCCTTATCTGCGACATTTTGGATAATTACTCTAAAAATGACCTGTATTGTTCATTGAGTCATTTTTGTGACCGTAAGGCCTGTTTTGGCCTCTAGGCGACCCCAGGCAAAGCTGTTACTCTCGGCCCGCTTCCAGATGATCCGGTTTGCAACGAACCGTCATCTCATATCAATAATAAGCGCATCGACGCGTGAATCGAACTTCGCTGTTGCTGAAGGAGTGGGCTTCCATGATCGAAAATTTTTGGAAGGATAAGTACCCAGCCGGGATTACGGCGGAAATCAATCCTGACGAATTCCCCAATATCCAGGCGGTACTCAAGCAATCCTGCCAACGCTTTGCCGACAAACCGGCCTTTAGCAACCTGGGCAAGACTATCACTTATGGCGAGTTGTATGCGTTGTCGGGGGCGTTTGCCGCCTGGCTACAGCAGCATACCGACCTCAAGCCGGGTGACCGCATTGCCGTGCAATTGCCCAATGTCCTGCAATACCCGGTCGCGGTCTTCGGTGCCATGCGTGCCGGGCTGATCGTGGTCAACACCAACCCGCTGTACACCGCGCGGGAGATGGAACACCAGTTCAACGACTCTGGTGCCAAGGCCCTGGTGTGCCTGGCCAACATGGCTCACCTGGCCGAGAAGGTGGTGCCTAAAACCCAGGTCAGGCACGTTATCGTCACCGAAGTGGCCGACCTGCTGCCGCCACTCAAGCGCCTGTTGATCAACAGCGTGATCAAGTATGTGAAGAAGATGGTGCCGGCCTACAGCCTGCCGCAGGCCGTGCGTTTCAATGACGCCCTGGCGCTGGGCAAGGGCCAGCCAGTGACCGAGGCCAACCCGCAGGCCAACGACGTGGCGGTGCTGCAATACACCGGCGGTACCACCGGCGTGGCCAAGGGCGCCATGCTGACTCACCGCAACCTGGTGGCCAACATGCTGCAGTGCCGGGCACTGATGGGCGCCAACCTGCACGAAGGCTGCGAAATCCTCATCACCCCGCTGCCGCTGTACCACATCTATGCGTTTACATTCCATTGCATGGCGATGATGCTGATCGGCAACCACAACGTGTTGATCAGCAACCCGCGAGACCTGCCGGCGATGGTCAAGGAACTGGGCAAGTGGAAGTTCAGCGGCTTTGTCGGCCTCAACACCCTGTTCGTTGCCCTGTGCAACAACGAGGCATTCCGTGCCCTGGATTTCTCGGCGCTGAAGATCACCCTGTCGGGCGGCATGGCCCTGCAGTTGAGTGTGGCTGAGCGCTGGAAGGCCGTTACCGGTTGTGCCATCTGCGAAGGCTACGGCATGACCGAAACCAGCCCGGTGGCGGCAGTGAACCCATCGGAAGCGAACCAGGTGGGTACTATCGGTATTCCGGTGCCGTCGACCCAGTGCAAGATCATCGACGACGCCGGCAATGAGCTGCCGCTTGGCGAAGTGGGCGAACTGTGCGTCAAGGGCCCGCAGGTGATGAAGGGCTACTGGCAGCGTGAAGACGCCACGGCCGAGATTCTCGACAGCGAAGGCTGGCTGAAGACCGGTGACATCGCCCTGATACAGGCGGATGGCTACATGCGCATCGTCGACCGCAAGAAAGACATGATTCTGGTCTCGGGCTTCAACGTGTACCCCAACGAGCTGGAAGACGTGTTGGCGGCCTTGCCGGGCGTGCTGCAGTGCGCGGCCATTGGTGTGCCGGACGAGAAGTCGGGTGAAGTGATCAAGGTCTTCATCGTGGTCAAGCCGGGCATGACCGTGACCAAGGAGCAGGTGATGGAGCACATGCGTGCCAACGTTACCGGCTACAAGGTACCGCGCCAGATCGAGTTCCGCGATTCGCTGCCAACCACCAACGTGGGCAAGATCCTGCGCCGCGAACTGCGTGATGAAGAGCTCAAGAAGCAAGGTTTGAAGAAGATCGCCTGACCATAAACCTGCACGCTCAGTGTGGGAGCCTTGCGAAAGGGCCGCGAAGCGGCCCTGGGGTTTCGGCGGCGATGCAACAATGGCTGGGGGCGCTTTGCGCCCCTTTCGCGACACAAGGCCCCACAATAAGATGCGGCGCCGTCTTCAGACATTGTGAGCCCCCGTAGGAGCGGGTTTACCCGCGAATACGGTAGTTGCGACAACGGTGAACGGCGGGTGGGGATCGGTCAGCAGGGCCGGCCCTTTCGCGGGTAAACCCGCTCCTACATCCGCGCAACTCAGCGCAGCTTCTCGAGCATCTGGTAGTACCACATCCCCGCCGCCAGCAGCGGATTCCCCAGCAAGTCCCCCATCGGCACGCGCACATGCTTGCACTGGGCAAAGGTGTCGAACTTCTCCAGCGTCCCGGTCAACGCTTCGGCCATGATCTCACCCATGATGTGGCTGGTGGCGATGCCGTGCCCTGAGTAACCCTGGCAGTACCACACGTTGTCCGACAGCTTGCCCAGCTGCGGGATGCGGTTGACCACGATGCCCATGGCGCAGCTCCACTGGAATTCGATCGGCACCCCCTTCAATGCCGGGAAGGTGCGTTCGATGCAGGGGCGCAATTCGCCTTCGATGTCGCGTGAATCCTTGCCGGAGTAGTTGGCGCCGCCGCCGAACAGCAGGCGTTTGTCGGCTGTCAGGCGATAGTAGTCGAGGACGAAGCGGCAGTCGTATACCGCCAGGTCCTGTGGGTTGATCTGCTCGGCCAGCTCACCCAGGGGCGCGGTGGTGACGATACCGCCCATGGCCGGGAAGATCTTGCCCTTGAGCTGGCGCTTTTCCAGCTTGTGATACACATCACCAGCCAACATCACCTGGCGTGCTTCCACCCGGCCGTGGGCGGTAACCACCGCCGGGCGCGGGCCATGGACGATGTCCAGTACTTCGGAATTTTCGAATATCAGTGCACCCAGGCCATGTGCGGCACGGGCTTCGCCCAGGCACAGGTTGAGTGGGTGCAGGTGCAGGTTGCGCAGGTTCTTCAACGCGCCCAGATAAAGCGGGCTTTGCAGATGCTCCGCCACTGCAGAGCGGTCGAGCAGTTGCACCTGCTCGCCCATGCCACGGCGCCGTGCCTCGGCCTCGAACGCACGCAGCTCGTTCATGTGCGAAGGCTTCATGGCTGCATGCAGGTGGCCACGCTTGAGGTCGCAATCGATGCCATAGCGCGCCACGCGCTGCTCGATCACCTGGTGCCCGCGCCAGCGCAAGTGCCAGATGAAATCGTCGACTTCGGCGCCCAGGTGGTTGCGCATCTGCGCGCGCATGGCCTCGTCGCCCGACAGGCTGCCGGTGACCTGGCCACCGTTGCGCCCGCTGGCACCCCAGCCGATGCGGTTGGTTTCGACGATGGCGACCTTCAGGCCGCGCTCGGCCAGTTCCACTGCCGTGGCCACGCCCGTAAAGCCACCGCCGATGATCGCCACATCCACCTGCACTGTGCCCTTGAGTTGCGGGTACTCGCTGTGGTCGTTGAGGGTGGCGCTGTAATAGGACGGCGCGCGCTGCGCCGGGCCGTTGTTCAATGCTGCGTTCATGGGTGTTCCTTGTTATGTAGGGGCTCAGGCCTGGTGCAGGTACCAGCGCCAGTCCTGTTCGCTGACTTCGGCCATGAACTGGCGGTACTCGGCGCGCTTGACCTTCAGGTACACGCCAAGGAAGTCTTCGCCCAATGCTTCACGGGCCCAATCGGATTGTTGCAGGGCGTCGAGGGCGGTCAGCCAGTCGGTGGGCAAGTGTTCGGTGGCCTGGGCATAGCCGTTGCCTTCAACGGGGGCGCCTGGGTCAAGCTGTTCGCGGATGCCCCGGTGGCTGGCAGCAAGGATCGCCGCTGCAGCCAGGTAAGGGTTGGCATCAGCGCCGCAGATGCGGTGCTCCACATGCCGGCTGTTGGCCGGGCCACCCGGCACGCGTAGGCTCACGGTGCGGTTGTCCACGCCCCAGGTTGGCGCCAGGGGCGCATAGCTGTTGGCCTGGAAACGGCGGTACGAGTTGGCGTTGGGGCAGAACAGCAACAGCGAGTCGCGCAGGTGGCGCAGCATGCCGGCCACGGCCTGGCGCAGCAGCGGGGTGCCGGCCTTGTCTTCGCTGGCGAACAGGTTGTTGCCGTCGCTGTCGGCCAGGCTCAGGTGCATGTGCATGCCGGTGCCGGCCAGTTGGGCGAATGGCTTGGCCATGAAGCAGGCCTGCATGCCGTGGGCATGGGCCACACCTTTAACCAGGCGCTTGTAGCGCACCGCCTGGTCCATCGCCTGCAGCGCATCGCCATGCTCCAGGGTGATTTCCACCTGGCCGGGGGCGTACTCGGAAATGGCCGTGCGCGCCGGGATGCCTTGGGCCTTGCAGGCAGCGTAGAGGTCGGCGAGGAACGGTTCGATCTGCTCCAGTTCGCGCAGGCCATAGACCTGGGTGCTGCGGGGGCGGCCGCCATCGTTGTCCAGCGCCGGTTGTGGGCGGCCTTGGGCATCACGCTGCTGGTCAAGCAGGTAGAACTCCAGCTCGCAGGCCATCACCGGGTGATAACCGTCAGCCTTCAGCGCTTCGATGGTGCGCAGCAGCACATGGCGTGGGTCAGCGATGCTGGCGGGCAGGCCCTCCTTGGGGTGCATGCTCACCTGCACTGCGGCGGTTGGCACCCGGCGCCAGGGCAGGCGCACCAGGCTGCCGTCAAGCGGGTAGGCACGGCAGTCGATATCGCCGACATCCCACACCAGGCCGGAGTTTTCCACGTCGTCGCCATTGAGGGTCAGGCCAAGGATGGTGCTGGGCAGTGGCCGGCCGGTCTGGTACACGGCCAGCAGTTCCTCGCGGTGCAACAGTTTGCCGCGTGGCACGCCGTTGGCGTCGAGGATGAACAGTTCAAACAACTCGATATCGGGGTTGTCGGCCAGAAAACGGGTAGCCTGCTCTACAGGGGCAAAGTGCATGATCAATTCGCTCATGGGCGCGCAGGGCCACCGCGCAAGCAGGCGGCCCGGATGAGTCAAACGGCCAGAAGGTGGCCGGGTTTGGTCACAATGGCGTGAGCGAGGTGTCCGGTGGGCGCGCGTGACGGCAGTGCCACAAGGCCCAGAAGGCGAGGATGATGTGGACCAGCGGATTTTCCCCGGCACGCCTCCGGGCCTTCGGCAGCGAAGGGCGGGACGACGGTGGGGCGATGGGCTGGGCGGGAGTCATGCCTTTGATACTCACATGCGGCGTAAGGTTGATTAAAGCAGTGAATGGCAACCTTTACATCGCACTTGGCTAAACATTCGCCCTGAACGCATCACGGTCAATGTGGGAGCGTGCAAGCAGCAGAGAATCTGCAAATCTGCGACAATCGCCCGACTTTCCGAATGCCGATCATGAAAAAGCAGGCTCACCTGCATCACTAAAAAGCCCCATGACTGACCACGCCATCGACAAATTGCTGCAAAACCTCGACCACGCCATGATTGCCGACCGCCATCGCCTGCGCCGGCAACTGCACGAACTGCGCAAGCGCCCCGACGAGGCGAAGCTGGCGCAGTGGGTGGAGAAGGTCCAGGCCTCTTGCGCTCAGGTCACCGCGCGTCAGCAGAGCGTGCCGACCGTACGCTACGACGACAACCTGCCCATCGCCGCCAAGCGTGACGAAATCAAGAAGGCCCTGGCCGAAAACCAGGTGTTGGTGATCGCCGGCGAAACCGGCTCTGGCAAGACGACCCAGTTGCCGAAGATCTGCCTTGAGCTTGGTCGTGGCAGCCATGGTTTGATCGCCCATACCCAGCCACGCAGGATCGCAGCGCGTAGCGTGGCAGCGCGGGTCGCCGAAGAGCTGGGCACGCCCTTGGGCGCGCTGGTCGGCTACCAGGTGCGTTTCGAAGACCAGAGCGACTCCAACACCTTGGTCAAGCTGATGACCGACGGCATCCTCCTGGCCGAAACCCAGCACGACCGCTTCCTTGAGCGCTACGACACGATCATCGTCGACGAAGCGCACGAGCGCAGCCTGAACATCGACTTCCTGCTCGGCTACCTGAAAACGTTGCTGCATCGCCGACCGGACCTGAAGCTGATCATCACCTCGGCCACCATCGACCTGGAGCGCTTTTCCAGGCACTTCGACGGTGCGCCGATCATCGAGGTGTCCGGGCGCACCTTCCCGGTGGACACCTGGTACCGCCCGCTGACCAGCGAACAGGACGAAGAGGGCAACCAGATCGAGGACGACCTCACGGTCGACCAGGCCATCCTTGCCACCCTCGACGAGCTGGCGCAGCACGAACGCAGCGAAGGCAAGGGCCCGGGCGATGTGTTGATCTTTCTGCCGGGCGAGCGGGAAATCCGTGATGCCGCCGAGATCCTGCGCAAGGCGCAACTGCGCCATACCGAGATTTTGCCGCTGTACGCGCGCCTGTCGCCGGCCGAGCAGCAGCGTATCTTCCAACCGCACACCGGGCGCCGCGTAGTGCTGGCCACCAACGTCGCCGAAACCTCGCTGACCGTGCCGGGCATCCGCTATGTGATCGACACCGGTACTGCGCGCATCAGCCGCTACAGCTACCGCGCCAAGGTCCAGCGCCTGCCGATCGAGGCGGTGTCACAGGCCAGTGCCAACCAGCGAAAAGGCCGTTGCGGCCGGGTCGAGCCGGGCATTTGCGTGCGTCTCTACAGCGAAGAGGATTTCAACAGCCGGCCAGCGTTTACCGACCCGGAGATTCTGCGCACCAACCTGGCGGCGGTGATCCTGCAGATGTTGCACCTGCGCCTGGGCGCAATCGATGCCTTCCCGTTCATCGAGCCGCCAGATGGCAAAGCCATCAGTGACGGCTTCAACCTGTTGCAGGAGCTTTCGGCGGTTAACCGCGAGAACCAGCTGACGCCAATTGGCCGCCAGCTGGCGCGCTTGCCGATCGACCCGCGGCTGGGCCGCATGCTGCTTGAAGGCGCGCGCCTGGGCAGCCTGCAGGAAGTGCTGATCGTCACCAGCGCGCTGTCGGTGCAGGACCCGCGTGAACGCCCTCCAGAACGCCAGCAGGCGGCCGATCAGGCGCACGCACAGTGGAAGGACGTGGATTCGGACTTCGCTGCGCTGGTCAACCTGTGGCGTGGTTTCGAGGAACAACGCCAGGCGCTGACCGCCAACCCGCTGCGCAACTGGTGCCGCAAGCAGTTCCTGAACTACTTGCGGCTGCGCGAGTGGCGCGATGCTCATCGTCAGTTGGCGCTGATTTGCCGCGACCTGCAACTGACGGTGAACAAGGAACCGACCGATTACCAGAAGCTGCACAAGGCAATCCTCAGCGGGCTGCTCAGCCAGATTGGCCAGAAGACCGAAGAGGGCGACTACCAGGGCGCCCGCCAGCGGCGCTTCTGGGTGCATCCGTCGTCGGGCCTGGGGCGCAAGCGCCCGCAGTGGGTCATGGCTGCCGAGCTGGTCGAAACCACCAAGCTGTATGCGCGCATGGTGGCCAAGATCGAGCCGGACTGGATCGAACCGCTGGCCGGCCACCTGATCAAGAAAAACCATTTCGAGCCGCACTGGGAGAAGAAGCGCGGGCAGGTAGTGGCCTACGAGCAGATCACCCTCTACGGCCTGATCCTGGTCGGCCGCCGGCCAGTGCACTACGGCCCGATCGACCCGGCGACCTCGCGCGAGCTGTTTATCCGCGAAGGCCTGGTGGGTGGCGAAATCCAGTCGCGGGCCAAGTGCCTGGCGGCCAACAAGCGCCTGCTTGAAGAGCTGGACGAGCTGGAAGCCAAGGCTCGCCGGCGTGACATTCTGGCTGACGAAGAAACGCTGTACGCTTTTTACGAAGCGCGCCTGCCGACAGAAATCCACCAGACGGCGACCTTCGACAGTTGGTACCGCATGGGCAGCCAAAAGGACGCCAACCTGCTGATCATGCGCGAGGAGGACGTGCTGGCCCGCGAGGCCAGCGAAGTGACCGCCGCACAGTACCCCGACAGTATGCAGGTGGGCGATTTGCGTCTGCCGCTGAGCTACCACTTCGAGCCCGGCCACCCCCGCGATGGTGTGACGGTGCGGGTGCCGGCGCCGCTGTTGCCGAGCCTGCCGGGCGAGCGCCTGGAGTGGCTGGTGCCAGGTCTGCTGGAGGCCAAGTGCGTGGCGCTGGTGCGCAACCTGCCCAAGGCCCTGCGCAAGAACTTCGTCCCGGTGCCAGACTTCGTCAAGGCTTCGCTGGCGCGCATGACCTTCGGCCAAGGGGCGCTGCCGCAGGCCCTGGGCCAGGAGTTGTTGCGCATGACCGGGGCACGTGTGTCGGACGAGGCCTGGGACGAGTCGGTCAACCAGGTTGAAGGCCACCTGCGTATGAACATCGAAGTGGTCGATGGTCAGGGCAAGTTCCTTGGCGAAGGCCGCGACCTGGCAGAACTGACCGCGCGCTTTGCTGCCGCCAGCCAGGCTGCCTTGGCCGTGCCGCGTGACGCCAAGGGTGAGCAGCCGGTGCAGGCCAAGGCCTTCAGCGAAGTGAAGCAGACCGCCCAGCAGAAGATCGCCGGCCTGTCGATGACCGTGTACCCGGCGCTGGTGGAAGACAACGGCACCGTGCGTGAAGGGCGCTTCTCGACCCAGGCCGAAGCCGAGTTTCAGCACCGCCGCGCATTGCAACGGCTGTTGCTGCAGCAGTTGGCCGAGCCGGCCAAGTTCCTGCGCGGCAAGCTGCCGGGGCTGACCGAGCTGGGCCTGCTGTACCGTGAAATGGGGCGAGTAGAGGCGCTGGTCGAAGACATTCTGCTGGCCAGCCTGGACAGTTGCATCCTCGAAGGCGAACAACCGTTGCCACGTGATGGCGCGGCCTTGGCCGGGCTGGCTGAACGCAAGCGCGGCAGCTGGGCCGAGCATGCCGAGCGCCTGGCCAGGCAGACCCTGGAAGTGCTGAAGCTGTGGCATGGGCTGCAGAAGCGCTTCAAGGGCAAGATCGACCTGAGCCAAGCGGTGGCACTGAACGATATCAAACAGCAGCTAGGCAACCTGGTGTACCCGGGCTTTGTGCGCGAAACGCCTGGGGTGTGGTTCAAGGAGTTGCCGCGTTACCTCAAGGCGGTTGAATTGCGCCTCGAAAAACTCGGCTCGCAAGTACAGAAGGACCGGGTGTGGAGCGGCGAGTTGGCCAATTTGTGGGCGCAGTACAAGGCCCGTGCCGACAAGCATGCCCAGGAAGGCAAGCGTGATGAGCAACTGACCCTGTACCGCTGGTGGCTGGAAGAATATCGCGTGTCGCTGTTTGCCCAGCAGTTGGGGACCAAGGTGCCGATTTCTGACAAGCGATTGAGCAAACAATGGAGTCAGGTGGAAGGCTAACCTTCATTATTTGTGGCAAACTTTGGGGCGTTTGGGGCCGCTTTGCGGCCCTTGGCGGGTAAGCCCGCCCTGCAGGGGTAAATGTACGCCCCTGAATTGGCACTAAAGTGCCATTAACCTGTCATATTCCCAGCCAGCGCCTTGTGGCGATGGCCTTTGACCAGAGGAACGACCGTGCATAACGTCGTGATCAGCGGCACCGGCCTGTACACCCCGGCCCAGAGCATTTCCAACGAAGAGCTGGTGGCTTCCTTCAACGCCTGGTCGCAGCAGTTCAACCAGGACAACGCTGCCGCCATCGAGCGCGGTGAAGTCGAAGCGGCGCCGCTCTCCGATGCGGCGTTTATCGAAAAGGCCTCGGGCATCAAGAGCCGCTTTGTCATGGACAAGGCCGGTATCCTCGACCCGCAGCGCATGAAGCCGCGCCTGCCCGAGCGCAGCAACGATGAACCGTCGGTGCTCTGTGAAATGGCCATGGCCGCCGCCCGCCAGGCCTTGGAGCGCGCTGGCCGAACGGCGGCCGATGTCGACGGGGTGATCGTCGCCTGCTCCAACTTGCAGCGCCCGTACCCGGCCATCGCCATCGAAGTGCAACAGGCACTGGGTATCCAGGGTTTTGCCTTCGACATGAACGTGGCCTGCTCGTCGGCCACCTTCGGCATCCAGACCGCCGCCAACAGCGTAGCGCTGGGCCAGGCGCGGGCAGTGCTGATGGTCAACCCCGAAGTGTGCACCGGTCACCTCAACTTCCGTGACCGTGACAGCCATTTCATATTTGGCGATGCTGCCACCGCCGTGTTGCTGGAGCGTGCCGACCAGGCCACTTCGGCGCACCAGTTCGACGTCGTCAGCAGCAAGCTTTGGACTGAGTTCTCCAACAACATCCGCAACAACTTCGGCTTCCTCAACCGTGCGGCGGAAGAGGGCGAAGGCGCTGCGGACAAGCTGTTCATCCAGGAAGGCCGCAAGGTGTTCCGCGAGGTGTGCCCGAAGGTGGCCGAGCTGATCGGTGAGCACCTGCAGGAGAACGGGCTGCAGCCGAGCGATGTGAAGCGATTCTGGCTGCATCAGGCCAACCTCAGCATGAACCACCTGATCGTCAAGAAGCTGTTGGGGCGTGAAGTGGCCGAGGAAGATGCACCGGTGATTCTGGACCGTTACGCCAATACCAGCTCGGCGGGGTCGGTGATTGCCTTCCACCTGTACCAGGATGACCTGGCCAAGGGCTCGTTGGGCGTGTTGAGCTCGTTTGGTGCGGGGTATTCGATCGGTAGCGTGATTTTGCGCAAGCGCTGATTGAGCAGAGGCCTGTTCCGGCCCCTTCGCGGGTAAACCCGCTCCTACGACGGGCCGTGCCGGACCGCCCATGCGTGTACACCACCGACCGTTGTAGGAGCGGGTTCACCCGCGAATACGGTAGCGCCGGCACCGGTGAACGCCCGGTAGAAAGTGGCCGATGCATTTCTGGTATGCAAAAAAGCGGGAAACGCCGGATGGGGTCGGCATTTCCCGCTTCAGGTGAAACAGAGCAGGGTGTTGCTTAGAACTTGGCTTCCAGATCAACCTGCAGGGTATCTACGTCAGCATTGCTGTTCGGCAGCTGCGACAGGTCGGTCTTGGCCATCAGGTAGGCAGCACCCAGGGAGAAGTTCTTGTCGATTTCGTAACCGACCTTGAACTTGTGACCACGCGAACCGGTGAAGCCGTTACCGAAGTCCGAATCGGTGAACAGGCTGACCACCGCGTTACGCTGCACATCGCGGTAGTTGTAGTCCAGGCTCCAGGCGCCCATTTTGGTTTTCAAGCCAGCCAGCCAGGCCTGATCTTCGCCATCGGTGCTCTCGGTATTCTTCACGTACTGGCCATAGGCCGACAACGGAATGGCCAAGCCGGTAAAGTCGATCTGGCCAAAGCCTTCCACCAAATTGAACTCGTTGGTGGTGTTGCCGAACGACTGCAGGATGGCTGCTTCCTTGTCGTTGTCGTAACCATAGATGCTGGCACCCACGGTGAGCTTGAGCACGTCGGCCGGCGCAAACTTGGCGCCCAACTGGCCGTGGTAGACCTGCGCATCGTGCTTGTACTGGACGCCGTCACCATCGACGTTGTCTTTCAGGGTGTACTGACCGGCGCTGGCAAAGACCTCGGCCCCGCCCAGGTCAGCCTTGTAAGTGGCAGCCACACCTTCCGGGTTGATGTCGCCATCCCAGATGATGTCGCCCATGCTCACCCAAGGCTGTGGCATCTTGCCGCCAATCAGGTGCAGGTTAGGGACTGCAGTCGGGTGCCAGTCGAGGTAGGCCAGGTCGACCCACAGCGACTTCTTGTCAAAGTAGTTGTCGAAGCTCTGGTTGGTCGAGCGTCGGTCAGCGCTGCTGCCAGTGGCGATACGAACCCCTGCGTCGACCTGCGGGTTGATCTCGCTGTAGAAGCCGACACGGGCACGCACGCGCTGGCGGTCCTGGTTGCCGCTGCTGCTGTTCGGGTCGTCGACGTTGACGTCTTCGTAACGCAGGCGCACGTCACCCTTGATCTGGGTCTTGGCGGCCCATGCCACTTTTTGTTCGAAGGAGCTCATACGTTCGGACTGAGCTTTCTGGTCGGCCTTTTCCTTGGTTTCTTTTGCCAGGTCGCCCTGCAGTTCGTTGTACTGCGCCTGGTTGATCGAGCCATTGGCGCGGAGCATTTCGAGCAGCTTGGCGTCGACAGCAGCACTGGCCGGGGCACTCAGGGCCAGCATCATGCCGGTGAGGCTTACTCCGGTAAGTGTGGAAACAAGACGCATAAGGTTCTCCCTACTGAAAAAAATGGGGGAGGCTCAAGCGCCTGCCCCTGCGTTGGCATGTCTTCGGAAAGGGCCTGAGTAGACAGGTTCTGTGGATCCGGAAAACAGGCGCAAGTATTGCGGGGGTCAATGACAGATTAATGTCTGATTAGTGGCACTGTTGTTAAGTAATTGAGAATGAAGGGATCAACCCGGCGTTCGTCATTTGAGCGACGGGCCTTCCTTGGGGATACTGACGGTCTTCAGACAGCGAGCCGAAAACGTGACCAGCCTGTACAGCCTTGCCCATCTGCGTGATCTCCCGACAGCCACCTGGGATGCCCATGTGCCAGCCGGTCAACCCTTCCTGCGCCATGCTTTTCTCAGTGCAATGGAGGACAGCGGCAGCGTGGCGCGCAGCACTGGCTGGGCTCCCGAGCACCTGGTGCTGGAGCGTGACGGGCAGGTGCGGGCGCTGTTGCCCGCTTACCGCAAGTGGCACTCGTTTGGCGAGTATGTGTTCGATCATGGTTGGGCCGATGCTTGTGAGCGGGCCGGTATCGCTTACTACCCCAAGCTGCTCGGCGCCGTGCCGTTCAGCCCGGTCAGTGGCCCGCGTTTGCTGGCTGCCGACCCAGCCGACGGCTTGCTGGTGCTGCAGGCGCTACCGGAATACCTGGGTAAGGGTGGGTTGTCAGGGGCGCACATCAACTTCACTGACCCGCAGCTGGATGCGCAGATGGCTGGCTTGCCGGGGTGGATGGAGCGGTTGGGGTGCCAGTTTCATTGGCGCAATCACGGTTACCGCGACTTTCAGGACTTTCTCGACAGCCTCAGCTCGCGCAAGCGCAAGCAGATGCGCAAGGAGCGCGAGCAGGTGGCGGGGCAAGGCATCGATTTTCGCTGGTATCGGGGCGACGAACTGGATGAAGCACAGTGGGACTTCGTCTTCCTGTGTTACGCCAACACCTATGCGGTACGCCGTCGGGCGCCTTACCTGACCCGCGAGTTTTTCAGCCTGCTGGCCGAACGCATGCCCGAAGCGTTGCGCGTGGTGATGGCCCGCCAGGGTGGGCGAGATGTGGCGATGGCCTTGAGCCTCGTGGGCGGTGACAGCCTGTTTGGCCGCTACTGGGGCTGCCTGGATGAGTTTGACCGGCTGCATTTCGAGACGTGTTTCTACCAGGGCATGGACTTTGCCATTGCCGAAGGGCTGCAGCGGTTTGATGCCGGGGCGCAGGGTGAGCACAAGTTGATTCGCGGTTTCGAGCCGGTGTTGACGCGGTCGTGGCATTACCTGCTGCATCCGGGGTTGCGGCGGGCGGTGGAGGGTTTTCTGCTGCAGGAACGGGAAGGGGTCAGGGGGTATGCCGAGGAGGCGCGGGGGATGTTGCCCTACCGCCGGGACTGAGCGTTTTGTGTTGCCTGTGCCGGCCTTTTCGCGGGCTCGCCCGCTCCCACAGGTATTGCACAGTTCTGATGGCCTGTGGTGATCCTGTGGGAGCGGGCGAGCCCGCGAAGAGGCCGCACAGGTGTCAATCGACCCCGACAAAGCCTCCGGTCTGGTGGTGCCACAACCGGGCATACAGCCCTTGCTGCTCCAGCAACTCACTGTGGCTGCCACTCTCGGCAATTCGCCCCTTGTCCAGCACCACCAGCCGGTCCATCCGGGCAATGGTCGACAGCCGGTGGGCGATGGCAATCACCGTCTTGCCCTGCATCAGCGTCTCCAGGCTTTCCTGGATGGCAGCCTCCACCTCCGAGTCCAGCGCTGAAGTGGCCTCGTCCATGATCAGGATCGGTGCATTCTTCAACAGGACCCGGGCAATGGCGATACGCTGACGCTGACCGCCCGACAACTTGACCCCGCGCTCCCCCACATGGGCATCGAAGCCGGTACGCCCCTGGGCATCCGACAGTTGCGGGATGAACTCGTCGGCGCGGGCACGGCGCACGGCTTCGATCAACTCCGCCTCGCTGGCGTCTGGGCGACCATACAGCAAGTTGTCGCGGATCGAACGGTGCAACAGCGAGGTGTCCTGGGTGATCATGCCGATCTGCGCACGCAAGCTGGCCTGGCTGACCTCGGCAATGTCCTGGCCGTCGATCAGGATGCGCCCACCCTGCACGTCGTACAGGCGCAACAGCAGGTTGACCAAGGTCGACTTGCCTGCCCCGGATGGGCCGATCAAGCCAATTTTCTCACCAGGGCGGATGTCCAGGTTGAGCCCTTCGATGACATTGGCAGCCTTGCCGTAATGGAAGTCGACGTCATCGAAACGCACCGCGCCGCGGCTGACCTTCAGTGCCGGCGCATTGGGCCTGTCGGTGACGGTGACCGGCTGGGCGATGGTCTGCAGGCCGTCCTGCACCATGCCGATGTTCTCGAAAATGCCGTTGACCACCCACATGATCCAGCCTGACATGTTGACGATGCGGATCACCAGGCCAGTGGCCAGGGCGATGGCGCCGACGGTGATCAGCGACTGGCTCCACAGCCACAGCGCCAGGCCCGTGGTGGTGACTACCAGCAGGCCGTTGAGGGTGGTGATGACCACGTCCATGCTGGTGACCACCCGTGAGGCCAGCTGGGTCTTCTCGGTTTGTTCGCGGATTGCTTCGCGAGCGTATTGCTGCTCGTAGTCGGTGTGGGCAAACAGCTTGAGGGTGGCGATGTTGGTGTAGCCATCGACGATACGCCCCATGAGCTTGGAGCGGGCGTCGGAAGAAATCACCGAGCGTTCCTTCACCCTCGGCACGAAGTAGCAGAGCGCGGCGATGTAGCCGATGATCCACATCAGCAGCGGCAGCATCAGGCGCCAGTCGGCCTCGGCAAACAACACCAGCGACGTAATGGCGTAGATCAGCACATGCCATAACGCGTCCACGGCCTGCACGGCGGAGTCGCGCAGCGAGTTGCCGGTCTGCATGATGCGTTGGGCAATGCGCCCGGCAAAGTCGCTCTGGAAGAAGTTCAGGCTCTGCTTGAGCACGTAGGTATGGTTCTGCCAGCGGATCAGGCTGGTCATGCCAGGGTTGATGGTCTGGTGCACCAGCAGGTCATGCAGGCCGAAGAACACTGGCCGCAGCAGCAGGATCACCACCAGCATCCAGATCAGCTCGCCGCTGTGCTCGCTGAAGAAGTTGGCATTGGGCGTACCCTGGGCCAGGTCGATGATGCGGCTGAGGTAGCTGAACATCGCCACCTCGATCAGCGAGGCGAACAGGCCAACCACCAGCAGCGCAAGAAAAGCAGGCCATACCTGGCGCAGGTAGTACAGATAGAACGGCCACACCGTGCTCGGTGGGGCCTCGCTCGGTGCCGCGCGGAAAATATCGATCAGTCTTTCGAAACGACGGTACAGCATGGTCGACAACACTCCTGTTCGTCCGACCCTCAGGCGGTTTCACATCCTTGTGAAGCCTGCAGTCAGTCGATACGTTTGGCGGACTTGATATAGACCGGATCGGCCGGTACGTCGCGCATGCCTTTTTTGATGGTGGTGGGCGAGTTGACGATCTGGTCGACCACTTCCATGCCCTTGGTCACTTTGCCGAACACCGCATAACCGGCGTCGCGGCCCGGGTTGAGGAAGTCGTTGTCGGCGACGTTGATGAAGAACTGGCTGGTGGCTGAGTTCGGGTTGGACGTGCGCGCCATCGACAGGGTGCCGCGGGTGTTCTGCAGGCCGTTGCTGGCCTCGTTCTTGATTGGGTCGTTGGTGTTCTTCTGCACCATCTGGTCAGTGAAACCGCCGCCCTGGACCATGAACCCCGGGATCACGCGGTGGAAGATGGTGTTGTTGTAGAAGCCGCTGTCGACGTACTCCAGGAAGTTCTTGGTACTGATCGGTGCCTTCTCGGCGTTCAGCTCGATTTCGACCTGGCCGAAGCTGGTGTCCAGCATGACGTGCGGGGTCTTGTCGGAAGCCATGACACAGGTGGCGAAGGCGACCGAGCAGGCGGTGAGCAGGAGTTTTTTCAGCATGGGCTCAAAGATCCTTGAGAGGTGGAAGCGGCTGCGAGGAACTGCAGCAGGGTCTGGTTGAAGACCTCGGGTTGATCGAGGGGTGTAGCGTGCCGGGAATCGTCGACGACGACCAGCCTGGCGTTGGGTATTAGGGCGACGTAGCGCTCTTTGAGTTGTATCGGCGTGTAATCGTGGTCGGCGGCGATCACCAGGGCAGGGCAGTGGATCTGCCCGATGCGTTCCTGCACGCCCCAGTCGACGATAGCGTCGAAGCTCTTGAGGTAGGCGCGTTTGTCGTTGCGCGCCCAGCGCTGGGCCATCTTCTGCCGCAGGTCTGCTTGTTGTGGCTTGGGGAACAGCCGCTCGGCCAGCCCCTTGCCGACGGTTTCGACACTGAGGACGCGCGCCAGGCTCCAGCGCTTGAGCCACCACACCCAGTCACTGCGGGTGCGGCGCTTGACCTCGGGGGCGCTGTTGACGATGCACAGGCTGCGCAACCATTGCGGGTGGTCGACGGCAAACTGGAAGCCGACCATGCCGCCCATGGACAGGCCGACGAAGTGCACCGGCCCTGTGTGCAAGTGTTCGAGCAGGGCCAGCAGGTCGGCACTGAAGGTGGCGATCTGGTAACCGTCAGAGGGCTTGTCGGAGCGACCGTGGCCGCGGATGTCCATGAGGATCACCCGATAGTGGCGGCTGAGCACCGGCACCTGCAACTCCCAGTCCTGGCAGCTGGAGCCCAGGCCGTGCAGCAACACCAGGGGTTCGCCCTGGCCATATTCCTCGTAATGCAGCGTGCATCCTTCGTGTTCGAAATAGGCCATGGGCGCGGTCCTCTCAGGCTTGCGGGGGGGCTGCGAAGGGCACGTCCAGTGGCGCGGTGTCGAAATTGCGCAGCAGGTCGATGAGAATCTGCGTGGCCGGTCCCAGGGTCTTCTCTTTGCTCGAATAAAGGTAGAACAGTGGGTGGCGGCTGCCACCCTGATCCAGCGGCAATGGCTTGAGCACGCCTTCGCGCAGCTCACGCTCGATCATGTGACGGGGCAGCCAGGCAAAGCCCAGGCCGCTGCTGACAAAGGTGGCGGCGGTGCCCAGGCTGCCGACGGTCCAGCGCTGCTCGGCGCCCAGCCAGCCTACGTCACGCGGTTGGGCGCGGCCGGAATCGCGGATCACCACCTGCAGCTGGCTTTCCAGGTCCTGGAAGGTCAGTTCACGTCCCAGGCGGTGCAGGCTGTGCTCGGGGTGGGCGACGGCGATGAACTCCACGGCGCTCAATTCGGCACCCAGGTAGCCGCCGATGCTGTAGCTGCTGATGGCCAGATCGGCGATGCCTTCGTGCATCACTTCCTCCACGCCAGACAGCACCTCTTCACGCAGGCGCACCCGGCAGCCGCGGCTTTGCGGCATGAACGCGGCCAGCGCGCGCACCAGGCGGGCACTGGGGTAGGCGGCATCGACCACCAGGCGCACCTCGGCTTCCCAGCCTTGTTCCATGTGGTGGGCCAGGTCTTCGAGCTGGCTGGCCTGTTTGACCAGGTGGCGCGAGCGGCGCAGCAGCACATTGCCGGCCTCGGTCAGCACCGCCTTGCGGCCATCGATGCGCAACAGCGGCACGCCCAACTGCTCCTGCATGCGGGCCACGGTGTAGCTGACCGATGACTGCGAGCGGTGCAAGGCCTCGGCGGCCTGGGCAAACCCGCCGTGATCGACCACTGCTTGCAGGGTTCGCCACTGGTCAAGGGTTACGCGCGGCGCTTTCATCTTTCGCTCCTGTTGTCCTAAGCTGCGCTCTTTCAAGGAGAGCGGCCCATGAAGAAATATTGTGCGGCAATACTGATGTGCCTGCCCCTCGGGGCCATGGCTTATCCCATCGATGTGGAGAAGGACCTGACCGGGGTCAAGCTCGATTACACCGCCTATGACACGGCCTATGACATTGGCGCCATCACCCTCAACAACTATGGGCAGGTCCCGGCGGCGTGCAAGGTGACCTTTCGCAATGGCCCGGAGGCACCGCGGGTGCGCCGGGTGAACGTACCGGCGGGTAAAAGCGTCGATGTCACCGCCAAATTCAATCGGCAAATCATCAAACTGCGCATCGCCTTGAACTGCAGTGCGGAATAAACTGATTAATCGATAGATTGGACCCACTTTTTACGCTTTTTTATCGATAGGTCAAGCCTTAATCTCACCTCCATCGAATCGCACCCTTTTTTGCCGATGGAGGCACCCCATGTCCCGCGTACTGATCATCGAAAGCAGCGCCCGCCAGCAGGATTCCGTTTCCCGTCAGCTGACCAAAGATTTCATCCAGCAATGGCAGGCCGCTCACCCAGCCGATCAGATCAGCGTGCGTGACCTGGCCGTAAACCCGGTGCCGCACCTGGACGCCAATCTGCTGGGTGGCTGGATGAAGCCTGAAGAACAGCGCACCGCCGCCGAACTGGAGGCCCTGGCCCGTTCCAACGAACTGACGGATGAATTGCTGGCTGCCGACGTGCTGGTGATGGCGGCGCCCATGTACAACTTCACCATCCCCAGCACCCTGAAAGCCTGGCTGGACCACGTGCTGCGTGCGGGTATCACCTTCAAGTACACCCCGACAGGCCCGCAAGGCCTGCTGACCGGCAAGCGCGCCATCGTCCTGACTGCCCGTGGCGGCATCCATGCTGGCGCCAGCAGTGACCACCAGGAACCGTACCTGCGCCAGGTGATGGCGTTCATCGGCATCCACGATGTCGACTTCATCCATGCCGAAGGCTTGAACATGAGCGGCGAGTTCCACGAGAAGGGCGTCAGCCAGGCCAAGGCCAAGCTGGCGGCGGTGGCCTGAGGCTTCACGAATTCCCAACCCTGACACCTGTTTTTGCTCCTTTGGGTGTACCTGCCCGGCTTGTATGGCCGGGCTTTTTTATGCCTGGGATTTTTAGGGCATCAGTGCTGGCCTCTTCGCGGGTAAACCCGCTCCTACAGGGCCTCCATTCGCCGGAAGATATAGCAGGTCCCTGTGGGAGCGGGCGTGCCCGCGAAGAGGCCGGTACAGCCCCTACATTCCTCATGGTTGAACTCATTCGTCGCAACCCGCTAAGGTCGCGGCCTTGATTCACGAGAGACAACCATGGGCTACCTGATAATCGTCGCGCTGATCCAGGCGTTTTCCTTCAGCCTGATCGGCGAGTACCTGGCCGGGCACGTTGACAGCTATTTCGCAGTGCTCGCCAGGGTGCTGCTGGCCGGCCTGGTGTTCCTGCCGCTGACCCGCTGGCGCCAGGTCGAGCCACGCTTCATGCGTTCCATGCTGCTGATTGGCGCGCTGCAGTACGGCATCACCTATGTCTGCCTGTACCTGAGCTTCCGGGTGCTTACTGTACCGGAGGTGCTGCTGTTCACCATCCTCACGCCGCTGCACGTGACCTTGATCGAAGATGCCCTGAACCGGCGCTTCAACGCTTGGGCGCTAGTGGCCGCGCTGGTCGCCGTGGCCGGCGCCGCCGTGATCCGCTTTGACAGCATCAGCGGCGAGTTCTTCATCGGCTTCCTGCTGCTGCAACTGGCCAACTTCACCTACGCTGCCGGCCAGGTGCTGTACCGTCACCTGGTCGCTCGCCACCCCAGCGACCTGCCACACTACGCCCGCTTCGGGTACTTTTACCTCGGCGCGTTGCTGGTGGTGCTGCCGGCCTTCTTGCTGTTCGGCAACACTCAGCACCTGCCGAGCACGGATGTGCAATGGCTGGTGCTGCTGTTCCTGGGGCTGTGCCCGACGGCGCTGGGGCTGTACTGGTGGAACAAAGGTGCATGCCTGGTTTCTGGAGGTACGCTGGCAGTCATGAACAACCTGCATGTGCCGGTAGGGCTGCTGCTGAACCTGTTGATCTGGAACCAGCACGAGCCGCTGGGGCGGCTGTTCATCGGTGGGGGGATCATCCTGGCGTC
The DNA here is from genome assembly GCF_044904505.1 of Pseudomonas sp. 3HC3. Classification (NCBI taxonomy): domain Bacteria; kingdom Pseudomonadati; phylum Pseudomonadota; class Gammaproteobacteria; order Pseudomonadales; family Pseudomonadaceae; genus Pseudomonas; species Pseudomonas sp. 3HC3. Next base: position 60,199 of record NZ_JADDRH010000011.1, read on the forward strand.
GGTGTGGCTGAGCCGCCTGGGTGGGCGCGCACAGGCGCCGCTGGCCGGCAAGGCCTGACGCGCCCTTTGATCCGGGGCTGCAAGGCAGCCCCGGCAATCTCAGGCCTCGTTCATCTCTTCAAGGCGACGCGGCATCGGCTCCGCCGCCGTACGCCCGGTCAACCCCACCCGCATGTCATTGCCACTCGGCTGCTGATACAGGCTCAGGCCAAACTCCGGCAACACCGCCAGCAGGTAGTCGAAGATATCGCCTTGAATCCGCTCGTACTCTTCCCACGCCGTGGTGGTAGTGAAGCAGTAAATCTCCAGCGGCACGCCTTCGGCGGTGGTCTGCATCTGCCGCACCATGCACGTCATGTTCTTGTGCACATTGGGGTGGTTCTGCAGGTAAGCCAGGGCAAAGGCACGGAAGGTACCGATGTTGGTCAGCTTGCGGCGGTTGGCTGACAGCTCCGCCACCGGCCCCAGCGCCTCGTTCCAGTTCTGCAGTTCCTGGCGCTTGGCGGTCAGGTAATCACCCAGCAGCCGCACCTGGCTCAGGCGCTGCTCTTCTTCGCGGGAGAGAAAGCGTACGTCGCCGGCGTCGATGAACAGGCTGCGCTTGATGCGTCGGCCACCGGACTGTTGCATGCCGCGGTAATTGCGGAATGACTCGCTCATCAGGCGCCAGGTGGGGATGGAAACGAGGGTCTTGTCGAAGTTCTGCACTTTCACCGTGTGCAAGGTGATGTCCACCACGTCGCCATCGGCGCCTACCTGCGGCATTTCGATCCAGTCACCCACATGCAGCATGTCGTTGCTGGTCAACTGCACGCTGGCGACGAATGACAGCAGGGTGTCCTTGTACACCAACAGCAGCACCGCCGACATTGCACCCAGGCCGGACAGCAGTAACAGCGGCGAGCGGTCGATCAGGGTGGCGACGATGACGATCGAGGCGAAGATCCACAACATCAGCTTGGCCAGCTGCACGTAACCCTTGATCGAGCGGGTGCGGGCGTGTTCGGTGCGGGCATAGATGTCGAGCAGGGCATCCAGCAGGCATGACAGCGCCATGGTCATGAACAGCAGGGTAAAGGCCAGGGCGACATTGCCGAGGAAGTGCTGGGCGGTGTCGGACAGCTCGGGCACCAGCTTCAGGCCGAATTGCAGCACCAGTGACGGTGTCGTTTGTGCCAGGCGGTGGAACACCTTGTTGTGGCGCAGGTCGTCCAGCCACTTCAGCGCATGCTGACGGGCCAGCAGGCGCCCGCCTTGCAGTACCAGGAAGCGCGCCAGGCGGCCGACTATCAGGGAAATGAGCAGCAGTGCCGCCAGGCCGATGGCGGCGTGCAGCATTGGATGTTGGTCGAGGGTGCCCCACAGGTCGAGGGAATCACGCCAGATTTGTTGGATATCCATGGGCTTGCGTACAGTCTTGTTGCGAAACGAAGCTGTATTAGAGCGCGGATAGCGACAAAGTTGCCAAAAGAAATTCGGCTAAGGCGGCAGAAAACGTTACCCTATGCAACTGAATTTCCCGCACTTGTCTGAGGTTACCTCCGTGTTCTCCCAATTCGCCCTGCATGAACGCCTGCTTAAAGCCGTGGCCGAGCTTAAATTTGTCGAGCCAACCCCGGTGCAGGCCGCGGCCATCCCCCTGGCCCTGCAAGGGCGTGATCTGCGTGTGACTGCGCAGACCGGCAGCGGCAAGACGGCGGCCTTCGTATTGCCGCTGCTCAACCGTCTGGTCGACCTCAGCGGCCCGCGTGTCGAGATTCGCGCGTTGATCCTGCTGCCGACCCGTGAACTGGCCCAGCAAACCCTCAAGCAGGTGCAGCTGTTCTCGCAGTTCACCTACATCAAGTCGGGCCTGGTTACTGGCGGCGAAGACTTCAAGGAACAGGCCGCCATGCTGCGCAAGGTGCCCGACGTGCTGATCGGCACCCCGGGTCGCCTGCTCGAGCAACTCAATGCCGGCAACCTCGACCTGTCCCACGTGCAGGTCCTGATTCTGGACGAAGCCGACCGCATGCTCGACATGGGCTTTGCCGAAGACATGGAGCGCCTGTGCAAGGAGTGCGAGAACCGCGAGCAGACCTTGCTGTTCTCGGCCACCACGGGTGGCGCAGCCCTGCGCGACATCATCGGCAAGGTGCTGAAAGACCCTGAGCACCTGATGCTCAACAGTGTCTCGCAACTGGCCGAAGGCACCCGCCAGCAGATCATCACCGCCGACCACGACCAGCATAAAGAGCAGATCGCGCAGTGGTTGCTGGCCAACGAAACCTTCGACAAGGCAATTATCTTCACCAACACCCGCGCCATGGCCGACCGTATCTACGGCCACCTGGTGGCCAAGGATGTGAAGGCTTTCGTGCTGCATGGCGAAAAGGACCAGAAGGACCGCAAGCTGGCCATCGAGCGCTTCAAACAGGGCAGCTCCAAAGTGCTGGTGGCGACCGACGTGGCAGCCCGTGGCCTGGATATCGACGGCCTGGACCTGGTGATCAACTTCGACATGCCACGCAGCGGTGACGAGTACGTCCACCGTGTGGGCCGTACCGGCCGTGCCGGTGGTGAAGGCCTGGCGATCTCGCTGATCACCCACAACGACTGGAACCTGATGTCGAGCATCGAGCGCTACCTCAAGCAGCAGTTCGAACGCCGGGTCATCAAGGAAGTGAAGGGCACCTACAACGGGCCGAAGAAGGTCAAGGCCTCGGGCAAGGCGGCCGGTAGCAAGAAGAAAAAGGTCGAGAAGAAGACTGGCGACAAGAAAGCTGCCGCCAAGCGCAAGCCTACTGCCAAGCCGAAGGCCAACGCGCCTCTGGCCAGCGCAGACGGCCTGGCACCGCTGAAGAAGCGCAAGCCTGCTGCTGAATAAGACTCACGCCGGCCCTTTGCAGAAGCGACGCAAGCTCGCATCTGCGAAGGGCGAGCGCAGGCGACGAACGATCACTCCGCCTTTTTCTCTGCCTGCTTCAATTCCTTGATCCGCTGGTCGATCAGCTGACATTTGTCGGGCAAGTCCTTGCTCGCCGTCCCCAGATCCATCCCCTGGAGCTCATCATTGATCTCCTTGGCCTTTTGCGGGTTCTGCTCGGTCAACTGAGTGACCAGCCCGGCCAACTCCTCACGTTTTTGTGTTGCTTCTTCAGGTGTGCAGGCCCAAGCGGGCAGGGCGCAGAGCAGGGCGGTGGCACAGGCTATGGGCAGTAGCGGTTTCATCCTTTCAACCTCCGGCGGTGGTGATGCCCGGTGGAGGGCTGTGGGGGCAAGGAAGTTCAGGGCTTGCGACCGATGGAAGATTTCTTTGATGGTGGTAGTCCGTTTCTGAAACGCTCCCGTATCCCTCCAGTGCCGTTGAGCAGCACGCTACATCGCTCTAGTCTCGAAGGAAAAGAGGGGTGTTGTAGGTACAGCTGTAAATACAGTCGTCTCCTGTTCTTTGAATGGCTAAAGGCGCTGATAAGGTTCGTCGTGTACACGGAGAGGCGGGGTGAGGTGATACGCATCATTTCTGCAATAAAAGCCACCAAACGGGAGGCCAGGTACTATGACCAAATCATCGAGAACTGACTGGAGCCGCCTGGCCCGACAGGACGACAAGGATATCGACACATCAGATATCCCTGAACTGGACCAGGATTTTTTCCGCCAGGCCGAGCTGCGCGTTCCCGCCAAGCAGACGGTGACCATTCGACTGGACTCAGATGTCTTCGCCTGGTTCAAGGAGCAGGGCAGCGGCTACCAGACCCGCATCAATCAGTTGCTGCGCCAGTACATGCAAGCGCAACAACGCCAGCGCTAAGCGCTTCGGAACGCTTGGCAACCCTGGCAGGTCCCAACCTGTGTACCCCTTTCGTCCACAGCAGGAGCCTGTAGCCATGAGCATCACCTACGACTGGGACCTGATCGAACGCTTGCTGCACGAAGTGCAGAACGGCGCCGGTCACAGCTTCACGCCCCGCCCCTATGCCGAGCAGCATGCTGCTGCACTGGCCGCCAAGGGTGAGCCGGTGGGTGACGTGGATCACCTGAAAACCCGTGCATGCGAGTATGAAAAGCTGCTATTCGAGCGCGGATTCATTGAATGCCGGCCTGAAGAGGACGGCGGCAATGGCGAAAACTTCGTCCTGACCGAACGCGGCTCGCGCTTGATGAGCCTTATCGACAGCAGCATCCCCGGCTTCGAGCACCCGCGCCAGGTGCTGGATGAGCAGGAGGATGCGCTGGACGAAACGACATTCGAACAGGTATCTGCGAAGGCACAGATTGCTTGAGGTCGTTTTAAGGCTGGCAAGTGCAGCGTTCGAAACCCGATAATCGGTAGCTTCTGAACGCTGCCGAGCCTTGCCCATGCCTACGATCACCCCAGAGGCCCGCTTATGAGCGCGGTCCGCAAGAACCCTGACGCCTTTGCCTTCCAGGTAATGCTGGGGCTTTGCCTGATCTGGGGCTGCCAGCAGGTACTGATCAAGACCGCTGCCGTCGACATCGCCCCGGTGATGCAGGCAGCACTGCGCAATGGCATTGCCGCTGTACTGGTAGGCCTGATGCTGTGCTGGCGGGGAGGCTGGGAGCAGGTCGGCAGCACCTGGCGCGCAGGGGTGGTGGCGGGCGGGCTGTTCGGGGTGGAGTTTCTGTTCATTGCCGAAGGACTGAAACTGACGTCGGCGGCGCACATGTCGGTATTCCTCTACACCGCGCCGGTATTTACCGCCTTGGGCCTGCATTTTCGGCTAGCCAGTGAACGCTTGCGGCTGCTGCAATGGCTGGGCATTCTGCTGGCCTTCGGCGGCATTGCCATGGCCTTTGCCGGTGGCACTTCGTTCGAGCACATGGACAGCCGCACCTTGCTGGGTGATGCCTTTGGCGTGATCGCCGGGCTGGCTTGGGGCGCGACTACGGTGGTGGTGCGTTGCTCACGGCTATCGGAGGCGCCGGCAACCTTGACCCTGTTCTATCAGTTGGCGGTCGGGTTTGCCGGGCTGCTGCTGATCGCCCTGCTCAGCGGACAGATTGGCGCGGTGTCGCTGACGCCGCTGGCGATGGGCAGCGTGTTGTTCCAGGGGATTGTGGTCTCATTCATCAGCTACCTCACCTGGTTCTGGTTGCTGCGTAAGTACCTGGCGTCGAACCTCGCGGTGTTTTCCTTCATTACCCCGTTATTTGGGGTGACCTTTGGCGTAGTGCTGCTGGATGAGCCGCTCAGTGCGAATTTCGTGGTAGGCGCGTTGATGGTGTTGCTGGGTGTGATCCTGGTAAGTGCCGAGCCTTGGGTGAAACAACAATTGCGGCGGTTGGTAGGGTGATGGATAGCCTGTACCGGCCCCTTCGCGGGCGGCCGGAACAGGCTACATCGACTCAGGATGCAACCTTGGCCTGACAGGCGCTTCCCTGCTGTGCATTACCTGGCAACTGGACCAACCCGCCAGCCACCGCCAACCCGCCCGCCGCCAGCATCAATGCGGGTTGCAGCCCGCCGCTGTAATGGCTGCTGAGCACTGCCAGCAGCGGCCCACTCAATTGTCCCAAGGCAAAGCACGCGGTCAGCAGCCCGGCATTGCGCTGCGTGGCATGTGGCGCCAACTCGCGCGAGCGTTGCATGACCAGTTGCATGCAGGCCAGGAACGGCCCGCCACACAGCGCAACACCCAGCGCCAGGCCGATCCCTCCACCCATCAGGCAGGCCAGCACACCCAGCCCTTGCAGCCACAGGGTGGCAGTCAGCCAGGCTGAAGTGCGGCCACCACGGCGCACGCTCACCAGCAAGACGCCCAGCGCCGCCGCCAGGCCAAACGCCGGCCAGAACAGGTCAGCCAGCCACTGCCCGCGAAACTGCTGATTGGCCATCTGTGACAGAAAGGTGGCCGGCAGGATGTAGCCCATGCCATACAGGCCATACACCAACCCCAGGCGGCCAGTGCCGACACTGCGCGTCGGGCCTTGTCGCACTGGCGACTGAGCCGGTGCCGCTTGCAATGCCCGTGGCAACCATGGCCGCACGGCCAGCAGCATCACCAGGGCAGCCACGGCATAGATCAGCCACAGCGCTGCTGAGCCCAGCCCCTGTACATGTGCGGCCAGTGCCAGTAGCCCGGTCACGGCAATACCCAGGCCGGGCCCGGCGAATACCAGCGCTCCCAGGCGTTGGCGGTTGTGCGCATTGGCTACTTGCTGGCTGAGGCTGGTGATCATCACCAGCACCCAGGCGCTGGCTACGCCGGTGCCAAAGCGCAGCAGCAGGTGGCCCCAGAAGCCGTTGGCCGCCCATGAGGCCAGGGTCAGCAGCACACACAGCCACAGGCCCCCATGCAGGCGCAGGCGTACCTGGCCTGGCGAGCGGGCGAACATGGCGTCCACCGCACCCACGAAGTAGCCAAGGTAATTGGCCGCCGCGACCAGCCCGGCGACTGTCAGGTCGAACTGGCCTTCGGCAATCAGTTGCGGCAGTTGCGGGGTGAGGGCGAAACGACCGATGCCCATGGCCATCATCAGCGCCACGGCGCTGGCGAGCAGTTGAATGAGTGGCGACATGACAGGTCTCCTGCGCGGATATAAGTGATGGCTGGCAGGTTAGGGCGCTTTTATTTTCAATAAAATTGAATAATGATGATCAAGTTGTTCTGTTTTGGAGAATGCTGTGGAGTTCAGCCAATTGCGTATCTTTCAGGCCGTGGCCGAGGAAGGCTCGGTTACCCGCGCCGCAGAGCGTCTGCACCGGGTGCCATCAAACCTCTCCACGCGCCTGCGCCAGCTCGAGGAGCAGTTGGGCGTCGAACTGTTCCTGCGCGAACGCCAGCGCCTTCAGTTGTCGCCAGCAGGCAAGGTGCTGCTGGACTATGCCAACCGCATGTCAGCCTTGCGCGACGAAGCGCTGGCCGCCGTGCGTGGCGGTCAGCCGGCTGGTGATTTCGTGCTGGGGACCATGTACAGCACGGCGGCGACCCACCTGCCGGGGTTGCTGGCGCGCTATCACCAGGCTTACCCGCAGGTGAACCTGCAAGTGCGTGCAGCACCCAGCGGCGAGTTGCTTGAGGGGCTGCTGAACCACACCCTGGATGCTGCTCTTGTGGACGGGCCGCCGAGCCTTGCCGGGCTGGATGGCGTACCGCTGTGCGATGAGCAACTGGTACTGATCTCCAGCCCCGAGCATCCGACGGTACACACCGCCAAGGACGTGGCGGGCAAGGCGGTGTTTACCTTCCGCCAAGGCTGCTCGTACCGCATGCGCCTGGAGGCCTGGTATGCCCATGCCCATACGCCGATGGGGCGGGTAATGGAGATCGAGTCGTACCAGAGCATGCTGGCCTGTGTGATCGCGGGTGCGGGTGTGGCGATGATGGCCCAGTCGATGCTCGACAGCCTGCCTGGACGTGGTCGGGTGAGGGTGCACCCGCTGCAGGCTCCTTTCGATCAGGCGGTTACTTGGCTGATGTGGCGCCAAGGCATGCGTGGGGCTAATCTGCAGGCATGGATCGACCTGCAACAAAGCGAAACGATTAACCAGTCGTCGGAATGCACCGCCACGGCTTGATCCGCGTCAAAATGGCCCTTATCTGTAGGAACAGAGGCATGCGTAATACAGGACATCGGGCTATGATCTGTATGAAACATCGCAGGATTGATTTGCCGTGAGGCTGACCCGTCAAGGGGGCATTATGAATAAACCACTGTCAAACTGGCTCCACGACCTGGCCGTAGCCTTGGGGCTGATTCCACCACCCTTGCAGCCGGTGCCGATCCCGACTGATGAAGAGCAGCGCAAACGTCAACCGCGTCGGCGCTGATTAACGACAAAGGCCGCTGCACCCGAGTGTGTGCAGCGGCCTTTTTGTGTCTGCTGATTGTCTATTGCCTGTACTGGCCCTTTCGCGGGCAAGCCCGCTCCTCCAAGCGAAAGGGCCGGTACAACGGTCAGGCCAGCTTCACCGCCGCGACCGACTTGCGCGACACCAGGCTCACCCCTACAAAGCTCACCAGTCCTACTGCCAGGCTGTAGTAGATCGGCGTATTAGCCTCCAGCCCGTCCAGGAACATGAACAGCAGGGCGGTGGCAAAGCCCAGCGACATGCTGGCAATCGCGCCTGCGGTGGTTGCACGCTTCCAGAAGATCGCCCCGATCAGCGGGATCAGCATGCCACCGACCAGCAGGTTATAAGCCAGGGTCAGGGCGTTGATCACATCATTCACCACCAGCGCGATGCCCAGCACCACCAGGCCGGTGAGCAGGGTGAACAGGCGGCTGGTACCCAGGCTCGACTGCTTGCCGCCACGCAGCTTGGGCAGCAGGTCTTCGGTCACGGTGGTCGAGGCAGCCAGCAGGCCGGCACTGGCGGTGGACATCATCGCCGCCAGGGCCGCGGCCATCAGCAGACCACGGATGCCATCGGGCAGGGTGGTCTTGATCATCTCGGCAAAGGCGTTGTTCGGGTTGGCCAGGTCGGGCATCAGCACGTGCGCAGCCATGCCGATCGCAGCACAGGCCAGGCCATACAGCACGCAGTACACACCAGCGGTGGTACCAGCACGCTGACAGACCTTTTCGTCACGGGCGGTGAACACCCGTTGCCAGATGTCCTGGCCGATGAGGATGCCGAAGAAGTAGATCAGGAAGTAAGTGATGATGGTGTCCCAGCCAATGGTAGTCAGCTGGAAGCTGGCCGCTGGCAATTTGGCCACCAGGGTGTCCCAGCCACCGGCCTTGTACAGGCACACTGGCAGCAGGATGAACATCAGGCCGACGGTCTTGATCACGAACTGGACGATATCGGTCAGGGTCAGCGACCACATGCCGCCGATGGTCGAGTACAGCACTACCACGCCGCCGCCGAGCATCAGAGAAGCCCAGAACGGCAGGTCCAGCAGCACCTGCAGGACGGTGGCCATGGCCAGGGTCGAGGTGACCCCGATCATCAGTGCATAAGCCAGCATGATGACGGCGCTGGCCTGGCGTGCGGTGGGGTTGTAGCGTTGCTCAAGCACCTGGGTCACGGTGAAGATGCGCAGGCGCAGCAGCGGTTTGGCGAGGAACAGGTTGATGGCGATGATGCCCAGGCCCAGGGCTGCGCACAGCCAGAAGCCGGAGATGCCGTGGACGTAGCCCAGGCGCACGGTGCCGACGGTGGAGGCGCCACCGAGTACGGTGGTGGCCATGGTGCCCATGTACAGCACCGGGCCGAGATTGCGCCCGGCTACCAGGTAGTCTTCATGGGTTTTCGCGCGGCGCATGCCATACCAGCCAAGCCCGAGCATGCCGGCGGTATAGATCATTACAACAATGATGTCCAAGGCCATTGGGGTCTCCCGATTATCTTTATTATGGCGAGATCGACCACGCGGGCGGGGTTCATGGCGCCCGGCGGTCCTGTCGTGTGTTGGCGGGCCTCAGTGGCCCTCCCTCATGGCTCCTGCCGGGGTGTAACGGTTTTAGGCTCTGTATGAAAAGCCTTGATACTCGGTGATGCTGCGTCGAAAACAGCCTCGCAATGCTCATTTACAACCCGTAAACTCCGCTTCCTCGGCTGCTTTCGCCTTGCCTGACCTTCGTCTCAAGGCTTTTCATCCAGACCTTAGCGACGCACCACGCCCGGTAGCACGCAGAGCATCTCGAACAGCAGGTTGGCGCCGAGCAGCGAGGTGTTGCCGGTGGTGTCGTAAGGCGGGGAGACTTCAACAAGGTCACAGCCGATCAGGTCCAGGCCGTGGCAGCCGCGAATGATCTCCATCGCCTGGATGGTGGTCAAGCCGCCGATTTCCGGGGTTCCGGTACCGGGCGCCCAAGCCGGGTCGATGCCATCGATGTCGAAAGACAGGTAAACCGGGCCACCGCCGACTTTTTCCCGCACTTCGGCCATCAGTGGCTCCAGTGACTTGTGCCAGCACTCTTCGGCCTGGACCACGCGGAAGCCCTGGCGACGGCTCCAGTTGAAGTCATCGGCGGTGTAGCCCTGAGCGCGCAGGCCGATCTGCACCACGCGCTCACAGTCGAGCAGGCCTTCTTCCACGGCGCGGCGGAAGGTGGTGCCGTGGGCGATCTTCTCGCCGAACATGTGGTCGTTGACGTCGGCGTGGGCATCGATGTGCACCAGGCCGATCTTGCCGTGTTTCTTGTGCAGTGCACGCAGGATCGGCAGGGTGATGGTGTGATCGCCCCCCAGGGTCATGGGAATGACGTTGTGCTCGACGATCTCGTCATACGCTTCTTCGATGATGCGCACGGCGTCCAGCAGATTGAAGGTGTTGATTGCCACATCGCCGATATCGGCGACCGAAAGCGAGTCGAACGGGGCGGCACCGGTCGCCATGTTGTACGGGCGGATCATCACCGACTCGGCGCGGATCTGCCGTGGGCCGAAGCGGGTACCGGAGCGTAGCGAGGTACCGATATCCAGCGGTACGCCGATGAAGGCAGCATCCAGGCCTTCGGCGCTTTGCAGGTGGGGGAGGCGGAGCATGGTAGCGATGCCGCCGAAACGCGGCATTTCGTTGCCGCCCAGTGGTTGGTGGAGAGTCTTGTCCACGGTGGGCCTCATCAGTCGGTCGATTGTTGTGTTTGTTCGAACCTGTGCCGCCGCGCGCCATTCACGTGTGGTTTGCCGGCGGGCAGGGACATTTCGGCCAAGTCTGCTCAAGGTAGTGCCGGGGAAGAATCGCTACCGACAAATACTTAGTTCAGGATTTTCTGAACTAAAGGCGGGTGGAGCAGTTAGACTGCGCGCACATACTCTTGTGGAACCGTTGCACCATGGCCTCGACCTTGCCCGACCTGAAACTGCTGCGCATCTTCATCAGCGTGGTGCGCCACCAGGGCTTTGCCAACGCCCAGCGCGAGCTGAACCTGTCGACCTCGGCCATCAGTACTTACATGAGCCAGCTGGAGGGCGCCTTGGGTATCGTGCTGTGCCACCGTGGTCGGGGTGGCTTCAGCCTGACCAGCAAGGGCGAGCTGTTTCATCAGGAGACCCTGCGCCTGCTGGCCGAGCTGGACGGTTTCGAGCAGTATGCCGCCGCCCTCAAGGGTGAATTGCGTGGCACCCTCAACCTTGGGGTGATCGACTCCACTGTCGGTGACCGCGCCTTGCCGCTGGCCGAAGCCATCGGTGCCTACAGCCAGGAGCACCCAGCGGTGCACCTGCACCTGTCGGTGTCCAGCCCCTACGAGCTGCAACTGGGTGTGCAGGACAATCGCCTGGACCTGGCCATCGGCGCGTTTTCTTCCCGGATGAGCGGCTTGCTCTACCAGCCGTTGTACCGCGAACAGCACTGGCTGTACTGCAGCAGCCGCCACCCGTTGTATGCCGAGCGGCGCATCCCCGAGCAGGTGGTGACCCAGCAGCGCATGGTCGGGCGTGGTTACTGGAGCCAGGCCGAACTGGCCCGGCATGGCTTCAAGCACAGTGCAGCGACGGTTGAAAGCATGGAGGCGCAGCTGATCCTGATCCTTTCCGGGGCCTATATTGGCTACTTGCCTGAGCACTACGCCCAGGCCTGGGTCGACAAAGGTGACTTGCGCGTGCTGTCGCCGTCGACCTTTGGTTACCAGGCCCCGTTCTCGCTGATCATTCGTCGCGGCCGCAGCCGTGAACCGTTGATCCAGACCTTCCGTGACCTGCTCAAAAGCCAGCTCAACGTGGGCTGAGATGCGACGCATTCATGCATTCCGTCGGGAGGGGGTTAAATTCTGGCAAACGCCGGCCGCTAACCTGATAGCGCTCTGCTACATATCAACTTGCGCTGATGATTTTCCCCTATTTCATCCTGCAAGGATCGCCCAAGATGCGCATGAATTTGCCCGTCACTGAGCACGAAAGAACCTTCCCCGGCGATCAACGCCTTATTTCCACGACTGACCTCGACAGCCGAATCACCTACTGCAACGACGCCTTTGTGGCGATCAGCGGCTTTACCTACGACGAGCTGGTCGGCCAACCGCACAACCTGGTGCGCCACCCGGACATGCCGCCGGCAGTGTTTGGCCACATGTGGGAAACCATCAAACAGGGCAAACCCTGGATGGGCATAGTCAAGAACCGGGCGAAGAACGGCGATTACTACTGGGTAAGCGCCTACGTCACGGCGATATACGAACAGGGCCGGATCAGTGGCTACGAGTCGGTGCGCTCGGTGCCCACGCGCGAGCAGATCCGCCGTGCCGAGGCACTGTATGCGCGCTTGCGCGATGGCCGCGGGCCAGTGCCTTGGGCTGCCCGCCTGGGGCACGGCCTGGGCCATGGCTGGCCGCTGATCGGCGCCGGCCTGCTGTCGGCGGCGGGTTACCTTTGGCTGCCACCCTATGCCGCACTCGCGGTGCTGATGGCAAGTCTGCTGCTGGCTTGGTTCTGGGTCGAGCACCGGCAGAACCAGGCCATTCGCCGCACGTTGGCTGAGCATCCCAAGGCTTTTACCAGTCCGTTGGTGGCGCTGACCTACAGCGACAACCCAGGCCTGCAGGGCCAGCTCGACCTGGCCATCATCAGCGAAGAAGCCCGCCTGCAAACGGCCCTGACCCGGCTGGTGGATGCCGGTGTCGGGGTAAAGTCGCGGGCGGCGCAATCTTCCGACCTGTCCGATGCCCAGGCGCAGATGCTCGACCGGCAGCGCAGCGAGACTGACCAGTCCGCCACGGCTATCGCGCAGATGGCGGCGACCATCCAGCAGGTCACCCACAACGTGCAAAGCACGGCACACGCAGCAGGTGATGCCGACCAGCTGGCGCAGCAGGGCAGCGAGCTGGCCCTGAAGAGCCTGCAAGCCATGGGCAGCATGAGCGATGCGGTCAATGACATTGGTCAGGCGGTCAACGCCTTGGCCGAGCAGACTCAGTCGATTGGCAGCGTGGTCGACGTGATCACTTCGATTGCCGAGCAGACCAACCTGCTGGCGCTTAATGCCGCCATTGAAGCGGCGCGCGCCGGTGAGCAAGGGCGCGGGTTCGCCGTGGTGGCTGATGAGGTGCGGTCGTTGGCGCAACGTACCCGCGCGTCGACCGAAGAGATCCACCATATCATCGCCTCGTTGAGGGCCGGGGCGGAGCGAGCGGTCAGCACTGCCAGCCGGGGTGAACAGATTTCCCGGGACAGTGTGCACAGTGTCGAGGCGGTGCAGGCGGCGCTGAGCGGGATTGCCCAGGCGGTCAGCCGCATCACCGGCATGAGCCAGCAGATGGCCACGGCATCGGAGCAGCAGACCCATGTGGCAGAGGACATCAACCAGCAGATCGTGAGGATTGCCCAACTGTGCGACCAGAGTGCCGGGCAAGCCAGGCAAGGCGCGGAAATCAGCCAGGACCTCGAGCGCATGGCGGAGTACCTGCACAGCCTGGCGGAAAGGTTCAACCGCTGAAATCGCGGGGCCCGCAAAGCGGGCCCCGGTTATGTGGCAAACTGTCCCCGCCAAGGAGACCGTCATGCCCAGACCCCGCTGCGAACGCTGCCAGCGCCCGCTCGACCATTGCCTATGCCCATTGATTCCCGCGCTCGATAGCCGCACCCGTGTGGTCCTGCTGCAGCACCCCAGTGAAACTGCCCACGCCCTGAACACGGCGCGCCTGGCTGCCCTTGGCCTGCGCAATGCCGAGCTGCGGATTGGGGAGGTGTTCGATGACCTGCATGACCTGCTCGCCACCCCCGGATACCACCCAGTGCTGTTGTTCCCGGGTGATGACGCGCAGGTGCTGACAGCGTATGGCGAGGCGGGCGACAAACCTTTGCTGCTGATAGTACCCGACGGCACCTGGCGCAAGGCGCGCAAGCTGCTGTACCTGAACCCGTCGCTGGGGGGGCTGCCACGGGTGACGCTGGGGCAGGTGGCGGCTTCGCGCTATCGGTTGCGCAAAGCGCCGGAGGCGGGTGCAGTGTCGACGATCGAGGCGGTGGTCGGGGCGTTGAACACGTTGGAGCAACCGGCCTGCTTCGACGCACTGCTGGCGCCGTTCGAGGCGTTGATCGAGGGGCAGATCAGGGCCATGGGGGTAGAGACGTTTCAGCGTAATCATGGCCGCGAGTGAGGGTTGGGGCTGCTTTGCAGCCCATTCGCAGCACAAAGCGGCCCCGCTATCTCAAACCCGCTCAACGCATCTCGGGCAGACGCGCCTCGGTGCGTACTTCGGTAGTCGCCAGCGCCTCTGGCGGCAGCGAAATATGCTGTTTGCTCAGCAATTCACCCATGGTCGCCAGTACGCGGTAGCGTGAGAACTCTTCGGTATAACGCACCTCGGTGTAGCGGCGGTCGGCGTTGTACAGCTCGTTTTCACTGTCGAGTACGTCCAGCAGGGTGCGCTGGCCCAGGCCGAACTGGTCCTGGTAGGCCGCACGCACACGCTTGGTGGTCTCGGCGTATTCACGCGCGGTCGGCAGCTGCTTGCTGGCGTTGTTCATGGCGTTCCACGCCAGGCTCAGGTTCTCGGTCAACTCCCGCAGGGCGTTGTTGCGAATGTCCAGTGCCTGGTTGATCTTGTGCGCGTCGGACTGCAGGCGAGCCTTGTCGCTGCCGCCGCGGAACAGGTTGTAGTTCATCTCCACGCCAGCTTGCCAGTCGTTGTTGTTGTGGCCTTTTTCGCCGCCGGTGTTGTTGTTGGCACCAGTTGCCAGAATGGCGTCGAAGCGTGGGTAGAAGGTCGACTTGCCCACTTCGTACTGCTTCTCGGCGGCGTTGACGTCAGCCTGGGCAGACTTGATGTACGGGTTGTTCTGGCGCATGCCATCGCGGGCCTCTTCGAGAGTGCCTGGCACCTCGCCCTTGATGGTCTGCGGGCTTTCCAGTTCGTCCGGAGCACGGCCGATCACACTGAAGAAGTTGGCCTCGGCATCGGCCAGGTCGACTTCTGCGGTGTCCAGGTTGTTTTCTGCCAGGGCGCGACGGGCGCGGGACTGGTCGAGGTCGGCTGTGCTGCCGACGCCGCGCTCGTTGCGCAGACCAATCTGGTCGTTGACGCGCAGGTGAGCTTGCAGGTTGTTCTTGGCCAAGGTCACCAGTTCGCGGCGTTTGAGCACTTCCAGGTAGACCTCGACTGCACGCAGGGCGACATCCTGGGCAACGGCCTGGGTGTAATAGGCGCGGGAGGTAGAGACCGCCTCGGTGCGGCCCACTTCATTCGCGGTGTTGAAGCCGTCGAAGATCATCTGCCGCAGGCGCAGCTCGGACTGGGTGTAGTTGAGGGTTTCCTTGTTGTGATTACCTGCGGCGCGGGTAGTGGCGTTGTCCGAGCGCTGGCGGCCGTAGCCGGCAACCAGGTCCACGGAAGGGTAGTAGCCACCACGCGCGAACTTCACGTCTTCATCGGCCGACAGCTTGCTGTTACGGTTGGAGCTGACTTGTGGGTGGTAGTCCACGGCGCTTTGGACAGCCTCGGTAATCGACATCGCCTGTACGTTGGCACTCGCCAGGGCCAACAATAAAGCACTGGTGATGGGGTTCAAAACGCGCATGGTACATCTCCCTGATCCTGGAATTGATCCTGCTGCTCGCCAAAAAAATGACGATAAACTTATCGCGTATAGTGTTGCAGGTTTTTAACAACACAGCTAAGTACATTCAACGCGATAGATAAGAAGATTTATTCATATCAAATTGCCATGTAAGACTGTTGTTGTCTAATAATTTTGCATGAAGGGGCAGGGAGTGGCGCCGCTGAATGCTATGAAAGCCAATGAGTACAAGGCTTTCGCGCAGTTCAAGAACTAATTCAGATAAAGAGGGCGCCCGTTAGGCGAAAGCGATATTTGGCGACAAAATATTGTCACTTAGGCTTGTGCAGCGTTTTCAGCCTGAGAATGTACAGGGTGACCAGCACTGCACTGGTCAGCATGAAAGTGCGGGCCCAGAACAGCGGGACCAGATAGCACGACAGGCCAATGCTGGCCCACATCAGGCCGATGGCGTAGACCTTGCCCTTGAGGGGGATGCCTTCACCACTGAGGTAGTCACGGATCCATGGTCCCAGCTTGGGATGATGGACCAGCCAGTGGTGAAAGCGCGGCGAGCTGCGGGCAAAGCAGGCCGCCGCCAAAAGCAGGAAGGGGGTGGTGGGCAGTACCGGCAGGAATATCCCCAGCACCCCCAGCGCGACGCTGAGCCAGCCGGTAGCCAGCAGCAGGTAGCGCACAGGTTGCTCAGTGGTGGCGTGGCTTGAGCAGCGCCGGTTTTTCGTCAGGGGCGTGCAGCAGCAGGAACAGAGCGCTCAGTGCTTCGGGGATCTGCACGATCATGTCATCCTGCAGGTTGGCGTTGCTGGCGATGTCGGCGAACTCTGGTTGCTCGTCAAACAAGCCCGAACCCACCATGATCGGCAGCAGCATCTCGCTGACTTCTTCTTCAGCGTTTTCGAACCACGCCTCTTCCCGCAGGAAAACGCCTTCCATGAAGCCGATGCACCAGCCACGCAAGTCGGAATCGTCCGGCTCATCGGTCAGGTCGAGGTCGCATGGCAGGTCGAATTCTTCGTCGCTGGCCAACTGGCGGGCAATGTGCGCCTTGAGCGCCACCAGGGTGGCCTCGATCTCGGTGCGTTGGGCTTCGCTGGCGTAGTGCGGCTCTTCGGCGAACAGGGCGTCGATCCACTCGCGCTCGGGCACGTCCTCGGCGTTGATCGAAAGAGCGGTGAGGTAGCCGTGTGCGGCGACATAGTCCAGCGCTTCTTCGTGCAGCTCGTCGGCGTCGAGGAAGGCTTGCAGGCGGGTCAGTTGCTCGGCGAAGGACATTACAGGGCTACCTTGGGGAATAAACGATAACGAATTCTAGCACCTTGCAGCGGCAGCGGGGCAAAGGGAACGTCTATCGCCACGGTGCCTGTGCAGCGCGGTGCTGCGGTATACTCCGCGATTTTTCATCCAGGGGCAGGTTTTGCCGGCTGCCTGGCAAAAACCGCTTACGCATTTGGCGTGTGCGGGGCGGGTTTTTCGTCCAGCCTTTATCCAGGGTGGTACGGCGATTTGGAGTTGCACATGCTCGAACAGGCTCAGCGCGTTCTCAAGGACATCTTCGGCTACGACAGTTTCCGTGGGCGCCAGGCAGCGATCATCGAATGCGTGGCCAATGGCGGCGATGCCTTGGTGCTGATGCCCACCGGTGGCGGCAAATCGCTGTGTTTCCAGGTGCCGGGGCTGCTGCGCCCGGGCCTGACGGTGGTGGTATCGCCACTGATCGCGCTGATGGACGACCAGGTCGCCACCCTTGACGAGCTGGGTGTGTCTGCGGCCGCCCTGAACTCTACCCTGACGGCGGAGCAGCAGCGTGAACTGGCCGGGCGCCTGCGCCGTGGTGAAGTCAAGATGCTGTATCTGGCACCGGAACGCCTGGTGCAGCCGCGCATGCTCGACTTCCTGCGCGATCTGGACATCTCGCTGTTCGCCATTGACGAGGCCCACTGTGTATCGCAATGGGGTCACGATTTCCGCCCAGAGTACCTGCAGCTGGGCCAGCTGGCCGAACTGTTCCCGCATGTTCCGCGCATTGCGCTTACCGCTACCGCCGACATGCGGACCCGCGAGGAGATTGTCCAGCGCCTGCACCTGCAAGGCGCCGAGCGCTTCCTGTCGAGTTTCGACCGGCCCAACATCTTCTACCGCATCGTGCCCAAGGAGGCACCGCGCAAGCAGTTGATGGCCTTTCTCGGCGAGCGCCGTGGCAACGCTGGCATCGTCTACTGCCTGTCGCGCAAGAAGGTCGACGAAACTGCCGCCTTCCTCTGTAGTCAGGGGTTCCCCGCGCTGCCGTACCACGCTGGCCTGGCCGCCGAGACGCGGGCGGCCAACCAGCATCGCTTCCTGAACGAGGAAGGGCTGATCATGGTCGCTACCATTGCTTTCGGCATGGGGATCGACAAGCCCAACGTGCGCTTCGTTGCTCACCTCGACCTGCCCAAATCGCTTGAGGCCTACTATCAGGAAACCGGCCGTGCCGGCCGGGACGGCCTGCCCTCCGATGCCTGGATGGCCTACGGGCTGCAGGACATGGTGATGCTCAAGCAGATGCTGCAGAACTCCGAAGGCGACGAGCGCCACAAGCGTATTGAGCAGCACAAGCTGGATGCCATGCTGGCGCTGTGCGAAGAAACCCGCTGCCGCCGCCAGTCGCTGCTGGCCTACTTCGACGAGACCCTCGAACAACCGTGCGGGCATTGCGACAACTGTGTCGACAACATCCAGACCTGGGACGCTACCGAACCGGCGCGCCAGGCGCTGTCGGCGGTGTTCCGCACCGGCCAGCGCTATGGTGTTGGCCACCTGGTCGATGTGCTGTTGGGCAAGGACACCGAGAAGGTGCGCAATTTCGGCCATGAGAAGCTGTCGGTATTTGGCGTTGGCAAAGGTCTGGCCGAGGTCGAGTGGCGCTCGCTGTTCCGTCAGCTGGTGGCGCGCGGGCTGGTCGATATCGACCTCGAAGGCTACGGCGGCCTGCGCCTGTCCGACAGCTGCCGGCCGCTGCTGCGCGGCGAGGTGACTTTGCAACTGCGCCGTGATCTCAAACCCCAGACCACGGCCAAAACCTCGTCGTCCGGTGGCGGCAGCCCGGCCAGCCAGCTGGTGCGTGCCGAAGAGCGCGATCTGTGGGAAGCGCTGCGTACCCTGCGTCGCAAGCTGGCAGAAGAACACAGTGTGCCACCCTACGTCATCTTCCCCGACTCGACACTGCTGGAGATGCTGCGCAGCCAGCCGGTCAGCCTCAGCGACATGGCCCAGGTCAGCGGTGTGGGGGCGCGCAAGCTGGAGCGCTACGGCCAGGCGTTCCTCGAAGTGCTGAACAACAGTGGTGGCACCGACGAGGCACCGAAAGTGGTGCTCGACCTGCGCCACGAACTGGTCAGCCTGGCCCGTGCCGGCATGACCCCGGCGCAGATCGCCGGGCAGCTCAACTGCAGCGAGAAGAACGTGTATAGCCTGCTGGCCGAGGCGTTGGGGCGCCAGGAGCTGAGTCTTGACCAGGCCATCGACCTGCCGGAAGACCTGATGATGGAGGTACAGGACGCCTTTCTTGATGGTGAGGGTGAACTGCCACCGGTGTCGGCCATTGCCCCCCAGTTCGGGGCGCGGGTACCGGAGGGCGTACTCCATTGCGTGCGAGCAGCACTGGCGGCGGAATTCGAATTGTAAACACCGGCAGGATCGAAGGCAGAAGCGCCATCTGCTGACCTTTGTCATGCTTTTTGACGATTATCGAACGCGTAGGCCAGGCCGAGCCTTGCCTCATGGGGCAGGGCATGGTTAGCTGCCTAATAATTAGATCTACTCAATGAGTTCCTTATGCCCCTGAACGACAACCAACACCGCTTTGGCATGCAACTGGCCCAAATGTCCCGAGGTTGGCGTGCCGAGCTGGACCGCCGCCTGGCCGGGCTCAACCTGTCCCAGGCGCGCTGGCTGGTGTTGCTGCACCTGGCCCGCTTCGAAGAAGCCCCGACCCAGCGTGAGCTGGCCCAGAGCGTAGGTGTCGAAGGCCCGACCCTGGCGCGTCTGCTTGACAGCCTGGAAGCGCAAGGGCTGGTGCGTCGCCAGGCGGTGCTGGAGGATCGGCGGGCGAAGAAGATTGTGCTGTGCCCGCCGGCCAAGCCGTTGATCGATCAGATCGAGACCATTGCCAATCAGCTGCGGGTAGAGCTGTTTACCGGCGTGGACGAGGCCGACTTGCAGATATGTATGCGCGTGCATGCCAAGATCCTGGCCAACCTCGAAAAGTCCTGAGCTCACCCGCCAATTCAGGTGCAGTGCAAGCCCAAGCCTCAGAAGGTGTGCCCAAGGTTCAGGTACACCGCTTGTTCATGTGCAGTGTTGGCGCCATAGCTGAAATTCAGCGGCCCTAGAGGCGTCTCCAGCCCCAGGAAGATGCTCGCCGCATTGATGTACCCACTGTCGAACTCGTTGTCGTTGTTCCATGCCCGCCCACGCTCCAGCGAACCGCCGATGTATAACGGGAAGTCCAGCGGCACATAGGCCCGCGGCGTCAGCCGGCGGTAATAGACCATGCGCAACAGGCTTACGTTCTGCCCCGATACCGAGTCCTGGCGGAAGCCTGACAGCTGTCGCGCCCCGCCTATCACAAAGCTCGACGTCACCACTTCGGTATCGTCCAGCGTGCGCCCGTAGCCCCCACCCAGCACGAACGTGTTCGGCCCGCTGCTGATGGCCTTGTCCAGGTTAAACAGCCACTGCCGGTAATCCTGGTCGGAGTCCAGCGACTTGTCGTATTTGCGCAAGGTCAGGCTGATGTCCTCGCCATGGTGCGGGAAGTACACGTTATCGAGGGTGTCGAACGAGTACTTCAGTTCGTAGAAACCTTCGTTGAAACTGACTTTGGGCAAGTCCTGGTCGCCGATGCGCACTTCGGCTTCGCCCCAGGCCTTGCCCGCGCCCAGGCGCACTTCACCGCTGTTGCCGATCTGCCGGCCTACATTCAGGCCAAAGCCGTAGCGCTCCAGGCGATACTCGGCGACGGGGTCGTTGTCCAGGGTCGCTTCGATGTTCTGCGAGCCCAGGTCCAGGTACGGCGCGATGAAGTAGCGTGAGCCCACATCCAGGGGTTGATAGAACTCACTGTACAGCTCTTGCTTATCGCCGATCTGGCCGCGGGTCAGCCATTCGGCGCCAAGGCTGTTGATGCCGTTGACCCGGTAGCTGGCGCCCAGGTTGAAAGCGCTGTCGCCACGCAGGTCATCGGACAGGTTCAGGCCCAGGCGCAGGTAGTCGGTGCCGCCGCGTCGTCCGCGGGCGTTGATCACCAGGGTGTTGTCGTTGCCCTTGTGCACCACGCGGTACTGCACCCTGTCGAAGTAGTCCAGGCCATACAGCGTACCCATGTCGGTCTGCAGGCGGTCCAGTTCCAGCGGTGCGTCGATCGGCTGGCGGATGTACGAGCGGATCACATCATCACTGACCTTGGAGTCGTTTTCGATCCGGATTGCGGTAATTACCGGCGTGCGCTGGCGCGGCGAGCGGGCCACGGCCAGGCTGGCGTCGCCCTCGAGTTGGCGCAGGGCGGCCAGGCGCGGGTCAAGCAGGCGAGTGGCGCGGTAACCGGCGTCGATCATGTCGCGGGCGCGGCCGAAATCTGTCACGCCGAAGGCAGTCAACGATGGCTGGATGAGGATGTCGTCGCGGTGCAGGCTGGCCAGTTGTTCTTCGGAGTTGCGGCGGGTCATCAAAGTGATCGACTGATTCAGCACGTCGACCACCGTCAGTAATTGTTTGCGATCGCGCAGCGGGGTGCCGATGTCGACCACGATGGCCAGGTCCACGCCCATTTCGCGGGCCACATCCACCGGAATGTTGTCGACCATGCCGCCGTCCACCAGCAGGCGGCCGTCCAGTTCGACCGGGGCGAACACGGCGGGGATCGACATGCTGGCGCGGATTACCTGGGGCAGGTGACCGCGGCGGAATACGACTTTTTCGCCACTGGCGATGTCGGTGGCCACGGCGCGGAAGGGAATGGGCAGCTTGTCGAAGTCGCGGGTGTCGGCGGTATGCGCCAGTTTGCTTTCCAGCAGCATTGACAGGTTCTGGCCCTGAATCACACCCAGCGGCAGGCCCAGGCTGCCGTCGTCGCGGAAGCTGAGCTTCTGCTTGACCAGAAAGTCGCGGTCATCCTGCTTGCGCCGGAACGGCACATCCTCGCGCGGCGGGGCATCGGAGAGCGCCTGTTGCCAGTCAAGGGTGGTAGCGAGTTTTTCCAGCTCTTGGACACTGTAGCCCGAGGCGTACAGACCGCCGACTACCGCGCCCATGCTGGTGCCGGCGATGGCGTCGATGCGCACACCCTGTTCCTCCAGCGCCTTGAGTACGCCGATGTGGGCCAGGCCACGGGCTGCACCGCCAGACAACACCAGGCCGACCTTGGGCCTGGCGGGTTCCGCAGCGATTGCCGTAAGCGAGGTAAGGGCGAGCAGAAAACAGAACAGCAAACGGCGCATCGTGAGTCTCAAACCGTGGGCGAAAGACCGCTAGTATAAGCGGCCCCTCACCTGGAGATGTTTCACCATGGCTGACAACAAGCCAGAAATCGTAATCACCTATTGCACCCAGTGCCAGTGGCTGTTGCGCGCTGCCTGGCTGGCTCAGGAACTGCTCAGCACCTTTGCCGACGACCTTGGCCGGGTAGCGCTGGAGCCGGGTACCGGGGGTATCTTCCGCATCACCTGCAATGGTGTGCAGATTTGGGAGCGCAAGGCCGACGGTGGTTTCCCCGAAGCGAAGGTGCTGAAGCAGCGGGTGCGCGACCAGGTCGACCCGCAGCGTGACCTTGGTCACAACGACCGCTGATCAGGCGCCCTCGGTCAGTGGTCGCTGCCTGGGTGGTTGCTCGGCAGCAAGACGGCTGGACAGCACGATGGCGAAGATGATCAGCGCGCCGCCCAGCAGCATGCGCACGGTGGGGGTTTCGGCGAACACTGCCCAGGCCACGGCAATGCCGTAGACCGGCTCCATGCCGAACACGACGGCGGCGGTGCGCGCCTTGATCACCGCCAGGCTGGCGACGAACAGGCTGTGCGCCACACCCGTGCAGAAGATGCCGAGCAGGGCGATCCACAGCCAGTCCAGGGTCGCAACGCTGGCCAGGCCGGGGGCGGCGAACGGCAGCAGGCACAGGCCTACCACCAGGTTCTGCCACAGTGCTGCCTGCACCGCAGGCAAACGGCCGGAGCCAGCCCGGTTGGTCAGTGACAGCAGCGAGAACAGCAGGCCCGAGAGCAGCGCCCAGAGCAGGCCGCCGGTGGCTTCGCTGGCCAGGTCGAATGCCGGCGTGACCAGTATCAGGCCGATGCTGACCAGCACGACCAATACGGCTTCGTTACGGCGGATACGCTCGCGGAACAGCAGGCTTTCGAGGATCACCGTAAAGGCCGGGAAGCTGGCGAAGCCGAGGGTGGCGATGGCTACGCCGCCCACTTTGACGGCGATGAAGAAGCTGACCCAGTGGCCGGCCAGCAGCACGCCGCCGAGCAGCAGGCGGCGCGCGTCCTGGCTGCTCAGGCGTTGCCAGCCCGGACCTGCCAGGCTGACGAACAGGGCCAGGGCGAGTACGGCGAAGGCAGCGCGACCGAAGACGATGATCGCCGGGCTGGCGCTGGCGGCCAGTTTGCCGAAGACGCCGGTAAGGCCGAAGAACAGCGCGCCAATGTGCAGGGCGCCGAGGGCGGTGCGGTGGTTCATGGTGGTCCTTGATGAAGATCTCTACAGGCAGTGCCGGCCCTTTCGCGGGTAAACCCGCTCCTACAGGTTGTGCCGGCCCTTTCGCGGGTAAACCCGCTCAGGTTGTGCACAACCTTCAGGGCCGCGCAAATCCTGTAGGAGCGGGTTTACCCGCGAAAGGGCCGGTAAAGGCAAAGTGTAAAGCCTCAGGCAAACACATTCTGTCGCAAGACTGCTGTCAGTTATCGCCAGACTCTCGCCGCAAAGCCAAAGGTGTACACCCGAACGCCCGCAGCATCGCCGCTGAAAAGGCACTTTGCGAGCTATACCCGACCTGCGCCGCTATCTCGCCCATCGGCAGCACGGTCTGCACGATTAGCCGCCGCGCCTTGAGCAAACGCCGCTGGCGAATGTAGTCCATCGGAGTCATCCCGCACTCAGTGGTAAAGCGCGCATGCAGCCGGGCACTGGACAGCCCGGCGATGCGCGCCAGGTCGGCAACCTGCAGCGGGTAGGCAGCATGCTGTTCGATATGCACATCGAAGGACGCATAGGGCAGGCGCTGGCTGGCGTGCACGCTGGCTGCTGCCGTGACGTTGAGGCTGGCCAGCAGCAGTGCCGCGCCTTGCCTGGCGATCAATGGGTCGTGTACAGGGCTGCTCGCCAGCCAGTCCACCAGTTGCTGCTGGCGTTCATCCAGGCCCAGGGCGATGGGGCGGTCGAGCAGGCGGCGGCTGGCATCGGCATGCTCACCCAAGTGCTCGTGCAGCCAAGGCTCCCCAGGCACATCAAGCACCAGGCAATCACTGCCGGCATCGCTGGCGCACGTGTGATGAGCACCCGCCGGGACCACCACCAGCCCCTGCCGATCGATCCCGGCACCATGCCCCTGGACCTCGAACTCCAGGCGGCCGCGCAGGCCGAACACCAATTGCGGGTGTTCGTGGCTGTGGGCGATCAGGCTGTCGCGGTAATGGCGCAGCGAGAGGATCGGGCCGGCGGTCATGGGGGCTTCCTCGCAGGGCGGGCGCCCATTGTGCCTCAATCCCTGCACGCCATCACTCGTCACTGTTTTGCCATGGCGCTGTCATGTGCGCCTGCCAGTCTCCAGCAAACTGCGCCGGAGCCTGCCCATGACCCATGCCGAACTGTCCCGCCCCTCGCGCAAGCAACGCGTGCGTACCCTGTGGATCTCCGACGTGCACCTGGGTACCCGCGACTGCCAGGCCGAACACCTGTCGCAATTTCTCAAGGGCTACCAGGCTGACCGTGTCTACCTGGTGGGCGATATCATCGATGGCTGGAAACTGCGCGGCGGGATCTACTGGCCGCAAGCTCACACCAACGTAATCCGCCGGCTACTGACCATGAGCAAGCGCGGCACCGAGGTGATCTACGTCACCGGCAATCATGATGAATTCCTGCGCCGCTACTCAAAGCTGATTCTGGGCAACATTCAGCTGGTGGACGAGGCCGAGCACCTGACGGCCGATGGCCGCCGTCTGCTGGTGGTCCATGGCGATCAGTTCGATGTGATTACCCGTTACCACCGCTGGCTGGCGTTTCTGGGTGACCGCGCCTACGAATTCACCTTGGTGCTCAACCGCTGGCTCAACCATTGGCGTGCGCGCTATGGCTATGGTTACTGGTCGCTGTCGGCGTACCTCAAGCACAAGGTGAAAGGGGCGGTGAACTTCATCAGTGACTTCGAGAATGCCATTGCCCATGAATGCACCCGTCGTGGGTTTCATGGGGTGGTGTGCGGGCATATCCATCATGCCGAGATCCGCAAGGTGGGTGAGGTGGACTACCTCAATTGCGGGGACTGGGTGGAATCGTGCACGGCACTGATCGAGCATTGGGATGGCAGTGTCGAACTGTATCGGCTGGCCGAAGCGCAGGCCGTGGCGGCGTTGCGCGAGCCGGCTTAAGGGCCTCAGATGCTTACAGCCTGAGCTTGCCCAGCAGGATATCCCGGAACATCACGAAATCCCCGACCAGGCTGTACAGCGGATAGGTGAAGGTCGCTGGCCGGTTTTTCTCAAAAAAGAAATGCCCGACCCAGGCAAAGCCATAGCCGAACACCGGCACGGCCAGCAGCAGCAACCATTTGCCACTGCCAATGGTGTAGGCCAGCAGCGCTATCACCAGGCTGGTGCCGACGAAGTGCAGGCGGCGGCAGGTGGGGTTGCTGTGCTCCCCCAGATAGTACGGATAGAACTCGGCAAAACTGCGAAACTGCGCTGTGCTGTTCATGGCAGTGCTCCGGGATTAATACTTCTGGACAAGATACACGGCGTGGAGCCTGATTCGAGTCTAGAGTGACTGACGGGGCCTACCAGTGACAATAGGCGCCAAATGAGTATCCTTGGGGTTCACCGCAGGAGCGGTTGGTAAAAGAAGCCTGTCATGAGTGAAAGAACAACGTCAGCCAGTTGGGCATCAGGGATCGTGAAGGCGCTTGAACTGGAAGGGCTGGACTGCAGAGCCATGTTCAAGCAGTTGGGGCTGGACTTTGCCGCCCTCGACGACCCCGATGCACGTTTTCCACAAGACTCCATGACCCGCCTCTGGCAACTGGCGGTTGAGCTGTCGGGCAATGAGGCCATCGGCCTGAACATGGCACGGGTGGTCCGCCCGGCGTCGTTTCATGTGGTGGGCTACGCGTTGATGTCCAGCCGCACCTTGGCCGAGGGCTTCGAGCGCCTGGTGCGCTACCAGCGCATCATCGCCGAAAGCTCCGATCTCAGTTTCGTCCTCGGCGCCGAGGGCTATTCGCTGATTCTGACCGTGCACGGCGACCACCTGCCGCCGACCCGACACAGCGCCGAAGCGTCGCTGGCCTGTGCGCTGGCGCTGTGCAAATGGCTCAGTGGCCGGCCGGTCCAGCCGCGGCGGGTACTTGTGCAGGGGCCGCAGCCGAAGAATGTCGAGCCTTACAAGGTGGCGTTCCATTCACCACTGGTGTTCGGCGCCCCACATGATGCGCTGGTGTTCGAGCGGGCCGACATGGAGGCGCCGCTGCCGACCGCCAACGAGGCCATGGCGGTGCTGCACGACCGGTTTGCCGGGGAGTACCTGGCACGCTTCTCCGAAAGCCGGGTCAGCCACCGCGTGCGCCAGGTGTTGTGCCGCATCCTGCCGCAGGGTGAGCCTAAGCGCGAAACCCTGGCCCAGGCCCTGCATCTGTCGCAGCGCACCTTGCAACGGCGGCTGCAGGAGGAGGGCACCAGCTTCCAGGGCTTGCTTGACGACACCCGCCGTGAACTGGCCGAACAATACCTGGCCCAGCCGGGCATGACTTTGCTGGAAACCGCCTATCTGCTGGGCTTTGCCGACCCCAGCAACTTCTATCGGGCGTTCCGCCGCTGGTTCGATGCCACGCCCAGCGAGTACCGCGCCCGCCTGGGCGCGGAGGGCGAAGTGCTCAGTGACGCCAGAACGCCGGCATGCACAACACCAGCACCGTGATGATTTCCAGGCGACCCAGCAGCATGCCGGTCGCCAGAATCCATTTGGCCGCGTCAGGCAGCGTGGCGTAGTTGCCCGACGGGCCGATCACTTCACCCAGGCCCGGGCCTACACCCGAAACCGTGCCGGCCGCGCCGGTCAGCGCGGTCATCCAGTCCACGCCCAGCAGTGACAGCAGCAGTGCCATGACACAGATGGTGATGGCGAAGAAGAACGAGAACGTCAGGATCGAACGCACGATGTCTTCGTCGAGGCGATGGCCGTTGTATTTCTGCTTGATCACCGCGCGCGGGTGAATCAGCTGGTTGAGGCTGGCCTTGAGCAGGATGTAGGCCACCTGGAAGCGGAAAATCTTGATACCGCCTGCGGTCGAGCCGGAACAGCCGCCAACGAAGCCCAGGTAGAAGAACAGCATCAGCGAGAAGTTGCCCCACAGGCTGTAGTCACCCAGGGAGAAGCCGGTGGTGGTGACCACCGATGTCACGTTCAGCGCTACATGGCGCAAGGCATCGAGCCAGTGCAGGTCGGTGCTGTACCAGTACCAGGTGCCCAGCACCAGCCAGGTGGCCACCAGCATGCCCAGCAAACCTTGCACCTGCTGGTCGCGGATCAGCGCCTTGCGGTTGCCGCGCAGGGTGGCTACGTAAAGGGTGAACGGCAGGCTGCCCATGATCATCACCACCACTGCAACCCAGTGCACGGCCGGGATATCCCATTTCGCCAATGACTGGTCGGAGGTGGAGAAACCGCCGGTAGAGATCGCCGACATGGCGTGGTTGATTGCATCGAACGGGCTCATGCCCGCCCACCAGAAGGCCAGCGCGCCCAGTATCGAGAAGCCGACGTAAACCCCCACGATCGACTTGGCGACCATGTGCGAGCGCGGCATGACCTTTTCCGAGCGGTCGGACGATTCGGTC
Source organism: Pseudomonas sp. 3HC3 (assembly GCF_044904505.1). NCBI lineage: Bacteria > Pseudomonadati > Pseudomonadota > Gammaproteobacteria > Pseudomonadales > Pseudomonadaceae > Pseudomonas > Pseudomonas sp. 3HC3. Next base: position 87,698 of record NZ_JADDRH010000011.1, read on the forward strand.
TGGAACAGGCGCATGCCGCCGATGCGCAGCAGCGGAAGGATCGCCACCGCCATGGCGATGAAGCCGATACCGCCGAGCCAGTGCAGCATCGAGCGCCACATGAGGATGCCCGGCGACATGTTGTCGAGCCCGCTGAGCACCGTGGCGCCGGTGGCGGTGATGCCTGACATGCTTTCGAAGAAGGCGTCGGTGTAGCTGATGTGCTGGGTCAGCAGGAACGGTAGCGCGGCGAACACGCACACCACCAGCCAGCTGCTGACGGTCAGCAGGTACATATCGCGCGGGCGCAGGTGTACATGCTCCGGGCGCCCCTGCACTACCAGGGCCAAGCCGGCGATGAAGGTGATCAGGCTCGACCAGAGAAACGACGGCATGTCGCCGGTGCGCTCGAAGATCACCAGGGTCGCCATGGGCACGGCCATGCTCACGGCCAGCGTAATCAGGAAGATGCCGATGATGAAACCAATGATCCTTAAGGTCGGCAACGCCATGTGATCTGCTCAGACTCGAAACGGAAGGGCGCCATTCTACCTATGGGTCTGGTGATGTAAACGCTAGAATGGCCGCACATTCAACTGCCAGGAGGGTAGCCGATGGAGGCTCTCGACGCATTGCTCAACCGTGTTTCCGTGCCACGCCTGACCGACCCGGCGCCTAATGCCGCCCAGCGCGAGGCGCTGTTCCAGGCTGCCCTGCGCGCCCCGGACCACGGCCAGCTGCGGCCGTGGCGTTTTCTTACCATCGAAGGGCAGGGCCGCGAGAAGCTGGGCGAGTTGTTCGCCGAAGCCTTGCAGCACAAGGGCGATGCCAGCCAGGCAGCCTTGGACAAGGCCCGTGCCATGCCGCTGCGGGCGCCATTGTTGATCGTGGTGGTGGCCAGGTTGCAGGACCACTTCAAGGTGCCCAAGTCCGAGCAACGCCTGGCGGCGGGCTGTGCGGCGCACGGTATTCTGATTGCTGCGCATGCGCAGGGGATCGGCGCGGTGTGGCGTACCGGTGACATGGCTTTCGATGCCCATGTGCACAAGGGGTTGGGGTTGGCCGAGAACGAGGAGCTGATTGGCTACCTGTATGTCGGTACGCCGCTGACCGAGCCGCGTACGGCACCGGTGCTGGCCACTGCCGATTTCGTCAGTGGCTGGGGTGAGTAAGGCCGCCTTGGGCTGATTCATGTATCAAGGCTTCCGGCCTCTTCGCGGGTAAGCCCGCTCCTGCAACGGCATCTACATCCCCTGTAGGAGCGGGTTTACCCGCGAAGAGGCCAGGCGCCGTTACACCCATCAACTGCCTGCCGCTTCAGCCAAGGGCAACTCCAGCCTGGCCACAAACCCACCCTGTGGATGATTCTCCAGCACCAGGCTACCGCCATGGCGCTCCGCTGCCTTGCGCGCAATCGCCAGCCCCAGGCCATGCCCCGGCGCTGCCTGCCCCGGCGCGCGGAAGAACGGCTCGCCCAGTTGCGCCAGGTGCTCCGCTGCCGCCCCAGGCCCATGGTCACGTACGCTGATCACGATACGGTCCTGCTCGCGTGCGGCGCTGACCTCGATCGGCTGGCCGACCGGGTTGAAGCGCAGGGCATTGCGCAGCAGGTTGTCCACGGCCCGCTCTATCAGCGTTGGCCAACCCTGCAAGCTCAACCCCGGCTGCGCCTCCAGGCGCACGTCCTGCTCCGGCGCGCTCAGCAGGGCGTCCTTGCGCACGCTGCCGAGCAAGGCATTGATGTCGACGGGTTCGGCATGAGCCTGTTCGGCATCCACTCGGGCCAGGGCGAGGATTTCGCTGATCAGGTCTTCAAGGCGGTCGCACTCGCGGGTCAGGCGTGGCCACAGCGCTTGCCGCTGCTCAGGCTCGGCGCGTTCGGCCAGGGCCAGGGCGATACGCAGCCTGGCCAGCGGCGAGCGCAGTTCGTGGGACACATCGCGTAGCAGCTGGCGCTGGCTGCCAATGGTGCTTTGCAGGCGTGCACCCATCTTGTTGAAGTCCTTGGCCAGCACGCCAAACTCGTCGCGCCGAGCTGCCAGCCGTGCCAGGCTGTTCTGCTGATAGGTAGTCTGGCCCAGGTCGTGTACGGCGCTGCGCAGGCGGCTTAACGGACGGGTTATGGACAGCGTCACCAGCAGGCTGAACAGGGTCAGCACGACCAAGGCAATGCCCAGTGCGCTGAGAGGCCACAGCAGGCTTTCACGGTGCCAGGCATCCAGCGCCGGATGGGGGATGCGGTAGATCAGCAAGTAGGTTTCGCCGGTGTCGGGGCTGGTGTATTCCTCGGTCAGCCGGCGCCATGGCAAGCGCCGCTGGTCATTGTGCTGGCGCGCTTCGAAGGCTGCCGCACGGCGTGGGAAGGTACCCGGCACCACGGCCTCACCGCTATCGTCGAGCACCTGCACGTCGATCTTGTAGCGGTCCTTGCGTCGTTCCAGAAAGTGCTGGGCCGCCTCCAGGCCTTCCTGCTCATAGTGCTTGGTCCACTTGCTGGCCAGGGTATTCAGGCCCGGGTGGCGGCTGAGGATCCAGGCGTCCTGGTTGAGCATGTGCCCCAGCAGGATCGACAGGCCTGCGACCAGGGTGATGGCCAGCCAGAAACTGGCCAGGATGCGCCAGAACAAAGAACGCAAGTGCACCTCCTTAACGGGAAAAGCCCGGCCCGCAGTGATGCGGACCGGGCAGGGGGCGGACAGCTTACTGGGCCTTGGCGCCTTTTTCAGCTTTCCAGGCCTTGAACTCCTGCCACTCGGCTTTCTTGGCGGCGCGTTCCTTTTGCAGTTCATCGAACTTCTTCTGCTGGTCAGGCTTGAGCAGGTTGCGCACCGCGCTGTCGGTCTTGTCGCGGCTGGCTTTCAGCTCGTCCTTCATGGCCTTCTGGTCGGCGGCCGGCAGCTTGGACAGGTAGCGCTCGGTGATGTCGCGGCGCTGCTGCATCTGCTCGCCCATCAGCTTGCCAATCTGCTGGCGCTGCTCGCGGCTCAGGTCCAGTTGGTGGAAAGGCGCATCACCGCGATGATGCGGGCCGTCGTGGCGCGGGCCGCCGTCAGGCATGGCCATGGCCACGGTCGGCAGAGCGGCAGCGAACATCAGGGCGATAAGGGTCTTGCGCATGGTGTCTCTCCTTTCATAGGCCGGTGATTACCGGATGAGCACAGTCTAGGGAGATCACCGTCAAGCGCAGTCAGGGGATGGTAAAGGCAAAGTAAAGATGAGTGGCCCGTGCAGGCGCGGCCTTGTACCGCGAATGAGGCGCGCAGCTTTACAGGCAGTAGTAATAGCCACGGCTACGCAACGCCACGATGCGTGGCCGGCCATCGGCGTGTGGGCCGATCTTCTTGCGAAGGTTGCTGACATGCATGTCCAGGCTGCGGTCGTACAGGGTCAGCTTGCGGCCCAGGCCGATCTGCGCCAGTTCCTGTTTGTCCAGCGGCTCGCCGGGCTGACGCAGCAACGCTTCAAGAATACGGCTTTCGGACAGGGTCAGGGTCATTTCGCGGCCATCGATGCTGGCTACACCCCGCGCAGGGCTGTAGACCAGGTCACCCAGTTCCATCTGGCTGGTCGTGGCGGTGGGGTGGCTGCGGCGCAGTACCGCGCGCAGGCGGGCAGTGAGCTCACGCGGGTCGCAGGGTTTTGCCAGGTAATCGTCGGCGCCCAGTTCCAGGCCGAGAATGCGGTCCAGCGGCTCGCCGCGGGCTGACAGCATCAGCACCGGCAGCTCGGCATGCTCGCTGCGCAACTGCTTGAGAAGCTCCAGGCCGCTGCCGTCGGGCAACATCACATCCAGTACCACGGCAGCAGGCGCATGCTCGGCCAAGGCCTGGCGTGCGCTCTGGCCATCGTGGCAGGCACGCACGGAAAACCCTTCCTGGGTCAGCCAGCTGCCGAGCAGCTCGCACAGTTCCTGGTCATCATCAATCAGTAACAGCTCGCTCATGACTCACTCAATTCAACCAATGACGGCGGTGATTCGGCCCGCCAGTGGCAAAGATACCGCAGACTGATGGCCTGAGTATAACTGCTGGTACCGCGTGGCCCTCTTCGCGGGTGAACCCGCTCCTACAAGGGGCTGTGTCCAACCACCGAGATGTGTCCACCACCAATCTGTGTAGGAGCGGGTTTACCCGCGAATACGGTAGCGGCGTCAACGGTGAACGGCGGATGGAGACTGGCCAGCAGGCCCGGCCCTTTCGCGGGTGAACCCGCTCCTACAAGGGGCTGTGTCCAACCACCGAGATGTGTCCACCACCAATCTGTGTAGGAGCGGGTTTACCCGCGAATACGGTAGCGGCGGCAACGGTGAACGGTGGATGGAGATTGGCCAGCAGGGCCGGCCCTTTCGCGGGTGAACCCGCTCCTACAAGGGTCTGTGTCCAACCACCGAGATGTGTCCACCACCAATCTGTGTAGGAGCGGGTTTACCCGCGAATACGGTAGCGGCGTCAACGGTGAACGGCGGATGGAGATTGGCCAGCAGGCCCGGCCCTTTCGCGGGTGAACCCGCTCCTACAAGGGTCTGTGTCCAACCAACGAGATGTGTCCACCACCAATCTGTGTAGGAGCGGGTTTACCCGCGAATACGGTAGCGGCGGCAACGGTGAGCGGCGGGTGGAGATTGGCCAGCAGGGCCGGCCTCTTCGCGGGTGAACCCGCTCCTACGGGGGATGGCACAGACCCGAAGGTTTTTGGGTACCTTGTAGCGAAGAGGGCCGTACCGTCTCAGGTCAAGGCAGTACTTGCTTGAACGGCTTGACCACAACCTTGTCGTACACGCCGGCAGCGATGTACGGGTCGGCATCGGCCCAGGTCTGCGCCGCCGCCAGCGATTCGAATTCGGCAACGATCAGGCTACCGCTGAAACCCGCTTCGCCCGGGTCGTTGCTGTCGATGGCCGGGTGCGGGCCGGCCAACACCACGCGGCCTTCGGCCTTGAGCTGCTGCAGGCGGTCGATGTGCGCCGGGCGGGCAGCCAGGCGCTTTTCCAGGGAGTTTGCGACGTCGCTGGCGATAATGGCGTAGAGCATGTCAATCCTTGGGTTTGGAGGTAGAAGGGTCATCGTGCAGGTGGCGCGACAGGTACACGCCTTGCGCCACCAGGAAGATCACGGTCATGCCCAGGCTGCCGAACACCTTGAAGTCCACCCAGAAGTCCTGGAAGGTGAAGGCGACGAACAGGTTGGCCGCGCCGCAGAAAAGGAAGAAAGCGATCCAGGCCAGGTTCAGGCGCGCCCAGATGGCATCAGGCAGGGTCAGGGCGTGGCCCATGATGCGCTTGATCAGCACCCGGTCGCCGATGAGGTGGCTGCCGGCAAAACCCAGGGCGAACAGCCAGTTCACGACGGGGGCCTTCCACTTGAGGAAGGTTTCGCTGTGGAAGGTCAGGGTCAGGCCACCGAACACCAGGCAGGCGATCAGCGTCAGCCACTGGCCTTTTTCCAGCTTGCGCTGGCGCAGGAACAGAGCGCCGTACACGACCAGCGAGCTGATGATCAGCATGGCTGTGGCGCTGTAGATGCCGCCAAATTCGAAGTGATGGCCGGCGACTTCCATGGGGCGCGGGTCGAGCTTGTAGACGATGAAGAACAGCAGCAGCGGGATGAAATCGATGAATTGTTTCACAATGGCAGCCAGAATCGGGATGTGACGGCATAATAACAAACATCGATTCCAGCGAAAGCGCTCCTCTATGAATGTTGATCTGCACTGTCACAGCACGGCCTCCGACGGCGCCCTGTCGCCTTCGGTACTGGTTGCCCGGGCTCATGAGCACGGGGTGCAAGCGCTGGCACTGACCGACCATGACACCCTCGAAGGCCTGGCCGAAGCGCGCCAGGCCTGCGCTGACCTGGGGATGCGCTGGGTCAGCGGGGTGGAGCTGTCGTGCACGTGGGGCGGCGCAACCATCCATGTGCTGGGCTATGACTTCCCGCTCGACGCGCCACCGTTGCTGGCGGCGATTCAAGCGTTGCACCACGGCCGCTGGCTGCGCGCCGAAGAAATCGACAAACGGCTGGCGGCCAAGGGCATGCCCGGCACGCTTGAAGGCGCGCGCGCCGTGCAACACGAACTGGGTGACAGCGGCAACGCTCCGGCGCGGCCGCATTTTGCCGAATATCTGGTGCGTGCCGGCCACGTCAAGGACCGTGGCGAAGCGTTTCGCAAGTGGCTGGGCGCCGGCAAGCTGGGCGACGTCAAGCAGCACTGGCCGACGCTCGACGAAACCGTTGCCACGCTGAGGCAGTCCAACGCCTGGGTGAGCCTGGCGCACCCCATGCACTACGACCTGACCCGCAGCAAGCGCAGGCGGCTGATTGCCGACTATATTCAGGCAGGAGGGCAGGCGCTTGAAGTGGTCAACGGGATGATGCCTGCCGAGCAAGTGGGCACCATGTCCATCCTTGCCCGTGAGTTCGGCCTGCTGGCAAGCGCTGGCAGTGACTTCCACGGCCCCGGCACCTGGGGCGAGATCGGTGCCTATCGGCCTTTGCCCGAGGATCTGCCACCTTTGTGGCGTCGATTCAGCCATGAACAGCCTTTGGCGCTATGAACAGGACGACTACGTGAGCCAATTTTTCCAGATTCATCCGGAGAACCCACAGGCGCGCCTGATAAAACAGGCCGTCGAGATCATCCGCAAGGGGGGCGTGGTGGTGTATCCGACGGATTCGGCCTATGCGCTGGGTTGCCAGATAGGCGACAAGTCGGCAATCGAGCGGGTGCGGCGCCTGCGCGGGCTGGACAAGTCGCACAACTTCACCCTGATGTGCTGCGACATGTCCCAACTGGGGTTGTATGCCAAGGTCGACACCGGCACCTTCCGCTTGCTGAAGGCGCATGTGCCGGGGCCTTACACCTTCATCCTCAACGGCACGCGTGAAGTGCCGCGCCTGCTGTTGCACGATAAGCGTCGCACCATCGGGCTGCGTGTGCCGGACCACGCCATCACCCTGGCCTTGCTGGCCGAGTTGGGCGAGCCACTGATGAGCGTAAGCCTGATCCTGCCGGGCGACAGCGAGCCGATGACCGACCCTTACGAGATCCGTGAACGGCTGGAGCACCATGTCGACCTGGTGATCGATGGCGGGTTCGGCGACCTCAAGGCGTCGACCATCATCGACCTCTCCGGCGACGAACCGGAGCTGATCCGCGAAGGTTGTGGCGACCCCACGCCATTCCTGGTCAACGCGTGAGCCAGCTGGAAGCGCTTGAGGCGCCGGCCGAAGGGGGCGAGGAGCCTCGGCAACTGCAGCTGGCGCTGGTCTATGGCGAAGCCCTGACCGAGCTGCCGCTGGACCTGTACATTCCGCCGGACGCCCTTGAAGTCATCCTCGAAGCTTTCGAAGGCCCGCTGGACCTGTTGCTGTACCTGATCCGCAAGCAGAACATTGACATTCTCGACATCCCTGTCGCCGAGATCACCCGGCAGTACATGGGCTATGTAGAGCTGATGAAAAGCGTGCGCCTTGAGCTGGCCGCTGAATACCTGGTGATGGCTGCCATGCTTGCCGAGATCAAGTCGCGCATGCTGCTGCCGCGCTCCGCCGACGTCGAGGAGGAGGAGGGTGACCCACGCGCCGAGCTGATCCGTCGCCTGCAGGAGTACGAGCGCTTCAAGGCCGCCGCCGAGGGCATCGACGAGTTGCCGCGGGTCGGACGCGAGGTGGTGGTACCGCGCCTGGAGGCGCCGCAGGCCAAGGTACGCAAGCTGTTGCCTCAGGTCAGCCTGGAAGAGCTGCTGGTGTCCATGGCTGAGGTGATGCGCCGCAACGACCTGTTCGAAAGCCATCAGATCACCCGTGAGACCTTGTCCACCCGCGAGCGCATGAGCCAGGTGCTGGAGCGCCTCAAGGGCGGTGCCTTTGTGCCGTTCATCGCGCTGTTTGCTGCCGAGGAGGGCAAGCTCGGTGTGGTGGTAACCTTCATGGCCATTCTCGAACTGGTGAAGGAATCGCTGATCGAACTTGTGCAGAATGAACCTTTCGCCGCCATTCACGTGCGGCTTCGCCCGGCGCCAGTTGAAGAACCCGATGAACCTGAATGAACCCCGCGACCTGGCGTCGCTGATCGAAGCCTTCTTGCTCGCTTCGGGCAAGCCGCAATCCCTGGAGCGCCTGTACGAGCTGTTCGAGGAGGCCGAGCGCCCCGAGCCCAAGGTGTTCAAGCGGGCCCTGGAGGTGCTGGGCAAGTCGTGCGATGGCCGTGCCTTCGAGCTCAAGGAGGTGGCCAGCGGCTATCGCCTGCAGATCCGCGAGGCGTATGCCCCTTGGGTCGGGCGCCTGTGGGAAGAGCGCCCGCAGCGCTATTCGCGAGCGCTGCTTGAGACGCTGGCCCTGATTGCCTACCGCCAGCCGATCACCCGTGGTGAAATCGAGGACGTGCGGGGCGTTGCGGTGAACAGCAATATCATCAAGACCATGATGGAGCGCGAGTGGATTCGCGTGGTCGGCTACCGCGAAGTGCCCGGGCGGCCGGCGATGTTCGCCACCACCAAGGCGTTTCTCGATCATTTCAACCTCAAGAGCCTTGAGGACCTGCCGGCCTTGGCCGAGCTGCGCGAAATGGAACCAGAGCCGCAACTCGACCCGGATGATGCGCCGGTGCCTGCGCACCTGCAGGCGTTGGCGGATGCCAGCCTTGGGGAGGAGGAGGTTGGTGAGCCGAGAGAGGAGACCAGCTTCCGTAGCCTGTTGGTGGAGCTGGATGCCATGGAAGACGGTTTGAAAACCGATTTTGATGATTTGCGGGGAGAAGAGCCTGAGCCTCCGGTGGAGGAGGAGATCAAGGCGCAGCCCTGATTGATCTGTTGTCTGTGCTGGCCTCTTCGCGGGCACGCCCGCTCCCACAGGGGGATCACAGGTCCCGAAGGTTGCGCGTACCTGTAGGGGCGGGCGTGCCCGCGAAGTGGCAGCACAAAGCCCATTGGGCAGAAAATCATGCCCAGCCCCACAAAACCCTCTACCCTCCAGTGCGTTCCCCTGATGAACCGCGTATGATGCGCGGCCTTTTGGCGCGTTCGTCGCCAGAACCCTGTTTTCATTCCTACACCGGGAGGTGCCCAGATGAGTGAGCAAGACCTGAAAGAAACCGAAATCACCCCGCCATCCGGCGAAAAGCTGCAGAAAGTGCTGGCGCGCATTGGCGTGGGCTCGCGGCGTGATGTCGAGGCCTGGATCAGCCAGGGTCGCATCAAGGTCAACGGCGTCGAGGCTACCCTTGGCCAGCGCGTCGACCTGCATGACGCCATCGCCGTGGACGGCAAGCTGATCAAGCGTGAGGAGGCCGCCGAGGCCACCCGCCGGGTGATCATGTACAACAAGCCCGACGGCGAAATCTGCACCCGTGACGACCCGGAAGGCCGTCCGACCGTGTTCGACCGCTTGCCACGGCCAAAAGAAGGCCGCTGGATCAACATCGGCCGCCTCGACATCAACACCACTGGCTTGCTGCTGTTCACCACCGACGGTGAGCTGGCCAACCGCCTGATGCACCCGTCCTACGAGATGGACCGTGAGTACGCGGTACGTGTGCGTGGTGAGGTCGACGACGAGATGATCGAGCGCCTGAAGGCCGGCGTAATGCTGGAAGACGGCCCGGCCAAGTTCACCGATATCCAGAAGGCACCGGGTGGCGAAGGCTTCAACCACTGGTACCACTGTGTGGTGATGGAAGGTCGTAACCGTGAGGTACGCCGCCTGTGGGAATCCCAGGGCATGGTGGTCAGCCGCCTGAAGCGTGTGCGTTTCGGCCCGGTGTTCCTCAATTCCGACCTGCCGATGGGCCGCTGGCGCGAAATGACCCAGGGCGAAATCGACATCCTCGCCGCCGAAGTAGGCCTGCAGCCGGTCGCGCTGCCAGCCATGAAGCTCAAGGCCAAGGACAAGATGGAGCGCCTGCAGCGCAAGTCGACCCGCCCGCTGGGCCGTGGCGAGCGCGTGCGCAACCTGCGCCCGGCCCACGAAGGTGCCGCCACTGGCGAACGTCCGGCGCGTCAGCCGCGTGAAGAAGCCCCGCGTAAAACCAACCGTGGCAGCACGGTTGCTGAGCGCCCGAGCGAGATGCGCAAGCGTGCGGGCAAGCCTGAGGGTGACAAGCCGGCAGGCCGTGGTCGCGGCAAGCCGCGTGGCTGATAAGCCAGCGTGGTGATCAAGGAACCAGCCTTCGGGCTGGTTTTTTTATGCCTGCGGGAATGTGGGCCAAGCGGCCCAAGATACTGAACAAAAAGAATTTTCGGACGACTGGCAAGTTCTTGATCCGCCTTGTAAAGAAATCTGTACGAGTGTGGCTGTTTTCAGTCCATATTTCAGATCAAGCCCGCTCGTGTAAACAAACCTTGCCGGCGCCCCTGTGCCAAAGCCGTCGCCATGGCGCCAGCCACCCTTGCCCAAACCCCCGTCCCCACGGTGTTATAGCCGCCATTGCCTTGTGCAGGAGCCCGTCCAAAGAGCCGGGCTGACAAAACAACAAATGGAGGCGCCATGTACGCCGATCACTCCGCCTTTGAAGGCCAGTACCACAGGAACGCTGCGTTTTTCCCCGAGGAAACGATGCAACGCGTTGACGCCTGCGCGTTTGCAGGGGTATACAGTGCGCCGCGTTTTACCTGTGACTCTCTTGCGTACCGCGCACTCTTGATCACGCCTGGTTGACCCGCTCCGGCGGCACCTGAGGTCAAGAAACCCAAGGTAACCACCTTGCCCATTCCGCTGCGCCACGAGCGCGGTGGGTCCGATTCCGTCACAGATAAAAACAATGCAGGTGACTTCGTTCATGAGTGGACAAAACATGCATTCAGGCGAGCTAAAGCGGGGCCTGAAGAACCGCCATATCCAGTTGATCGCCCTCGGCGGTGCGATTGGTACCGGCCTGTTCCTCGGCTCGGCAGGCGTGATGAAATCCGCCGGCCCGTCGATGATCCTTGGCTACGCCATCTGCGGCTTCATCGCCTTCATGATCATGCGCCAGCTGGGTGAAATGATCGTCGAAGAGCCGGTGGCCGGCTCGTTCAGCCATTTCGCCCACACCTACTGGGGTGGTTTCGCCGGCTTCCTGTCGGGCTGGAACTGCTGGGTGCTGTATATCCTGGTGGGTATGTCGGAGCTTTCGGCGGTCGGCAAGTATGTCCACTACTGGTGGCCGGAGATCCCCACCTGGGTCACGGCGGCAGCCTTCTTCGTGCTGATCAACGCCATCAACCTGATGAACGTGAAGTTCTTCGGTGAAGCCGAATTCTGGTTCGCCATCATCAAGGTGGTCGCCATCGTCAGCATGATCGGCCTGGGTGCCTACCTGCTGACCAGTGGCAGCGGCGGCCCTGAAGCCACCGTGGCCAACCTGTGGTCACACGGCGGCTTCTTCCCCAACGGCGTCAGCGGGCTGGTAATGGCCTTGGCTTTCATCATGTTTTCCTTTGGTGGCCTGGAAATGCTCGGCTTCACCGCCGCCGAGGCCGACAAGCCAAAGACTGTGATCCCCAAAGCGATCAATCAGGTCATCTACCGCATCCTGATCTTCTACGTCGGTGCCCTGGTGGTGCTGCTGTCGCTGACCCCGTGGGACACCCTGGTCGCCAGCATCGACGCCTCGGGTGGCAGCTATGGCAGCAGCCCGTTCGTGCAAGTGTTCTCGCTGCTGGGCAGTGACGTGGCTGCCAACCTGCTGAACTTCGTGGTGCTGACTGCTGCGTTGTCGGTGTACAACAGCGGCACCTACTGCAACGCCCGCATGCTGCTGGGTATGGCCGAGCAGGGCGATGCCCCGGCGTCGCTGGCCAAGGTCGACAAGCGTGGCGTGCCAGTGCGTTCGATCCTGGTGTCGGCAGCCGTGACCTTCGTCGCCGTGCTGCTGAACTACCTGATGCCGCAAAACGCGCTGGAACTGCTGATGTCGCTGGTCGTGGCCACCCTGGTGATCAACTGGGCGATGATCAGCTACTCGCACCTGAAGTTCCGTCAGCACCTCGACCGTACCGGCCAGAAGCCGCTGTTCAAGGCACTGTGGTACCCGTACGGCAACTATGTGGTGCTGGCCTTCGTGGTGCTGATTCTGGGCATCATGCTGATGATCCCGGGCATCCAGGTGTCGGTGTATGCGATCCCGGTGTGGCTGCTTGCGATGTTGGTGGTGTACATGGTCAAGTCGCGTCGCCAGGTGAATGCGGGCGGTGCTGTTGAGACTGTGGCCAAGTAAGGCGCCATAGGCGGTATGCGAAAACCCGGAGTCAGGTGACTGGCTTCGGGTTTTTTGTTGCCTGTGCGGGCCTGTTCGCGGGTGAACCCGCTCCTACAACGACCTGGTATGCCTGAGGCTTGCGTAACCCTTGTAGGAGCGGGTTTACCCGCGAATACGGTGGCGGCGGCAACGGTGAGCGGCGGGTGGAGACTGGCCAGCAGGCCCGGCCTGTTCGCGGGTGAACCCGCTCCTACAACGACCTGGTATGCCTGAGGCTTGCGTAACCCTTGTAGGAGCGGGTTTACCCGCGAATACGGTAGCGGCGGCAACGGTGAGCGGCAGGTGGAGACTGGCCAGCAGGCCCGGCCCTTTCGCGGGTGAACCCGCTCCTACAGGTACAGCGTTGCCCTCAGGTCAGGTGATCCCGCCAAAAATCAGATCTGCTCCAGCAACCACCCCCTGAATGCCCGCAGCGACGGCAGCGCCTCATTCCTCGGCGGGTAGATCAGGTAATAACTGCGCTGGCTGGCAAACGCCACACCTGGGCTGTACAGCTCTCCCTTGGCCAGTTCCTCCTCCACCAATATGCGCGGCACCAGCCCGATCCCGATCCCGGCACGTACCGCCTGGATCAGGTGCGAGGTCAGCTCGAAGCTCGGCCCCAGCCGCATCGCACGATGCGGCAAGCCATGATGGGAAAACCACTCGCCCCACGCATGCGGGTTGTTGGCCACATTCAGCAGCACCTCTTCACTGATCCGCGCCGGGCTCCAGCCCTGGCTGCCGACGCCGGCCTCCGGCGGCAAGATCACCACCAGCTCTTCGGCATGCAGGCGATGGCAGACAAGCCCCGGCAGGTCGTGGCTGGCCACGCCGATGGCGGCATCGATTTCGCTGGTGTCGAAGTTGATGGTTTCAATGCGTGAATGAATGTGCACCAGCATGCCCGGGTGAGCGCTGTAGAACGCATGCAGCCTCGGCAACAGCCATTTCGAGCCGAATGTTGGCAGGGTAGCCAGGCGCAAGGTGCCCACCCCTGATTGATAGGCCAGTGCCTGCAAGGTAGCGCTGCGGATGCGCCCCAGTGCCTCGCTGAGCTCGCGTTGGTACAGGCGGCCGACATCGGTCAGCTGTACTTGGCGCCCCTCGCGACGGAACAGGGTCAGGCCCAACTGCTGCTCCAGGGCCTGTACCTGGCGGCTGACCGCGCTTTGGGTCAGCGACAGTTCGGCGGCGGCGCGGGTGTAGCTTTCATGCCGGGCGGCGGCCTCGAAAGCCAGCAGCAGTGACATGGATGGGGTCAGGTGGCGGTAATTCATTCATAAAAGTCATTGATAGCGGCAGGATTATCCGTTTGCCCCTGACGCGAAACTACAGGAACATTGGCCTATACGTCATCCCTGCATGCCTGAACCCATGCCGGGGCGACAGGTATCCCGTGATCTAGCCAATATCAAGAGGCCATCCTTCGATGATCGCCCAGCTGTCCACCGTTGCACCGAGCGCCAATTACCCCGAATTCCTCGAAGCCCTGCGCAACAGCGGCTTCCGTGGCCAGATCAGTGCCGACTACGCAACCCGTACGGTACTGGCCACCGACAACTCGATCTACCAGCGTTTGCCGCAGGCGGCGGTGTTCCCGCTGGATGCCGACGATGTGGCGCGGGTCGCCACGCTGATGGGCGAGCCGCGCTTCCAGCAGGTCAAGCTGACCCCGCGCGGTGGTGGCACCGGCACCAACGGCCAGTCGCTGACCGACGGTATCGTCGTCGACCTGTCGCGGCACATGAACAACATTCTCGAAATCAACGTGGAAGAGCGCTGGGTGCGGGTACAGGCCGGTACGGTCAAGGACCAGCTCAATGCTGCGCTCAAGCCGCACGGGCTGTTCTTCGCCCCTGAGCTGTCCACCTCCAACCGCGCCACGGTCGGCGGCATGATCAACACGGATGCCAGTGGCCAGGGCAGTTGCACCTACGGCAAAACCCGCGACCACGTGCTGGAGCTGCACAGCGTGCTGCTCGGTGGCGAACGCCTGCACAGCCTGCCGATCGACGATGCCGCGCTGGAGCAGGCCTGCGCCGCGCCGGGCCGGGTCGGTGAGGTGTACCGCATGGCCCGGGAAATTCAGGAAACCCAGGCCGAACTGATTGAAACCACCTTCCCCAAGCTCAACCGTTGCCTGACCGGCTACGACCTGGCGCACCTGCGCGACGAGCAGGGCCGCTTCAACCTCAACAGCGTGCTGTGCGGCGCCGAGGGCTCGCTGGGCTACGTGGTCGAAGCCAAACTCAACGTGCTGCCGATTCCCAAGTATGCGGTGCTGGTCAACGTACGCTACACCAGCTTCATGGATGCGCTGCGTGATGCCAATGCGCTGATGGCGCACAAGCCGCTGTCGATCGAGACGGTCGACTCCAAGGTGCTGATGCTGGCGATGAAAGACATCGTCTGGCACAGCGTTGCCGAGTACTTTCCGGCGGACCCCGAGCGCCCCACGCTGGGCATCAACCTGGTGGAGTTCTGCGGCGACGAACCGGCCGAGGTCAACGCCAAGGTGCAGGCGTTCATCCAGCATCTGCAAAGCGACACCAGCGTCGAGCGCCTGGGCCACACCTTGGCCGAAGGCGCCGAGGCAGTCACCCGCGTCTATACCATGCGCAAGCGCTCGGTGGGCCTGCTGGGTAACGTCGAAGGCGAAGTGCGCCCGCAGCCGTTCGTGGAAGACACCGCGGTACCGCCAGAGCAATTGGCCGACTACATCGCCGATTTCCGCGCACTGCTCGATGGCTACGGCCTGGCCTACGGCATGTTTGGCCACGTCGATGCCGGCGTGCTGCACGTGCGCCCGGCACTGGACATGAAGGACCCGGCGCAGGCTGCGCTGGTCAAGCCGATTTCCGACGCCGTTGCCGCGCTGACCAAACGTTATGGCGGCCTGTTGTGGGGTGAGCACGGCAAAGGCCTGCGCTCGGAATACGTGCCCGAGTATTTCGGCGAGCTGTACCCGGCCTTGCAGCGCCTGAAGGGCGCCTTTGACCCGCACAACCAGCTCAACCCGGGCAAGATCTGCACACCGCCGGGCAGCGCCGAGGGCCTGACCCCGGTCGATGGCGTGACCCTGCGCGGCGACCTTGACCGTACCATTGACGAGCGCGTTTGGCAGGACTTCCCCAGCGCCGTGCACTGCAACGGCAATGGCGCCTGTTACAACTATGACCCCAACGACGCCATGTGCCCGTCGTGGAAGGCTACCCGCGAACGCCAGCATTCACCCAAGGGCCGCGCCTCGCTAATGCGCGAGTGGCTGCGCCTGCAGGGCGAGGCGAACATTGATGTGCTGGCTGCGGCGCGCAACAAGGTGTCGTGGCTCAAGGGCCTGCCGGCGCGTCTGCGCAACAACCGCGCGCGCAACCAGGGCCAGGAAGACTTCTCCCATGAAGTGTACGACGCCATGGCCGGCTGCCTGGCGTGCAAGTCGTGCGCCGGGCAGTGCCCGATCAAGGTCAATGTGCCGGACTTCCGCTCGCGCTTCCTCGAGCTGTACCACGGCCGCTACCAGCGCCCGCTGCGTGACTACCTGATCGGCTCGCTCGAGTTCACCATCCCCTACCTGGCGCACGCACCGGGGCTGTACAACGCGGTGATGGGCTCGAAGTGGGTGAGCCAACTGCTGGCCGACAAGGTGGGCATGGTCGACAGCCCGCTGATCAGCCGCTTCAACTTCCAGGCTACCCTGACCCGTTGCCGCGTTGGCATGGCCACGGTGCCGGCCTTGCGCGAGCTGACCCCGGCCCAGCGCGAACGCAGCATCGTGCTGGTGCAGGACGCCTTCACCCGCTACTTCGAAACGCCGCTGCTGTCGGCCTTCATCGACCTTGCCCACCGGCTGGGCCACCGGGTATTCCTGGCACCGTACAGCGCCAACGGCAAGCCGTTGCACGTACAGGGTTTCCTTGGCGCATTTGCCAAGGCGGCGATCCGCAACGCCACGCAGCTCAAGGCCCTGGCCGATTGCGGCGTGCCGCTGGTGGGGCTGGACCCGGCGATGACGCTGGTGTATCGCCAGGAGTATCAGAAAGTGCCAGGCCTGGAGGGTTGCCCGCAGGTGCTGCTGCCGCAGGAATGGCTGATGGATGTGCTGCCCGAGCAGGCGCCGACCGCACCGGGCAGTTTCCGCCTGATGGCGCACTGCACCGAGAAGACCAACGTGCCGGCCAGCACCCGGCAGTGGGAGCAGGTGTTCGCCCGTCTGGGGCTGAAGCTGGTGACCGAGGCCACGGGTTGCTGCGGTATGTCCGGTACCTATGGGCACGAAGCCCGCAACCAGGAAACGTCTCGGGTCATATTCGAGCAGAGCTGGGCGACCAAGCTGGACAAGGAAGGGGAGCCGCTGGCGACCGGTTATTCGTGCCGTAGCCAGGTCAAGCGCATGACCGAGCGGAAGATGCGTCACCCGCTTGAGGTGGTGTTGCAGTACGCTCAGCGCTAAGGTTCTGGGCCTTTGGGGGCTGCTTTGCAGCCCTTCGCGGGTGAACCCGCTCCTACGGGGGATCGTGCACGCCAGGCTGGCGCGTCAACCCTGCAGGGGCGGGGTTGCCCGCGAAGAGGCCGGCAGCGGATTTCAGGCTTCTGTTGTACGGTCCCTGCCACGGCGCGCCTGGCGGTACAAATAGAGGCTCAACACCAACCCGCACGCCGCCGCCGCCGCCGCGAACAGAAACATCGAAGCAAAGCCGAACCCCGCCGCCACCGCACCGACCAATGGCCCGGTCACCCCCAGTGACAAGTCGATGAACAGCGAATAAGCCCCCACCGCCGCCCCGCGGTTAGCTGCCGACACTTGGTTCACTGCCTCCACGCCCAACGCCGGAAACACCAGCGAGAAACCAAACCCGCTCAGTGCAGCCCCCGCCAAGGCCAGTTCGGCGTTGGGTGCCAGCCACAGCATCAACAGCCCGAGCACTTCCACCGACAGGCAGGCGATCGCCACCCTGAAGCCACCGATGCGATTGATCAGGTTGCCAAAGAGCAGTCGTGCGCTGATGAAACTGGCGCCGAACAGGCTCAGGGTCAGCGCCGCATTGGCCCAGCCGCGGCTTGCGTAGTACAGGGTGATGAAGGTGGCGATGGTGCCAAAGCCGATCGAGCCCAGGGCAAGCCCCGAGCCATGCGGGAATACCTTGCCCAGCACCCGCAGAAACGGCAGGCGTACACCGCTGACGATGGGGGCGGCTTGCTTGGGCCAGGCCAGCAGCAAACCGAGTACGCACAGCAGGATGATGCTCACACCCATGCTCCACAGCCCGAGGCCCTTGACCATCAGCACGCCCAGCGGGGCGCCGATGGCCAGCGCACCATAGCTGGCGATGCCGTTCCAGGAGATGACCTTGGCCGTGTTTGCGGCACCCACCCGGCCAATGCCCCAGCCGATCGCGCCAGAGCCCACCAGGCTTTCGGCGCTGCCCAGCACCAGGCGGCCGATCAGCAGGCAAGCCAGGCTCAGCCAAGGCAGCTGGGTGAGGAAGGCGCAGGCCAGCATGAATACCCCGCTGAGCCCGCAGCCGGCCAGGCCATACATGACCGCCTTCTTGCTGCCGTGGTTATCGATGATGCGGCTGGCGCCAGGGCGACTGAGCAGGGTGGCCAGGTACTGCACGCTGATCACCAGGCCGGCGACCACGGCACTGAACCCCAGGTCGTTGTGCACATAGCCGGGCAACACGGCCAGTGGGATGCCGATGTTCAGGTAGCCGATGAAGGTGAACAGGACGATGGAGACGACTTGCCCAGTGACGGCAAGGGACGTGGGACTGCGTGGTGGCATTGGGGATCCGTTGCTGCGGTAAGGATGGCGGTGTGCGCCGCCATCTTAACCACAGCAAGGGTGTTTGCGGGCGAAGCTGTCAGCCTGTAGTCAGTTGGTGTAATCGAGCATCCAGGTCACACTGAACTCGGCTTGCGGGTAATCCAGCCGCAAGCGCGGCAGGACGAAGCCGCCACAGGAGCGACAGGAGTCGAGCAGTGTGAAGACTTCGATACGCTCGACCTCGGTGTGGCGGTGAAGCAGTCTGCGGTTCAGCGCGCTGGCGATGTGCCGTTCGGCATCGAGATGTCGCTTATGGACGCGCGTCGACAGGAAATCTGCGCGCCGCAGGATTGGCAACTCGGTAAACCGCGGGTCTGGCGGGAAAAACTGGTTAACCTGACGTGCATCGACGTAGTCCACTGCCGGTGTGAGGCGGGGCGTCGGGATGATATGCAATGCGCGTCGGCCAGGGCTGCCTGACAGGGCGAAGAACACCACGCGGCTATGGTCCTTCAGCGTGACGCTGGCAAAGGCCAGGTTGACTGGGTAGAGGTGCTGACGCAAGGCGGCCATCGCGTTGTCGTCAAGCGACTGCGCACCTGCTGCCGGTGTGTAAGGGGTAGTGGCGCCGCGCGCAGGAAGCAGATCGTCCAGTACGCCAAGGATGTGTTGGCGGTCTGCGGCGCTGGTGCTGTGGAACTGCCTCCAGATCGGGATTATCTCCCGGTTCAACGCTGCGATGCCGCGACTGGCGGGGCCCGCCAAAGCGTCCTGGGCCGCGCTCTGCGTGAGGATGTTGCGCGCGTAATCCGGGAGCAGGCGTGACTCCATGGCTTCGATGAACTGCAGGAATCGCGAGGGGTGGCGGAGCTGCCATGTTCGCCCTTGTTCTATCCAGTCGCGCAGCAATCTGACCACGTTATCGACATCGCGCTGCAGGTTGGGGCGCTCGGCGACGATGCGGTAGGTTTCGCTGATTTCCAGGTACCGCTCGATGGCCTCGTGGTCGGTGATTCTCTCGAACTTGCGACGCAGCCCTCTGGGTGGATGTGGCAGTGAAGCTGGCACTGCCGGGGTATCCAGCAGCCTTGTCTGCCACGCCCAGGGCTGATGGGGGGCTCCATAAAAAATTCCCAGATCGGCCTCGACGATCAACCACTGCTCACCGCGCCAGTCGATCAATGCGCCGCGCAGGGTACGGCGATCGGGGATGGTCCGTGCCAGCCCGCCCAGGCGCACGGGAGGGCAGTGTTCGGTAATCTGCCTGACTTGTTCGATCGGCATGTCCGCAGGCAGGCCAAAGCGCAGTTCAGGCGATGGATCGACCACGATGCGCCTGTGGTAAACGGGCGGCGAGATGACGCCAAGGCGTAACTGGGTTTCTTCGACGGGCAAGGCTTTCAATCGCCTGGGGTGATTAGGGGCGTGCACGACGACCTTGCCTTCGCGCACCATGACCTGCGCCCAGATGTCGAAGCGCGTGTGCTGCGGGCGGTAACGAATCGGTACCGGCTCGATCCGCACGGTTTGGAAGGCGTGACTGACGTGTTGTCCGAACACGGGTGTGCCCGCGTCATTTGGCAAGGGCGAGAAGCTTAGGGCCATTTCCGCTTCGCCGCCGGGGTAGGGCGGCGGCACCACGGTGGGCGGCTGGCCGAGTAGTGGCTCATGGGCAACACGACGTACTAGTCCCGAGGTGTTCGGTGCTTGAAGGCGATAGGCGGCGCCGTGAATGATTGCATCGACCGTGGCATTGTCGCGGGGGATCAGTGTGGCTGTCTCAGGCAGCTCGCGTGGCACCGGACCATGGCTGCCGGGTATCTGGTCAAGTAGCAGGGCATCGGGCGTCTGGCCCGGCAGTACCCTTCGCTGCGTCATGAGTTCCCGGGATTCGGGGGCGACCGTCGTCAGTTCGGGCGCGCTGCGCCAGCGCTTGGGCGGGGTAATGCGCTCGCTGACGTCGGGCGTGACGGGGATGCTGTTCCAGCGTCGGGCAGCGCGCGCGGCGTTCAGGCGCGCGGTGTTGGCGCTTTGGCCCAGCACGCCGGGAAGCTTGGCCAATGGTTTGAAGGCCCGTCCACCGAGCGTGACTGCCGCGCCTTTAAGCGCGGCGATGTCCAGGACGCAAGCCAGTGCATCGCTGCCATCCTCTGGGTTCAGGCAACTCAAGCCTGGTATCAGGTTGGAAAACAACCGTTGCAAGTAGCGCCCAGTGCTCACGGACTGGCGCCTGGCCAGGAATTGTTCGTGCGGGGTAGCGCCTTTGCCCAATGCATGCAAGGCATCCCGATTGCCCAAGGCGATATCGCTGGCGTAATGCCTGGCCAGTGAGTCGAGGCGATCCTGCGAAGGGGCGCTGAGCACTTGTCGCAAGGCGGGGAAGTCGGCAGCAAGCCACGGCAGTTGCGATTGGTTGTATTCGCTGTAGACCAGCGTCAATTGCTCGGCCAGGCGTGTCGGCGCTGTGCGGGCAATGAAGTGCGCTTGCCAGTGCAGCCGTTCGGGGAACAGCTCGTAAAGCCAATCGCCCTCGGTGCCAGGGGCATGTACGACGAAACCCTGGGTGGCCGTCTGCATGTGCCAGTCCGCTCTGGGGCTGGAGCCGTACTCAGGTCGGTTATGGGGGCCCACGTAGATCGGCCAGGTAACGGCGTAGGCGGTCCAGGGGCCATCACGCAGGCGGTCCTTGATGTCTTCCGGCAGGTGGCTAAAACAGCGGTGCAGGATACCTTGGTAGATGATGATGGCGCGCTGTTCCCAAGCGCCGAAGGCCACTTCATACCAGGCGGTCACGTCCGGTAAGCGGGGGTTGTTTCGGTAGCCTGCGCCATGGTCGAGGTACATCAGCAGGTGCTCTTGGCCGTCAGCATTACGCGACTCTGGCGCTATCCGGCTCTGGAGCAACTGACGACGCGCCTCCTCGAAGCGGTCCGGGAGGTCGTTGAGGCTTTCAACGTCCCTGACCGCCAGGTAGCGGTGCAACGCCAATTGCCATTGCTGGTGCGACCAGGGCGGGGGGAGTTCGAATGATCCGCGCAAGGGGGCCCACACCGCCAGCGTCTGGCGCAGTGCTTCTTCGGGAACAGGGTCATCCTCTTGCAGGGCCTGGCGCATGACCTGCTCTGCGTTGTCGAAGGTCATCGGTTGCTGGCGGGCGCTGAGTATCAGGGCTCCCTGGCGGATGCTGGCCCAGCGCAGGTCGGGCTCGAAGCTGAAGTCGGCCGGGTAGCCACCGAGCAGTAGTTCGGGGGCGAAGCGGCGCATCAGCAGCTCACCGGCCAGTTGCGCAATCGCCGGGGTGCAGGCGAGGCGGATTTGCACGCTGTTGATCAGATCAAGGCGGATTTCCTCCACGGGGCGCGCAGCATTGTCCGGGCTGAACAGATCGAAAGCCATGATCAGCCCCGGCTGGCGGTCATCGGGTGGGTACAACACGTCGATCAAGGTTTGTTCGGCCAAGGCCAAGTGATCGGAGCTGGCGTCCCATTCTGCCGAGGCGGCCAGTTCGCCGGCCCATCGGGTGAACATGGATGAATGCAACAGGGCGTCGAGCGCTTGAGCTGCTGGTGCATTCAATGCCGGGCCTGGGAGAAACGCCTTTCCATTTTGATCAGGGGTTACGCCTGCCTCCCGTTCGCGGGCAGTGGGCGGGCGGTAGCGCCTGCCTTGTGCATAGAGGGTGGCACCGAGAGCGTTGAACAGGTGTACGGCAAGGTGAACGCCGGCTGGAGGCTTCAGCAGGTGTCTGGCCAGCGTGGGGAGGTCCAGGTAGTTGTCCAGCATCAGTGGACGGGAAGGCGATCGTGGGGGCAGGGGGGTAGTTGGCAAACTGGGGTACAGCAGCAAGGCGGCCGCTACGAAGCAGTCGCGCTGGGTCAGGCACACCCGGCGAGCCCAGAGTGCCTGGGCCAGGCTGCAACTGGCGTAGGGCCATGGATAGGGCAGGCCTTCGCTCAGCTCGGCGATGAGTGAGGCATCGGTTGTCGTGATCACGATATGGGCCAGTTTTGCCTGCAAGGTCGCCACCAGGTTTGCCTGCACTTGGCTGCCGGCGGGGCGTCGCAGAATGCGGTTGAAGTGCTCGCGCGCCGGTTCACGGGCGAAAGCCTCGGTCAGCTGCTGGCGCAGGTCATGATCGTTCAGGTCGATGGGGAACAGGTCTGTGAAGCCCAGTGCCTGGGTGAAATGTTCGTGCAGCGATGTCGCCAGGTCCATTGGACCGGACAGGTCGCTGTGCAGGCGCACGCTTTCGGCGTCCAGGGTGTCTATCCGGGCGAGTAGGTCGGCGGCGTCAGTGATGGATGGCATGGCTCTGCCTCTTTGCGGTTGGAGGCACGAGTCTGCGTGGGGGAGGGGCGGGGCAGGTGGTAGTGGGTTGTTACAACGTTGATTTTAGACGGTGTGAAAACGTGATGACGGGGGTAGCCCGCAGGTCAGCCGTTTTCACACAGTCGGGGATGCGCAGTTATTCCTGGTCAGCGCTGGATTGATCGTCACCATCCTGCTCGGCGGCAGCTGCCGGTTCGGCGTGAACGGTCACGGATGGCTCTTCTGGGTTCAGGCTTGGGAAGGGAAGATTCGGGATTTCATGCATCTCGTCGTTCCTCGCAAGTGTGAGTGAAAAGTCTGCGCCAGGCGCGTTTGGAGCTTCAAAAAGCTGGGGCAGGATACACAAGTCTGGATGACAGTTTGGTTTTTTTCCTGGTCGCTTGTCGGTTTTGCGGGCGAACAACGCACAAATGCCCCATGAAAAAAGGGGCCGCTGGCCCCTTTCGGTTGATTACTTCCGGCCTTCAGCCGTTTCCGCCACCTTGTCAGTGCGTGCGCACATGATGAAGTCGTTGCGGTGTAGGCCTTTGATCGAGTGGCTCCACCAGGTCACGGTGACTTTGCCCCATTCAGTCAGCAGCCCTGGGTGGTGGCCTTCGGCCTCGGCGATTTCGCCCACGGCATTGGTGAACGCCAGGGCGTGCTTGAAGTTCTTGAACAGGAACACGCGCTCCAGCTCCATGTGGCCGTCACGTACTTCGATGTTCCAGTCCGGGATTTCGCGGATCAGCTCAGCCAGCTCTTCGTCGGTGACTTTCGGTGCATCGGCGCGGCAGGCTTCGCAATGGGCTTGGTTCAAGGCATTCATGAGGTGTTTTCCGGTTCGAGTTGTTATCGGCAAGGTCGCTCAGGCAGCGACTTTGGGTGGAAACTTCGGTGCATGCAGACCCAGCTGCATGGCTTTGTGGACCATGCCCATGATGTCTTCGTGGGCCAGGTCGAACAGGCGCTTCATGTTCGGCAGCACGAAATACACCGGTTGCAGAATGTCGATGCGGTAGGGCGTACGCATGGCCTCGATCGGGTCGAAGGCCTGGTGCTCAGGCTCGTCGGACAGACTGTAGACGGTCTCTTTCGGGGACGAGAGGATGCCACCACCATAGATTTTGCGGCCTTGCGCGGTTTCCATCAGGCCAAACTCGATGGTCATCCAGTACAAGCGCGCCAGGTACACACGTTGTTCCTTGGTCGCGGCCAGGCCGAGCTTGCCGTACGTGTGGGTGAACTCGGCGAACCAGGGATTGGTCAGCAGCGGGCAGTGGCCGAAGATCTCGTGGAAGATATCCGGCTCTTGCAGGTAGTCCAGCTCTTCCGGGGTGCGGATGAAGGTGGCGACCGGAAAGCGCTTGCTGGCCAGCAGCTCGAAGAAGGTCTGGAAGGGGATCAGCGCCGGTACCCGGGCAACCTGCCAGCCGGTGGTGGCACCCAGCACCTTGTTGATCTCGCCCAGTTGCGGAATGCGGTCATGCGGCAATTTCAGCTGGTCGATGCCGTCCAGGTATTCCTGGCACGCACGGCCTTCGATCACTTTCAGCTGGCGGGTGATCAGGGTGTTCCACACCGCATGCTCTTGCTGCGGGTAATCGATAAAACCATGCGCATCGGGCTCGCGTGCCACGTATTGCGTCTGTTTCATGAGGCTCTCCTGGTGAGGGCTTTTCTTGTTATGTGCAGGACATGCCTAAAGGAATATCCCTTCACCAGCGGTTTTGCACGGGGGCGGGCTTCGGCCGCGAAGGGTGCCGATGTGGGTTTTCGTAACGATAATTTTACAAAACTCAGCAAGTGTCGGAAAATTCGAGGCATATGGCTGGTGGAAACCCTGTTTTTGTCAGCTTATCTTTACGAATTTTCTGCGCGGTGTTGAAAAACATCGGCGCTTCGAGAGCCCTCATGCGTATCAAAGTCCATTGCCAGAACCGCATTGGCATCCTGCGCGACATTCTCAACCTGCTGGTGGAGTACGGCATCAACGTGCTGCGCGGCGAGGTGGGCGGTGACCATGGCAACGCCATCTACCTGCATTGTCCGAACCTGATCAACCTGCAATTTCAGGCCCTGCGGCCGAAGTTCGAGGCGATTGCCGGGGTATTCGGCGTCAAGCGCGTGGGCCTGATGCCCAGTGAACGCCGACACATGGAGCTGAATGCGTTGCTGGGGGCGCTGGACTTCCCGGTGTTGTCGATCGACATGGGCGGCAGCATCGTTGCCGCCAACCGCGCAGCCGCGCAGTTGCTTGGCGTGCGTGTTGATGAAGTGCCGGGCATGCCGCTGGCGCGCTATGTAGAAGACTTCGACTTACCGGAACTGGTTCGGGCCAACAAGTCGCGCATCAATGGCTTGCGCATCAAAGTCAAAGGTGATGTGTTCCTGGCCGATATCGCACCGCTGCAGTCCGAGCACGATGACAGCGAGGCGCTGGCCGGCGCGGTGCTTACCCTGCACCGCGCCGACCGGATCGGCGAGCGTATCTACAATGTGCGCAAGCAAGAGCTGCGCGGCTTCGACAGCATCTTCCAGAGCTCGCGGGTGATGGCTGCGGTGGTGCGTGAAGCGCGGCGCATGGCGCCGCTGGATGCGCCGTTGCTGATTGAGGGCGAAACCGGTACCGGCAAAGAGTTGCTGGCGCGTGCCTGCCACCTGGCCAGCCCGCGTGGCCAGTCGCCGCTGATGGCTCTCAACTGCGCCGGGCTGCCCGAATCGATGGCCGAGACCGAGCTGTTCGGTTACGGCCCAGGGGCATTTGAAGGGGCACGCGCCGAAGGCAAGCTGGGGCTGCTGGAGTTGACCGCTGGCGGCACGCTGTTCCTTGACGGTGTGGGGGAGATGAGCCCGCGCCTGCAGGTAAAGCTGCTGCGCTTTTTGCAGGACGGCTGCTTCCGTCGGGTAGGTAGCGATGAAGAGGTCTACCTGGATGTACGGGTGATTTGTGCAACCCAGGTGGATTTGTCCGAGTTATGTGCCCGTGGCGAGTTTCGCCAGGACCTGTATCACCGCCTCAACGTACTGTCGCTGCACATTCCGCCTTTGCGCGAGTGCATGGATGGCCTGGAGGGGTTGGTGCAGCATTTTCTTGATCAGGCCAGTCGGCAGATTGGCTGCGCCATGCCGCGCCTGGCGCCGGCGGCAATGGACAAACTTGGGCAGTATCACTGGCCGGGTAATGTAAGGCAGTTGGAAAACGTTTTGTTCCAGGCGGTTTCGTTATGTGACGGCGGCGTGGTTAAAAGCGAGCATGTTCGCTTGCCGGATTATGGCGTGCGGCAACCGTTGGGCGAGTTTTCGCTGGAAGGGGATCTGTCGCAGATTGTAGGGCGCTTTGAAAAGGCGGTGCTGGAAAGTTTGATGGGAGAGTTTCCCAGTAGTCGGGCCTTGGGGAAAAGACTGGGCGTTTCGCATACCACGATTGCCAACAAGTTGAGGGATTATTCGTTGGGCAAGTCGACTGACTAAATGGCTGTAAGTTAATAGCCTGTTAATCGGGTGGTGAATGCTTCGCGGGTGAACCCGCTCCTACAGGTACCGTGCCGCATTCATGGTGTGCGTGGTGTTCGTAGGCGCGGGTTCACCCGCGAAGGGGCCCGCAGGGCCCCCAATTCACAAGGTGTCAGCCGTTAGAGCAGCCGTTCCCCATCACACGGTATTCGAGAATGTGTCTCTGGCCCTTGGAGTCTTCATAGGTCATGCGGGCTGGCACGACTTCGCACACGTTGGGCACTTCGCTCATGGAGATGACGCGGGCAATGTCCAGGTGCTGCGAGTAACTGTACTGTTCAACCGGAATCTGCTCGGCATCTTTTGCTTCACCGGCCATCGCCGCGCCGCAAAGACTGCCAAGTACCAATACCAGTAAAGCTTTCATTTTCTATTTACCTGTCTAAGGTCGTGAGGGGGCACGCGGCGCTTATGGCGCCGCGAGTACAGCGAGTTTTAACTATCGGGATTAGAGGGAGATTAACGCTTGCCTTCGTGGGGGCTGTTACCAGTTGTTAATCGCCTTGCCGTTGCTGGCGAGGTGAATTTTATGGCGGTGGCCAATGCTGAAACAGTGGGTGTTTTGATAAAGTGTTTTGACAGAATCTGTAACAATCCTGTGCCAAAGCCCCTCTTTTTTCTCAGGAAGGGCTGTAATGCCCGCGCCAGAGCGCTTTGTCGGAACGGGTGTACCAAATTACTACCAACGTCGAATGGCTTTTGTCGCTCTGGTACAGTTACAAACGGTTCCATACAAAAACAACTATTACACCGAGGTAACACAGATGAGTGCGGCTCCACTGTATCCCGTTCGTCCCGAGGTTGCGGCCACTACCCTGACCGACGAGGCCACCTACAAGGCCATGTACCAGCAATCGGTGATCAACCCGGACGGCTTCTGGCGCGAGCAGGCCCAGCGTATCGACTGGATCAAGCCGTTCACCAAGGTCAAGCAGACCTCCTTCGACGACCACCATGTCGATATCAAATGGTTCGCCGACGGCACTCTGAACGTTTCCTCCAACTGCCTGGATCGCCACCTTGAAGAGCGCGGTGACCAGTTGGCCATCATCTGGGAAGGTGACGACCCTTCCGAGCACCGCAACATCACCTACCGCGAGTTGCACGAGCAGGTCTGCAAGTTCGCCAACGCCCTGCGTGGCCAGGATGTGCACCGTGGTGACGTGGTCACCATCTACATGCCGATGATCCCCGAGGCTGTGGTCGCCATGCTGGCCTGTGCCCGCATTGGTGCGATTCACTCGGTGGTGTTCGGTGGCTTCTCGCCCGAGGCGCTGGCTGGTCGCATCATCGACTGCGAGTCCAAGGTGGTGATCACTGCCGATGAGGGCGTGCGTGGTGGCCGTCGTACCCCGCTCAAGGCCAACGTCGACCTGGCGCTGACCAACCCTGAAACCAGCAGCGTGCAGAAAATCATCGTGTGCAAGCGCACCGGTGGCGACATTGCCTGGCACCAGCATCGCGACATCTGGTACGAAGACCTGATGAAAGTGGCTTCCAGCCACTGCGCACCCAAAGAAATGGGTGCTGAAGAGGCGCTGTTCATCCTTTATACCTCCGGCTCCACCGGCAAGCCGAAGGGCGTGCTGCATACCACAGGCGGTTACCTGGTTTACGCCGCGCTGACCCACGAGCGCGTATTCGATTACCGCCCGGGCGAGGTGTACTGGTGCACCGCCGACGTCGGTTGGGTTACCGGCCACAGCTATATCGTCTACGGCCCGCTGGCCAACGGCGCCACCACCTTGCTGTTCGAGGGCGTGCCGAACTACCCGGACATTACCCGCGTATCGAAGATCGTCGACAAGCACAAGGTCAACATCCTCTACACAGCGCCAACTGCCATTCGCGCCATGATGGCTGAAGGGCAGGCAGCTGTTGAGGGCGCCGACAGTTCCAGCCTGCGCCTGCTGGGGTCGGTGGGTGAGCCGATCAACCCTGAGGCCTGGAACTGGTACTACAAGACCGTCGGCAAGGAGCGTTGCCCGATCGTCGACACCTGGTGGCAGACCGAGACCGGCGGCATCCTGATCAGTCCGCTGCCTGGCGCCACTGCTCTCAAGCCGGGTTCGGCAACCCGTCCGTTCTTCGGGGTGGTGCCGGCACTGGTCGACAACCTGGGCAACCTGATCGACGGTGCTGCCGAAGGCAACCTGGTAATCCTTGATTCCTGGCCGGGTCAGTCGCGTTCGCTGTACGGCGACCACGATCGCTTCGTCGACACCTACTTCAAGACCTTCCGCGGCATGTACTTCACCGGCGACGGTGCGCGCCGTGACGAGGATGGCTACTACTGGATCACCGGCCGCGTGGATGACGTGCTCAACGTGTCCGGCCACCGCATGGGGACTGCCGAGATCGAAAGCGCCATGGTCGCGCACTCGAAGGTTGCCGAGGCTGCAGTGGTTGGCGTGCCGCATGACATCAAAGGGCAGGGCATTTATGTGTATGTCACCCTCAATGCCGGCATCGAGGCCAGCGAGCAATTGCGCCTGGAGCTGAAGAACTGGGTGCGCAAGGAGATCGGTCCGATTGCTTCTCCGGATGTGATCCAGTGGGCGCCGGGGCTGCCGAAGACCCGCTCGGGCAAGATCATGCGCCGCATCCTGCGCAAGATTGCCACCGGTGAATACGACGCGCTGGGCGATATCTCGACCTTGGCCGACCCGAGTGTGGTGCAGCACCTGATCGATACCCACAAGGCGATGAGCCTGGCTTCGGCCTAACCCCCCCGGCAATACCCCTACAGGAGCGGGCTTGCCCGCGAGTGCTTGAGTTCAGGCTAAGCTGTACCCTGACCTCACGCATTCGCGGGCAAGCCCGCTTTTGCATTGTTACCCGACAATCATCGGTAACTGTTCTGTCACCGGCCCCGCACAGGTTCGGGGCGCGAGGAAACAATTCCGGCCCGTTTCGGTGCGTCGGGGTCGCCATTTTGTGCATCGCGGCACGCTACACTTGCCGTCGTACAAGGCTTTGCCAATAATAGGCCCAGGAATTGCTAGGTCTATAGGTTCTATTTCTTGCGCCATTGCATATTCTGCATTGGCTGTCAACATCGCTCGCGGCGGTTTCAGGCGCTTCTATAAGTAGTTGTCGCTTTGAAGAAATATCGACTACCGGGCTGTCGTTAAAATGCCACTCACTCGCTCGTGGTATGCGGCCTTGGTCGAACCCTGCGCGGCTCGCGTTGTACTCATTCGCATATCGGGCAGCCGTTACCTGCCTTGTATTGCCCCGTACCGATGGAGTTACCTGATGAAGAAGCTCGCACTGCTTGGCGCCCTGGCGCTGTCTGTGTTTTCCCTGGTGTCGCAGGCTGATGAAAAACCGCTGAAAATCGGTATCGAAGCTGCTTACCCACCCTTCGCCTTCAAGCAACCTGACGGCAGCATTGCCGGCTTTGACTACGATATCGGCAACGCCCTGTGCGAAGAGATGAAAACCAAGTGCACCTGGGTCGAGCAGGAATTCGATGGCCTGATCCCGGCGCTGAAGGTGCGCAAGATCGACGCCATTCTGTCGTCCATGTCGATCACCGATGACCGCAAGAAGTCGGTCGACTTCACCAAGCGCTACTACCTGACTCCGGCGCGCCTGGTCATGAAGGACGGCACCACTGTCAGCGACAGCCTGGACGAACTGAAAGGCAAGAAGATCGGCGTGCAGCGCGGCTCCATTCACGACCGCTTCGCCAAGGAAGTGCTGGGCGCCAAAGGTGCCACCGTGGTGCCTTACGGTACCCAGAACGAAATCTACCTGGACGTTGCAGCGGGTCGTCTCGACGGCACCGTGGCTGACGCCACCCTGCTGGAAGACGGCTTCCTCAAGACTGATGCCGGCAAGGGCTTTGCGTTCGTAGGTCCGGCCTTTACCGACGCCAAGTACTTCGGTGACGGTATCGGTATCGCCGTGCGCAAGGGTGACAAGGCCAATGTCGACCGCATCAACGCGGCTATCGACGCCATCCGTGCCAACGGCAAGTACAAAGAAATCGAGAGCAAGTACTTCAATTTCGACATCTACGGTCCAGACTCGAAGTAAGACGTCGGGTTTCACCTGTGCAATGGTGCAAACAGCAGAGGCTCTGAGGTTTGCACCATTTTTCATTCTCTAGGTCGAGGACCTCATCATGTTGAAAGGCTACGGGGCAGTCATCCTCGACGGGGCGTGGCTGACGCTACAGCTCGCCCTGTCGTCGATGGCCCTGGCCATCGTGCTCGGCCTGATCGGTGTGGCGCTGCGTTTGTCGCCAGTGCGCTGGCTGGCCTGGCTGGGCGATCTGTATTCCACGGTGATCCGTGGTATTCCGGACCTGGTCCTGATCCTGCTGATCTTCTACGGCGGGCAGGACATCATCAACCGGGTGGCGCCGCTAGTTGGCTACGAAGACTACATCGACCTGAACCCGCTGGTTGCGGGTATCGGTACCCTGGGCTTCATTTTTGGCGCCTACCTCTCGGAGACCTTCCGCGGGGCCTTCCTGGGCATTCCCAAAGGCCAGGCCGAGGCGGGTGTGGCGTATGGCATGAGCCCCCGCCAAGTGTTCTTCCGCATCCAGGTGCCGCAAATGATTCGCCTGGCCATTCCGGGCTTCACCAACAACTGGCTGGTGCTGACCAAGGCTACTGCGCTGATCTCGGTCGTCGGCCTGCAGGACATGATGTTCAAGGCCAAGCAGGCGGCTGACGCCACCCGCGAACCCTTCACCTTCTTCCTGGCAGTGGCGGCGCTGTACCTGGTGCTGACCAGTGTCTCGCTGCTGGCCCTGAAGTATCTGGAACGCCGCTACTCGGTGGGCGTCAAGGTGGCTGAACTATGATCTTCGACTACAACGTCGTCTGGGAAGCGCTGCCGATGTACTTCGGCGGCCTGCTGACCACCCTGAAGCTGCTGGCAATTTCGCTTTTCTTCGGCCTGTTGGCGGCTGTGCCGTTGGGCCTGATGCGAGTATCCAGGCAGCCGGTGGTCAACCTTGCTGCATGGCTGTACACCTACGTCATCCGTGGCACGCCGATGCTGGTACAGCTGTTCCTGATCTACTATGGCCTGGCCCAGTTCGAGGCGGTGCGCGAGAGTATCTTCTGGCCGCTGCTGTCCAGTGCCACCTTCTGCGCCTGCCTGGCGTTCGGCATCAATACCAGTGCCTATACCGCCGAAATCATTGCTGGCAGCCTCAAGGCCACGCCGCATGGCGAGATCGAGGCCGCCAAGGCCATGGGCATGTCGCGCATGAAAATGTACCGCCGCATCCTGCTGCCATCGGCACTGCGTCGGGCGCTGCCGCAGTACAGCAATGAAGTGATCATGATGCTGCAGACCACCAGCCTGGCGTCGATCGTTACCCTGATCGACATCACCGGTGCTGCGCGCACGGTCAATGCCCAGTATTACCTGCCTTTCGAGGCCTACATCACGGCGGGCGTGTTCTACCTGTGCCTGACCTTCATCCTGGTGCGCCTGTTCAAGATGGCCGAACGCCGCTGGCTCGGCTACCTGGCGCCGCGCAAGCACTGACCGCTTTGTGAGAATCGACAGCATGTACAAACTCGAAGTCCAAGACCTGCACAAGCGCTATGGCAGCCACGAAGTGCTCAAGGGCGTGTCGCTGGCGGCCAAGGCCGGCGACGTCATCAGCATCATCGGCTCCAGTGGTTCGGGCAAGTCGACCTTCCTGCGCTGCATCAACCTGCTGGAGCAGCCGCACGCCGGCAAGATCCTGCTCAACAACGAAGAGCTGAAGCTGGTCGCCGGCAAGGATGGCGCGTTGAAGGCCGCCGACCCGCGTCAATTGCAGCGCATGCGCTCACGCCTGTCGATGGTGTTCCAGCATTTCAACCTGTGGTCGCACATGACAGCGCTTGAGAACATCATCGAAGCGCCGGTGCACGTGCTGGGCGTGAACAAGAAGGAAGCCCTCGAAAAGGCCGAGCACTACCTGGCCAAAGTTGGCGTTGCCCACCGCAAGGATGCCTTCCCCGGGCATATGTCGGGTGGTGAGCAACAACGTGTGGCAATTGCCCGTGCGCTGGCCATGGAGCCGGAGGTCATGCTGTTCGACGAGCCGACCTCGGCGCTTGACCCTGAGTTGGTAGGTGATGTGCTGAAGGTAATGCAGGCGCTGGCCCAGGAAGGTCGGACCATGGTGGTTGTGACCCACGAAATGGGCTTTGCTCGCGAGGTGTCCAACCAGCTGGTGTTCCTGCACAAAGGCCTGGTGGAAGAAACCGGCTGCCCGCGTGAAGTGCTGGCCAACCCGCAGTCGGAGCGCCTGAAACAGTTCCTCTCCGGCAGCCTGAAGTAAAAGCTGCATTTTTGCACCAGAATAGGGCATGCTGCGCGGCGAGCGCAGCCTGACCCGGCGCACAGACTCGAACGACCTCAGGTTTCGGACCGTACCCTATGACCACCCAGCGAATCGGTTTTCTCATCTGGCCCAGCACCAGGCCTTTAACCCTGGCGTTGGCCGAGGAAGTGTTGCTGGTGGCGCAGCGGGTGCATCCGGATGTGGTCTACGAGTTGGTCTTCCTGCAGGCCGAGCCTGCGCAGGAAGGCGCCTGGCGCCTGCCGGGCGAGCCGTGGCTCGGCCGCCTGGAGGGTTGCCACAAGCTATTTCTGCTGGCCGACGAGCCGCCTGCGGCGATGGGGGCTGCCTTCTCGACGGCGCTCAAGCAGCTGGCGCGCAGTGGCTGCCTGATCGGTGGCCTGTCGGCCGGGGTATATCCGCTGGCAATGCTGGGTCTGCTCGATGGTTACCGGGCAGCCGTGCACTGGCGCTGGCAGGATGACTTTGCCGAACGCTTCCCCAAGGTCATCGCCACCAGCCACCTGTTCGATTGGGATCGCGATCGTCTGACCGCCTGCGGTGGTATGGCCGTGACCGACCTGCTGCTGGCGGTGCTGGCGCGCGATCACGGGGCGGAGCTGGCTGGGGCAGTGTCGGAAGAGCTGGTGGTAGAGCGCATCCGCGAGGGTGGCGAGCGCCAGCGTATCCCGCTGCAGAACCGCCTGGGTTCGAGTCATCCCAAGCTGACTCAGGCTGTGTTGCTGATGGAAGCCAACATCGAAGAGCCGCTGACCACTGACGAAATTGCCCAGCATGTGTGCGTATCGCGTCGGCAGTTGGAGCGCATCTTCAAGCAGTACCTGAACCGTGTACCCAGCCAGTACTACCTGGAGTTGCGGTTGAACAAGGCGCGGCAGATGCTGATGCAGACCAGCAAGTCGATCATTCAGATCGGGCTGTCCTGTGGTTTTTCCTCGGGGCCGCATTTTTCCAGTGCCTACCGTAACTTCTTTGGTGCCACGCCGCGGGAAGACCGTAATCAGCGACGCAGCAGCAGCCCGTTTGAGTTGAGCTCGGCGCCGGCTGAAAAAGGCTGAGATTTTGGGTGGGTTCGGGGTGTATGCCTTGGGGTTGGTGGTGGGGCGCAAATCGAGCGCCGCCCGCGCGGCGCATCGCGAGCGAAGCTCGCTCCTACATTTGTTGCAACGTGGCCATGCCTGTGAGGCCATGGTTGTCAGCCTTGTTTGTAAGGCTCAAGCCATGCACAAAGGCTGGCAACCATGGCGTAACAGGCTCGGCGCGTTGCAACAAATGTAGGAGCGAGCTTCGCTCGCGATGCGCCGCGCGGGCGGCGCTCGATCTCCCCGTCAACACATCAACATCGCCGTACATCCTGCCCCCACACAAACCTGTGTGAACACCCGTTCACCCAGCTCCCTCTCTCCCGTACACTGCGCGATTGCGACAGTGTTTGTCGCATTGCCGAAAGCCTTGTTAAAACTGGGTTTTGCGCTGTAACAAGTTGTCGCTTGGCCGCAAGGACAGGCGCGGATCAGTCCTTACAATCCCCCCATCGCTCGCCACTTCCAGGCCAGCGTTCCTCTTCAGGAGACTCAGATGTCCGTTGAGCAAGCCCCGGTGCAACGTGCCGATTTCGACCAGGTGATGGTCCCCAACTATTCTCCGGCGGCCTTCATTCCTGTGCGAGGCGAGGGCTCCCGCGTCTGGGACCAGTCGGGTCGCGAGTTGATCGACTTTGCCGGCGGCATCGCGGTCAATGCCCTGGGCCACTGCCACCCGGCACTGGTCAAGGCCCTGACTGAACAGGCCAACACCCTCTGGCACGTATCCAACGTGTTCACCAACGAGCCGGCCCTGCGCCTGGCCCACAAGCTGGTGGACGCCACCTTTGCCGACCGCGCGTTCTTCTGCAACTCCGGCGCCGAGGCCAACGAGGCCGCTTTCAAGCTGGCCCGTCGTGTGGCACATGACCGCTTCGGTCCGCAAAAGCACGAAATCATCGCCACCGTGAACAGCTTCCACGGCCGCACCCTGTTTACCGTCAGCGTGGGTGGCCAGCCGAAGTACTCCGATGGCTTTGGCCCGAAGATCACCGGTATCAGCCATGTGCCGTACAACGACCTGGAAGCGTTGAAGGCACAGATTTCCGACAAGACCTGCGCTGTGGTGATCGAGCCGATCCAGGGCGAGAGCGGCGTGGTGCCGGCCGACAAGGCCTACCTGGAAGGCGCGCGCAAACTGTGTGACGAGCACAACGCTCTGCTGATCTTTGACGAAGTGCAGACTGGCGTGGGCCGTACCGGCTCGCTGTATGCCTACCAGCACTACGGCGTGACCCCGGACATTCTGACCAGTGCCAAGAGCCTGGGCGGCGGCTTCCCGATTGGTGCCATGCTGACCACCACCGAGCTGGCCAAGCACCTGGCCGTTGGCACCCACGGCACCACCTATGGCGGCAACCCGCTGGGCTGCGCCGTTGCCTGCGCGGTGCTGGATGTGGTCAACACCCCGGAAACCCTGGCCGGTATCAAGGCTAAGCACGAGCGCTTCAAAACCCGCCTGGAGCAGATCGGCCAGAAGTACAACCTGTTCAGCCAGGTGCGTGGCGTCGGCCTGCTGCTGGGCTGCGTCTTGACCGAGGCCTGGAAAGGCAAGGCCAAGGACGTGCTCAACGCTGCCGAGAAAGAAGGCGTGATGGTGCTGCAGGCCGGCCCGGACGTTGTCCGCTTCGCCCCAAGCCTGGTGGTTGAAGACGCCGATATCGACGCAGGCCTGGACCGCTTCGAGCGCGCTGTGGCCACACTGACCAAAGGCTGATCCGCCAACGGTCCTTTCGCCGGCCTCAGCCCAGCCTCGGCACGAGGCCGATCCGGGCCGGCGATACCCGATTCCAGTGCAGGTGCCTGGGTGCCTGCCGTTTTTTCGTGCCGCTGTGAACGGCCCGTATTCCAAAGGAGTGACACCATGCTGGTGATGCGCCCCGCGCAAATGGCTGATCTGAACGACGTGCAGCGCATGGCTGCAGACAGCCCCATTGGTGTCACCTCGCTGCCGGACGACACCGCTCGTCTCGGCGACAAGATTGCCGCCTCCGAGACATCCTTCGCCGCCGAGGTCAGCTTCAACGGCGAAGAGAGTTATTTTTTCGTGCTCGAAGACAGCGAAACAGGCAAGTTGGCCGGTTGCTCGGCCATCGTCGCTTCGGCCGGCTACTCCGAGCCGTTCTACAGTTTTCGTAACGAAACATTCGTGCACGCCTCGCGCGAGCTGAAGATACACAACAAGATCCATGTGCTGTCGCTGTGTCACGATCTGACTGGCAACAGCCTGCTGACCAGTTTCTATGTAGCACCGGAACTGGTGAACAGTGGCTGGGCCGAGCTCAATTCGCGTGGCCGACTGCTGTTCATGGCTGCGCACCCGGAGCGCTTTGCCGATTCGGTGGTAACCGAGATCGTCGGCTTCAGCGACGAGCAGGGTGAATCACCGTTCTGGGACGCCATCGGCCGCAACTTCTTCGACCTCAACTATGCCGACGCCGAGCGCCTGTGCGGCCTGAAGAGCCGTACCTTCCTCGCTGAGCTGATGCCGCATTACCCGATCTACGTGCCGTTGCTGCCAGACCTGGCGCAGGAAGCCATGGGCCAGGTACATCCGCGGGCACAGATCACCTTCGACATACTCATGCGCGAAGGCTTCGAGACCGAGCACTACATCGACATCTTCGACGGCGGCCCGACCCTGCATGCGCGCACCTCTGGCATCCGCTCGATCGCTCAGAGCCGGGTGGTCCCGGTGAAGATCGAAGAGGCCCCGGCCAAGGGCGGGCGCCCGTACCTGGTGTGCAACGGCCTGTTGCAAGACTACCGCGCGGTGTTGCTGGACCTGGACTGGGTGCCTGGCAAACCGGTCAGCCTGAGCGTGGCTGCAGCCGACGCGCTGGGCGTGGGCGAGGGCGCCAGCGTGCGCCTGGTCGCGGTTTGAGGTCTGGCAACAGACGTTTCGGGATTGATGCGTTAGCAGAGTTTTGCGCCGGCCGATGCCGCCGCACAAGGAGATAGCATGATCGTTCGTCCTGTACGCAGCAGCGATTTGCCTGCGTTGATCGAATTGGCACGCAGCACCGGCACCACCGGGCTGACCACGCTGCCGGCCAACGAAGAGCGCCTCGGGCACCGTGTTGGTTGGGCGGAAAAAAGCTTCCGTGGCGAAGCGGAGCGTGGTGACACCGATTACCTGTTCGTGCTGGAAAACGACGAAGGTCTGGTGGTGGGCATCAGTGCCATCGCCGGCGCCGTCGGCCTGCGTGAGCCTTGGTACAACTATCGGGTCGGCCTGACGGTCAGCGCCTCGCAGGAGCTGAAGATCTACCGCGAAATCCCGACGCTGTTCCTGGCCAACGACCTGACCGGCAACTCCGAGCTGTGCTCGCTGTTCCTGCGCAGCGACCACCGCTCCGGCCTCAATGGCCGCCTGCTGTCGCGCGCGCGCATGCTGTTCATTGCCGAGTTCCCGGAGCTGTTTGGCAAGAAGATCATTGCCGAAATGCGCGGCATGTCTGACGAGCAGGGCCGTTCGCCGTTCTGGGAAAGCCTGGGCCGGCATTTCTTCAAGATGGAGTTCAGCCAGGCTGACTACCTCACCGGCGTGGGCAACAAGTCGTTCATCGCCGAGCTGATGCCCAAGTTCCCGCTGTACACCTGCTTCCTGTCCGAGGCAGCGCGCAACGTGATCGGCCGTGTGCACAAAGACACCGAGCCGGCGCTGGCCATGCTTAAGCAGGAGGGCTTCAACTATCAGGGCTACGTCGACATCTTCGACGCCGGCCCGGCCATCGAGTGTGACACTGCCAAGATCCGCGCCGTGCGCGAGAGCCAGACCCTGGTGCTGGCGATAGGTACGCCGGGCGATGACGCGACCCCTTTCATCATCCACAACCGCAAGCGCGACGACTGCCGTATCACTGCTGCACCTGCACGGTTGGCCGCCGGTACCTTGGTGGTCGACCCGTTGACCGCCAAGCGACTGCGCATGGGCGTCGGCGACAATGTGCGCGCGGTGCCGCTGTCGGCCAGCCGGGAGGCCCAGTAAATGACCACGCATTACATCGCAGGCAATTGGCAGGCTGGCCAGGGTGAAACCCTGCAGTCGCTCAACCCGGTGACCCAGGCCGTGATCTGGCAAGGGCAGGGCGCTGACGCCAGCCAGGTCGGCGCTGCTGTGCAGGCGGCGCGGCAGGCCTTCCCGGCCTGGGCGCAGTTGAGCCTGGAGGCACGTATCGATGTGCTGGAGAAGTTTGCCGCGCAGCTGAAAGTGCATGCCGAAGCCATGGCCCAATGCATTGGCGAGGAAACCGGGAAGCCGCTGTGGGAGTCTGCGACTGAAGTCACCAGCATGGTCAACAAGGTGGCGATTTCGGTACAGAGCTACCGCGAGCGTACCGGCGAAAAGAGTGGTCCGCTGGCCGATGCCACGGCTGTTCTGCGGCACAAGCCTCACGGTGTGGTGGCGGTGTTCGGCCCCTACAACTTCCCCGGGCACCTGCCCAATGGCCATATCGTGCCGGCGCTGCTGGCAGGCAACTGCGTGGTGTTCAAGCCCAGCGAGCTGACCCCCAAGGTTGCTGAGCTTACCGTCAACTGCTGGATTGCTGCCGGCCTGCCGGCGGGTGTGCTGAACCTAGTGCAGGGGGCACGCGAAACCGGTGTGGCGCTGGCCGCCAACCCAGGTATCGATGGCCTGTTCTTCACCGGCTCCAGCCGCACCGGCAACCTGCTGCATCAACAGTTCGCAGGGCGCCCAGACAAGATCCTGGCCCTGGAAATGGGGGGTAACAACCCGCTCGTGGTGGACGAGGTCAAGGACCTCGACGCGGCGGTGTATACCATTATCCAGTCAGCATTCATTTCCGCCGGCCAGCGCTGCACCTGCGCGCGACGCCTGCTGGTGCCGCAAGGCGCCTGGGGCGATGCGCTGATCGCGCGCTTGGTCGAGGTGTGCAAAACCATCACGGTGGGGGCGTTCGATGAGCAGCCGGCGCCTTTCATGGGCTCGGTGATTTCGCTGCAGGCGGCTCGGGTGCTGCTTGCGGCCCAGGCCGAACTGGCCGCCAAAGGTGGCGTGAAACTGCTGGAAATGACCCAGCCACAGGCCGATGCCGCACTGCTGACCCCGGGCATTGTCGATGTCACCGCCGTGGCTGACCGCCCGGACGAAGAGTTTTTCGGCCCGCTGCTGCAGTTGATCCGCTACGCCGACTTCGATGCTGCCATCGATGAAGCCAACAATACCCAGTATGGCCTGGCTGCCGGTTTGCTGTCTGATTCGCGCGCCCGCTACCAGTACTTCTGGCTGCGCAGCCGCGCCGGCATCGTCAACTGGAACAAACAGCTGACGGGGGCTGCCAGCAGCGCGCCGTTCGGTGGCGTGGGTGCCAGTGGCAACCATCGCGCCAGTGCCTATTACGCGGCCGACTACTGCGCTTACCCCGTGGCTTCGCTGGAGACCGCCAGCCTTGCCTTGCCGGCGACCCTGACGCCGGGCATCACCCTATAACAACAGGTCACGGAGCCTAGCCGATGAAATCCTATGAAGTGAATTTTGATGGCCTGGTGGGGCCCACCCACAACTATGGCGGCCTGTCTTACGGCAACGTGGCTTCGCAGAGCAACAGCCAGCAGGGGTCCAACCCGCGTGAGGCGGCGCGCCAGGGCCTGGCGAAGATGAAAGCGCTGGCCGACATGGGCTTCAAGCAGGGTGTTCTGGCGCCACAGGAGCGCCCGGACGTGGCCGCGCTGCGCCGCCTGGGTTTCAGTGGCAGCGATGCTGAAGTCATCCAGCGCGCCGCCCGCGATGCCATGCCGTTGCTGGTGGCCAGTTGCTCGGCCTCAAGCATGTGGGTGGCCAACGCCGCGACAGTCAGCCCGAGTGCCGACACGGCTGACGGTCGTGTGCACTTCACCGCCGCCAACCTCAACTGCAAATATCACCGCAGCATCGAGCACCCGACTACCAGTCGTGTGCTGGGCGCCATGTTCAACAACGAGAAGCACTTTGCCCACCACGCCGCACTACCTGCCGTGGCACAGTTCGGTGATGAGGGTGCGGCCAACCACACGCGCTTCTGCCGCGCCTATGGCGAGCCAGGTGTGGAGTTCTTTGTCTACGGCCGCAGCGCTTTCGACAGCCGTTACCCGGCGCCACAGAAGTACCCGGCCCGGCAAACCCTGGAGGCCTCGCAGGCTGTGGCCCGGCTGCACGGCCTGAGCGATGACGGTGTGGTCTACGCTCAACAGAACCCGGCGGTGATCGACCAGGGTGTGTTCCACAATGATGTGATTTCGGTGGGTAACGGCGAAGTGCTGTTCTATCACGAGGACGCGTTTCTCGACACCGACGCGGTGCTTGGGCAGCTGCGAGCTAAACTGGCCAGCAAGGGTGGCAACTTCCAGGCCATCTGCGTGCCCAGGGCCGCGGTAGCGGTGGAGGACGCGGTGCGTTCCTACCTGTTCAACAGCCAGCTGCTGAGCCGCGACGATGGTTCCATGCTGTTGGTCGTGCCGGAAGAATGCCGCAACAACGAGCGGGTCTGGGCCTATCTCGGCCAGTTGACCAGCCAGGGAGGCCCGGTGAAGGAGGTCAAGGTGTTCGACCTCAAGCAGAGCATGCAAAACGGCGGCGGCCCAGCCTGCCTGCGTTTGCGCGTGGCTTTGAAGGAATCGGAACTGGCGGCGGTCAACCAAGGCGTTATCATGACAGCCTCGCTGTATGACACGCTGCTGCAGTGGGTCGACAGGCACTACCGCGATCGCCTTGGCGAAGCAGACCTGGCTGACCCGCAACTGCTGGTGGAATGCCGTACGGCACTGGACGAATTGACCCAGATCCTGAAGTTGGGCTCGGTGTATCCGTTCCAACGCCAACCTTGAAGAGAGACTCTGTAATGACCGACGCCTTGCGCCTGATCCTCGAAGATGAAGACGGCACCCAGCTGGAAACTTCCTGCACCCGCTTTGCTGTGGTCTGGCAAGGCAAGGAAGTGTGGATTCAGCAGGATGGCCGTGGCCAGCTGCTGATCGGTGTGGATGTCGAGGAAGACGACACCGAGTATGCCAACTTGCTGTTGCGCCCGATGGCCACCAACCTGGTCAGCCTGCAGCTGGAAATGGAACCGGCAGAGCTTGGCGAAGACGACGATCACGTTCATGGCCCTGACTGCGGTCACCACCACTAAGGAAGCACCTATGCTCGCCCTTGGCAAATTGCTTGAGCTGACCCTCACCGATCACGAACCGGCCGAGAAGACCCAAGTGACACCCAAGGGCGCGCGTTTACGGTGGCTGGGGGAGGGCGCGCTCGAAGTGCGACCGGCCGAAAGCGAAGATTGCGGGCTGGACTTGCTGTTGTCCGCCGGCATTCATGGCAACGAAACAGCGCCGATCGAATTGCTCGAGCGGCTGCTGCACGGCGTGGCCAACGGCAAGATCAAACCCAGGGCACGGGTGCTGTTCCTGTTCGGCAACCCTGCGGCGATCCGCAAGGGCGAGCGTTTTATCGAACAGGACATCAACCGCTTGTTCAATGGCCGTCATGAGCTGTCCAGCGGTTTTGAAGCATTGCGTGCTGCCGAGTTGGAACAGTTCGCCCGGGTATTCTTCAGCAAGCCGGAGCGCAACCGCCTGCATTACGACCTGCATACCGCCATCCGCGGTTCGAAGATCGAGCAATTCGCCTTGTACCCTTATAAAGAGGGGCGCAAGCACTCCCGTCGCGAACTGGCGCGCCTGGCGGCGGCAGGTATGGAAGCGGTGTTGCTGCAAAGCAAGTCGTCCATCACCTTCAGCGCTTTCACCTACGAACAGCTTGAGGCTGAAGCCTTTACCCTGGAGTTGGGCAAGGCCCGTCCGTTCGGCCAGAACGAGCAGGTGAACCTCGACAAGCTCGAAGAGCGGCTGATTCGCATCATTGAGGCTACCGAACCAGAGGACGAAAGTTCGCTGGATGGCCTGCAGCTGTTCAGGGTTTCCCGCGAAATCATCAAGCACAGCGACAGCTTCCACCTGCACCTGCCGGCGGACATCGAAAACTTCTCCGAGCTCAGCAAGGGCTACCTGCTGGCTGAAGACCTGGCCGAGATGCGCTGGGTGGTCGAGGAGGAGGGGGCACGCATCATCTTCCCCAACCCCAAGGTCAAGAATGGCTTGCGCGCCGGTATTCTGATCGTGCCGGATTCGGGGCAGCACCTGGGGTGAGACCGGTGTCGCCTGTTTCGCGGGTAAACCCGCTCCCACGAGATATGTGCAAGGTCTCAATGTGGCGCCGTGCCCGTAGGAGCGGGTTTACCCGCGCAACAGGCGACACAGTTTCGGATCCTATCCATGATGAAAACCTTTTAATTCACCGCCTGTTCCATTTTCCCCTCCCTTAAGCGGTAATTGGCTTGCCAGTGGCGAAACACAGGATTTAGCATCCGGTCATGTCGTTTTCGTTTGCATAGCCCGAAAAACCGTCCAAACGATGGCTTCTATCGTATAAACACACTGCATCGAGACTGCAGGACCGATATAATGCGGCCCTTTGCCGTCGTTTCGTCGACGCGTTTGCCCAACAGGGCCGCCGTTTCCGTGGAAGAACCTATGAAAAGCGCAGAAATCCGTGAAGCCTTCCTTCGCTTCTTCGAAGAGCAGGGACATACCCGAGTCGCCTCCAGTTCGCTGATCCCGAACAACGACCCGACCCTGCTGTTCACCAACGCAGGCATGAACCAGTTCAAGGACTGCTTCCTCGGTGCGGAGAAGCGCGCCTACACGCGTGCTGTCAGCAGCCAGAAGTGCGTGCGTGCCGGTGGCAAGCACAACGACCTGGAAAACGTCGGTTACACCGCGCGTCACCACACCTTCTTCGAAATGCTGGGCAACTTCAGCTTCGGCGATTATTTCAAGCGCGACGCCATTACCTTCGCCTGGACCTTCCTGACGTCCGAGCAGTGGCTGAACCTGCCCAAGGAAAAGCTCTGGGTCACCGTCTACGCCACTGACGACGAAGCCTACGACATCTGGACCAAGGAAGTCGGCGTGCCGGCCGAGCGCATGGTGCGCATCGGCGATAACAAGGGCGCCCCGTACGCCTCCGACAACTTCTGGACCATGGGCGATACCGGCCCGTGCGGCCCATGCACCGAGATTTTCTACGATCACGGTGCGGATATCTGGGGCGGCCCACCCGGCTCGCCAGAAGAAGACGGTGACCGCTACATCGAGATCTGGAACAACGTTTTCATGCAGTTCAACCGCACCGCCGACGGCGTGTTGCACCCGCTGCCAGCGCCGTCGGTGGACACCGGCATGGGCCTGGAGCGCATCAGTGCCGTGCTGCAGCACGTGCATTCGAACTACGAGATCGACCTGTTCCAGAATCTGCTGGCTGCCGCAGCCAAGGCCATCGGTTGCAGCAATGACGGCCAGGCCTCGCTGAAAGTGGTCGCAGACCACATCCGTTCGTGCGGTTTCCTGATTGCCGACGGCGTGCTGCCGTCCAACGAAGGCCGTGGCTACGTGCTGCGCCGCATCATTCGCCGCGCTTGCCGTCACGGCAACAAGCTGGGCGCCAAGGGCAGCTTCTTCTACCAGATCGTTGCCGCACTGGCCGCTGAAATGGGCGAAGCCTTCCCAGAGCTGAAGAGCCAGCAAGCGCACATCGAGCGCGTGCTCAAGGCCGAAGAAGAGCAGTTCGCCAAAACCCTGGAGCAGGGCCTGCGCATCCTTGAGCAAGACCTGGCCCAGCTGAAAGGCGACGTGGTACCGGGCGACGTGGTGTTCAAGCTGTACGACACCTATGGCTTCCCGATGGACCTGACTGCCGACATCGCTCGTGAGCGTGAGCTGACTATCGACGAAGCCGGCTTCGAGCGTGAAATGGACGCCCAGCGTGAGCGTGCCCGTTCCGCCAGCGCCTTCGGCATGGATTACAACAGCCTGGTAAAAGTCGACAGCGCCACCGAGTTCCTCGGCTACGATGCCACTGAAGGCCAAGGCAAGATCATCGCCTTGTACAAGGACGGCCTGTCCGTCGACCAGTTGGGTGAAGGCGAGCAGGGCGTGGTCGTGCTCGACCGCACGCCGTTCTACGCCGAATCCGGCGGCCAGATTGGCGACTCCGGCTTCCTGCAGGCTGGCGCTGCACGCTTTGACGTGCGCGACACCACCAAGACCGGCGGTGCCTTCCTGCACCACGGCGTGGTTGCCAGCGGCGCGCTGGTGATCGGTTCGCCAGTCGAGGCCAAGGTCGATGCAGAGGTGCAACACGCTACCTCGTTGAACCACTCCGCCACTCACCTGCTGCACGAAGCGCTGCGCCAGGTGCTGGGCGAGCATGTACAGCAGAAGGGCTCGCTGGTCGACAGCCAGCGCCTGCGTTTCGACTTCAGCCACTTCGAAGCGGTGAAGCCGGAGCAGATCAAGCAGCTGGAAGACATCGTCAACCGCGAGATTCGCAAGAACACCCCGGTTGAAACCGAACTGACCGACATCGAAACTGCCAAGGCCAAAGGCGCAATGGCGCTGTTCGGCGAGAAATACGGCGACACCGTGCGTGTGCTGAGCATGGGCGGTGATTTTTCGGTGGAATTGTGCGGCGGTATCCACGCCAAGCGCACCGGTGACATCAGCCTGTTCAAGATCATCAGCGAAGGCGGCGTGGCCTCTGGTGTGCGCCGTATCGAAGCCGTAACCGGTGCCGCTGCGCTGGCCTACCTGAACGCTGCCGAAGAGCAGGTCAAGGAAGCCGCACAACTGGTCAAGGGTAACCGCGACAACCTGATCGACAAGCTGTCGGCTGTGCTTGAGCGCAACCGTCAGCTGGAAAAGCAGCTGGAACAGCTGCAGGCCAAGGCCGCCAGCGCCGCCGGGGATGATCTCTCCAATGCGGCTGTTGAGGTCAAGGGTGCCAAGGTCCTCGCCGCCCGCCTGGATGGGCAGGATGGCAAGGCCCTGCTGGCCCTGGTCGATCAGCTGAAGAACAAGCTCGGCCACGCAGTGATCCTGCTGGGCAGCGAGCATGAGGGCAAGGTTGTGCTGGTGGCCGGCGTGACCAAGGACCTCTCCAGCCAACTCAAGGCTGGCGATCTGATGAAACAAGCCGCTGCGGCGGTGGGTGGCAAGGGCGGTGGCCGTCCGGACATGGCACAGGGTGGTGGCGTCGACGTCGCCGCCCTGGACCAGGCCCTGGCGCTGGCCGTGCCATTCGCAGAGCAGGGACTTTGAGATGATGGGGTGGATGGTCTAGTGGCCACACAGGCCACTCCCGTCCACCCCTTCATGTTGGATTGTTTTTTGGGGCCCTGTATGGGCTGAGGCACCATTGAAATGGCGTTGATCGTACAGAAATTTGGCGGCACCTCTGTCGGTTCCATCGAGCGGATCGAGCAGGTAGCCGAAAAGGTCAAGAAACACCGTGAGGCGGGCGACGACCTGGTGGTTGTGCTGTCGGCCATGAGCGGTGAAACCAATCGTCTGATCGACCTGGCCAAGCAGATTACCGATAACCCGGTTCCTCGTGAACTGGACGTGATCGTGTCGACCGGTGAGCAGGTCACCATTGCCCTGCTGACCATGGCCTTGATCAAGCGTGGTGTGCCAGCGGT
This sequence comes from Pseudomonas sp. 3HC3, assembly GCF_044904505.1. Taxonomy (NCBI): domain Bacteria; kingdom Pseudomonadati; phylum Pseudomonadota; class Gammaproteobacteria; order Pseudomonadales; family Pseudomonadaceae; genus Pseudomonas; species Pseudomonas sp. 3HC3. The sequence continues at coordinate 132,431 of NZ_JADDRH010000011.1, forward strand.
GTCCTACACCGGCAACCAGGTGCGTATTCTCACCGACAGCTCGCACAACAAGGCGCGCATTCTGCAAATCGATGACCAGAAGATTCGTGCCGACCTCAAGGAAGGCCGCGTGGTTGTGGTTGCAGGTTTCCAGGGCGTCGACGAGCACGGCAGCATCACTACCCTGGGGCGTGGCGGCTCTGATACCACAGGCGTGGCCCTGGCGGCGGCGCTGAAGGCTGATGAGTGCCAGATCTACACTGATGTCGATGGTGTCTACACCACCGACCCGCGCGTCGTGCCACAGGCTCGTCGCCTGGAGAAGATCACCTTCGAAGAGATGCTGGAAATGGCCAGCCTCGGCTCCAAGGTGCTGCAGATCCGTTCGGTGGAGTTCGCCGGCAAGTACAACGTTCCGCTGCGCGTGCTGCACAGCTTCAAGGAGGGTCCGGGTACCCTCATTACCATTGATGAAGAGGAATCCATGGAACAGCCGATCATTTCCGGTATCGCCTTCAACCGTGATGAAGCGAAGCTGACCATTCGCGGCGTGCCGGATACCCCGGGCGTGGCCTTCAAGATCCTCGGCCCGATCAGCGCTGCGAACATCGAAGTCGACATGATCGTGCAGAACGTTGCGCACGATAACACCACCGACTTCACCTTCACCGTGCACCGCAACGAGTACGAGAAGGCGCATAGCGTGCTGGAAAACACTGCACGCGAAATCGGTGCCCGTGAAGTGATCGGCGACACCAAGATCGCCAAGGTCTCGATCGTTGGCGTCGGCATGCGTTCGCACGCCGGTGTTGCCAGCTGCATGTTCGAAGCCCTGGCCAAGGAGAGCATCAACATCCAGATGATCTCCACTTCCGAGATCAAGGTTTCGGTGGTGCTCGAAGAGAAGTACCTGGAGCTGGCCGTACGCGCGCTGCACACCGCGTTCGATCTGGATACTCCTGCCCGACAGGGCGAGTAAGGCGCTGCCTGGAAGGGCGCGGCTTGCCGCGCCCTTCGCGTTTCTGCTCGCCGCGCAGGCCCTGTCCTGCCCTGTGCGGCGAGTACCAGGGCCATGGTCGTCGTCCGCGACCCGGCCCGATATCCAAGACTGTTACCCCTGAATGTTTTGCGTAAGGAGAAAGCTATGTTGATTTTGACTCGTCGGTGCGCCGAGAGCCTGATCATTGGAGACGGCGAGATCACCGTGACGGTGCTTGGCGTCAAAGGCAACCAGGTGCGTATTGGCGTGAGCGCCCCGAAAGAAGTGGCAGTTCACCGCGAGGAAATCTACCTGCGGATCAAGAAGGAGAAGGATGAAGAGCCAAGCCTTTAATTTTTTTGAAGTTTTTTTCAAAAAAAGGGTTGCAAAGGTGAAAGAGGTTCTTTAATATTCGCCTCGTGTTGCGGTGAGGTGGCCGAGTGGCCGAAGGCGCTCCCCTGCTAAGGGAGTATACCTCATAAGGGTATCGGGGGTTCGAATCCCCCCTTCACCGCCATTATTCGCTTAGGGCGCTGTAAACGGTAAGAACGCTAAGTAGTTGATTTTAAACGAAAAAAGTTCTTGCAAAAATGTTTCAGCGACCTATAATGCGCGGCAAGACACGGACTCATAGCTCAGCTGGATAGAGTACTCGGCTACGAACCGAGCGGTCGGAGGTTCGAATCCTCCTGAGTCCGCCACTTTTGAAGTGGCTTTGCTTAAAAGCTACTTCAAACAACCAGTGGTAATCTGGTCTAAAAATACCAATTGCGGACTCATAGCTCAGCTGGATAGAGTACTCGGCTACGAACCGAGCGGTCGCAGGTTCGAATCCTGCTGAGTCCGCCACTTTTTGAAGTGGTTCTGCTTGCAAAGCTACTTCAGTCAACCAGTGGTAATCTGGTCTAAAACTACCACCACGGACTCATAGCTCAGCTGGATAGAGTACTCGGCTACGAACCGAGCGGTCGCAGGTTCGAATCCTGCTGAGTCCGCCATACCCCATCAAAAAGCCCGCTCAATAGAGCGGGCTTTTTGTTTGTGCGCCAATGAATTCTTGATCATGTCGATCTACGCTCTTCTGTAATGATTGCGGTGTAGCTTGGAGCCGCTATGCGGCCTCAAAAATCAAATGTGCTTTCTCATCCACAACAACCGTCGCACTGATAGCTTCGAGCGTTGTCCCAGCTTTATCACGCAAACGATTGTTCTGGCCAAAAATTTAAGCGATCTGACAGCTTTAGCAGTGTATGATTGCGCCCGTCAGCCCCGCCGGGGCTTGTGGAAAACCACCATGGACTTACCCAGTAGTTACTCGCTAACACGATTCATACAGAAAGATCTGACCGATTGATTCCCTCGGCGTGCTCCGCTGCTGGGAGTGGAGTTCGCCTATGACTGAAGTAGAAGTTAAAAAAGCGCAAGAAAGCCTGCAGGATCGCCTGGCCCAGGTGGTCGAACTGCTGCAGCGCCAGCGCATGGTCGAAGACCTGACCCATCGCCAGGAAGGCGCGCACAATGACCTGGTGGAAAACCTGGTCCACCGCCAGAACCTCGTCGAGCTGCAGCGCAAGCTCGATGACCTGCACCCCGCCGACATCGCCTACATCCTCGAAGCCTTGCCCCTGGAAGATCGCCTGACGGTCTGGCAGTTGGTGCGCTCGGAGCGCGATGGCGACATTCTGCTGGAAGTTTCCGATTCGGTTCGCCAATCGTTGATCGCCGACATGGACGATCACGAGCTGCTGGCTGCCGCCAAGGAGATGGACGCCGACGAACTGGCCGACCTCGCCCCAGAGCTGCCGCGTGACGTTGTTCACGAGCTGATGGACACCCTCGATGCCCAGCAACGCGAGCGGGTGCGTTCGGCGCTGAGTTACGACGAGGAGCAGGTCGGTGCGTTGATGGACTTCGAGATGGTCACCATCCGCGAAGACGTCAGCCTGGAAGTGGTGCTGCGCTACCTGCGTCGCCTGAAAGAACTGCCCAACCACACTGACAAATTGTTCGTGGTCGATTACGACGGCATCCTCAAGGGGGTATTGCCGATCAAGCGCCTGCTGGTCAACGACCCGGAGAAGAAGGTGGCGGAGGTCATGGCGACCGACCCTGTCTCCTTCCAGCCCGAGGAAGATGCCTACGATGCAGCGCAGGCTTTCGAGCGTTATGACCTGGTATCCGCCCCGGTGGTGGACAAGAGCGAACGCCTGATCGGCCGTCTGACCATCGACGAAATGGTCGACCTGATCCGTGAGGAGAGCGAGACCGAAGTCCTCAACATGGCGGGTCTGCGTGAAGAGGAGGATATTTTCGCCTCGGTCTGGCGTTCGTTACGCAACCGTTGGGCGTGGCTGGCAATCAACCTGATTACCGCCTTTGTTGCTTCACGAGTGATCGGGTTGTTCGAAGGTTCGATTGAAAAGCTGGTAGCGTTGGCTGCGTTGATGCCGATCGTTGCGGGTATTGGTGGCAACTCTGGTAACCAGACCATCACCATGATTGTTCGCGCCATGGCCCTGGACCAAGTGTCGCCAGGCAATACCAGCCGCTTGATGCGCAAGGAGTTGGCGGTGTCGCTGATCAACGGCCTGGTTTGGGGTGGAGTGATTGGTGCGGTGGCTTTCTGGCTGTATGGCAGCTGGTCGCTGGGGGTGGTGATGACTGCAGCGATGACCTTGAACTTGTTACTTGCGGCGCTGATGGGCGTGCTCATCCCGATGACCTTGGCCCGCTTGGGGCGCGACCCTGCGATGGGGGCGAGCGTGATGATCACTGCTGTGACCGACAGCGGCGGTTTCTTCATCTTCCTTGGGCTGGCTACGCTGTTCCTGCTGTAAGCCGATCCTCCCTGTGGGAGCAATTCCACAGGGAAATGTCATTGCTGCCAATCAGTCGCCCACAAAAAAGCCAGCTTGCGCTGGCTTTTTCGTGTTCGCAGCAGGCCTCAGGAGGCGTCGGCGGCCATTTCCACATCGTGAGCGATGAGGGCGACCAGGGCGTTCTGCTGGCGATGGGACAGTTGGCGGAAGCGCTGCAGCAATTCGCGCTCATGCAGGGACAGCTCGGGGCTATCCAGGCGCATGCTCAGCTCGTCACCTAGCGCACCTTCCTGGATAAGGCTCTGTTCCAGGCGTGCGATAATCTCGGAGTTCATGCTGCGGTGGTGGTTGCGCGCTACCTCGGCAATGCGCTCACGCATTCCGTCTGGCAGGCGGACGACGAACTTGTCAGCGGTGCGGCTCGAATAAATAGCCTGTTTCATTGGGCGCATATAAATTGACCAGAGTTTGGTTCAGGGGAAGCGGTTCTCAAATTGGCCGCACGGGATGGAAGTACGACCGTGGCGACGACAAAATGTTCAACCGCCAGTGAAAAATGGATGCTCATCTTGCCTCATGGTCGCCGTTTGCTTGGCGTCAATTATGTGACAAATAGTGAGCCGGATAAAGGCTTTATGCCAGTACCAATTATCAGAAATGAGCACTGGTTTGAAAAGTTTTACATGCTCTGGCTAGCCTGGCCGTCAGTCTTTTGCCGTCAACAATTGGTAAAACGCAGAAAAATGCCCGGAAAAGCCCTAGAATGCGCCGGTTCTCTCCATAGAGCATAGTGGCTATGCAACATGACGCAAGCGACCGCCGATCAGGGACGGGCCGGTTGATATTTCTGGTTGGGCCGTCGGGTTCCGGGAAAGATTCCCTGATCGACGCTTCGCGTGAGCAACTGGCCGTCGCTGGGGTAGAAATTGCCCGCCGGGTCATCACCCGTTCGGCCGAAGCCAAAGGCGAAGCTGCCCAAGGGGTCACGCCCGAACAGTTTGATACCCTGCGTGCGCAGGGTGCTTTTGCCATGCACTGGCGGGCCAATGGCCTGGACTATGGCATACCCCGGCAGGTGGACCAGTGGTTGGCGGCGGGGAGGGCGGTGCTGGTGAACGGCTCGCGGGCTTATCTGGCAGAGGCCCGTCAGCGCTATCCGGATTTGTTGGTCGTGTTGGTCCAGGTCAAGCCTGAGGTGCTGCGCCAGCGCTTGCTGGCCCGGGGCCGGGAAACCACAGAAGAAGTGGAGCAGCGCCTGGCGCGCAGCGCACGCTTGCAGGCTGCAGCCGACCCGTCGGTGCTTGTGCTGGATAATTCTTCCACACTGGAGGCGGCGGTCGTTGCATTCCTTTCGCTGCTGCGCAATCAGGGCGTGCTACCGCGGGGATAACAGCCGCAGAAAAGGATTACGCGAAAAAGCCCAGTTCAGGCATGACAAACGCCAGCATGCTGGTTAACATGCTGGCCATCCCGCTGTGCAGCGTTCGCTGCCGGTCGTAGCGTCTCAGTAGCTCAATTGGATAGAGCATCCCCCTCCTAAGGGGAAGGTTGCAGGTTCAATTCCTGCCTGGGACGCCATTCTTGTCATTCCCATCATTGTCTCCGTCGCCTTTGTCGCCGCCGTGCTGCTACAGCATCTTCGCTTGGCCAGCGCTGTCATGCATCACGTTCGTGGCATAACGCCGCGCTTGAGGCCAGCCGCTGACGCATCAGGAAGTACCCCGCCACCACCAGCAGTACCGTCAGCACCGTGAACCAGAACTGGAAACGCGATGCCGGGTCGAACGCCTGGGTGCCGATTACTGCCAGCAAGGCGAACAGCGCAATGATATTGGTGTAGGGGAACAGCCAGGCACGGAAGGCGTTTGGGGCGACCGCTTCGTGGCGGGTTTTCCTGCGCATGGCCACGTGGGCGATGATGATGAAGATCCATACGACCATGACCAGGCTGCCGGTACTCTTGGCCAAGGTCATGAACAGGTCGCCGCCACTGACAAAGTGCACGGTCAGGATCATCGTGCAGATCGACAGGCTCAGCAGCAGTGCATTGATCGGTACGCCCTTGGCACTGGTGCGCGAGAAGAGTTTGGGCGCGTGACCGCGCTGGCTCAGCGAGAACAGCATGCGCGAGTTGGAGAACATGAACGAGTTCATGACCGACATGAACGAGACGAACAGCACCAGCTTCATGGCCACTGCAGCACCACCGAACCCGGCCAGGCTGAACAGCGAAACATAGGGCGAGGCGAGGTTGGCCTTGTCGGTCCAGGGCAGGCAAAGGATCAGGATCGACACGGAACCTACGTAGAACAGCATCACACGCAGGATCACGCTCTTGATCGCGCGGATCACGTTCTGTCGGGGGTTCTCTGATTCACCCGCGGCCACAGCGGCAATTTCGCTGCCGCCCAGTGAGAAGATCACCACGATAACGCCGGCCATCACCGGTGACAGGCCGTTGGGCATGAAACCGTCATGGGCGGTGAGGTTGACCAGGCCGGGGGCGGGAATCTCACTGTGCAGGCCGAGCAGGATCGAGACGCCCAGCAGCATGAAGATGAGGATGGTGGCGACCTTCATCGCGGCCAGCCAGTACTCTACTTCGGCAAACGAGCGCACCGAGTAGGCGTTGCTGGCCATGAGTGTCACCAGCATCAGGAAGGCGCCTGCCCAGATCGGCAGCCAGGGCAGGAAGTCATGCAGGATGGCACCCAGCAGTACCGCTTCCAGGGTGATGGTCATCATCGACTTGAACCAGTACAGCCAGCCGACCGCAAACCCTGCCCAGTCGCCGAGGTAGGTGTTGGCGTAGGTCGAGAACGACCCTGCATCCGGGTTGCGGCAGGCCATTTCGCCCAGCATGAACATGACCAGAGTGACCACCAGGCCACCAATGAAATACGACAGTATGGCCGCGGGCCCTGCCGATGCGATCAGTGAGCCCGAGCCCATGAATAGGCCTGCACCGATCACCCCACCCAGCGCGATCATGGTGATATGCCGCTGCTTGAGGCTTTGCTTCAAACTGTTGGATTGCATTTCCTTGTCCTCTCTTATTTTTGGAGGGATCCGACATCGTCCCCCAACGCAGGCATCGTCATGCGCCTGCGTCCACGCGTGGCAAATAGCTACCAGCCTGCCACCCTGGACAATAAGGCCAAGGACCTCAAACGAATTCTCTGCACAACATCCTGCCGATTTTTCCTGAGGCCGGTGATGGCGCCGGTAGCGGTGCAGTTGACGAAGCCATGCACCACCTGAACATCGACGCCACCTGACGCCTTCAAACCGGTCAGGTCGGGGAGCCTTGGACGAACCGCGGCGCTATACCAGTCGAGCGCTGCCACTCCTTCATACCGGGCTTGCCGCTTGTTGCTCTTCATCCTGTTCGCCATCCACCTTGGCGACCTGCTCTTGCGCTTTCTCCTCCATCTTGCGCTCGATGTCTTCTTTCATGCGCTGGGCGATCAACTCGTCGACCTTTGCTTTCATTTCTGGTGGCAGGGCGTCGTACTCTTCTTCGGTCAGGCCTACCTCACGCAGCAGTTTTTCCTTGATCATCTCGCCAGGCGACTTGGACATGAAGTCATGAAATTCCTGCCGGGCAGTCTTGGGCGGCAGTGGTTCTCCGATGACCGGCTCGGTGGTCGCAGAACCCAGGTTTTGCAGCATCACCTTGAATTTGGCAAAGGCTTCTGCACGAGCATCCTCAGCGTTTTGCTGAGCGGTACTGCCTCCGTTCTGCTGTTGGCTCGCCGTGTTGGCGGTGGATATTGGTGTGCGGACAGGCGCAATCTCGGCCACTGCCTGTTCATCGTTGGCGTGCCGAGGCTGATGGAGTGTGGGCTGCCAGCTCACGCCATTATGGGCGATTATCATGTTTCCTCCTTGGAAATCTCGTGGGCGGATACCCAGCGCAAAAGCCGTGCCAGCACTGTGTCGGTTGAAATCAGGGCTTTGGCGGTATTTCCGTTACACGCGGGCGGGCATATGCTTGCCCGTGTCAGGCATGATCTTGCCGCCTGCGGCAATTACCACCACTGTCGGCAGCCCCTTGATCGGAGCGCAGTTGCTGGGCATCAGGGAGAGTGTCCATGAGTCAAGAAACCAGGCCGGTACCTGCCGGCTTCAGTGAAAAGCAGTTGCACACCTTGTTCGATTTGATCAGCGATGGCATCTGGGACTGGAATGCCAATACTGGCTACGTTTATCGCAACCCGGGCTGGTACAGCATGCTGGGTTATGCCAGCCACTCCATGGCCAACTCGGTATTTACCTGGGAAAGCGTGATCCATCCTGAAGACTACCCACGGGTAATGGCGCATTTCGAGGCCTATATCAATCAGCGCAACGAGCGCTACCGCATTGAATACCGTTGCCGTTGTCAGGATGGCAGCTACATCTGGATCGAAGACAGCGGCTACATCATCGCGCATAACGAGGACGGTTCCGTGGCGCGCATGCTGGGTGCGCATCGCAATATCGACACTGGCAAGCGCTTGGTGGCTCAACTGGAACAGAAGAACCAGTCGCTGGAGTTTCAGGTGGCCGAACGCACTCGCGAGTTGTCCTGGGTGAACCAGCAGTTGCAGCGGCAACTGGACGAAAACCGTGAACTGGCCGAACGCGATGCGTTGACCCGCGTCGCCAACCGTTACCGGCTGGAGAGCGCGTTGCAGCTGGAGTGCCAGCGCGCCCAGCGCTTCCGCCAGCCATTGTCGCTGATTGCCATGGACATGGATGATTTCAAACCGATCAATGACCGCTACGGTCACGCCCGTGGCGATGCGGCGCTGGTGCGGGTGGCCGAAAACCTGCGCACCTGCTTGCGCGAACTGGACCTGCTTGCGCGCTGGGGAGGCGACGAGTTCGTCATCGTGCTGCCGCAGACCGCGTTGGGGGAGGCGCTGGAGGTGGCAGTGCGCTTGCGCCAGGTGCTGGAGCAGGTGGAGCCGGTGGGTGATTGCCGGCTGACCATGAGCTATGGCGTGGTGCAATGGCTGGAAGGGGAGGACCAGCACGCGCTGCTGGCGCGTGCCGACCAGGCGCTATACAGGGCCAAGGGGACAGGCAAGAACGCAATTGCCGAGTAACAAGCCCCTCAGAGCGCACGCTGTTTTCTGGAGGCTTAGATGGCCTGAACGAAAAAAGACCCGCAGCGCCTCTCGGCGCAGCGGGCCAAATCGGCCTTGGCCGCTTCAGTGTCAGATATGCAAGGCGTGGCCCAAAGCGCGCAGGGCGGCTTCTTGCACCGCTTCACCCAACGTGGGGTGGGCATGAATGGTTCCGGCCACATCTTCCAGGCACGCGCCCATCTCCAGCGATTGGGCAAACGCTGTGGACAGTTCGGAAACCGCCACGCCAACCGCCTGCCAGCCCAGGATCAAGTGGTTGTCGCGCCGCGCCACCACGCGCACAAAACCGCTTTTCGATTCCAGGCTCATGGCCCGGCCGTTGGCGGCAAACGGGAACTGCGCGACGATGCAGTCCAGGCCCTGCTGGCTAGCTTGTTCCGGGGTCTTGCCGACCACCACCACTTCCGGGTCGGTAAAGCACACAGCGGCAATCGCTGCCGGCTCGAAGCGTCGGGCCTTGCCGGCGATGATTTCGGCGACCATCTCGCCCTGCGCCATGGCCCGGTGCGCCAGCATCGGTTCACCAGCGACGTCGCCGATGGCCCAGACGTTGTGCATGCTGGTGTGACAGCGCTCGTCGATGGCAATGGCGGCGCCGTTCATTTTCAGGTCCAGGCATTCCAGGTTGAAGCCTTGGGTACGTGGCCGGCGGCCCACGGCCACCAGTACCTGGTCGGCCTCCAGGCGCAGTTGCCCGCCCTTGCCGTCGCTGGCCAGCAGGCAGCCATTTTCGTAGCCCTCGACGCTGTGACCCAGGTGCAAAGCTATGCCCAGTTTTTTCAGCGACTCGGCCACCGGGGCGGTCAATTCGCTGTCGTAGGTCGGCAGGATGCGCTCACGCGCTTCCACCACACTGACCTGTGCACCCAGCTTGCGATAGGCAATGCCCAGCTCCAGGCCGATATAGCCACCACCGACCACCACCAGGTGTTGCGGCAGTGCTTTGGGCGCCAGGGCCTCGGTCGAGGAAATCACCGGGCCACCCAGCGGCAGTATCGGCAGTTCGACACTGCTGGAGCCGGTGGCCAGCAACAGGTGCTCACACTGGATACGCTGGCCATCGACCTCGACCTGCTTGCCGTCGAGCACCTTGGCCCAGCCATGTACCACCTTGACCCCATGCTTTTTCAGCAAGGCGGCAACACCGGTGGTCAGGCGGTCGACGATGCCGTCCTTCCAGGCCACGCTCTGGCCGATGTCCAGCCGCGGCGAGGCTACGCTGATGCCCAGCGGCGAGGGTTCGGTAAAGCGCGAGGCCTGGTGAAACTGCTCGGCCACGTGGATCAGTGCCTTGGACGGAATGCAGCCGATATTCAGGCAGGTGCCGCCCAGTGCCTGGCCTTCCACCAGTACGGTAGGAATGCCCAGTTGCCCGGCGCGGATGGCAGCCACATAACCGCCGGGGCCGCCGCCGATGATCAGCAGGGTCGTTTGGATAGTCTGGTGCATGCTCACTCCACGAACAGGCAGGCGGGCTGTTCGAGCAGGCCGCGCACGGCCTGGATGAACAGGGCGGCGTCCATGCCATCGACCACGCGGTGGTCGAACGAACTGGACAGGTTCATCATCTTGCGCACGACGATCTGGCCGTCGATCACCACTGGCCGTTCGACCATGCGGTTGACCCCGACGATTGCCACTTCCGGGGTGTTGACCACCGGCGTGCTGACAATGCCACCCAAGGCGCCGAGGCTGGTCAGGGTGATGGTCGAGCCAGACAGTTCCTCGCGACTGGCCTTGTTGTTACGTGCAGCGTTGGCCAGGCGCGAAATCTCGCCGGCATTGGCCCACAGGCTGCCCGCTTCGGCGTGGCGCAGCACCGGTACCATCAGGCCGTTGTCACCTTGGGTGGCAATGCCCACATGCACCGCGCCATGGCGGGTGATGATCTGCGCTTCGTCGTCGTAGGTTGCGTTGATCTGCGGGAAGTCTCGCAGCGCCACGACCAGGGCGCGCACCAGGAATGGCAGCAAGGTCAGCTTGCCGCGGCTGTCGCCGTGCTTGCTGTTGAGCTGCTGGCGCAGGGCTTCCAGTGCGGTGACGTCAATTTCTTCCACGTAGCTGAAGTGTGCGACGCGGCGCTTGGCGTCCTGCATGCGCTGGGCGATCTTGCGACGCAGGCCGATCACCGGCACCTGTTCACTGTCAGTGCGCTTGGCATAGCCATTCGGTGCCTGGCCGGCATTGCTTTGCGGCTTGCTCATGAAGGCGTCGAGGTCTTCGTGCAGAATGCGCCCGGCCGGGCCGCTGCCATGCACGTAACGCAGTTCGATACCGGCATCCAGGGCGCGTTTGCGCACGGCCGGCGAGGCCAGCGGCTTGTCGCCCGGCTGGCGCGGCACAATGGCCGCAGCTTCGTGATTGGCGGGCGCCTGGTGCGCGGCGGGTTTTACGTCTTTCTGCGGTTCCGGCTTGGCTGCAATCGGGGCAGCCGGGGCCTCTACCGGCTTTGGCTGAGGCACATCCACATGGTTGCCGCTGCCTTCTACTTCGATGCGGATCAGTTCGCTACCGACCGCCATCACTTCACCGGGCTGGCCACCCAAGGCCAGCACTGTACCGCTGACCGGCGAAGGGATTTCGACGGTGGCCTTGTCGGTCATGACGTCGGCCACCACCTGGTCCTCGGCGATGATGTCGCCGACCTTGACGAACCATTCCACCAACTCGACCTGCGCGATGCCTTCGCCAATGTCCGGCATCTTGATGACGTGCGTGCCCATTCAGACCTCCATGACCTTTTTCAATGCCGCACCTACCCGCGAAGGGCCTGGGAAGTAAGCCCATTCCTGTGCGTGAGGGTAGGGGGTGTCCCAGCCGGTGACGCGCTCGATCGGCGCCTCAAGGTGGTGGAAGCAGTGCTCCTGCACCAGCGACACCAGTTCGGCACCGAAGCCGCAAGTGCGGGTGGCCTCGTGCACCACCACGCAACGGCCGGTCTTTTTCACCGACTCGACGATGGTGTCCAGATCCAGCGGCCACAGGCTGCGCAGGTCAATCACTTCAGCATCGACGCCGCTTTCTTCGGCGGCGACCTGGGCCACGTACACCGTGGTGCCGTAGGTCAGCACGGTCACGTCGTTGCCGGGGCGGGCAATGGCGGCCTTGTCCAGCGGAACTGTGTAGTAGCCGTCGGGTACGGCGCTGTGCGGGTGCTTCGCCCACGGTGTTACAGGGCGGTCGTGGTGGCCATCGAACGGGCCGTTGTACAGGCGTTTGGGCTCCAGGAAAATTACCGGGTCGTCGCATTCGATCGAGGCAATCAACAGGCCTTTGGCGTCATAAGGGTTGGACGGCATGACGGTGCGCAGACCGCACACCTGGGTGAACATCGCTTCCGGGCTCTGGCTGTGAGTCTGGCCGCCGTAGATGCCGCCGCCGCAAGGCATGCGCAGGGTCAGCGGGGCGATGAATTCGCCGGCCGAACGGTAACGCAGGCGGGCCAGCTCGGAGACGATCTGGTCGGAGGCCGGGTAGAAATAGTCGGCGAACTGGATTTCCACTACCGGGCGCAGGCCATAGGCGCCCATGCCCACGGCGGTACCGACGATTCCGCTCTCGGAGATGGGCGCGTCGAACACGCGCGATTTGCCGTACTTGTTCTGCAGGCCTTCGGTGCAGCGGAACACGCCGCCGAAGTAACCGACGTCCTGGCCGTACACCACCACATTGTCGTCGCGCTCAAGCATGACATCCATGGCCGAGCGCAGGGCCTGGATCATGGTCATGGTAGTGGTGGCCATGGCGGTTTCCGGGTTTATGCTGTTGTTGTGGTCGTTCATCTCAAACCCCCAGTTCCTGGCGTTGACGGCGCAGGTGTTCGGGCATCTCCTTGTACACATCCTCGAACATCGAGGCGGCGCTCGGGATGTGCCCGTTGGCCAGGGTGCCGTACTGCTCGGCTTCTTTCTGCGCGGCAATCACGGCAGCTTCGAGCTCGGCCGTAACGGCCTGGTGTTCTTCCTCGGACCAGTGGCCGATCTTGATCAGGTGCTGCTTCAGGCGGGCGATCGGGTCACCCAGCGGGAAGTGGCTCCAGTCATCGGCAGGGCGGTACTTGGAGGGGTCGTCCGACGTCGAGTGCGGGCCGGCACGGTAGGTGACCCATTCGATCAGGCTTGGGCCCAGGCCACGGCGGGCGCGTTCGGCAGCCCAGCGCGAGGCGGCGTATACGGCGACGAAGTCGTTGCCGTCAACCCGCAGCGAAGCAATACCGCAACCCACGCCACGGCCGGCAAAGGTGGTCGACTCGCCACCGGCGATGGCCTGGAAGGTGGAAATGGCCCACTGGTTGTTGACCACGTTGAGGATGACCGGGGCGCGGTACACGTGGGCAAAGGTGAGGGCGGTGTGGAAGTCCGACTCGGCAGTAGCGCCGTCACCGATCCACGCCGAGGCGATCTTGGTATCGCCCTTGATTGCCGATGCCATGGCCCAGCCGACCGCCTGCACGAACTGGGTCGCCAGGTTGCCGCTGATGGTGAAGAAGCCGGCTTCGCGCACCGAGTACATGATCGGCAACTGGCGGCCTTTGAGGGGGTCGCGCTCGTTGGACAGCAGTTGGCAGATCATCTCGACCAGCGACACGTCGCGGGCCATCAGGATGCTTTGCTGGCGGTAGGTCGGGAAGCACATGTCAGTGCGGTTCAGCGCCAGCGCCTGGCCGCTGCCGATGGCTTCTTCGCCCAGGCTTTGCATGTAGAAGGACATCTTCTTCTGGCGCTGGGCAACCACCATGCGGCTGTCGAAGATCCGCGTCTTGAGCATGGCGCGCATGCCTTGGCGAAGGATCTGCGGGTCGATGTCTTCGGCCCAGGGGCCTTGCGCGTTGCCTTGCTCGTCGAGCACGCGGACCAGGCTGCAGGACAGGTCGGCAGTGTCGGCAGCATCGACATCGATAGCGGGTTTACGGGCTTGACCTGCATCGGTGAGGCGCAGGTAGGAAAAATCGGTCTGGCAGCCTGGCCGGCCGGTGGGCTCGGGCACATGCAAACGCAGGGGGGCGTACTCGTTCATGCTTTTTACGCTCGCTCGGGTATTTGTTTTTGTGAGCTCTGAAGCGGCCGCCGCTGAGTACCGGCTTGTGACTGGTAAGTCAGCGTCACTTACATCTTAGTGGCCCGGCAGGAGAATTTTTCTCTCAAGTTGATTGCCTTTGCTGAGCAGGGCAGATAAACATTCCGCATAAACACAAAAAACCGGTGATTTTGTCTCATGCGCAAACTCGATCGTACCGATATCGGCATTCTCAACAGCCTGCAAGAGAACGCCCGCATCACCAATGCCGAGCTGGCACGCTCGGTGAACCTGTCGCCCACGCCTTGTTTCAACCGGGTGCGGGCCATGGAGGAGCTGGGGGTGATCCGCCAGCAGGTGACCTTGCTGTCGCCGGAGGTGCTGGGGCTGGATGTGAACGTGTTCATCCATGTCAGCCTGGAAAAACAGGTGGAGCAGTCGTTGCACCGCTTCGAGGAAGAAATTGCCGAAAGGCCCGAGGTGATGGAGTGTTACCTGATGACGGGTGACCCGGATTACCTGTTGCGGGTGCTATTGCCCAGCATCCAGGCGCTGGAGCGGTTTCTCGATTACCTGACGCGCTTGCCAGGGGTAGCCAATATTCGTTCGAGCTTTGCCCTGAAGCAGGTGCGCTACAAGACGGCGTTGCCGTTGCCGGCCAATGGCATGACCTTGCGGGAGTAGGGGGGCGGTGCCGGCACAAGGATCGCATCCACCTGTAGGGGCGGGTTCACCCGCGAAGAGGCCGGCACAGCCACCCAATAGGCTGCTTGATATTTTAAACACCCGCAGCCTATGTTGTTGTCAGCCTACAACAACAAGGACAAGCGTCATGAGCACTGCTCAGCTCCAGGGCATCGATGAAATCGAATGCGTCACCCCTGACCTCAACGGCGTCCCGCGCGGCAAGGTGATGACCGCCGAAGGCTTCCTCGAAGGCCGTCGTCTGCAAATGGCCCGGGGGGTGCTGCTGCAGTGCATCATGGGCGGCTACCCACCGGCGAAGTTCTACGGTAGTGACGACGGCGACCTGGCACTGGTGGCCGAACCCGGTCAGGTCCACCGCCTGCCCTGGAGCGATGACGGCCGCGCCTTGGCCATCTGCGATGCCAACGAGCTGGATGGCCGGCCCTCGGCACTGTCCACCCGGGGCCAGCTGAAGGCCGTGATAGCCCGCTATGCGGTACTGGGCCTGGCGCCGGTAGTGGCAACCGAGCTGGAGTTCTTCGTCTTTGCCCCCAACACTGACCCGCACCAACCGTTCCTGCCGCCTGTAGGCAGCGATGGCCGCCGCGAGCAGGGCCATTCGGCGTTCAGTGTCAGCTCCAACAACGGCCTGCGCCCGTTCTTCAAGGAGGTGTACCACTGCATGGCCGCGCTCGGCCTGCCACGTGACACCTTCATGCACGAAATGGGTGTCAGCCAGTTCGAGATCAATCTGCTGCACGGCGACCCGCTGCTGTTGGCCGACCAGACCTTCCTGTTCAAGCACCTGCTCAAGGAAGTAGCGCTCAAGCACGGGCTGACGGTGGTCTGCATGGCCAAGCCGCTGGCGCGTACGCCCGGCAGCTCCATGCATATTCACCAGAGCCTGGTCGAGGCCAGCAGCGGGCGTAACGTGTTCAGTGACGAGCAAGGCCTGCCGACAGACACCTTCCACCACTTCATCGGCGGGTTGCAGGCGTGCATGGCCGACTTCACTGCCCTGTTCGCGCCCAACGTCAACTCCTACCAGCGCCTGTGCCATCCCTATGCCTCGCCGAACAATGCGTGCTGGTCCGAGGACAATCGCGCCGCTGGCCTGCGCATTCCGGCCAGTGCGCCGGTCGCGCGACGGGTGGAAAACCGCCTGCCAGGCGCCGATGCCAACCCTTACCTGGCCATTGCCGCCAGCCTGGCCGCCGGCCTGCACGGCATCGAGCAGCGCTTGCAGCCATCGCCGGCCATCCAGGGCGAATTCGAGGTGCCCGAGCCCCTGAGCTTGCCGTGCACGCTGCACGCGGCCCTTGAAAGACTCAAGCGCAGCACGCTGGCGCGGGAACTGTTCGGCAGCGAGTTCATCGAAGGCTACATCGCCAGCAAGACCCTTGAACTGAGCGATTTCTTCGACGAGATCACGCCGTGGGAGCGCCGGGTGCTGGCGGCACAGGCCTGAGCGCGACACAACCTGCACCGGGCACGCCCCCGCACAGCCAAATAGCTGTCGGGGGGCCTGCGCCAGGCGGTTTTTGCCTTTATGCTGCTAGCACCCAAAACTGCCACCTGACCAGGGAGCTCCACGGGACGTATGCGAAATGTATGGAAGCCGTTTCAGTCGTTGTATTTCGCCGCGCTGATGATGTTGATCGGCTCGGGCCTGCTCAGCACCTACCTGGCCCTGCGCCTGGCGGCCGACCATGTCGACAGCCTGTGGGTGGGTGCGTTGATGGCGGCCAACTACTTTGGCCTGGCGGTTGGCGGCAAGGTTGGCCACCGGCTGATCGGGCGGGTAGGGCACATACGCGCCTATGCCACCTGTGCCGGTATCGTCGGCGCCGCGGTGCTCGGTCATGGCCTGACCAACTGGCTGCCGGCCTGGGTCGGGCTGCGCATGATCGTTGGCCTGGGGATGATGTGCCAATACATGGTCATCGAGAGTTGGCTCAATGAGCAGGCCGATGTGAAGCACCGGGGCGCGGTGTTCAGCGGTTACATGATTGCTTCGTACCTGGGGCTGGTGCTTGGCCAGTTGATCCTGGTTGTGCACCCGCAGCTCGGCCCTGAGCTGCTGATGCTGGTGGCGATGTGCTTTGCCCTGTGCCTGGTGCCCGTGGCGATGACCCGGCGTATTCACCCGGCGCCTTTGCGCCCGGCACCGATGGAGCCGAAGTTCTTCATCAAGCGCGTGCCGCAGTCGCTCAGTACGGTTTTGGGCTCGGGGCTGATTGTCGGCTCGTTCTACGGTCTGGCGCCTTTATATGCGTCAAGCCAGGGGATGAGTACCGAGCAAATTGGTCTGTTCATGGGTAGCTGCATTTTTGCCGGCCTGCTGGTGCAGTGGCCGCTAGGCTGGTTGTCTGACCGTTATGACCGGGCCGTGCTTATTCGTAGCGTGGCTGTGGGGCTGGCACTGGCTGCTGCGCCATTGGCGATTCTGCCCAGTGTGCCGCTGGAGTTGCTGTTCGGTATCGGCTTCCTGATCTCGTTGCTGCAGTTCTGCCTGTACCCGCTGGCGGTTGCTTTTTCCAATGACCACGTGGAAAGCGAGCGCCGGGTATCGCTGACGGCGATGCTGTTGGTGACCTACGGTGTGGGTGCATGCGTTGGCCCGTTGGCGGCAGGGGTTCTGATGAAGGTGCTGGGCGCGCAGATGTTGTATGCCTTCTTCGTATTCTTTGCCTTGGTGCTGGTCTGGCGCATTCGGCCGAAAGCGGTTACCGGCCTGCATCAGGTACAGGATGCACCGCTGGGCCACGTGGCGATGCCGGCGGCCGGTTCGCCGTTGTCGGCGGCGCTGGACCCGCGGGTGGATGAGCAGACCGTGCAGGACGTGATGCAGGCACCTGTGGCGGCTGAAGACACCGAGGATGAAGAGAAGGGCGCGCAGCAGCAGGCGCCTGAACCGGAAGAAGCCAGCAAGTCGGTGTAGGGTTTACCCGCGAAGAGGCCAGCCCAGCAGAAACACAAATGAAAACGCCACCTCAGCAGGTGGCGTTTTCTGTTTTACCGACCGACGATCAATAATCGTCCTTGTCGAACCGCCGCGCCTCACGCTGCAGCTGGTACACAAAACTCTCGATCTTGCGTTGAGCCTGCCCGCTCAGGTTGTGGAAGCGCACGCCGGCAAAGGTAGTGTTGATGCGCTCTTCATAGTGCAGATGACGCAGCTCGACCATGGTATCCACCAGGCCCAGCGGGTTGCCCGCCTTGAAACGCTCATACACCTGGCCCAGTTGCAAGCGGTCTTCGACATTGCCTTCGAAGCGCAGTTTGCAGCCGGTGGCCGAGATATCCAGCAGCTTGCCTCGCATGGCGCCGTTGCCCTTGAGGTGAGCACCGTCGAGGATGATGTCGACCAGCTGCGATAGCTTCAGTGCGGCGCGGAAGGCGTTGCGGCGCTGGTGGTAGGTCATCTCTTGCGGTAGGGCGCCGCTGTAGCAGCGATGGCCGTCGACCTCGCTGATTTTCAGCTCGTGATCGCACTCCCAGGCGATGCGCACACCATCGTGGAAGCCTTCGACGCGGAAGTGCTCGCCGTTCTCGATGAATTTCTCGCCGTCACGGGGGATCATCTCGTCCAGTGCCAGGGTGTTGCTTTCGCGGTCCACGCGCACCACATAGCTCTGGAAGCGCTGGCTGCGGTCATGGAAGGTGATGATCAGGGGGTCGTGGCTTTCCTGCAGCTGCCGCAAGTTGGCCGCAATCTCCAAGGGGGTGCTCAACACCTTGGGTGGCTGCGGGGCATCGGATTCATTGAACACAGCTTATCGTTCTCCAGGCAAAAGCGACACACGCAAGTAACGGCATTTTGCCACTATGTTCTGTGCCTTGATAGAAAAATCACACTTGGCTGAGCGCGCGCGGCTTGGCCAGAGGCGAGGTGCTGCCACGGCTGTCGTAGAGTGAGGGCGAATCGCCGCCCTGAAGGATGCGGATCTGGTTGTTGGTGACGTGTTGCTGCACCTGGATGATCCGGCCATTGGTCTGGTTGACCTGCTGGCAGTCGTCCATCAGTTGCGACAGCATGTCGAGCCGCTGCAGCATCACATCACCATGAGGTGACTGCGCGGCTACAGCCTGCACACCGGTGCGGTCGGCACTCAGGCCCAGGCTGCCGAGCAATTGGCTGCGGCGCTGGCCGTGCTGCTCGAGCAAGATGATCAACGACTGCTTGCGCGCCAGGATTTGCTCCAGCAGCGGCATGTCGCGGCCATGCAGGGCAATTGCTTCCTTGTGCAGAAGGTCGAGCAGTTCCTGCATCGGGGCAATGTCATCTTCGATCAGTTGCAGCAAGGTGGTGTCGTGCATGGCTAACTCTTGGCTTTTCTAGCGTCCGTGAAGTCAGCGCGCCGTACGGTCAGCGCTGGGCTTCGAAATCAAGCAGTTTGCTGGCGACCCGGCTGGCATCGACCTGGTAGCTGCCGTCGGCGATTGCCTGTTTCAACTCGGCCACGCGGGCGCTGTTGACCACCGGCTCGTCGCGCAGCTTGTCGCTGATCTTCTGCAACTGCTGGGCCTCCTGGCTGAGGTGTACCGCTTCTCCGCTGGCGCTGGTGGCGCTTGTCGCTTCCTGGCTGGCTGCCGGTTTTTCGGCGCTGCCGGACGCGGTATTGCCGCGCACGCCGCCCGTGACGGACGGAGAGTTATTCAAACGACTGAAGTCGATGACCATGATCAGAAACCTCTGGGTATTTGGACGCTTGCCTTGTTTTCGGCCAACCCGATATAAACTTTAGGCACAAATGCATTGCCGCCTGTCGGCAAGCCCGCGAACCCGTGTTCTGACACAGTTTAGGAAAAGCGGTTCCTCACTGCCAGCGCAATCTGGTGGCTGGCCTACATACTGACCTCGACCTGGCCAGGCCCGGTCACCCTGGCCTTGACCACGCGTTTGGAGTTGAGGTTGCGTACCCGGATCTGCTCGCTCAGGCCGCCCTTGCTCAAGGCTTCGCCCGGCATGCGCACGCTCAGGCCACCACTGCGGGCAATGATCACCACATGATCACCCTTGCGCACCACCTCGGCCTGTTCCAGGTGTTGCGGGGTGAGCACCTGGTCGATCACCGTGGGGCGCAGCATCTTCATGCCCACCGCCTGGTCCAGCTCGGTCAGGAAGCCCTGGCCCAGGGTGCCGACGTCTCGCTCGCGCAGGGCCACGTCACCTTCGCCGACCGTGTTGTCGCGCTTGAGCGGGCGGGTTACCACTACCACGTCGCGGAAAAGTCGCACGGTGGCCGGTACAAATACCGTCCACGGTGCTGCGCCGTTGCAGCGTATCCTTACCGTCACCCGGCCCAGTGGCTTGGCCGGGCTTTCCAGCGAGGCGTCCAGCTGCTGGCTGCACAATGGCATGCGCAACCGTGGGTCCAGCGGGTTGACCTGGATTTCATAGCGGCCGGCAGTCTGGGTGGTGGACAGGTAATCTTCAACGGTGAATTCAAGAAACCCTTGGGTGACACCGATAAGCTGTTCAGGCAAGGTGAACGCGTCCGCTACCGTGCGAACGCCGGGCATCAGCAGGCACAGCGTGGCCAGCGGGCCAGTCAGCAGGCGTGTCAATCGTCGGGAAAATGTCGTTTTCGTGTGCATGACACTCAAAAAAGCAAAGCCCGTGCCGACTCGCTACCTGAGTTGCAACGAAAGGCTGAAACGTTAAGGAGTCTGGCATGGCGGGTGTTATGGATTCGGTCAACCAGCGCACGCAGCTGGTGGGGCAGAATCGCCTGGAATTGCTGCTGTTCCGCCTCAATGGCGAACAGCTTTACGGCATCAATGTGTTCAAGGTCAGGGAAGTACTGCAATGCCCTGCGCTGACCTTGCTGCCCAAGGCGCACCCTGTGGTGCGTGGCGTTGCCAATATTCGCGGGGCGACCATCCCGATCCTCGACTTGTCGATGGCCACCGGGTTGCGACCGCTGCAGGAAGACACACGCAACAGCTTCGTGATCATCACCGAGTACAACACCAAGACCCAAGGCTTCCTGGTGCATTCGGTGGAGCGCATCGTCAACATGAACTGGGAAGAGATTCATCCGCCACCCAAGGGGACCGGCCGTGATCACTACCTGACCGCGGTCACCCGGGTGGACAACCGCATGGTCGAGATCATCGATGTGGAGAAGGTGCTGGCCGAAGTGTCGCCGTCGTCCGAGTCGGTATCGGCCGGTGTGATCGATGCCGAGGTGCAGGACAAGGCGGTGTTGATGCGGGTGCTGACCGTCGACGATTCGTCGGTGGCGCGCAAACAGGTCAGCCGTTGCCTGCAAACCGTCGGGGTCGAGGTGGTGGCGCTCAATGATGGTCGTCAGGCGCTGAACTACCTGCGTCAGCTGGTGGATGAGGGCAAAAAGCCTGAAGAAGAGTTCCTGATGATGATCTCGGACATTGAAATGCCGGAAATGGACGGCTATACGCTAACGGCGGAGATTCGCAGCGATCCGCGCATGCAAAAGTTGCACATCTGCCTGCATACTTCGCTTTCCGGGGTGTTCAACCAGGCAATGGTCAAGAAGGTCGGCGCCGATGACTTCCTGGCCAAGTTCAAGCCGGACGACCTGGCCCAACGGGTGGTCGACCGGATCAAGGCAGCGCATTGAAGCAGCCGGGGGGCATGCCCCCGGCACCAGTGATTGAAAAGAGGCGGCAGTAGTGTCTACGGGTAATTTGGATTTCGAACAGTTCCGGGTCTTCCTGGAGAAAGCCTGTGGCATCCTGCTTGGCGAGAATAAGCAGTACCTGGTTTCCAGCCGTCTCAACAAGCTGATGGAACAACAGGGCATCAAGAGCCTGGGTGAGCTGGTGCAGCGCATTCAGGCCCAGCCGCGCGGCGGCTTGCGCGAGCAGGTGGTCGATGCCATGACCACCAATGAGACCCTGTGGTTTCGCGACACCTATCCGTTCGAAGTGCTGAAGAACAAGGTGATCCCCGAGTTCATCCGCAACAACCCCGGCCAGCGACTGCGCATGTGGTCGGCGGCCTGTTCGTCGGGGCAGGAGCCGTATTCCATCTCGATGGCAATCGACGAGTTCGAGCGCAGCAACCTCGGCCAGTTGAAGATGGGGGCGCAGATCGTCGCCACCGACCTCTCCGGCACCATGCTGACCAACTGCAAGACTGGCGAATATGACAGCCTGGCGATTGCCCGCGGCTTGTCCCAAGAGCGCTTGCAGCGCTACTTCGACCCCAAGGGGCCGGGGCGCTGGGCGGTCAAGCCAGCGATTCGCAGCCGTGTCGAGTTCCGCTCGTTCAACTTGCTCGACAGCTATGCCAGTCTAGGCAAGTTCGACATCGTGTTCTGCCGCAATGTGCTGATCTATTTCTCGGCGCAGGTGAAGAAGGACATCCTGCTGCGCATTCACAGTACCCTCAAGCCAGGTGGCTACCTGTTCCTCGGCGCCTCGGAAGCGCTGAACGGCTTGCCGGACCATTACCAGATGGTGCAGTGCAGCCCGGGGATCATCTACCAGGCCAAGTAAGCAAAAAGGCCGGCATCGAGAGATGCCGGCCTTTTTGTTTGCCTATCCGCTGTTCCTGCCGAGATCCCCGTAGGAGCGGGTTCACCCGCGAAGAGGCCGGCCCAGCTGGCCAATCTCCACCCGCCGTTCACCGTTGTCGCCGCTACCGTATTCGCGGGTAAACCCGCTCCTACACAGATTGGTGGTGGACACACACCGGAGGTTGGAGCCGGGCCGCTGTAGGAGCGGGTTTACCCGCGAAGAGGCCGGCCCTGCTGGCCAATCTCCACCCGCTGTGCACCGTTGCTGCCGCTACCGGATTCGCGGGTAAACCCGCTCCTACACAGATCTGTGGTGGACACACATCGGAGGTTGGACGCAGCCCGCCGTAGGAGCGGGTTTACCCGCGAAGAGGCCGGCCCAGCTGGCCAATCCCCACCCGCTGTGCACCGTTGTCGCCGCTACTGTATTCGCGGGTAAACCCGCTCCTACACAGATCTGTGGTGGGCACACATCGGAGGTTGGACACAGCCCGCCGTGTAGGAGCGGGTTCACCCGCGAAAGGGCCGGCCCTGCTGGCCAATCTCCACCCGCCGTTCACCGTTGTCGCCGCTACCGTATTCGCGGGTAAACCCGCTCCTACACAGATTGGTGGTGGGCACACATCGGAGGTTGGACACAGCCCGCCGTGTAGGAGCGGGTTCACCCGCGAAAGGGCCGGGCCTGCTGGCCAATCTCCACCCGCCGTTCACCGTTGCTGCCGCTACCGTATTCGCGGGTAAACCCGCTCCTACACAGATTGGTGGTGGGCACACATCGGAGGTTGGACACAGCCCGTCGTGTAGGAGCGGGTTCACCCGCGAAAGGGCCGGGCCTGCTGGCCATTTACCACCCGCCGTTCACCGTTGCTGCCGCTACCGTATTCGCGGGTAAACCCGCTCCTACATCGGATCGGTGGTGGACACACACCGGAGGTTGGGCGCAGCCCGCCGTGTAGGAGCGGGTTCACCCGCGAAAGGGCCGGCCCTGCTGGCCAATCTCCACCCGCCGTTCACCGTTGTCGCCGCTACCGTATTCGCGGGTAAACCCGCTCCTACACAGATTGGTGGTGGGCACACATCGGAGGTTGGACGCAGCCCGCCGTAGGAGCGGGTTTACCCGCGAAGAGGCCGGCCCAGCTGGCCAATCTCCACCCGCCGTTCACCGTTGCTGCCGCTACCGTATTCGCGGGTAAACCCGCTCCTATGTATGGACTCGCCCACACTGTCTAGCTGCTTTTTTGAACATAGGAACCCGGTTGCATCTATGTATCAGGCCTGTTCGAGGAAGCTTTTTGCT
>NZ_JADDRH010000012.1:0-138053 GCF_044904505.1 Pseudomonas sp. 3HC3
CCGTTGCAATCACCACCGTATTCGCGGGTAAACCCGCTCCTACACACGCATCGGTGGTTGGACGCAGGCCGTCGTAGGAGCGGGTTCACCCGCGAAAGGGCCGGACCTGCTGGCCAATTTCCCCCCGTCGTTCACCGTTGCAATCACCACCGTATTCGCGGGTAAACCCGCTCCTACACACGCATCGGTGGTTGGACGCAGGTCGTCGTAGGAGCGGGTTCACCCGCGAATGGGCCGCAAAGCGGCCCCAGCTATCTCAGGCCAGTTCCTCGGCCTGATCCTCACGCACAGCCGCCCTCACTTCATCCAGCCGGCTGATGAACTTCCAGTCCGCCTCGTCGATGTAGATGCCGTTCGGCCCGCTACCACCTTCCAGGTCGATCGCAACGTGTGCCGATACCTGTGGTTTCACACTCGCCAGGATCGGTACGAAGCCCAGTTGCTGGCTGGTCTCCAGCAGTGCCGCCTGGTTGCGTTCGTCGATATCTGCCGCTTCGTCCAGGTAGTACGGCAGGCGAATGCGCCCGGCCAGGTCTCGGTCCATCAGGTGCAGCAACAGGTACATGTTGGTCAGCGCCTTGATGGTCATGGTGGTGCCGTTGGACGCTGCGCCGTCAATGTCGGCGTGGATGATCGGCTGGCCATTGACCTTGGTGATCTCGAACGCCAGCTCGAACAGGTCCTTCAGGCCCAGCTGGTTGTGGTTGGCCGCCACCAGCCGTGCCAGGTACTCCTTGGCCTCCTCGTTCTTGTTGTCCTGGTCGGCACTCTGGGTCAGGTCGAAGACCGACAGGGTTTCGCCTTCTTCGTACTGGCCGGCACTGTGGATAATCTGGTCGATGTGCTTGAGCGCTTCCTTGTTCGGCGCCAGTACCACGCGGAAGCTTTCCAGGTTGGACACCTGGCGCTTGTTGATCTCGCGGTTGAACAGGGCCAGTTGGTGCTCAAGGCTGTCGTAGTCGCTGCGGATGTTGCGCAGGGTTCGGGCGATGTCGGTGACTGCGGCGCGGCGTGCCTTGGCCAAGGTCAGGGCTTCGTCGGTACGGTGCGCATAGGCGTTCACCAGCAGTTGCAGGCGGCGTTCCATGTCGTCTTCGCTGTCGAACTTGGCCACGCCCTTCAGGCGCACCTGGGCGTACAGCGCCTCGATCTGGTTGTCCACCCGTTGCAGGCCTTGCCAGCTGTCCTGGTAGTCATTGAGCAGCGGCAGCAGGTTGTCCATCGAGTCGTCGATGGCTTCCATGTATGGCGTGCCGTAGGGCAGGTCGGCCGGCAGCAGCTGGCGACGGCGCAGGGCGTCTTCCAGGGTGCGCTGCTTGGACTCGAGGTCGCCGAGCTGGCGGCCGACCAGTTGCAACTTGGCTGACAGCTGCTGGACGCGCTCGGTGAAGGCGTCGCTGGAGCGTTTGAGTTCGTCCTGGGCCGCTTCCAGTTGCGAGAGTTGTTCCAGTTTCTCGGGCTCTTCGGCGGCAAGGGTCTGGCTGCGGCGGAAGTCTTCCAGCGCCTTCTGCGCGTCCAGCACCTCCTGGTACAGGGTTTCGGTCTGCGCTTTGGAGGCGGAGCGGTCGGCGGCCACGGCTTGCTGGGTTTTTAGCTGCTTGAGCTCTTTTTCCAGGCGCTCTTTCTGGTCGCGCAGGGCGGCACGGTCGGCCAGGGCCTGCAGTGCCGGCGGGTCGATGTGGGTCAGGTCGATGGCCAGGCCCGGGGCCTCGAAACGTTCGCCCTTGAAGCCGTCGAGCACCGCTTCCAGCGACTTCACCCACAGGTCGCTGTCGTCCAGCTCGATGCCGCGGTCGCCCAGCGGCAGGCTGAACAATGCGCCGTTGAACAGGCGCATCAGGCGGTCGACGTCCTGCTGCGAGAACTCTTCGCGCAGGCGGGCATAGCTATTGTTGTCAGCGTGATCCAGCTGCTGCTTGACCTGCTTCAGGCGTTTTTCCAGGTCGCGTACGCGCTCGTCGAGGTCTTCGGCACTGAACTGGCGTGACTGGGCCAGTGCGCCAGCCAACTCGTCGTGGGCGTCCTTGGCCGCCAGCAGTTGCTGTTCCAGCACCTTGACGTCATCAACCAGCGCAAAGCGGTGCTTGAGCACCGACAGCTCGCCTAGCCAGCGCTGGATACCGGTAATTTCACGCTCCAGGCGCATCAGCTCCTGGGTGCCGCCGCGCTGGTCGTTCTGCAGGCGGTCCTGCTCGCCACGGTAGTGCTCGGACTGGATGACCAGCTCTTCCTTGCGTGCCATGGCGTATTCCTGCCAAGTGCCCAGCAGGGTGTCGAGCACAGGCGAAATGCGGTGCAGCTTGCCACGCAGGATGTCGCGCTGGGCCACGCCACCGGCCAGGGCCTCGACCAGCGGGCCGGCAGCGACCAGGGCGTTGTAGTCCTGCTCCATGCGACGTACGTCGCGGAAGGCTTCCTCGCACGCAGCGATGTAGTCGACGCTGCCCGAGCGCAGGCTGTGCTCGAAGGCGTCGAGGAACAGCTGCTTGAGTTTGGCGGCGGTGATTTCACGCATGTGCAGCAGGTTGATGAACAGCGCGCGGAAGGTTTTCAGGCTTTGCTCGCTGGTGGAGCGCAGCGGGATCATGGTCAGGTCCAGCGGCACCGAGGTGTGCCCGCCCACCAGTAGTCGGCGCAGTTCGTCCGGCTTCAGTTCGTAAGCCTTGATCCCCAGGCGTTCAAGGTTGGTGAACAGCTCTTTCTGTCGCAGGCAGGTGTCGTTCTTCTGGTAGTGGGCCAGGTCCAGTTCGCCCTTGTAGGCGAAGAACTGGTGGCCGAAACCGCCGCCCGGGCCGCGCCCGACCACGCCGATCACGTGCGGGCCGTGGGGCAGGCTCAGTTCGCAGAGAATGTACGAGGTGTCGCTGGCGAAGTAGAAGCGACGCGACTGCTCAAGGCTGTACTTGCCGAAACTCATGTCCGACATGCGTGCCAGGATCGGGAACTGCAGGGCGTTGATCGACGCCGATTTACCCAGGTTGTTGGCGCCGTATACCGACAGCGGGTGCTCCAGCGGGAACAGGCCAAGGCTGTAGCCGGCGGTGTTGAGCAGTGCGAAGCGGCGGATGCCGTAGCGTTCCTGGCTCATGCGTCAATCTCCTGTTGCTCTTCGCGGATAGCCCGGGCCAGGGCGTCCTCTTCGCTTTCCTCACCCTGGAAAGGCGCGAGGTCGAGCGGGTCGTCGGTACGGTTGAGTTCTTCGGCGCTTTCTTCCTCGACCAATACTGGGGTCGGTAGCGGCAGGTCGCTGTGCAGGGTGGCGGCCAGGTCACGGTCCTGCTGCACCGAAAGGCACACATCGAGGAAGCGGTGCATGGGCGGCAGGAAGCGGTAGATGCCGCCTTCCTCATGGGCGAAGCCGAGCTGGGTCATGCGGCGCAGGATTTTTTCTTCCAGCTCGTCCACGGTCTGCACTTCGGCCTGCAGGAACAGGTCGCGGTACTTGTCCAGAAGCGAGGGCAGTTCGTCGCGGCCGATGCTACCGCCGTCGAGCACGGCCATCGGGTCGCGGCCTTGGTCAGCAAGGTGCTCGACCAGAATGAAGGTGAACAGCGACAGGCGCTGCGCGGTCTTGTTGACCTGCGCGGCGGTCATGTCCGGAACGAAGTAGTAGAAACCACGGGTGTCGCATACCAGCTCGAAGCCCAGGGCCTTGAACAGGGTGCGGTACTGGTCCTGGAAGTTCGACAGCTGGGCGTACAGCTCAGGGTCGCGCCGGCTGACGTGGAAGCCTTTGAACAGCTCGCGGAAGATCGGCGCGAGCTGGGACAGTTCGGAAAGATCAAGATGCATGGGCTGGGCTCGCGTTGGGTTCGGTAGGCGCGCTGGGAGCGTCTTCGCGGCTGGAGGTCAGGGCGAACGAACGCAGGCTGACCAGGTGTTCCTGAGTTGTGTATTCGCGGCGGTCGAGGCGTTCGCGCTTGAAGCGCTTTTCCCGCGACAGACGCGAGAACCAGTACAGCAGCTCGTCGGTGGCGCCTTCGGGCTCCTGCTCCAGCAGCCAGACCATCAGGTCGGGCAGTGGCAGGGCCTGTTCGCAGCGTTCGGTCATTTCCTTGACCGTGCGCGGAGCACGGGGCAGGGCGTCAGACTGGGTCTTGTGGGCTTTGGGGAAGCGCGCCGGTTTGGGCTCGAAGCGGGCCAGTGCGTAAACGTAGGCCTCAACCTGGCTGGCACTGCCAAGGAAGGTGCTTTGCGGACGTGTGAACATCGGCATGGCCGCTTGCGGCACGGCATCGATGCCCTTGCGCCGGATCACCGACAGGGCCAGTGCGGCGCCGCGGGTCACGGCGTTGTGCCGGCGGGCTTCTTCGCGCAGCGGCAGCAGCAGTTCGCGGGCGTGGCGCAGGGTCAACTGGGCGCTGGTCTGCATTTCAAGGATGCGCGCGTGGGTGCGCAGCAGCATGTCGTCGTCGACCAGGTGGCCCAGGCGCGCTTGTTCGCCCAGCAGTTTCAGCAGCACGGTCTCAACCTTGCGTACACCCTGCTCGAAGGCGCCGTCGGCGTTGACCAGCTGAATCATCGGCTCGACGTATTCGTCCCAGGTGGCCAGTACTTCTGCATAACGCTGGCGCAGCGGAATCTGGCGGTTGCTGGTCTTGGCCCGTTCGGCCACGGCCACCAGCGCCTGCTCGTCGTTGTCGAGCTTTTTCAGCACATCGCGCACGCGCATGTCGAGCAGGCGCAGCTGGCGTGCCAGGTCGTCGCTGTCGCGGTTGTCGAAGGCATCCTGGATGTGCCCGGCCAGGCGCTCCAGGTGGCGCAAGTAGGCTTCGATCTCCAGGCACAGGCCCAGCCGGTGTTCGCGGCGCAGGTAGGCGAGGAAGTCGTGGATCTGCGCGTTGAGCTCGAAACGGTTCGGGCTCTTGGCCACCGGGACCAGGATATCCAGGCGGATCCAAACGTCGAGTAGCTGGGTGATGTCCTGCGGGGTGCTTTCGAGCTGCTGGCGAGCCACATGCTGGCGCAGTTCGACCAGGCTCAGGGTGCCCTGGTCGAAACGCTCGCACAGCGGCTCGATCAGGGCCCAGTGTTCGGCTAGGGCGCGCAGGACGCGCTTGGGTTCGATCATTGGCTTCGACTCGTTGCCAAGAAAAAGGGGGCGATTGTACTGCATTCGCGGGGGTGGTTTTTACCCCTTGGTCTGTAATGAGAGATAACCATGGAGTGTGTAGGTGTAGGGCGTTGTTGGTGCGGTGGCGCTCGGTCTGATAGGCGCTGCAAAAACCACGGCGTACACGTTAGAATGCCCAATTGCCGTCCCCCCCCCCTCGGATACCCGCCCCTTGCTGACCGAACCCCGTCGCCGCGCCTACCTTTCCGCCATGCAAGTGGTGCACTGGCTGCCGCGTGCCGAGCTGCCGTTCGCCGCACCTTCGCGGCCCGAACTGCTGCTGCCGGTTGCGCCAGTCGAGGACATCGATTTCGAGGTCAGGCCGGCGTCGGCAACCAACGAAACACCCGTCACCCCCCAGGCCCGCTCTGGCGAACGGCCGAAAATCGAGATCCCGCGCCCGGGCAGTGTGCCCAAACCCGCCGTCAAGCCCGCCGAAGCACAAGAGCAGCCCGTAGCTGCGCGCCCGACGCCCGTGCCACCACCGCGCTTCTCGCTGCAGTTGTTGCGCGCCGGCAGTTGCTTGCTGCTGGTGGAACTGGCCACCGGCCAGCCGTTCCAGAGCCGCGACCCCTCCTACCTGCTGCTCAAGGACATGCTGCGCGCCGCCGGCCTGCCCGACGCCCCGCAGATCATCGGCGAGCCGGTGCGCTGGCCGCTGCTGGTACGCGGCAACATGGACCAGGGGCCGGAGGCTGCGCGCGATTTCGTCCAAGGCTTCGTTCAGGCCCGCCTGGAAGACGCCCCGTGTACCTGTCTGTGGTTGGTCGGCCTGCCTGCATTGCGTTTTGCCGCCAATGCCGACGCCGAGGCCTACTACCAAACCCTGACGCTCGACAGCCTGGGCGACGCCTGGGCATTGCCGGGCCTTGAACTGTTGATGGACGAGCCGCAACGCAAGGCGGACGTCTGGAAAGCCATGCGCCAGCTGATGGCGCGCTGGAAGAGCGTTGAATGAGTGACTCGATCAGCTTCCGCCCGATGAACGAGGCGGATCTGGATGCCGTACTTAAGATCGAATATGCCGCGTTCAGTCATCCGTGGACCCGCGGAATCTTTCAGGATGCGCTCAAATCGTACGAAGTCTGGCTGATGTTCGACGGCGAGCAGCAAGTGGGTCATGGCGTGATCAACGTGATCATCGACGAAGCGCACCTGCTCAACATCACCGTAAAACCGGAAAACCAAGGTTGCGGCCTGGGCCTGCGTCTGCTCGAGCACCTGATGGCCCGGGCCTATCAGCTCAATGGCCGCGAATGCTTTCTGGAAGTACGCGCCAGCAACCAGTCGGCCTATCGTTTATACGAACGTTACGGTTTCAACGAAATTGGCCGCCGCCGCGACTACTACCCGATCGCCGGCGGCCGTGAAGACGCCCTGGTAATGGCCTGCACCCTGTTCGAAGACTGACCTTGCAGGGGCTTGCCCGGGCGCGCAGGCTTTGTTCTCGGCAGGGACGGATAAAGAATGAGAAAACTGCTTTTGGCAGCGGGCCTGTGTGTAGCAAGCGCTGCCCACGCAGACGAGCGCGACGTGTGGATGTTCGCCCAGTGGGCGGGTGATCATCAAACCCGCCCCTTCCGTGAAATGCTGGTAGATGCCCGGCTTTACGGTGTAGTGCCAATCCACCAGTTGCTGCGCTCGGCATCGGACTGGAAGCTGTGCCACGCATCGCCTTTCGCCGTACCGCCCGCCGGTAATTGGGCGGCTGTACGCTCGACCCTCGCGTTGATCAATGCACTCGACGACCAAGGCATCCTGCGCCAGTTCGAGGTGGTTTCGGCTTACCGTGAGCCGCGTCTGAACGCCTGTGCGGGCGGGGCGGCCAACAGTGCGCATACCCGCGCTTTTGCCGTCGACATACTGCTGCCGGCCTGGGCCGATCCCAATCCGCTGTGCCGTTTCTGGCAGCAGCACGGCCAAGCCTGGAACATGGGGCTGGGCCGCTACCCATCAGGCCGCATTCATGTGGATACCGCCGGCTATCGCACCTGGGGTGGCGATGGCAGTGCCGGGTCGTCGTTCTGCATCAAACCCAAATGAGCCAGGCAACCCCGGCATTCGTCCATTATCCACTCGGCGAAGCGCTGGCACTTGCCGCTGTCGCCCAAGGGCTGTGGGCTGAGCAGGTGGTAGGCCGAGCCATCACGCACAAAACCGTACGGCGCCTGCAACTGCCCGCTGTCGAGTTCGTCGCGCACCATCAGGGCTGAGGCAATGGCCAGGCCCAGGCCGGCGCTGGCGGCCTGAATCGACAGGTAGAAATGTTCGTAGTCGCTGCGCTCGCTGTGTCGCGCCTGCTGGCCGCTCAGGCGCAGCCAGGTGGGCCAGGCAGCGGGGCGGGTGGTGCTGTGCAGCAGCCGTTGGCCGTCAAGGAGGGCAGGGGAGGCGGCGTGGCAAACCGGGCCGATCCATTCGTCGCAGATTTTCTGGCTGTACAGTTGGTTGTCCCAGTGGAAGTCGTCGCGGCGTATTGCCAGGTCGACACCGCTGCGGGCGAAGTCCAGCGGGCCGCCTGCGGCGACCAAGTGCAACTGAAGGTCGGGGTGGGCGGCATGGAATCTCGGTAAGCGCGGGATCAGCCAGCGCATGGCGATGGTCGGCTCGCAAGACAGCACCAGCACATTGTCGCGAGCTTGCTGCTGCAGGCGCTGCACGGCGCCTTCAAGTTGTTCGAAGATCGCTTGGGTGGTGCCTTGCAGGGCACGACCGGCGGGGGTGAGGAAAATGGCCCGGTTGCGGCGCTCGAACAGTTCCACGCCAAGGCTTTCTTCAAGCAGGCGAACTTGGCGGCTGACCGCGCCGTGAGTGACGTGCAAATGTTCGGCGGCGCGCACGAAGCTTTCGGTCTGGGCGGCGATGTCGAAGTAGCGGAAGGCGTTGAGTGGCGGCAGTTTCATGATATCCCTGTTCAGCTGTGCCGGCCTCTTCGCGGGTAAACCCGCTCCTACATGGCCACATATTTCTCTGTAGGAGCGGGTTTACCCGCGAAGAGGCCAAGGCAGGCTGTACATATCTGTGAGCAAAACTATCAGATTCATCTCAGCATAAATCGATTTTGCCGCGTCTGTAAGCGCTCGATAATTGGCGTTCTGTGCATTTCCATCGCCTATCGAGAGCCCTCAGCATGACCGAACTCATCGCCGTCGCCCTGTTCACCCTGCTCGCCGTCATAAGCCCCGGCGCAGACTTCGCCATGGTCACACGCAGCAGTTATGCACAGGGGCGCAAGGCCGGGCTGGCTGCTGCCGTAGGCATCGCCCTGGGGGTGCAGGTGCATGTGTTGTACACGGTGTTGG
The DNA here is from genome assembly GCF_044904505.1 of Pseudomonas sp. 3HC3. Classification (NCBI taxonomy): domain Bacteria; kingdom Pseudomonadati; phylum Pseudomonadota; class Gammaproteobacteria; order Pseudomonadales; family Pseudomonadaceae; genus Pseudomonas; species Pseudomonas sp. 3HC3. The sequence continues at coordinate 8,413 of NZ_JADDRH010000012.1, forward strand.
GCATTGCCGTAATCATCAGCCAGAGCCCGGCGCTGTTCCTGATCATGAAAGTGCTGGGTGCGGGCTACCTGATCTACCTGGGGTACAAGTCATTGACCAACACCCGGCGCATCAGCCTGAACGGGGTTGGCCGGTCCGCTGCCGGCGTACTGCAAGCGCTGCGCACCGGCTTTCTGACCAATGCCCTCAACCCCAAGACCATGTTGTTTGTCATCAGTGCCTTCACCCAGGTGGTACAGCCTGGCAGCCCGCTGGCACTGAACTTCGCCTACGGTGCGTTCATGTCCGTCGCCCATTGGCTGTGGTTCAGCCTGGTGGCGGTATTTTTCTCCAGTACGGCATTGCGCAAGGCGATGATCGAGCGGCAAGTGCTGGTGGATCGGGCCATTGGTCTGGCATTGATCGGGCTTGGCCTGGCTGTGGCGGTGACCGGAATGCGTTGAGGCGGCGATTGCAGCAGCCAAGCTGAGATTCGAGGCTGCTGCTGGAAGGGTTTTGCGCTGGTGCCAGTGAACTTTTTTGCAGGCAAAGAAAAAGGGCTTACCTTGCGGTAAGCCCTTCGTCTTGTTTGGTGGCTACACAGGGACTTGAACCCCGGACCCCAGCATTATGAATGCTATGCTCTAACCAACTGAGCTATGTAGCCGATGGCGCGCATTATTCTCTTGAACGCCCCCCCTGTCAACACTCATTTCAAAAAAAATTTGCACGCTTTCAAAAACTTAGCGGCCAGCCCCGGTTTCAGTGCACCACAAGCCAGTGCCCGCGCACGTCCAGCAACTGCAACTGCTGGGCTGTAGCCAAGGGTTGCAGGCTTTGGCCAGGCCGGTCGAGGCAGAAGTCGCCGCCCTCCCGCCGAGACCATCCGCTGCTCCCCCCTGGATGACAATGACCTTGCTACTGAGCACCACAAGTTGGTCATGCCCTGCATGGCGGGCTATCTGCAAGCGAGTACCCTGCGCCAGGTGCAGTCGGCGGATGCGGCCGCGCAGGTCAATCTTCATCGCGCTGGCGCTTTCCATTTTCAAGCGTGTGGCAACAGGCAAATAAAAAGGTAGCTATGTATCTATTTGTTTCCCGATAATCGGATCCCAAACCTGAGGACGGAGATTTAGGTAAATGGCCACCAGTAGTGCCTCCACCGCATCCACCCCGGCAGCGGCAAGCCAAGCCTCGCCGTTGGTGATGCGTATCATCGGTTTCTGCGCCTTGGCGCACTTGATCAACGACCTGATCCAGTCGGTGCTGCCGGCGATCTACCCGATGCTCAAGGCCAACTACGACCTGAGCTTCGCCCAGATCGGCATGATCACCCTGACGTTCCAGATCACCGCCTCGCTGCTGCAGCCTTGGGTCGGCTTCTTCACCGATCGCCGGCCCACGCCAAATCTGCTGCCGCTAGGCACCCTGTGCACGTTGGTGGGGATTGTGATGCTGGCCTTCGTTGGCAGCTTTCCGATGATCCTGCTGGCGTCGGCGCTGGTGGGCATCGGCTCGTCGACCTTCCACCCGGAAACCTCGCGCATTGCAAGGCTGGCCTCGGGCGGGCGCTTCGGCCTGGCCCAATCGACCTTCCAGGTCGGTGGCAACACCGGCTCCGCTCTGGGCCCGCTACTGGCAGCGGCCATCGTCATTCCGTTCGGCCAGACCCATGTGGCGTGGTTCGGTGTGGCCGGGCTGTTCTTCCTCGGCGTCACCCTGATGCTGCGCGGCTGGTACAAGGAGCACCTCAATCAGGCCAAGGCGCGCAAGGCGGTTCAGGCTACCCACGGCATTTCGCGCAATCGGGTCATTGCGGCGTTGATCGTGCTGGGCCTGCTGGTGTTCTCCAAGTACTTCTACATGGCCAGCTTCACCAGCTACTTTACTTTCTACCTGATCGAGAAGTTCGGTGTGTCGGTGGCCAGCTCACAGCTGCACCTGTTCCTGTTCCTCGGCGCGGTGGCGGCGGGCACCTTCTTTGGCGGGCCGATCGGTGACCGTATCGGGCGCAAGGCTGTGATCTGGTTTTCGATACTGGGCGTGGCGCCGTTCACGCTGGCGCTGCCGTATGCCGATTTGTTCTGGACCACAGTACTGAGCGTGGTGATCGGCTTTATCCTGGCTTCTGCGTTTTCCGCGATCGTGGTGTATGCGCAGGAACTGGTGCCGGGCAGCGTGGGCATGATTGCCGGGATCTTCTTCGGCCTGATGTTCGGCTTTGGTGGCATTGGCGCTGCGCTGTTGGGGTACGTAGCAGACCTGCGTGGTATCGAGTATGTGTACGGGTTGTGCTCGTTCCTGCCATTGTTCGGGTTGTTGGCGGTGTTCCTGCCAAGTACAGGTAAACGCTGAAAGCGCCGGGGGCCTCTGCCAGGCCCCCGGGCAATTGACTCGCCCCCCGGAGGTGGCTAGAGTGCCGCCTCTTTTTCAATCACCTGCGTAGTAGCCAAAGCAATGCGCCGTACCCAGTCCCTCCCACACGCCCGCCAGCCTGCCTTCCAGGCACTGCGTCGTGCATGGCCGAGTGACACGGTGCTCAAGCGCCGCCGCAGCGTGCTGTTTGCCTTCACCTTCTCGCCACACCTCGCCTGAACTGATCTGCGCTTTAGCGTCGCTCGCCGTCCCGGCGTGCGCGCCTGTTTCTGCACGTCTTTTCGGTTTGCCAGGAGTGGTACATGAACATGCGTTTATTGGCGGGCTTGTTGTTCGCCGTTTCTGTCGTGGGTTTCAGTTTGGGAGCCAGCTTGCCGCTGGTGTCGTTGCGCCTGCATGAAGCGGGGGCGAGCACACTGGAAATCGGCATCATCTCGGCCATCCCTGCCGCCGGCATGATGCTCTCTGCTTTTCTGGTCGACGTCTGCTGCCGCCATCTCACCCGGCGCACCATTTATCTGCTGTGTTTCAGCCTGTGCACGGTCAGCATCGCCTTGCTCGAGTCGGCGTTCGGCTCGTTGTGGCTGCTGGCGCTGCTGCGCCTGGGCCTGGGGCTTGGCATGGGGATCGCCATCATCCTTGGCGAGTCGTGGGTCAACGAATTGTGCCCCGAGCATAACCGCGGCAAGATCATGGCCCTGTACGCCACCAGCTTTACGGGCTTTCAGGTGCTCGGCCCGGCCATGCTGGCAGTGCTGGGCGCCGATAGCCCTTGGATCACGGGTGTCGTCACGGTCTGTTATGGGCTGGCGTTGCTGTGCATCGTGCTGACCGTGCCCAACGACCATGTCGCGCACGAAGAGGGCGAAAAAAGCTTCGGCTTGGCCGGGTTCTTCCGGGTGGCACCGGCGTTGTGCATGGCGGTGCTGTTCTTCTCGTTCTTCGATGCCGTGGTGCTGTCGCTGCTGCCGGTGTACGCCACCAGCCATGGCTTTGCCGTTGGCGTGGCGGCATTGATGGTGACGGTGGTGTTTGCCGGCGACATGCTGTTCCAGCTGCCGCTGGGCTGGTTGGCCGACCGGGTTGAGCGCACCGGGCTGCACCTGGCGTGCGGGCTGGTGGCGATGGTGATCGGCATCGGTTTGCCCTGGCTGCTGAATCTGACCTGGCTGCTGTGGCCGCTGTTGGTAGTGCTGGGCGCGGTGGCGGGTGGCATCTATACCCTGGCGCTGGTGCTGATCGGGCAGCGCTTCAAGGGCCAGGACCTGGTCACTGCCAATGCCAGTGTGGGCTTGCTGTGGGGCGTGGGCAGCCTGGTCGGGCCGCTGGTCAGTGGGGCAGCCATGAATGTCGCGCCCCACGGTTTGCCCATGGCGCTGGCGCTGATGGCCGGGCTGTTCGTGTGCTTTGCCAGGCAGTCATACCGGCGACGTGGGCGGATGCGGGCTGTGGCGCAGTGATATCCCTTTAGGCCGCGCCGATGCTTACCCAATAACGCGTCCTGTACTCGACCCGCACGGGCAGGCTGCGGGTGAGCAGTTGCAGGATTTGCCCGGTGTCAGCCAACTGATAGGTGCCTGAAACTTTCAAGCCCGCCACTTCTGGAACGCAGCGCAGCAGGCCCGGTCGGTAGCGGCCAAGCTCGGTAACAAACTCGGCGAGTGGCATCTGCTGCACGCTGAGTACACCTTCGGTCCAGCCCCAGGGGTCGTTGTGCAGCGTTCTGGCCTGAATGCTGCCGTTGGTTCCGACTTGCAGGGTTTCACCCGGCAGCACTTGCCTCGCTGAGGCCGAGGCAGGGAACAACGTGACTTCACCACGACGCACCGACAGCAGCAGGCCCTGACTGTTTTCGCGTAGCAACAGCTGGCCATCGAAGGTGGTCAGCTGGCCGACACGGGTGGCGATGTGGAACGGGCGGTTGTCGCTGGGGTTGCTGTCCAGGCTGACCTCGCCATGGATCAGTTTCAGCTGGCGTTGCTCCGCGCTGTAGTGCAAGTCGATGGCACTGGCGGTGTTGAGCTGGATTCGGCTGCCATCACTGCCTTGCCATTGGCGCTGCTCGCCTGTGGCGGTGCTGGTGTCGGCCAGCAGTTGTGGCAGGCCTAGCGGTTCGCGCGCGGCCCAGCCCAGGCTGCCGCCCACGGCCAACAGCCCCAGCAACTTCAGGTGGTCCCTGCGGCTGGCTTTGGGGGGCTGGCTCGCGTCCAGGGTGCGCCGGCTAAGGTCCTTGGGCAGCCCGGCCAGTTCATCGCCCAGATTACTGACCCGCTGCCAGGCCAGGCGGTTGTGTGGGTGGCTGGCCAGCCAGTGTTGAAACTGCTGCTCGGTGCGCGGGCTGGGGCTGTCGAAACGCAGCTTCACCAGCCAGTCGATGGCCTGATCGACCTGAGCCTGTGCGGGCGTATCATCAGGCATCGGCATAGCGCAACCGGTAGCAGACGCCCAGGGCCTTGGCCAGGTCGCGCTCAACGGTGGCCCTGGACACCTCCAGACGTTGGGCAACCTGCGCGATGCTCAAACCGTCTAGCTGAGCCAGCAGGAACGCTTGGCGCACGCGCGTTTTCAACTGGCGCAAGGCGCGGTCGAGGCGTTCCAGGCTATCGAGGATGACAAGCTTATCCTCTTCGCTGGGCACTTCTGCTTCGGGCAGGTGAGCCAGGCTTTCCTGGTAGGCCCGCTCCAGCGCGCGGCGGCGGAACTGGTCGATCATCAAGCCGCGGGCAATGCTGCTGAGGTAGGCGCGCGGTTCTTTGAGCGGCGACACCTGGCGGGCGCGCAACAACCGCACGAAGGTATCCTGGGCCAGGTCTGCGGCATGTTCACTGCAACCGACCCGGCTGCGTAACCAGCCACGCAACCAGGCATGGTGAGACTGGTAGAGCAGAGCAACCTCGGTGGGCTTGAGCGTGTCGTTGATCTGCATCGTAGAGAAGGCCCAGTCCAGTGATGTGTGCGATTGTGAATGGTTCTCAATTCTATGCGGGGAAGATGGTGCCGAGCAATGGCATGCCAAAGATTAGCTGCGCAAGAACCGGCGTTTGCCCGATGAACGGCTGCGCTAAGCTGGACCTGCAATCGACTTGATGGAGGTGCCATGATGCTGGCCGACCTTTCGCCCGAGGCCTATCGCGAGGCCACGCAACACCTGGCGGCACTTGATCCGGACTGGTCGCGGCACATCGCAGCGATCGGGCCCTGCCTGCACCAGGCTACGCCGGGACGTGAGCCTTATGAGGCGTTGGTGCGGGCGATTGCCTACCAGCAACTGCACGCCCGTGCCGCGGAGGCGATCCTGGGGCGGTTGCTGGCGCTGTTCCCGGCGAATGATTTTCCGCAGCCAGAGCAGTTGCTGTCGGTAACCCCGGAAACCCTGCGCGCCTGCGGCTTTTCGGCAAGCAAGCTGGTGACGGTCCAGGGCATTGCTCAAGCCACCCTGGAGGGCCTGGTGCCGACGCGGGAGCAGGCGTTAGCCTTGGCTGACGAGGCGTTGATCGAACGCCTGGTCGCGCTGCGTGGGGTAGGGCGGTGGACGGTGGAGATGCTGCTGATCTATAGCCTGGGGCGGTCTGACATTCTGCCAGTGGACGATTTTGGCGTGCGCGAGGGGTATCGGCGGCTCAAGGGGCTGGAGAAGGCGCCGACACCGGCACAAATGCGTTCGCTGGGCGGCGCCTGGCGGCCGTTTCGTACCGTGGCGGCCTGGTACCTGTGGCGGGCCTGAGGTTTTTGCATCGCCTGTACAGGCAACAACATATCCGGGAATCATAGATGAACCTGTACACCACCCCCGACCAACGCTGGCAAGCCGTAGCGTGCCGAGACACTGCCGCCACGGGCCACTTTGTCTATGCCGTACGTACCACCGGCGTTTACTGCCACCCCGGCTGCAAATCACGCCAGGCCAAGCGCATGAACGTCGAGTTCTACGACACCGCCGCGGCCGCCGAGGCTGCCGGCTACCGTGCTTGCAAACGCTGTATCCGCAAGGCCAGTGCCACCCGACACAGCCAGCTTGTCACCCACGCCTGCCGCTTGATCGAAGCCAGCGACCCCGCGCCAAGCCTCGACCAACTCGGTGCACGGCTGGCCGTCAGCCCTTTCCACCTGCATCGGCTGTTCAAGGCTGAAACCGGGGTAACCCCCAAAGCCTACGCCACGGCCTTCCGTGCCCGGCGGCTGCGTGCGCACCTGGAAGACGGCCAGCGCTCGGTCACCGATGCTATCTACGACGCCGGCTACAACTCCAACAGCCGCTTCTACGAAAGCGCCGACCAGCGCCTGGGCATGCGCCCCCGGCAATACCGCGCCGGCGGCGCCGGGGCAACCATTCACTTCGCCCTTGGCCAGTGCTCGCTGGGTGCAATACTGGTAGCCCAGAGCGACAAGGGCATCTGCGCAATCTTGCTGGGTGACGACCCCGAGGCCCTGTTGCACGATCTGCAGGACCAGTTTCCCAAGGCCCATCTCATTGGCGGTGACAGCGCTTACGAACAGCTGGTCGCCGAAGTGATCGGTTTCGTCGAAGCGCCGGCTTTGGGCCTGGCCTTGCCGCTGGATGTGCAAGGCACCGCGTTTCAGGAGCGGGTGTGGCAGGCGCTGCGTGAGGTGCCGGCCGGCAGCCGGGTCAGCTACACCGACATCGCCGCGCGCATTGGCGCCCCCAAGGCCGTGCGGGCGGTAGCCATGGCCTGCGCGGCCAACCCTATTGCCGTGGCCATCCCTTGCCACCGCGTGGTACGCCGGGATGGTGATATCAGCGGCTACCGCTGGGGCGTGGAGCGCAAACAGCAGTTGCTGAAGCGAGAAACGGCACTCTCCTGACTGCCCGAAGCCGCGTAGAATCCCCCGCCAAATCGAATTGCTAAGAGGAATATTCGATGAGGCGTGTCAGCCTTGACCGTTACTGCCCGGGCCTGCTGGTCCTGCTGGCCCTGATGCTGGTACTTGCCAGCCCGGCCTGGTCGGCCCCAGCCACGCCATTGTCCAATCTGGCGGCTGCCGAAGCGCCAGCATTGGACGAAAACGCCAGCCTCGAACAGCTGAGCGACCACTTGGACCTCATCCGCCAGGGCGTCACCAGCGAGGCCAACGACGACGTGCTGTCGCAACTGCGCCTCGCAGCGATGCAGGTTCAGCGTCAAGCTGATGCATTGAGTGCACAGCGCACTGCCGATGTGGGAAGGCTCGACGACCAGCTGAAGGTCATCGGCCCAGCCCAGCCGGACGAGGCCGCTACCCTGACGCAGCAGCGCAAAGCGCTGGAGGCCGATAAAAAGGCGCTGGTAGCTCAGCAGGATCAGGCCACCAAGCTGACCCAGTCGGCCCGCGACCTGTCCACGCAAATCGTCAACCTGCGCCGCAGCCAGTTCAACTCGCAAATCACCAGCCGTGCGGCCTCGCCGCTGAGCCCGGCGTTCTGGCAGAGCATCATCCGCCCCACCCAGGATGACGTGGCGCGCCTGCGTGACTTGCGCGGCGAGGCGGCCGATGCCATCGGCAGCGCCTTCAGCGCCGAAAACCGCTGGCAGTTCGTTGCCAGCCTGGTGGCAGCGATTCTGGTGTGGACGTTGGTACGGCGCGTGCTTGAACGCATGCTGGCCAGTGCCATGGTCCGCTGGTTGCCCGACGGCCGCCTGCGCCGCAGCGCCTTGGCTCTGGGCGTTAGCCTGGCAACCCTGGGTACCATCGCCGGCTCGGTTTCGTTGCTGCGCTGGGGGCTGGAAAGTAATGCGCAATTGGGTTCGGACATCGCCAGCCTGACCAACCACATCCTCACCCTGGTGGTGTTCAGTGCCTTCATCACCGGCCTGGGCCGCGCCATGCTGATGCTGCAGCGCCCGTCCTGGCGGCTGCCGGCGATCCACGACCAAGTCGCCAGTGCGTTGGGCTGGTTCCCGAAGGTGCTGGCATTGGCACTGATGTTCATGATGACCATGGAGCGCATGAACAGCGTGATCGGCGTCAGTCTGGCGCTGACGGTGGCCGTCAACGGGCTGACCGCGCTGGTGGTGGCGTCCACCTTTGCCAGCGCGCTGCTGTGTTACCGCCGCACCCTGCGCAAGCATGACCTGCAGCGCCCGACCGGCCTGGCCGGGCTGATCCCGTTCGTGATGGTCATCTGGCTGACGTTGATCCTGCTGGCACTGTTCACCGGCTACCTGACACTCGCCTATTTCCTCACCGCCAAGCTGTTGTGGGTCAGCCTGGTGATCACCTGTGCCTACTTGCTGACCACCTTCCTCGGCGACCTGTGCGAAACCCTGCTGTCGCCCCGCCAGCCCGGTGGCCTGGCACTGGCCTCGACCCTGGGCCTGGCGCCTCGTCACCAGGCGCAGGTCAGCACCATACTGGCCGGTGTCGGCCGCACCATCGTGCTGTTCCTGGCGCTGTTGCTGGTGTTGATGCCGTCAGGCACCAGCCCCAGCGAATTGCTGCTGAGCCTTGGCGACTGGGATGGGACCGGGGGCAAGTTACTCGGCAACCTGAACATCGTGCCGCAGGACATCCTGCTGGCCTTGGCGATCTTCCTCGGCGGCCTGTTCGCCATCCGTGTGGTCAAGCGCTGGCTAAGCGATCGCCTGCTGCCGGAAACCGACATGGACGCCGGCATGCGGGCCTCGTTGGTAACCCTGGTGGGTTACCTGGGCTTCCTGTTCCTGGCCATGCTGGTGATGTCGACCTTGCGCATCAACCTCACCAGCCTGACCTGGGTGGTCAGTGCCCTGTCGGTCGGTATCGGTTTCGGTTTGCAGCAGATCGTGCAGAACTTCATTTCTGGCCTGATCCTGCTGACCGAGCGCCCGGTGAAGGTAGGCGACTGGGTCAGCCTGGCGGGTGTCGAGGGCGATATCCGCCGCATCAATGTACGCGCCACCGAGATCCAGATGTCTGACCGTTCCACGGTGATCGTGCCCAACTCGCAGTTCATCTCGCAGAACGTGCGCAATGTGACCATGGGCAATGCGCTGGGCGTGGTCAGCATAACCCTGACACTGCCGCTGGAGACTGATGCCAACCGTGTGCGGGAGCTGCTGCTGGCGGCTTACCATGAGCATGAGGCGATTCTGGACGCGCCCGCTGCCTCGGTGTCATTCAAGGACCTGACGGCCAACGGTATGGTGATTGGTGTGAGTGGCTACGTGGCCGGGCCGCGACAGGTGTCGGGCACCCGCAGCGACCTTCTGTTCACCATTCTTGGCCGGTTGCGTGATGAAGGCATTCCACTGTCTTCGCCGCAGAGCATGGTGCTGGTGCAGGAAGGTGCGCGGCCGGCTGACGAGTCGGTGTAGGCATCGGGGGGCGGTCCAGCTTGTAGGAGCGGGTTCACCCGCGAATGGGCCGGCCCTGCTGGTCAATCTCCACCCGCTGCTCACCGTCGCCGCCGCCACCGTATTCGCGGGTAAACCCGCTCCTACACAGATTGGTGGTGGAGACACACCGGGGGGTTGGACATAGGCCGCCGTAGGCGCGGGTTTACCCGCGAAGAGGCCGGCCCTGCTGGCCAATCTCCATCCGCTGCTCACCGTTGCCGCCGCCACCGTATTCGCGGGTAAACCCGCTCCTACCACAGATTGGTGGTGGACACACCTCGGGGGTTGGACACAGGCCGCCGTGTAGGAGCGGGTTCACCCGCGAAGAGGCCGGCCCTGCTGGCCAATCTCCACCCGCCGTTCACCGTTGCCGCCACTACCGTATTCGCGGGTAAACCCGCTCCTACGCGGATTGGTGGTGGACACACCTCGGGGGTTGGACACAGGCCGCCGTGTAGGAGCGGGTTTACCCGCGAAGAGGCCGGCCCTGCTGGCCAATCTCCACCCGCCGTTCACCGTTGCCGCCACTACCGTATTCGCGGGTAAACCCGCTCCTACCATAGATTGGTGGTGGAGACACACCGGGGGTTGGACACAGACCACCGTAGGAGCGGGTTTACCCGCGAACACCGGCAGAGCCGGTGCCATAACGCGGCCCCTTGCGATATCAGCCCAGGCAGCGCGTCACATGCTTGACCGACTGATACGCTGACAACCCCCAAGGCCCCAGCTCACGGCCGATCCCGCTGCCTTTGGTGCCACCCCATGACGTCTCGACGAACACCGCCTGCACCGAGTTGATCCACACATGGCCAACTTCCAGCGCATCGGCCACGCGCTCAGCGCGTTCCAGGTCGGCGGAGCACACCGTGGCGACCAGCCCAAAGCGGCTGTCATTGGCTTCGGCAATGGCCTGCTCCTCGGTGGTAAAGCGCCGTGCGCAGAGCACTGGGCCAAAGATTTCCTCGGTCCATAGGCGGCTGTCTTTCGGCACATCGGTATACAGCGTTGGGCTGACGAACCAGCCTTCACGGTCCAGTGCATGGCCGCCCGCCAGGCACTGCAAACCTTCTTCCCGCGCCGTGGCAAAGTAGCTGGCCACCTTCAGCCACTGCGCCTGGCTGGTCAGCGGGCCCATGTCGACCTCTTCGGTCAAAGGATTACCCACCCGCAAGTTTGCCAGTGCCGCCTGCAAGCGCGGCAGCAATGTATCGGCAATGCCGTCCTGCACCAGCAGCCGCGATGTGGCCGAACACATCTGACCTGCGTTCCAGCTGATGCCGGCCACAATCCATTCCACCGCCTGGTCGACATCGCAATCCTCGAACACCACGATGGCCGACTTGCCGCCCAGTTCCAGCGTCACCGGCCGGCACTGCGCCGAAGCGCTGCGCATCACCTGGCTGCCGACGCTGTTGCTACCTGTGAACGACAACTTGTCCAGGCCGTTGTGGTTGCTTAGCGCGGCGCCGGTCTCGGCCTTGCCGTTGACGATGTTCAGTACCCCGGCCGGCAGGCCCAAGGCGTCGGCGATCTGGCCGTAGGCCTGCTCGATCAGCGGCGTAACCTCTGAAGGTTTGAGCACCACGGTGCACCCGGCGGCCAGGGCCGGGGCAAGCTTCCAGGCGCTGGTCACCAACGGGAAGTTCCACGGCACGATCAGGCCGACCACGCCCACTGGTTCAAGGCGGGTGCGGGCGGTGAAACCCGGCGCAGCCAGCGGCACGGTGCGGTTCTTCGATGGCAGTTGCTCGGCCTGCTCGGCGTAATAGCCAAAGGTCGCGATGGCGTCATCCAGGTCGATTTCCGCTTCGTGACGCGGTTTGCCGTTATTGCGCATCTGCAGGGTAACAAGCGCTTCACGGCGCTGCCCGAGCTGTTCGGCAAAACCACGCAGGAAGGCGGCACGTTCGCTGGCGCTGGTGTTTTTCCAGGCAGGCAGGGCGTTGCGGGCAGCGGCGACGGCCTGGTCGACCTGGGTCACGCTGGCGGCCATCAGCTCGGCGAACGGTTGCCCCAGCGCAGGGTCGTTGACGCTGATGCAGTCGCTGCCTTGGCCTTCGACCCAATGGCCGGCGATATAGTGGGAGGTGGTCATGGTCGGTTTCCAGTCAGGCCATTTCGGCAGTGGTCACAGGCGTATGCGCGGTGTTTTTGCAACGCACCCATCGCGGGCCCGAGGGGCCATACACGCCAGCAGGTTCAGGGAACAGGTTGAGCAACAGCAGGTACAGCACGCCAGCCAGCCCCAGCGTGACCGGCAGGCTCAGGTCGATGCCGCCAGCCAGGTCACCCAGTGGGCCGACGAACTGCCCCGGCAGGTTGACGAAGCACAGGCCGACCGACGCGCTGGGGATCCACGCCCCCATACCGCGCCAGTTCCAGCCGTGCAGGAACCAGTAGTGGCCACCACGCTGGCCGCGGGTGAATACCTGCAGGTCATCGGCGTGGTAGAAGCCGCGGCGGGTAATCAGGCCAAGGATCATGATCACTATCCACGGGCTGGTGCAGGTAATGATCAGCACGGCAAAGGTCGATACGCTTTGCACCAGGTTGAAGGTGAAGCGGCCGATGAAGATGAAGCCGATCGCCAGCACGCCGATCAGCAGCGTGGCGCCGGCACGGCTGAGCAAGCGGGGGAACACGCTGGACATGTCCAGGCCGGTGCCATACAGCGCGGTGGTGCCGGTGGACATGCCGCCAATCACCGCAATCAGGCACACCGGCAGGAAGAACCAGCTAGGGGCAACTGCCAGCAGGCCGCCGACATAGTTGTTGGCGGCAATGTAGTCCGGTGCCTGGGTGGCGACCAGGGTGGCCGTACACAGGCCGAACAGGAACGGAATCAGCGTCGCCCCCTGTGCCGCGATCACGGCCAGCATGATGCGCGCCTTGGGTGTTTCACGCGGGATATAGCGTGACCAGTCACCCAAAAACGCACCGAACGACACAGGGTTGCTCATGGCCAGGATCGCCGCGCCGACGAACGCAGCCCAGAAACCTGCCTGGCCAAGGTTGACGCTGCCTGCGTAGCCCGCATCGAAGGGCCCGGCAAAGGCGACGATGCCCAGCAGGAACAGCAGGCTCGAGGCCCAAACGGCAATCTTGTTGACCCACAGCATGAAGCGGAAGCCAAAGATGCATACCACCAGTACCAGCACCGCGAACAAGCCGTAGGCCAGGCCCAGGGTCAGGTCGGTCTCTGGCAGGCCGGCCAGGCGCTTGGCACCACCGACCAATGCATCGCCCGAGCTCCACACCGAAAGCGAGAAAAACGCCACCGCCGTGAGCAGCGACAGAAACGAGCCGACGATGCGCCCGTGTACGCCAAAGTGCGCGCCTGATGAAACGGCGTTGTTGGTGCCGTTAAGCGCACCGAACAGCCCCATCGGTGCAAGGATCAGCGCGCCGATGCCAACGCCGAGCAGAATCGCCCACACACCCGCCTGGAATGACAACCCGAAAAGCACCGGGAAGCTGCCCAGTACGGCGGTAGCGAAGGTATTGGCACCGCCAAAGATCAGGCGGAACAGGTCTAGCGGGGAGGCGTCGCGTTGATCGGCGGGGATCTGTTCGACGCCGTTGGTCTCGATACCGGTCGAGTGGCTCATGGTGGTGCTCCAGCGCGGTTGTTATAGCCTGCGCAGTGCGCGGGCCTTTTTGTGGGTGCGATGGCAGGGCGGCAGCGCCGCGTAAAGGGTGATCAGGCCGGCGTTACGACCGACAGGTGCTCGTGGCAGGCCAGCCACTGGTCACCATGGCGGCGGAAGACAATGGTCTCGCGCTCGCTCAACGGGTGCTCTTCACCGCCGATGCGGATACGCGTGGCCACATCGTGCATGAAAATAGCCACGTCGCCGTGCAGGCTTACGTGGGCGTTCCCCGACTCGCAGGCAAGCACGGCAAAGTCCTCGGCCTGCCACTGGGCCCAGAGCTCTTCATAGGCGCGACGCGACAGCAGCGGATGCGCCAAGGTGTGGAACAGAAAGGTGGCGTCTTCGCTGAAGCAGGCGAAATAGCGGGCGGTGTCGTTGCTGGCGAACGCCGCGACGAGGTCGGCGGCGGCTTGCCGCACTTGAAGTGTCTGGTCCACGGGAGTGGCCTCACGGTTTATTGTGATTGTGGTGAAGCGATTCTGGTGGCGGTTGGCGAGGGGAAAAATCGCTGTCGGCAAATAATCAGTTCAGAAATTTGTGAAGTGATGGGGGGCACGCCAGAACAGGCAAGCCGACTGACGGTCTCTCCCACCCACCATCCTTGCCTACGCTGATACTCCCAACCCGCTGAAGCAAGGAGATCCACCGTGGCCTTCCAATACACGCGTCTGGACAAGAACAACGCAGCCGTACTGCTGGTCGACCACCAAACCGGCTTGCTCTCGCTGGTAAGGGACATCGACCCCGACCGCTTCAAGAACAACGTGTTGGCCCTGTCTGACCTGGCCAAATACTTCAAGCTGCCGACCATCCTCACCACCAGTTTCGAGACGGGCCCCAACGGCCCGCTGGTGCCGGAACTGAAAGAGCAGTTCCCTGATGCCCCCTACATTGCGCGCCCGGGCAATATCAACGCCTGGGACAACGAAGATTTCGTCAAAGCGGTAAAAGCCACCGGCAAGAAGCAGCTGCTGATTGCTGGTGTGGTCACTGAAGTATGCGTGGCCTTCCCGGCCCTGTCGGCATTGGAGGAGGGCTTCGAGGTATTCGTCGTCACCGACGCCTCTGGCACGTTCAACGAACTGACCCGTGACTCGGCCTGGCGACGCATGGAGGCTGCCGGGGCGCAACTGATGACCTGGTTCGGCGTGGCCTGCGAACTGCACCGTGACTGGCGCAACGACATCGAAGGGCTGGGTACTCTGTTTTCCAACCATATCCCGGACTACCGCAACCTGATGACCAGCTATAACAAGCTAGCCAAATAGTGCCTCCTGGGGCTGCACGACAGCCCCCATATCAATCTGCAAGCGAAGCGGCAAACTGGCATTAATCGACCATACTGACTCTTCATTCGCCTTCAGGAGAGTGTCATGTCGAAGCCGTCCAGGAAGAAGCGCTCCCAGGAGCAACCAGAAAAGTTGGGCGGCAAGGCCTACGAAAAAGCGCTCAAGAACCTGCATGTAGAGTTGGTGAAACTACAGGAGTGGGTGGTCGCCAAGGGCCTGAAGGTATGCATCGTCTTCGAAGGCCGCGATGGCGCCGGCAAGGGCGGCACCATCAAGGCCATTACCGAGCGTGTCAGTCCGCGGGTGTTTCGTGTAGTGGCGCTGCCCGCACCGACCGAGCGGGAAAAGACACAGATGTACCTGCAGCGCTACCTGGGCCATCTGCCAGCGGCGGGTGAAGTGGTGATCTTTGATCGCAGTTGGTACAACCGTGCGGGCGTTGAGCGGGTAATGGGCTTTTGCTCTGGCGAGCAAGTGGACAAGTTTCTGACCGGTGTACCTGTGTTCGAGAGGGTCATGGTCGATTCGGGGATCATCCTCATCAAGTACTGGCTTGAAGTCAGCGCCGATGAGCAGACCCGGCGCCTGCAGGACCGCATCAACGACGGCCGCAAGCTGTGGAAGTTATCGCCGATGGACCTCAAGTCGTATACCCGCTGGGATGACTACACCCAAGCGCGTGACGATATGTTCCAGGCATCGGATACCGCTTGGGCACCTTGGTTCGTGGCCAATTCCAACGACAAACGTCGCGCCCGACTGAATATCATCAGCCATCTGCTCAGCCGTATTCCTTACAAAGACATAACCCGCGACCAGCACGTGAAGCTGCCCAAACGCGGCAAGATCGGCAAGTACACGGCTGTCGCCTACCCGTTCAAGTTCGTCGAAGAACGCTTCTGAACCCCTCCCTGCCGGGAGCTGCGAAGGTACGAGTTCATGCCACATGACGGCAGCCTGTTGCAGGCGACGGTGGTATTCCTTTTGGCTGTGGTGCTTCTGGTACCGCTGGCGCAGCGTCTGAAAATGGGCGCAGTACCGGGATACTTGTTGGCGGGCATCCTGATTGGTCCGTCGGTGCTTGGCCTGCTTGGCAACCCGGACAACGTGGCGCGGCTGTCGGAAATGGGCGTGGTCATGCTGTTGTTCGTGATTGGCCTGGAGCTGTCCCCAAGGCGACTGTGGACCATGCGCCGGGCGCTATTTGGCGTCGGCAGCTTGCAGGTGGGGCTGACCGCCGTACTGCTTGGGCTACTGGCATTCTGGCTGTTCGACCAATCAAAACCTGCCGCCATCGTGCTGGGTCTGGGCCTGGCACTGTCGTCCACCGCCTTTGGCTTGCAGGTACTGGCCGAGCGCAAGGACCTTGGCAAACCTCATGGCCGCCTGGCCGTGGCCATCCTGCTGTTCCAGGATATTGCCGCCATTCCCTTGATTGCCGTGGTGCCGCTGCTCGGTGGCGATGTCAGTACGGCTGACGAAGGTGCCTGGCCTTTGTTGGCTGTGGTTGTCGGCATTGGTGTGCTGATTGTTTTTGGCCGTTATCTGCTGACCCCGATATTCAAGTGGACGGTGGGTTCGGGCCTGCCTGAACTGTCGACCGCCACGGCCTTGCTGGTCGTGTTGGGCACCGCCTGGTTGATGGAGCATGTGGGTGTGTCGATGGCGCTGGGGGCCTTCCTGGCCGGCGTGCTGATGGCTGAGTCGCCGTTTCGCCACGAACTGGAAACCCAGATCGAGCCGATCAAAGGCCTGTTGCTGGGACTGTTCTTCGTTGGCGTAGGTATGAGTGCCGACCTGCGCCTGCTGTTCGGCATGCCGCTGATGGTGTTGGGCCTGACGTTGCTGCTGGTCGCCATCAAGCTGCCCTTGTTGTATGGCCTGGGGCGCACGATGGGTGGGCTCAACCAGGCCCAGGCGCTCTGCCTGGGTGTGGTGCTGGCTTCGGGGGGCGAGTTCGCCTTCGTGGTGTTCAAGCTGGCGCTGGAGCACCAAGTGCTCACGCAAGCGGTACACGACCTGCTGGTGCTGGCCATCACCTTGTCGATGGCGGTGGTGCCCCTGGTAATGATGGCCTTGGCGCGGCAACTGCGAGACGACAGCCTTACGCAGGCAAGCTCTGGGACGGATCAGTGAATTGCGCCTTGCTGGCGCATTGAATGTTCGGAGGTCAAACATGCAGCCAGGTATCAAGCTGGACAGCGCCCTGTCGCGGGGCCTGCTCGATGTGCTCATCAAGGCAGGCCTGGTGGCAGTCTTGGTGACCTTCGCCTTTCAGGTGTTCCAGCCGTTCCTGGAGTTGATGCTGTGGGCGGTGATTCTGGCGGTCACCTTGTACCCACTGCATTGCCGCATCCAGCGCCGCACCGGGTTCAGGCAAGGTTATGCGGCGACGCTGTTGGTGCTATTGGTTCTGGTAGTGCTGCTGGTGCCTATCTACCTGGTGGTGATGTCCATCGGCGAATCGGTGGACAGCCTGGTGACGCTGCTCAAAAGCGGCGCCTGGAGCGTGCCGGTCCCGCCTGATTCCGTGGCGACCTGGCCACTGATCGGGCCGAAGGTGCATGCGCTGTGGTTGGCGGCCTCCGAAAACATGGCCAGTGTACTGAACCAGTGGATGCCCCAGATCAAGGGGGCCGGGCTAACGGTGCTGGGCGCTGCGGCCAGCGCCGGTGGGGCCTTCCTGCTGTTCATCGGCGCGATCATCATTTCCGGGGTCATCATGGCCTTCGGTGATCGCGGTGAAATCGCTGCGCAGCGTATCGCCATGCGGGTATCAGGCGAAGAGCGCGGTAAACCCTTGGCCAAGCTGTGCACCGCCACCATTCGCGCAGTGGCGCAAGGGGTGATCGGCATTGCCTTCATCCAGATGTTGCTGATCGGTGTCGGTTTTGTCGTCAAAGGGGTTCCCGGTGCCGGGATGCTGGCCATCGCCATCCTCATGCTGGGCATTGCACAGGCCCCGGCGACGCTGGTTACCGTGCCGGTGATCATCTATATGTTCAACGTCGAAGGTTTTACCGTGGCGACCATCATTTTTGCCATCTACACCTTCGTCGCCGGCCTTGCCGACAATGTGCTCAAGCCGCTGCTGCTGGGGCGCGGGGTTGATGTACCGATGCCGGTGGTACTGATCGGGGCATTGGGCGGCATGGTGGTCAAAGGCATCATCGGCTTGTTCATCGGCCCGGTAATCCTCGGCGTGGCGTACGTGCTGTTCTGGCAATGGGTTGCGCTGCAGGTGCCGGAGCAACCGGCACCACCCGTCGCCTGAGCCATGCCCAACCGCTGCTATGGCCTGGGGCTGCTGATGGTGCTGGCCGGTTGCACTCAGGTTGGTCCGGATTTCGAGAAGCCCCAAACGCCGTGGTTGGACGGCTGGAGCACGCCCATGCTGGAGCAGGCAGGGCGCAGCGCGGCGGCGCCCGACCTGCGCCAGTGGTGGGCGGTGTTTGCCGACCCGACGCTGGATGCGCTGATAGCCGAGGCCGATACCAACAACACCAACCTGCGCGTGGCTGGCCTGCGTATCGCTGAAGCTCGTGCCCAGTTGGCCATCGTGCAGACCGGGCGTTATCCGCAGCTGCAGCAACTGAGTGCGCAGAGCCTGTACCTGAAGCAGAATCAGTCTGGTACGCCTTCGGCCCGTGATTCAGTGTTCTGGCAATCCAGCGTGGGCTTCGACATCGGCTGGGAAATTGACTTCTGGGGCCGTTTCAGTCGCGCCATCGAAAGCGCCGATGCCGTCTATTTCGCCTCCCAGGCCAACTAC
Organism: Pseudomonas sp. 3HC3; assembly: GCF_044904505.1. Classification (NCBI taxonomy): domain Bacteria; kingdom Pseudomonadati; phylum Pseudomonadota; class Gammaproteobacteria; order Pseudomonadales; family Pseudomonadaceae; genus Pseudomonas; species Pseudomonas sp. 3HC3. The sequence goes on from NZ_JADDRH010000012.1 coordinate 26,798, forward strand.
GCCGATGCCATGCTGCTGCTGCGTGCGCAAGTGGCCGACACCTACTTTGCCCTGCGTACCGCCGAGGCGCGGCTGGCTATCGCACAAGAGAACGCCAAGCGTCAGGCGCGTAGCCTGGAGATCACCGAGCGGTTGTTCCGCCACGGCGAAAATGACGAACTCGACTGGCAGCAGGCGCGTACTCAATACCTGGCGACTCTGGCCACCATTCCCGAGTTCGAGAACCAGCTCAACGCCCTGCGCAATGTGCTGTGTTCGCTGCTCGGCCGCCCGCCCGGGCCGCTGCCGCAACTGGAGGCCGGCCGTGGCCAACTGCCCTTGCCAGAGCGGGCAGTGTTGCAGGATGTACCTGCCAGCCTGCTGCAGCGCCGCCCGGACATTCGCGCCGCCGAGCAGGCAGTGGCAGCGCAGTCGGCGCTGGTCGGGGTGGCCGAGGCCGATCTTTATCCACAATTGAACTTGCTCGGCAGTATCGGCTGGACCTTTTTATCGGCCAATCATCTGCCCGACACCTTCGACCTGGCTGCTGGCCCAAGCCTGATCTGGAACCCGTTCGACTATGGCCGGCGCAAGAACACCGTACGCGTGGAAGATGCCCGCTTGCAGCAACTGATCGAGCTGTACCAGCAGAGCGTGCGCGAAGCCGCCCGTGAGGCCGACGATGCAGCCAGCGGGCTGGTGCGCTCGCTGCAGAGTGCAACCATTCGCGACCAGGCCTCTCAGGCTGCGCAACGCTCGCTGAATCTGGCCAGCTCGCAATACCGCGAAGGCTTCGCCGATTTTCAGCGGGTGCTCGATGCTCAGCAACTGCTGTTGCAGCAACAGGACGGTTACCTGGTCAGCCGTGGCAACGCGGTCAGCAGCCTGGTGACCTTGTACAAGGCTCTGGGTGGTGGTTGGGATGCCAGCCGCGCGCCGATCGACCCAGCCACCCGCCAACAAATGCAACAACGCACCGACTGGGGCGAGTTGCTCGACGAGCCAGCCCCCACCGCGCATGCACAAGGTGAAACCGAATGAGCGACGCCACGCCAACGCCGCCCCCGTCAGCCCCGGATCGCGGCATGCGCTGGGTGCTGCTGCTGATTGCCATCAGCCTGCTCTGGTACTTGCTGGCTGACCGATTTACGCCATACACCCAGCAAGCCCGCCTGCAGGCTTACGTGGTCCCGGTGGCCGCCGAAGTGGCCGGGCAGATCAAGCGTGTGGCCGTGGGCAACAACCAGGAGGTGCGCCAGGGCGATGTGCTGTTCGAACTCGATCAGGAGCAATACCGCATTGCCCTGGCCCGTGCCGAAGCCGACCTCGATACCGTGCGCCGGCAGATTGGGGCCAGTACCGCCGGCATCGATTCAGCGCAGGCAGCGTTGGTGGCAGCCCAGGCCAACGCGCGCAAGGCGCGGCAGGACGCCGAGCGCCTTAAACGGTTGATTGACGAAGACCCCGGTACGGTGTCGGTGCGCCGCCTGGAAGGCGCCCAGGCCAACCGCGACCAGGCCATCAGCCAAGTGGCGGCGGCCCGTGCTGAGGTGGAGCGCGCCCGTGAGCAGCAGGGCGGGGCACAGGATGACAACGCCCAACTGCGCAGCGCTGCGGCCAATGTGGAAAAGGCGCGCCTGGACCTTGCCCGTACCGTGGTGCGGGCTGACGCGAACGGGCTGATCACCGATCTGCGCACAGACGTTGGCCATTATGTCGGGGCGGGCAGCCCGATGATGACCCTGATCAGTATCCATGACGTGTGGATAAGTGCCGACATGACCGAGAACAACCTCGGGCGCTTGCGCCCTGATACCCCGGTGCTGGTGGTGCTCGATGCGCTACCTGGCACCGTGTTGAAGGGGCGCATACGCAGCATTGGCTACGGCGTTAGCGTGGGGCAGAGCACGCCGCCGGGTACGCTGCCGACCGTGAAGAACAGCCGCGAATGGCTGCGTTCGGCGCAGCGCTTCCCGGTGATTGTCGAGCTGGAGCGCGACCAGCTTCAGGACAAGACCGTGCTGCGGGTCGGTGGTCAGGCCGAGGTCATGGCCCTGCCCAGCGAAGGCAACCCGCTGAACCTGCTGGGCCGGTTGTTCATGTGGCTGATGAGCTGGCTGTCGTATGCCTATTGAATTGCGCCGCTTGCGCGCACTGCGCCTGGCCTGGGGTGTGGCGCTGTGCCTGGCGGTGAGCTTTGGTATCGGCTTGCCGGTGCCGATTCTGGCGCCGGTGTTCGCGGTGCTGTTACTGGCCATGCGCAGTCAGCCATTGCCCCTGCGTGCGGCACCGGCCCTGGCGCTACTGGTGCTGCTCGCTTGCGGCAGCGGGTTGCTGCTGATTCCGCTGTTGCGCCATGCTCCGTTGGCCGGGGTGTTACTGGTCGGGGTGGGTGTTTTCCTGACCTTGCGCTATGCACTGAAGGGCGGCAACGGCCTGCTGGCCAACCTGCTGGTGATCGGCCTGACCATGATCGCCGCTGCCGGCACCAGTGACTTCACCCTGGCATTGTCGGTGGTCGAAGCGCTGGCCAAAGGCATGCTGCTGGCAGTGCTGGGCACGTCGGTGGCGCATACGTTGTTCCCCGAACCTGCCAATGCGCCAGCACAGCCGGTGCCGCCGCTGCTGGGCAGTGAGCATGTCAGCTGGGTAGCGCTGCGTGCCACGTTGATCGTGATGCCGGCCTTTCTGCTGGCATTGATCGCCCCCGACCAGTACATGCCGTTGATCATGAAGGCCGTGAGCGTGGGGCAACAAGCCGGCGAAACCCGCGCGCGGCACGCCAGCCGGGAGCTGATCGGTTCAACCTTGCTTGCCGGGGTGTTGGCGATAGTGCTGTGGGTAGCGCTGAGCCTGTTCGTTCACCTGTGGATGTTCTTCTTGTGGGTACTCCTGTTCGCCCTCTGGCAGGCTCGACGCCTGTACCAGGCGGTGCTGAGCCGGCAGGGCCCGGCGTACTGGGTCAGTTGCCTGACGACCATGCTGATCTTGCTGGGGCAGTCGGTGCAGGACAGTGCTGCCGGGCAGGATGTGTACAAGGCGTTTGCGGTGCGAATGGCGCTGTTTCTGGCGGTATCGGTGTATGCCAGCGCCATGTTGATCTGGATTGACCGGCTTCGGAGTCGGCGCGGGCTTCTTAGCGGTTAAGCCCGGCTCCCAGGGAATTCAGGGTTGCCAATCAACCCCACTCTCTTCCAGATAGGCATCCACCGCTGCGCCCACCGTCGGATGAAAGGCTTTCTCCCCTATAGGTTCGAACAACTCGAACTGCCGCATCTTGTCCTTCACCGGGTCCTTCATTTCGGCAAACTGCAGCTCCACCCCCCGCGCCTCCAGTGCCCGGTCCAACTCGGCCAGCATGTCCGCCGAAGTGATATCGATGCTGGTCACGGGCTCAGCGGCAATCACTACCCGCTGCACAGGCGTTGGCGACGCGTCCACCGCCGCCATCACCGTGTTCTGGAATTGTTCGGCGTTGGCAAAGAACAACGGCGCGTCCCAGCGCAGCAGCACCAGCCCTGGAATACGCCGGGCTTGTGGATAACGCTGTATGTCATGGTATCCGCGCAGCCCATCGGCCCGGCCGAGCACCGCGTAGTGCGGCCGCCAGCCGTCCCACAGGAACTCGATCACCGACACCGCCACAGCAATGCCAATACCGGGAATGGCGCCAAACACCGCCACGCCGACAAAGCAGGTGAACGACAGCCAGAACTCCCACTGCTGCATGCGGAAGATACGCTTGAGGTCAGCAAATTCGAACAGCCCCAGTGCAGCGGCAATCACCACCGCAGCCAAAGCGCTGTTGGGCAGGTGCTGCATCAGATTGGGCGCTACCAGCAGCAACAGGATCACCGCCAGGGCGCCGATGATGCCGGTGAGCTGGGTCTGCGAGCCGGCGGCTTCAGCCACAGGGGTGCGCGATGAACTGCTGCTGATCGGGATGCCCTGGAATAGTCCGGAGGCCAGGTTGGCCACGCCCAGGCCGAACATTTCCTGGTTGGGGTTTACCGGCATCTTGAGACGCGCGGCATAGGAGCGTGACAGCACACTGGTGTCGGCGAACGATACCAGCGCCACGGCAATCCCGCCCAGTAGCACCTCGACCAGGTCAATGTCGCTAACCCAGGGGAACACGAAGCTTGGCAGGCCCTGGGGCAATTGCCCGAGTACCTTGACGCCCACCTGATCAAGGTTGAACAGGCTCACTGCCAGCGTCGCCAGTACCACGGCGATCAGGATGCCCGGCAGGCGCTTGAACGGTTTGAGCAGCAGAATCAGCCCCAGGCTACCGGCACCCACGATGAAGCTTGGCCAGTGCCCTTGGCCGGCGAAAAGCGCCTGGCCCAAGTACCAAAGGTCGCGCAAGGGCCCTTCGCTGTCGACTTTGATGCCGAACAGCTTGGGCAACTGGCTGATCAGTACGGTCAGGGCGATGCCGTTCATGTATCCATAGCGGATGGGCTTGGACAGCAACTCGGTGATAAAGCCCAGGCGCAGCAGCCCGGCAATCACACAGAACGCCCCGGCGACCAGTGCCATCATGCTGGCGATGGCGATCGCCCGCTGCGGGTCGCTGGCGGCGTACTGCACCACCACAGCCAGGATAGGCGCGGCCAGCGCCGAGTCCGGGCCCAGCACGAGGATGCGGCTGGGACCGAACAGGGCGTAGGCCAGCAGGGGGATGATGGTGGCGTACAGGCCATAGATGCCGGGGACGCCGGAAGCCTCGGCGTAGGCGATGCCCACAGGCACCAGCATGGTGGTGAGCACCAGGCCGGCTGCGATGTCCTTGGGTAGCCAGGCTGCCTTGTAGTGGAGCAGGGTGACCAGGCCGGGTAACCAGCGTTGCCAGTCTGAACGAGTGGGTTGGGGCATGGTGTCGGCTCTGGGCGAGAAGGGCGCTGAACCTCAGCTTAGATGCTGGGGGCGAGGGCCGCTTTGCGGCCCAGAGCGACACAAGGCCGCCCCTGCAAAGGGCGCGCATGCCAGGGCAAAACAAAACCCCTTGAAGCGCAAGCCTCAAGGGGTTTGTGTGTGCTGCAGGCTACCGCTTAGACGTTGAAGCGGAAGTGCATCACGTCGCCGTCTTTGACGATGTAATCCTTGCCTTCCAGACGCCACTTACCGGCTTCCTTGGCACCGGCTTCACCCTTGAACTGGATGAAGTCGTCATAGGCCACCACTTCAGCGCGGATGAAGCCTTTTTCGAAGTCGGTGTGGATAACGCCGGCTGCCTGCGGGGCAGTGGCACCGACGCGAACGGTCCAGGCGCGTACTTCCTGCACGCCGGCAGTGAAGTAGGTCTGCAGGTTCAGCAGCTCGTAACCGGCGCGGATCACGCGGTTCAGGCCAGGCTCTTCCAGGCCCAGGGCCTCGAGGAACATGTCCTTCTCTTCACCGTCTTCCAGCTCGGCGATTTCTGCTTCGATCTTGTTGCACACCGGCACCACTACCGCGCCTTCTTCCTCGGCAATGGCCTTGACCACGTCCAGGTGCGGGTTGTTGTCGAAGCCGTCTTCGGCCACGTTGGCGATGTACATCACCGGCTTGCTGGTCAGCAGGTGGAAGCCACGGATGACGGCCTTTTCGTCGTCAGCCATGTGCTTCATCAGGCTGCGCGCGGGCTTGCCTTCGGTGAAGTGCGGGATCAGCTTTTCCAGAATGGCCTTTTGCGCCAAGGCTTCCTTGTCGCCGCCCTTGGCGTTGCGGGCTACCTTCTGCAGTTGCTTTTCGCAGCTGTCGAGGTCGGCGAAGATCAGTTCGAGGTCGATGATCTCGATGTCACGCTTGGGGTCGACGCTGTTGGAAACGTGGATCACGTTCTCGTCTTCGAAGCAGCGCACCACGTGGGCAATGGCGTCGGTCTCGCGGATGTTGGCGAGGAACTTGTTGCCCAGGCCTTCGCCTTTCGAGGCACCGGCAACCAGGCCGGCGATGTCGACGAACTCCATGGTGGTCGGCAGGATGCGGTTTGGCTTGACGATCTCAGCCAGCGCAGCCAGGCGAGCGTCGGGCATAGGTACGATGCCGCTGTTTGGCTCGATGGTGCAGAAAGGGAAATTCTCCGCCGCGATGCCAGACTTGGTCAGGGCGTTGAACAGGGTGGACTTGCCGACGTTGGGCAGGCCGACGATGCCGCAATTGAAACCCATGGGTATTCCCCTCTCTAAAGGAAATCAGGCCTTCTGGCTGTGCAGCTCGCGCATCGCCTTGGCGAAATCGCCGGCGAGCACGTCCGGCAGCACGCCGAGGGCAAAATCGATGCTGGCGTCGAGCTTCTCCTGCTCGGCGCGCGGCGCGCGGCCCAGGACGAAGTTGGATACCAGTTTGGCGTCACCCGGGTGGCCGATGCCAAGCCGCAGGCGGTGGAAGTCGTTCTGGTTACCGAGCTGCGCGATGATGTCGCGCAGGCCGTTGTGCCCACCATGGCCGCCGCCGCGCTTGAGCTTGGCAACGCCCGGGGGCAGATCGAGTTCGTCGTGTGCCACCAGTATCGCTTCCGGCTTGATGCGGAAGAAATTGGCCAAGGCCGCTACGGACTGGCCGCTGCGGTTCATGTAGGTGGTGGGGATCAACAAACGAACGTCGTTGCCCTGATGGCTGAATTTAGCCGTCAGGCCGAAATACTTTTTGTCAGCGGTCAGCGAAACACGCTGGGCGCTGGCAATGCGTTCAACGAAAAGAGCCCCTGCGTTATGCCGGGTCTGTTCGTATTCGGGGCCGGGGTTACCCAGGCCGACGATCAACTGGATGGCGGTCACGTCAGGGGCTCTTCCTTGGAGTTGGTGGGTTACAGTGCGCGCGGCACTGTAACCCGATCAACGCCGGCGTGCGAGTGGATTACTCGGCAGCGCCTTCTGCTTCTGGAGCAACGCGTGGAGCGTGAACGTTGGCAACAGCTTTGTCATCACCGTGGGCCAGAGCGACGAACTCTACGCCTTTCGGAGCTTTCAGGTCCGACAGGTGGATGATGGTGCCGACTTCGGCGTTGGCCAGGTCAACTTCGATGAACTCAGGCAGGTCTTTGGCTTCGCAGGAAACTTCGATCTCGGACTCAACGTGGGAGATCTCGCCGCCTTTCTTGGCCGGGGCTTCTTCGTTGATGAAGTGAACCGGAACCTTGGCGGTCAGTTTCTGGCCAGCAACGACGCGGACGAAGTCAGCGTGCATGATGAACTGCTTGGCTGGGTGGCGCTGCATGGCCTTGATGATGACGTTCTGCTTAACACCGTCAACGTTCAGCTCGATAACGTGGCTGAAGGCAGCTTCGTTTTCGAACAGCTTGGTGATTTCCTTGGCCAGAATGGTCAGGGATTGAGCTTCTTTATCACCACCGTAGACAACGGCAGGGATGCTCAGCGAGTGACGCAGGCGGCGGCTCGCACCTTTCCCCAGGTCAGTACGCGCTTGGGCGTTCAGAATAAAATCAGTCATTTTGTTTCTCCAAAATAGCCCCCCGAGGGCGTTTGCGACCAGCGCCAACGGGGATGGCAAAAAAGCCCCGCCCCAACACAGGTTGGGGCGGGGCGCTTCACATCAACACGTGTCCCGCTTAGCGGAACATCGCGCTGATCGATTCTTCGTTGCTGATGCGGCGTACCGCTTCAGCGACAACCGGTGCGATATCCAGCTGGCGGATACGGTCACAGGCTTGAGCAGCGGCGGACAGCGGAACGGTGTTGGTCACCACCAGCTCGTCCAGTACCGACTTCTCGATGTTCTCGATCGCGCGGCCCGACAAAACAGGGTGCGTGCAGTAGGCGTAAACCTTGGCAGCGCCGTGCTCTTTCAGGGCTTTGGCCGCGTGGCACAGGGTGCCGGCGGTGTCGACCATGTCGTCTACCAGGATGCAAGTGCGCCCTTCGACGTCGCCGATGATGTGCATAACCTCGGAGTGGTTAGCCTTTTCGCGGCGTTTGTCGATGATACCCAGATCGACGCCCAGGGACTTGGCGACAGCGCGTGCGCGCACGACACCACCGATGTCCGGGGAAACGATCATGAGGTTCTCGAAACGCTGGTCTTCGATGTCGTCAACCAGTACGGGCGAGCCGTAGATGTTGTCGACGGGGATATCGAAGAAGCCTTGGATCTGGTCAGCGTGCAGGTCGACGGTGAGTACACGGTCGATACCTACGACAGTGAGCATGTCAGCAACGACTTTGGCGCTGATGGCTACACGTGCCGAACGCGGACGGCGGTCCTGGCGGGCATATCCGAAGTAAGGAATCACGGCGGTGATTCGGGATGCTGAGGAGCGGCGGAAGGCGTCGGCCATCACTACCAGTTCCATCAGGTTATCGTTGGTCGGAGCGCAGGTCGGCTGAATAATGAAAACGTCTTTACCGCGAACATTTTCATTGATCTCAGTACTGATCTCGCCGTCGGAGAATTTACCGACAGAGACGTCACCGAGAGGGATATGCAGCTGACGTACGACACGCCGAGCCAGATCGGGGTTAGCGTTCCCCGTAAAGACCATCATCTTGGACACGCGCAGTACCTGAAGGCTGAGGGTATACCTGGATGAGTATAAGGAAAATGGCAGGGGCGGCTGGATTCGAACCAACGCATGGCAGGATCAAAACCTGCTGCCTTACCGCTTGGCGACGCCCCTGTATCTGTTGCTGCGAACGCTCATGCGCTCGACTTCTTGACCAGACTTTGCAGCTTGCGATGCAACATCGAAATATTGCTTCCTTTCGCCACAAACCCTGTTTGGGTCGCTGAAAGAAGGGCCAGAACTTTATCAGCTTCGGCTTTGCTTGGGAAGGCCCCAAACACACAACTTCCAGTGCCGGTTAGTCGAGCCTCAGTGAACTTTCCCAGTGAATTCAACGCATTGCGAACTTCAGGGTAATTCTGCTCTACCACCGGTTGGCAGTCATTTCGACTGTTTCCCTCGGGAACGGGGCGCATCTTAAGGGGGAGAGAATCACGTGTCAACTGTGGATGTGAAAAAATTTCTACTGTGCTGACAGACACTTGCGGCACCAGCACGACATACCAGGGTTCGATCGGGTCGACCGGGGTCAGTTGCTCCCCTACACCTTGCGCGAACGCTGCGTGGCCGCGTACGAACACCGGCACATCGGCGCCCAGGCGCAGACCCAGTGCGGCCAGGCGGTCTTCGTCCCAGTCCAGTTGCCACAGGTGGGCGAGGGCCAGCAGGGTGGTCGCGGCGTCCGAGCTGCCGCCGCCGATACCACCGCCCATGGGCAGTAACTTGGTCAGCCAGATGTCGGCACCTAGGGTGGTGCCCGATTGCGCCTGCAACATACGCGCGGCCCGCACGATCAGGTTGCTGTCGTGGGGGACTGCCTCGATCTCGGTGTGTAAGTGGATCACGCCATCGTCACGCAGGGCGAAGCTCAGTTCGTCGCCGTGGTCGAGAAACTGGAACACCGTTTCCAGCTCGTGGTAACCGTCCGCGCGGCGGCCGATGATGTGCAGCCACAGGTTGAGCTTGGCCGGGGCGGGCAGGGTGAGCTTGTGCATGGGATCAGTGCCCCAGCTGGCGTGGCTGCCAGTCCTTGACCACCAGGGTTACGTCCAGGTCCTTGCCGTGCAGCTTCAGGCGCTCGGGCAACCAGTAGCCGTTCTGTTCGGTGTAGCTCAGGTACTGCACCTGCCAGCCATCCTGGTCCAGGCTGGCCAGGCGGCTGTCGCCGTCCAGGGTCAGCTTGCTCTTGCTGTCGGGAGCGGGCAGGCCGCGAACCCACCAGACAAGGTGCGACACCGGCAGTTGCCAGCCCAGTTGCTCTTCCAGCAGCGCTTCAGGGCTGGCAGCTTCGTAGCGGCCCTGGTTGGCCACCTCCAGCACGACGCCACCCGGGCGGCCGGTCAGGCGTGCGGCGCCACGACCCAGTGGGCCGGCCAGGCGAATGTCATAGTAGTCCTGGCGTTGCAGCCAGAACAGCGTGCCGCTGCCAGAGTCGCGCGGGGCACGGATGCCTACCTTGCCGCTGATCTGCCAGCCATCAAGGTTGCTCAGTTGCTCTTTATGGGCGCGCCACTGTTGCGGGTCGCCGTGGCCCTGCAGGGCTTCTCGGCTACCGAAGCCGGCACAGCCGGCCAGCAGGGCGATCAAGGTAAAGGTGATGCAATGGCGCAGGAACATGGCGTTAAAGAGTCTCGGATCCGGTCAGGCGCAAAAGGGTCTTGCGCAGGATAGGGCTGTCGGCCTGGGCTTCGAAGCCCTTGGCCCATACATGGCGAGCTTCGCGGCGCTTGCCGTTGGCCCACAGCACTTCGCCCAGGTGGGCGGCCACTTCGTGGTCGGGGAAGTTGGCAAAGGCCTGGCGCAGGTAGGTTTCAGCGACGTCGAGGTTGCCCAAGCGATAGTTGACCCAACCCAGGCTGTCGAGCACTGCCGGGTCATCGGGGGTAAGTTGGTGGGCCTTGTCGATCAGCACCTTGGCTTCGGCATAGCGGGTGGTTCGGTCGGCCAGGGTGTAGCCCAGGGCGTTCAGGGCCATGGCGTTTTCTGGCTCGCGGGCGATGATGGCGCGCAGGTCTTTTTCCATCTGCGCCAGATCGTTGCGCTTTTCGGCCAGCATGGCGCGGGTGTAAAGCAGGTTGAGGTCGTCCGGGTAGCGCTGGATGGCTTGCTGCAGCACCTGGTTGGCCTGGGCGTCCTTGTTGTTGTTGCTATAGCTCTCCGATTCGATCAGGAATAGCTGGATGGCGTAGTCTGGCTGTGCTTCGCGCGCTTCGGCGAGCAGGCGCGAGGCATCACTGCCGCGGCCGTTGGCGATCAGGATGTCGGCCTGGCGCAGCTGTGCCGGCAGGTAGTCTGGGCCTGGGCCGACCAGGGCGTATTCACGCAGAGCGCCAGCAGGGTCGTGGCGCTCCTCTTGGATGCGGCCCAGGTTCAGGTGCGCGGCGTCGACGTTGCTGTCTCGCTCGACCAGTTCCTGCAAGTAGCCTTCGGCTTCATCCCAGTCTTTGTTCTCAAGGCACACCAGCGCCAGCGAGTAGCGCAACTCGTCATCATCGGGGTATTGCTGGACCAGGCTGATGAATTCGCCTTTGGCATCGGCGATACGATCCTGTTCGACCAGGGTGCGAGCGTAGGTCAGGCGCAGGCGTTTGTCGTCCGGGTTGTCGCGAATTGCCCCACGCAGCAGTGGCAGGGCTTCCGGACCACGGTCCAGGGCCTGCAGCAGTCGGGCGCGCAGCAGGATCGGAGCGACTTCGCCGTTTTGTGGCGGGTGCGACTCGAGCAGTTCCAGGGCTTCTTCTGTCTTGCCGTCCTGGTTCAGCAACAAGGCCTTGCCGAATATCAGCTGGCCGTTGTCGGGGTATTTCACCAGCAGGCGTTCGAAACTATGTAGCAGGCCGTCGCGGGTGCTCTGGTCGGTTTCGGCTGCAGACAGGGCGAGGAAGTCGAAGTGGGTGTCGCCCTTGCCCTGCAGTACCTTTTCCATGTAGGTCATGGACTCGTCATAGCGACCGGCGCGGGCCAGCTGGATGGCGGCGGCGCGCTGTGCGTCGAGGTTCTGCGGGTCGTTGCGCGCCCAGACCAGCGCATTCTCCAGTGACGGCTCGTCGGCGCCGAGGTACTCGGCAATGCGGTAGGCGCGCTCGGAAACCCCAGGATCCTGGGTTTTTGCCGCCTGATCGGTGTAGTTGGCCAGGGCGATGTCGAAACGGTTGCGCTGGCCGGCCAGCTCTGCCACCAACAGGCTATAGAGTGTGTCCTGCTTGAACGAGCCATACACCACGGGCTTTTCCGCCTCCCCCTTGCCAGCTTCGGCAACGGGAGGCTCGGCCTTTTGCGGGGCCAGGCTCTGGCAGCCCTGGAGCAGGGCGAATGCAAGCAGCAATGCGTATGGTTTGTTCATAGAAAGGCTTATAGGAGGACTCACCGGCGGTCGGAGCATGATGACACAAGCGTGGAGGCAAACCCACCTGCGAAGGTCGTGGTTTACAGGCTGGGTGGTGCTGAGTAGGACAGCGGGGTGGGGGAGAGGTTCGAGGGGGCTTCTGACGCAATGACCCAGCCCCTGCCTGTATATTTTACGTCCCTGGAAGCAGGAAATGGGAGAGCACAAGCGCCATGAGAAGCGTAAAGTGCGGAGTTAGGGGCTGTTCCCGTTTCACATGGGTAGCCAAAGAAAGGCGCAGGCCATGGCCACTGCGCTTTCATAATTCCGCTTGAGCTTGTCGAAGCGCGATGCGGCCGCCCGCTAGTGCTTCAACCGGGCGAAGGCGTTTTCAACCAGGTGCAGCCTGAAAAACCTTGAGCCATTTACCCGCCGCGATCCTCGAATCTACCGTCAGGGTTAGTCGCACCGACAATTTTGTCGAGATCACCGGTCAGGATAGATCCGCTCGTATAGTGCCACGTCGCTGGGGCAGTCAATTTCTCCCCAGGGAGCGTGCGTCGCCACGCCGGCGACTGGAAAACCTTCGCTGACTAGTGTCCCTAAAAGCGATGTCATGTCAGTTTGGTCGCGTGCCTGAGGCGTGAGCCCTTGCAATTGCTTTGTCAACGCCTGCCAACCCGCTGGCGTGACTTTGAACAAGCCCATGTACTGGCCCTGAATGACTTCAAGACTGGTAGCGGTCTGCCCAATAGCGCTCACCCATCCATCGACTAAGCGGAAGTTCTCCAGATCTGCTAGCGGATCGTTGAAGCGTTGCTGCCAGAGACGCACTGCAGTGGGATCGTAGCCCAGGACAATATCGGCTGGATGGTTAATTAGCTCGGATACTAGGGTGCTGTCGTAGAAGATGTCACCGTAGCTAACAAGGCAAGGCTCTGCGCTCAACCAATCGCTGGCGCAATTTAGAGAGCTGAAAATACCGGAGCTGTGCCAGCGGTGGTTGTGAAACAAAGTGTCGGCGAATGGTGTAAGCATTTCGCTTCGATAGCCTGCAACGATGCCAACCTCGCTGACATCGCATCGACGGAGCGTTTCAATCGCGCGCTGTAGCAGTGGCACACCGTTAAAGGGTACCAAGGCCTTGGGGCGTTCATCGGTCAGGGCTTGTAAGCGGCTCCCGCGACCAGCAGCAAGAATGATGGCTTTCATGAAAAAGCTCCAAAGGCATGTCGCACACGTTGAATATCCAATGGATCGGCAGGTAGTTCTCGCTCGGGGTGCCACATGATCCCGGTATGCCGACGGTGGTCGTCATACACAGCCTCGATCACGCCGTCGTCGGCCAGGGCTAGTACGCGGTAGCCGTCGGGCGCCTCGCGAAAGCCGTATTCATGATAGGAATTCACTCGCCGCCGTTGTTCTTGCATGTTGATCATGTGCTCACCTACATGGCCGGCCAAGCGTTCCAAAGTGCCGCCAGCTCGCGTCAACATTACCTGCATGCCGCGGCATACACCGAGCACCGGAAGCCGTAGATTTTCCGCAAGGTCAAGCAAGACCCTCTCAGTGACGTCGCGTGTGTCGGCTGTCCCACTGAGGGCCTGGCAACTCCCTCCACCAGTAAGCAGGAGGCCCTGAGGGCGCAATGATTGGACTAACGCCATGCTGACTCTCGGATCGTTTGGAAGGTACAGCGGGGTCAGCCCACATTGGCCTAAAAATTCAACCCAGCGCTGGTCGAGCGCGTCCCGCCATTCCTGGCGTTCGGCGTTGAACTGCCTGAGCATGGTCAGCCCAACCAAAATCATGCCAGCACCTGTATACGCCGCTCGGCGCAGTCGAGCAGCAGGCTTGTCGCCGCCAATAGGGTTTTGAATCGAGTATCGCCCACGCCGATAGCTGCGGGAATGGCGAACTCTCGCGCTCGGATCGACATATGCGAGTTCTCGCCTCCGTAGGCGGTGATGAAACCAGCAATGCGGTGGGTAAAAATCCAATCAAAACCCGGATCAGCGTTTTCGATTAAGACAATGCAACCCTCTATGTCCGGTGCCAATTGCCCTGGAAGCACATGGGCCACCCGCGCATGAGTGGCACTTCGAGTGATGAAGTTGGGATTGCACCAGTGCACTCGATGGCCGAATAGATCTTGCGGCTGACAGATGATGCTTGGCGTACGGACTAACTGCGTTTCATACCAGCGGCAGCGGTTGTGGACAATCGCTTGGTGCAAACGTTTGCGATCAATGTCGGCGTAATCGCGGGTAAAGTCGGTGATTTGCGCAAAGCTGAGTTGGTCGCGGTCAAGACCATGTACCTCACCCCAATCGCATAGTGAGCGCAACACATCCGAAACAAACGCTGCATAGAGGTATTTGAGCTTCTCGCGCGATGCAATAGCGGCTTGAGCAAATTGGAGGAACTGCTCGGCGGAAACGTTAAGACCGCACTGGTCGAAAGCTTGCTGCATGGCGTTGACCTGGGCCCGAGATACAGTTAGCCCGTTCGTAGATTTTGGGGGGCGTTGTAATGGGCGCTGCCAGTCAAAATAACTCTCCGGAGTCTCGTCGTAGCGCGCCACACGTATATCGTAGGTACCCGGCCGGACATGACCGTGGAGCTTTAGGAAATCGTCCTTATGCAAAGTCTGGAAATCGTTGGCCATCTCGCGACCGATACTATTGACCCCTCCGGTCACATGATCGATGAAACCGGCAGATACTACCCCCGCTGTTTCCAGCGATTTAATTATTGCGGTACCTACGAACGCTGCACGGGCAGCGCCAGCGAATACTTCAGCGACCACGTTGGCCGCCGATAGAGCATTCCTCATACGTTGCAAGGACTCGCCCCGAGGTTGCCTCGCCATTAAACTCTGCACCTTGTCAGTAATACTCGGTAGACGTGTCAGGTCGGAGAAGAACGGGCCGCTGGGGGAAATAATGTGCTCGGTCAACTGGCGTAGCTCGTTCAAGTAGCATTCGTGCTGCTTGGTACTAAGAGTCCGGAGCGCCGGCAGCGCGGCAGCGGCATCGGGGCTAGTAAGCTCTGGCGTGAAGCAAGTAGGAATGATCGCGAACTCGATCTTGTCATGCAGATGAGGATGCATGGCCAAGTACTCGCCGCACTGTTCGACTACGCGCTCGGCAACATCTTGAGGTACCGAGGCCGGGATGAATGACTCGATGCTGTGGGCAATGCAGATGTAAGGAGAGCCACCCACCTGGTACATCAGCGGTTTGCGCCGCAGATCCCGGTAGCCGTATCGGAATCTGGCAGAGGCCCAATTAAGGTCAGTGATCAGCTCCTTATATAGCGAGTAGGCTAGCGCCCGCGGCTTGGTACCGATCATTTCCGCCGGGTTCCAGTCCGGCATAAGGCCAAGGAAGGCGGTCGACGTAGGACGCAGATGGTGTTGCTTGCAGATCAGCTCTTCGAGCTGGGAAACCTCGTGCTCCAAAACTTTGCGTAGTTGGGCGTCGGCAAGTGCGCTGGCACTACGGGGCCCATCTGCGGTCATGGGACGTACTTGGAATAGCAGAGGGCCATCGACAGTGATCGCGAACTCTATGTCCAAGGCATCGCGCCCGGTTAGAACTTGTACCTCTTCGAGCAAAGCAAACAGCCCTGGTAATTCCGCAGGCTCGCTTGCCGCTTCGCTGCCAAGGGAGACGAAAGCATGCACAGTCTCGTTGCCGGTAGTGACACCGTCAGTACTGGCACCTGGTACATAGTCAACTACGTAATATGGCAAACCCGTCTCTGGATCACGGGTCATCGCCACTCCGCTGGCCAATACTCCTCTCGCCATCTGCTGCACCAGCACCTCATCGCGCTCGCGAGCTAGGCCGTAGGAGGCGATCACCGTCTTGATGGCTTCGCCGAGTGCCTGGCCGCCACACACATCTAGAACTGACGCGTACATTCCTGCACCGGAATGGCCGTCGCGGTCTTCGGCTAGGCAGCTGGATCGTACAATCAGCGGCTCATCGCCAAAGAACGCCTGACAGTGCGCGATCACTGCCTGCCAGTCCTCCCGCCACTGTGCCACGGTGAATCGATGAAGGGGCAACACTTGCCCGGTGCTCAGAAGTGGTGCCAGTTGCTGCAGGGTATCGGCCTTGCCGGAAAAAGCGAACACGGGAGAAGGATTTACTGAGTGCATATGTCTTCCCTAATCAGTCGAATCAGTCCGTTGCAGGGGGCTGTCAGTTCATGTCAGGTTTAAGCCAATTCGGCGCCGGTATAAGTCGCGAGTTCAAGGCCGTAAAGTGAGGACAG
Organism: Pseudomonas sp. 3HC3; assembly: GCF_044904505.1. Lineage (NCBI taxonomy): Bacteria > Pseudomonadati > Pseudomonadota > Gammaproteobacteria > Pseudomonadales > Pseudomonadaceae > Pseudomonas > Pseudomonas sp. 3HC3. The sequence goes on from NZ_JADDRH010000012.1 coordinate 42,892, forward strand.
CTCGCGCAGGAAGCGATTGCCCTTTTTCGCCGCAGAGTGGGGGCAGTCGTCCTCAACGATGACGTGGCCAATTGTGCCGATGTTGCCGCTATAGACGTTTACCGCCTGGCCAGGCGCAACGTGGGCGGTGCAAAACCGGATGGCGTACTTGTCCAGTAATGGCTGTAGGGTGTCGGGGTCGTAGTCGTGGGCGATATGACCGCCATTGCGGGAGGCGACAGTTACGACGCTGCCTGCGCGCTGAAGCACTGAGTCGTCAATTAGAATGGGCTCGCCCAGGTGCAGACGGACTAGCAGTTCGAACGGGTCGACGCCGGTCAGCATCCGGTACATCTGCGGCGCTACGCTACCCATCATGCGTGCGTTGATCTCCACTAGACAGGGCCCTTTGGCATCGCGCAACAGTTCAACATGATAAAGGCCAACATCCAGCCCCAGAGCGCTGAACACTGCCTGCACATATGCTTTGATCTCGTCGCGCTGTGCTGCGTCAAGGCCTGACGGCATGGTCGCGGTCATTTCTAATATTTCGCTATAGTCGGCGCGGAAACGGATGGTGGTCGCAAAGCAGGAGACCTTGGTGTCCTGGACGATGACTTCCGCTGAATGCAATGTACCGTCGATGTATTGCTCGACCAGATAGTCGCGGCTTACCAAGTGGTCGATCATAGGATCAGCACCCTTGCGACTCTGGCGCAGTTCGGCGAGAAAGGCGTCAAAGTCGGTCTGGCTATGGCAAATGGCGGAAAACTGCTTGGCGAATCCTCGGGTCGGCTTGACAACGAATGGCAGCGACAAACTCGGAACGACCCCATTGATCAGTTGCTCCTCGCTTAGTACTTCAAAATCAGGAGAGCGTAGTCCGTGTGCCCGCAGCGTTTCGCGCAGTCGACTCTTGTATACCGCCCCGCACAGAGCTTCGTACCTCGGGTAGAGGGTGCCGATGCGCTGGGCCTCACGCGCCACCGGTACTATGGCTGCTTCAGAGGTAGAGATCAGGGCGTCAATAGGGCGCTCTGCGTGCAGGTTGGCCAACAACTGGCTGAATTCACCGCCTTCCAGATTATCGATACGCAAATAAGCATCCACATATCGCAGGTAAGGCTCGAGACGGGAGGTGTCGTCCTTGATCGAGATCGTCAGGAACGAGGCGTCGCGCTGATGAATGAAGGTGACGTGGCAGCCAAGCCGTTTGGCTGCCTCAAAAGCCAGCAGGCCGCTTACGGTGCTGTCGACGAAAACCACGTGTTTCATTGGAGCCTCGGATTACCAGGGATGAAAGTAAATAGTGCTGAGCCCGAACAGCATTGCGAAGCAAGCGACCGTCGAAGGTGCGCCATACTTGGGAATTCTCAAGCTGGTGACCTGGAGGATGCCGACCAGGGCCATTAGGCCGATGATCACTCCGGCACCGTAATGCCCGGCCGATAACCCCATCAGCGCCAGCGCAAAGACAAATCCTGAATATGTGGTGGGTAGCCCCTGATATCCCCCGCCAGCCGATGTGCCGGGCATGCCAAACAGCGATAGCCGCAAAATGGCCGTGAAAACCAGAGTTACTGCGGCCAGCGTGGCCGAAAGAGACTGGTCGAGGATTAGGATGACAAGGGCTGGCGTGATGCTGAAATTGAGCAAGTCGGCAAAACTGTCTAGATGCTTGCCGAAGGCCCGTTGCGCGCTGTTCGCAGCCAGGTAGCGCCGGGCTATGTGGCCGTCAAGGAAATCGAGCATCGCGGCCAGGCAAATCACCGTCGCCGCCAGAACAAACCGTCTTTGCAACGCAAAATAAACAGTACCGAAGGCCAGGCCGATATTGAACATTGTTAATATGTTCGCCAAATCCAAAAGACGGACGAACGGAAATACACGCGCCAATGTGGGCATGCTGTTCACCTTGAAGAAATTATTTAGACAGGTTGTTTTTCCTTGATCGCAACTGTCGTTCGCAGGGCGTTGGATGCTACGAAATAAAAAGCAACGAAAATAATGCTCGTGCTGAACAGGCCAACATACTTAACCAGTATTGAACCGGCGAAGATGGTGATTATCATGCCTAAGTAGACCCCCGCATACTGGACAGATGCCATCAACGGCATGGCGCTGGTAGGTGTGCTCCTGACAAGATCGGCTTGCAACTTGAAAAATGCCAGTTCGAAAAAGAATATGTAGAGAAAATACGCGATGTAACTTGACTGAATGTCATGGCCGAACGCTGCGAGCATCATGAACAGGCCGCTGACTACAGCCATCGGCATAGGTAGCGGTTGCACATTACACTTGCCCAAACGATAGAACAGTACTGCGCCAACCAAAGCTGCCCCACTATTGACGGCCTGCAACAAACCGACATACACCTCTCCCAAGCCCAGCACATGGGCCGGTAACAGCACCCTGGACACATTGAAGAAGCCCTGAAAAAGACTGACGAAGACGATGAACTGATAGAGGCTGAGGCGTAGCGCGGGATACTCCTGCAAAAGCGAACCAAGGGCAGTCAATAGTCTTGGTGCGACCTGCACGGTGATCGGAGGCTTTGTTGGCGCAGGTAGTAGATAGGCCGCCAAAGCCGCGATGGAAAAAAGACTGACAGTAATGAGCAGGGCTAACCCAGGCGTCATGTTGGCTTTGAACAGTAGCAGGCTGATGCCTGCCAAGCCGCCGGCAATGAATTGTGCGGTGAGTGTCAGAGGCACTGAGCTGGCGATTTGCGCACCCGGGAAATAACACTTGATGGCAACAATACGCCCTACCCGTTGCAGCGCATCCAGGGTGCCAATGACTACCGCGCCTAACACGGCGACTTCCACATGATGTGGCAGGATCTTGTAGGTGACCGCCGCGCAGCCCAGCGACAGCAAGTTGGCACTCCACAGCAAGGTGCGTGGCGCTAGATAGTCAGCCAGTCGGTAGATTGGAGCGACAAGAATTACCGGCAGAACCATTGGTGCAAACAGCACCACTTGGGAAAGTATTAGGCTAGCAGTATGAGCATAAATATAGTAGGAAAAATAAATATAGCTCAGCGTAGAGGCCGAAATAGCACACAAGTTAACGCCCCAAAGAAGCACTGAGTGTCTACGAGATGCTGCAAATTCTTCCATTGCTCGCGCCTATTATATAGCTTCCCGCCATGCACGAAGCATACCCTACATTGGAAATCGTTTTTAAGATGAGTCTAACAAAACTGAAATATAAAAATGCTAGTTGTTGGTGTGTCACCAAGTAATGTGCATCATTCCAGTTCATCATTACCGCTACTAATCCTCATCAATAAAACTTCTAATCATCGGCAAAATTAATAGCTGGAAATAAACCGACTGACTGATAGCTCGATGCTATCCAACTCGTATCGCTGTCTCAGTGAGGAATATCGATGTAGCGGCGTCAAGACTAGGTCCCGAAGGAGGGTAGGGCAACAGTTGGGCATGTATTTGGGAAATGGACTACAAGACTGTGGATAAATCTTTTGGAAATATGTCAAAAGTCTTCTCGACGCCGGTCGGCGTAGTTGGCTAGGGCGATGTCGAGCCGATGGCTCTGGCTTTTGCTGCTGCTGTCGCTTCTAAGCGCGCGGTTGATCAGGCGCTGCAGATTGCGACTTCAGGAGGCCGAGCGTAGGGCTTGCTCCCGGGAGGACCGCGCTGCAGGCCCCATCCTGGGGCACAGCGCTTGACGGGCATCCATGCTCGTCACCTCCCTGCGTTCGGCCTCCTGAAGTCGCGAAGATCAAGATCAGGATCAAAAGCCGGCAAGACCTGAAAACACCGCTAGGGCAGGCTACGAAAAGGCGATAGCCGCAGGACTATCAGCACAATAGCGAACGGTGGTTGTTCTAAAACCTGCGAAAGAGGACAATTATCGGCTTCCCGTCACAACCAGCGACCTTGCATGGCCTTTCTTGCACTTGGTATCAACCATAAGACTGCCTCGGTAGACGTACGCGAGCGCGTGGCGTTTACCCCAGAGCAGCTGGTAGACGCCCTGCAGCAGCTCTGCCGACTGACGTCCAGCCGCGAGGCGGCGATCCTGTCGACCTGCAACCGCAGTGAGCTCTATATAGAGCAGGACCACCTGTCCGCCGACGCCGTGCTGCAGTGGCTGGCCGACTATCACCGCCTCAGCCTCGACGAGCTGCGCGCCAGCGCCTACGTGCATGAAGAGCACGAGGCCGTGAAGCATATGATGCGCGTGGCCTCGGGCCTGGACTCGCTGGTTCTCGGCGAGCCTCAGATCCTGGGCCAGATGAAGTCCGCCTACGCCGTGGCCCGCGAAGCCGGTACCGTCGGGCCGTTGCTCGGGCGCCTGTTCCAGGCCACCTTCAGCGCCGCCAAGCAGGTGCGTACCGATACGGCCATCGGTGAAAACCCGGTTTCGGTTGCGTTCGCCGCGGTCAGCCTAGCCAAGCAGATTTTTGCCGACCTGGGCCGTAGCCAGGCCCTGCTGATCGGTGCCGGCGAAACCATCACCCTGGTCGCCCGCCACCTGCACGAGCAGGGCGTACGCCGTATCGTGGTGGCCAACCGTACTCTGGAACGCGCCAGCATCCTGGCCGAGCAGTTCGGTGCGCATGCCGTGCTGCTGGCAGACATCCCCCAGGAACTGGCCAACAGCGACATCGTGATCAGCTCCACCGCCAGTCAGTTGCCAATCCTGGGCAAGGGCGCGGTCGAGAGCGCACTGAAACAGCGCCGACACAAGCCGATCTTCATGGTCGACATCGCTGTACCTCGCGATATCGAAACCGAAGTTGGCGAGCTGGACGATGTCTACCTGTACACCGTCGACGACCTGCACGATGTGGTGGCGGAAAACCTCAAGAGCCGCCAGGGCGCAGCCCAGGCGGCCGAAGAGCTGGTATCCGTGGGCGCCGAAGACTTCATGCTGCGCCTGCGCGAACTGGCTGCGGTGGACGTGCTCAGGGCCTATCGCCAGCAAAGTGAGCGCCTTCGCGACGAAGAACTGCAAAAGGCCCTGCGCCTGCTGGCCAATGGCGGCAACCCCGAAGACGTGCTGGCCCAACTGGCCCGGGGCCTGACCAACAAACTCCTGCATGCGCCCAGCGTGCAGTTGAAAAAGCTCTCGGCCGAGGGCCGCCTCGATGCGCTGGCCATGGCCCAGGAACTCTTTGCCCTCAACGAGGGCTCCACGGACAAATCCCCGCAATGAAAGCGTCGCTGCTGAACAAACTGGAAATCCTCCAGGACCGTTTTGAAGAACTCACCGCCCTGCTCGGTGACGCCGAGGTTATTTCCGACCAGACGCGTTTTCGCGCCTACTCCCGTGAGTATGCCGAGGTCGAGCCGGTCTACGCTGCCTATAAAGAGTGGCGCAAAGTCCAGGACGACCTCGAAGGCGCCCAGGCGCTGCTCAAGGACAGTGACCCGGACCTGCGTGAAATGGCCGTGGAAGAGGTGCGTGAAGCCAAGGAGCAACTGCTGACGCTGGAGGCGCAACTGCAGCGCATGCTGCTGCCCAAAGACCCCAACGACGGCCGCAACGTGTTTCTCGAAATCCGCGCCGGTACGGGTGGCGACGAGGCAGCCATCTTCTCTGGTGACCTGTTCCGCATGTACTCGCGCTACGCCGAAAAGCGCGGCTGGCGCCTGGAGATCTTGTCCGAGAACGAAGGCGAGCACGGCGGCTACAAGGAGATCATTGCCCGCGTCGAGGGCGAGAACGTCTACGGCAAGCTCAAGTTCGAGTCCGGTGCACACCGGGTTCAGCGTGTGCCCGAGACCGAGTCCCAAGGCCGTGTCCACACTTCCGCGTGCACGGTGGCGGTGCTACCCGAGCCGGACGAGCAGGCTGCCATCGAAATCAACCCGGCCGACCTGCGCGTGGATACCTACCGTGCCTCCGGTGCTGGCGGCCAGCACGTCAACAAGACCGACTCGGCAATCCGCATCACCCACTTGCCCACCGGTATCGTGGTCGAATGCCAGGAGGAGCGCTCGCAGCACAAGAACCGCGCCCGTGCCATGTCCTGGCTGTCGGCCAAGCTGAACGACATGCAGACCAGCGCCGCGCAGAACGCCATTGCCAGTGAGCGCAAGTTGCTGGTGGGGTCCGGTGACCGCTCCGAGCGCATCCGCACCTACAATTATCCACAGGGCCGGGTGACCGATCACCGCATCAACCTGACCTTGTATTCGCTGGACGACATCCTCAGCGGTGGCGTAGACGCGGTGATCGAACCGCTGCTGGCCGAATACCAGGCCGATCAACTGGCCGCCTTGGGGGACTGATGACTGTCATCGCCAGCCTGTTGCGCAACGCGCAGTTGCCCGAATCGCCCACTGAGCGCCTGGATGCCGAGTTGCTGCTGGCTGCGGCCATCGGTAAGTCGCGCAGCTACCTGCACACCTGGCCTGAGCGTATCGTCAGCAGCGAAGATGCCGAGACCTATGCCAGCTACCTGCAGCGCCGCCGTGGCGGCGAGCCAGTGGCCTATATCCTTGGGCTGCAGGGCTTCTGGAAGATCGACCTGGAGGTTGCGCCGCATACCCTGATCCCGCGGCCGGATACCGAGCTACTGGTCGAGACGGCTCTTGAGCTGCAACCCGCTTCGCCAGCCAAGGTTCTCGACCTGGGTACGGGAACGGGTGCCATCGCTCTGGCGCTGGCCAGCGAGCGCCCGGCTTGGCAGGTGACAGCGGTTGACCGTGTGGAGGAGGCTGCTGCCCTCGCCGAGCGCAACCGCCAGCGGTTGGGCCTGGACAACGCTCGGGTACGGCTAAGCCACTGGTTCGACAGCCTGGCCGGCGAGCGTTTCGACCTCATCGTCAGCAACCCGCCCTACATCGCTGCAGAAGACCCGCACCTGGCGACCGGAGACGTGCGCTTCGAACCCAGCAGTGCACTGGTGGCCGGTGCCGATGGCCTGGACGACCTTCGTGTGATCGCCACCCAGGCCCCAGCGCACCTGTTGCCTGGTGGCTGGCTACTGCTGGAACATGGCTACGATCAGGCGGCAGCGGTACGCGCTCTGCTGGCTGAACATGGCTTTATCGAGGTGGCCAGCCGCACGGACCTGGGCGGCCATGAACGCATTACCCTGGGGCGACTGCCATGCTGAGTGATCAGGAACTGCTACGTTACAGCCGCCAGGTGCTGCTGGCTCAGATCGACATTGATGGCCAGCTGCGGCTCAAGCAGAGCAAAGCGCTGATTGTCGGGCTGGGTGGCCTGGGCTCGCCAGTTGCCCTTTATCTGGCCGCGGCCGGAGTGGGTGAGCTGCACCTGGCCGACTTCGACACCGTCGACCTGACCAACCTGCAACGCCAGGTAATCCACGACAGTGCCAGCGTCGGCATGAGCAAGGTCGACTCGGCCTTGCAGCGCTTGCAGGCAATCAACCCGGAAGTCAGCCTGGTTGCTCACCGCCAGGCATTGGACGAGGACTCGCTGGCGGCTGCGGTGGCGGCGGTCGACCTGGTGCTGGACTGCTCCGACAATTTCTCTACCCGCGAAGCGGTCAACGCTGCCTGTGTCGCCGCCAGCAAGCCACTGGTCAGCGGTGCGGCAATCCGTCTGGAAGGTCAACTGTCGGTGTTCGACCCGCGGCGCGACTACAGCCCGTGCTATCACTGCCTTTACGGGCATGGTAGCGAAGCTGAACTGACTTGCAGCGAAGCAGGCGTCATTGGCCCGCTGGTTGGACTGGTGGGTAGCCTGCAGGCGCTGGAGGCGATGAAGCTGCTGGCGGGCTTCGGTGAACCGTTGGTCGGCCGCTTGCTGTTGATTGATGCCCTAGGTACCCGTATCCGCGAGCTTCGTGTCAAGCGCGACCCGGCTTGCACAGTTTGTGGCAAGCGCGATGGCTGAGCGCTCGGCGCCGGTCGGCGTCATGGACTCGGGGGTTGGCGGTTTGTCGGTGCTCGCCGAGATCCAGCGCCTGCTGCCAAATGAGACGTTACTGTATGTGGCCGATTGCGGGCATATACCCTACGGTGAGAAGTCGCCGGACTATATCCGCGAGCGCTGCCGGCACATTGCCGGGTTCTTCCATGAGCAAGGCGCAAAGGCCATGGTGCTGGCTTGCAACACCGCCACGGTGGCGGCAGTAGCCGACCTGCGAGAGTTGTATCCGACCTGGCCGTTGGTGGGTATGGAGCCGGCCGTGAAGCCTGCAGCAGCCGCCACCCGCTCAGGCGTGGTCGGTGTGCTGGCCACTACCGGTACCCTGCAGAGTGCCAAGTTCGCAGCCTTGCTCGACCGCTTCGCCAACGACGTTCAGGTTATTACCCAACCTTGCCCAGGGCTGGTCGAGCTGATTGAAACCGGTGACCTTGCAAGCCCGGCGTTGCGCCAGATGCTGCAAGGTTACGTGCAGCCGCTGCTGGCAGCAGGTTGCGATACGCTGATCCTCGGCTGCACCCATTACCCTTTCCTTCGCCCATTGCTGGCCGGCATCGTGCCGGAGGACGTGGCCATCATCGACACCGGCGCAGCCGTGGCGCGTCAGTTGCGACGGCTGTTGGGTGACAATGATCTGCTGGCCGAAGGCCCAGCTGGCGCTGCACGCTTCTGGACAAGCGCTGATCCAGAAATTTTAAGAAAAATCCTACCTGTGCTGTGGCATAAGTCCGGCGATGTGCAAAGCTTTGCGTTGTGAAAAAAACGTGAAAAACAGCTGAACTATCGTTCCACTTCTGCTTTCTACCGCTTTGCCTGAGATGAGGCGGACACTAACAACAGCATCAGGAAGAAGGATGTTTCTTATGAGGAAACTGCTCGGTTTGGCAGCGGCTGCTGCCTTTGTTATGGGGCAACCGATGTTGGCACAAGCTGCCGATGTTTCGTTTTCGGTGGGGCAGACCGGCGATTCGACCATGGTCTACCGGCTAGGGCTGCAATCGAACTGGGATGCGAGCTGGTGGCAGACCAGCGTTGGTCGGCTGACCGGCTATTGGGATGGCGCCTACACCTACTGGGATGGCGACGAGACCGCGAGCAATCACAGCCTGTCCTTCGCGCCAGTGTTCGTCTATGAATTTGCCGGGGAGTCGGTGAAGCCTTACATCGAAGCGGGGATCGGGGTGGCGGCGTTCTCCAGCACTGAGCTGGAAAGCAACGAGCTGGGTTCGGCTTTCCAGTTCGAGGATCGCATCGGCTTTGGTTTGCGCTTTGCCGGCGGGCATGAGATTGGGGTGCGGGCGATTCACTACTCGAACGCCGGCATCAAAGAGCCCAATGATGGTGTAGAAAGCTATAGCTTGCATTACCGAATGGCGCTCTGAGCTCACCTGCATTCCCCCCTTCGCGGGCAATGCCCGCGAAGGGGGTAGTACTGAATTCAGGTGTTAGCGCGTCAGTGGCCACAGGCTACTGACGTTCAGCGTCTCCAGGACCAGTTCCGGTTCTCGCTGAGGCCAGCGCCGCAATAACTCCTCTGCGGCACTGTCGGGCGTCCACGCCTCCGGTATCGCCTGTGCCGACGTTACCGTTACCTTCAGCGATTGTGGTCCTACAATGGTCAGTGCTACCCCTTGCTCCTCAAGGGCCTTGCGCTGCTCACGCATCCACTGCGGCAAGTTGTTCCAGCCCGCAGTCACCTGTGTCGGTGCAAACAGCTGCAACGCCGAATAGCGGTTGAAAAGCGCCATCACCTGCGGTGACTGCCCCTTTGCCAGCAACGGCAGCGCTTTGCCCAGGCAATGCTCTGCGGCAAGCTGGTTGGTAGTGACGATTGTTTCGATCAGCTCAGTGTCATTGACATCGGCTGACAGGTAATCGCTGGTGCCGGTGTTGATGATCAGACCGTCCAGCGAACACCAGGCATGGCAAATCTGTTGGCACGCATGGGTGATTTGCTGTTCTTCATGCAACTGCCACGGCAAACGCAACAATTGGCGGCCGTAGCGTGCCCCCAAAGCATCCAGTGCAGCGCCATCCTTGCCGCTGGCGGCAACGCGATGCCCTTCCTCGAGCATCCTCTTCACCAAAGCCAAGCCAAGTCCGTTGCTTGCGCCCGTAACCCAGAAACTACGCGAGTTATTCAAGACGTTATCCCCTGATTCTGCCGGCGTGGCAGCCCTTTGAACGCTTCCAGGGCCCGCTGGCGACTGCTGCTGAGATCTACGATTGGACTTAGGTACGAAGTATTACCGAAAAGGTCCGTCGATTTAATGGGTTGATGGATGGCTTTTTCATCGAGCGCTTGTAGTTCCGGTACCCAGTGGCGAATGAACTGCCCCTGTGGATCGAAGCGCTGCGACTGTGAAACCGGATTGAAGATACGGAAATAGGGCACCGCGTCGGTGCCGGTGGACGCACTCCACTGCCACCCCCCGTTGTTGGCGGCCAGGTCGCCGTCTATCAGGTGGCGCATGAAGTGCCGCTCGCCTTTGCGCCAGTCAATCAGCAGGTTCTTGCTGAGGAACATGGCCACGACCATGCGCAAGCGGTTGTGCATCCACCCGGTGTGCAGCAGCTGGCGCATGGCGGCATCGATGATCGGGAAGCCGGTGCGGCCCTGCTCCCAGGCCTCCAGGTCTGCCGGGGCGTCACGCCACGGCAGGGCTTCGGTCTGGACGCGAAAGGCGCGGTGGCGGGAGACCTGTGGATAACCGCTCAGGATGTGCTTGTAGAACTCGCGCCAGAGAAGCTCGTTGACCCAGGTCTGCACGCCCGTGCTGCCACTGTCGAACTCGCCCCGGTTGCAGGCCAGTGCACCGTGCAAGCATTGGCGGGGCGAAATCACGCCGGCGGCCAGGTAGGGGGAAAGCTGGCTGGTACCGGGCTTGGCAGGCAAATCACGCAAGTGCTGGTAATCGTCGATGGCTTCGTCGAGGAAGCGTGACAGGCGGGACTGTGCCTCAGCCTCACCGGCTGGCCAGTGGTCGCGCACTGTGTGCGTGGTTGTTCCGAATCCCTCTACGTGTAGCGGGACCGGATCGCTGCCGATGTTCAACGGTGCCTGGCGCTTCACTCGCCGGGCCAAGGCCGGCAGGCTGCGGTGCAAGTGTTCCAGGCAGGTTTTCTTGAACTGGCTGAAGACCTGGAAGTAATCGCCACTGCGGGTAAGCACGGTGCCCGGACGAAAGAACAGCTGGTCGAGGTAGCTGTGTGCCTGGATGGCCGACTTTTCCAGCAGTGCCCGGGTGGCATCATCCCGGCGCTGCTCATTGATGCCGTACTCCTCGTTCCAGTGCACGCTTTGCACCTGATGCTGACGGCAGACATCGAGCACCGCCTGTGGCGCCTGGTCCCAGGTTTCGATTGTGCGGATCAGCAGGGGTATGTTCAGCTTTTCCAGTGATTGGCGCAGGTCATTCAGATTACGCAGCCAGAAGTCGACTTTGCAGTCGGCATCGTCATGGGCTTGCCATTGCCCGGGGCTGACCAGCCACAGGGCGATGGTCGGGCCGCGCTCGGTGGAGGCGCTGAGTGCAGTGTTGTCATCGATACGCAGGTCGCTGCGCAGCCAGGTCAGGTGCATGGGGGATTTATCTCTACAGGCTGTCGATCATGGGCTTGAAGCACGCGCAATGCCGCCTGCGGGGTATCGAACAGGAAAAGGTCGGGAAGCTCAAAAGCCTTCAAGCGGGCTTCATGCAGCGCTAGCGTGGTACCGCCCAGCAGCTTGGGGACTGGCAAGCCTTGCAGGGTGCGCAGCAACGCCTTGTCGTCGATGCGTGGCCCCAGGTGCAGGAGTAAGGCGCGTGGTTTCAGCACGTTGACGGCGCTTAGCAATTGCGGGCCTGCGACGGGCTGCTCGAGCACCTCGACCGGGAAGCCGTTGCTGGTGAGCAGCCAGGCGCACAACCATAAGCCTGGACTGAAGGTGCGTTCGCTGTCTTCGGCCAGCAATACGGCAGGGCCTTGCAGCAGCTGGTTGTCGTGGTACACGCGGGCACCGAGCTTGCTGCGTAGCCAGCTGTGGAAAAACACCTGCTCCAGCCGAGCGTTGAAGTAATTGCGCCAGCGCAGGTCGAGCATGTCGAGTAGCGGCAGCAGCAATTGCTCGCACAGGGTGACCGCCGGGTACAGCGCCATGGCCTGGTTAAGTTGCTGGTCGAGGGCGCGCTGTGACAGGCTGGCGATGGCCTCGATCAGCTGGAATTGCCTGGCTTGCCAGTCACCCTTTGGTGGAGTGCTGGTAGGTTTGTCGAGCAACTCGCGGACTTGGCCGACCGACGCGCCACGCTGCAGCCAGGCCAGGACGGCCTCGACGCGTTCGACCTGCTCAAGTGGATACAGGCGATGCCCCTTGGCGGTGCGCTGTGGCTTGAGCAACCCATAACGGCGCTCCCAGGCGCGCAGGGTGACGGGGTTGACGCCGGTGCGACGGGCCAGTTCGCCGATGGGCAGCAAGTCCTCAGACCGCATTGCGCAAGCCCAGGCTCTCGGGGTGCGGTTGCAGGTAGGCTTGCTGCTGCAGGTAGGGGTCTGGGTGCTTGCGCAAATGGTGTTTGAGCAGGGTCAGTGGCACTACCAGTGGTACCACGCCTTGTTGGTATTGGCCGATGACTGCCTGCAACTCAGCCTTGTCCTGCTGTGTCAGGGCATCCTTGAAGTAACCGCTCAGGTGCTGCAGCACGTTGCTGTGGGTGCCGCGGCTGGCGCAGCGGCGCAGAGCCTGCATCAGCTGGCTGAAATAGCGCGGGCCGATGCTCTGTGGTTCATCATCTTTGCTCATGCTGCCAAGCAGGCGGCCGAGGGTGCGATAGGCCTGGGGGTTGTTGGCCATCAGCAAATACTTGTAGCGCGAATGAAAGCGCACCAGAGCACCACGGTTCAGGCCTTCGGCCAGCAGGCGCTGCCAGTCGGCGTAGGCGTAAACGCGGCTTATGAAGTTTTCGCGCAGCACGGGGTCATGCAGGCGGCCTTCTTCCTCTACTGGCAGGTCCGGGCGCAGCGCGCAGAAAGCCTGGGCATAGACACCACGGCCGCCATGCACGGCCGGGTGGCCATTGTCCTGATAGACCTTTACCCGTTCCAGGCCGCAAGAAGGAGACTTCTGCATGAAGATGTAGCCGCAGATGTCGTCAAGTTCGTTGGCCATCTGCTCACCATAGGTGCGCAGCGGGTCGGTCAGGTCCTTGCCGGGGTCCCGGGTGCCGACCACTTCGGGCTGTTCGGGGTTGCCGACCAGGCGAATCGGGTCACGGGGAATACCCAGGCCGATTGCCACTTCCGGACACACGGGTAGCCAGTCGAAGTGATGTTCCAGCTGTTTACGGCACAGGTCGGAAGCCTTGTGGCCGCCGTTGTAGCGCACGCTGTGCCCGGTCAGGCAGGCGCTGATGGCGATGCGTGGCTTGCTGTGTACGGAAGGGTCGTGCATGGCTGCCTCCGAAAATAAACCTGTACGTGACGCAAATCTTGTACAGGTTTATTTCAGCACAGCGATGAAGTTATGCAAACTAGTATTTTTGTATAGTTCTGCATCACTCAAGGTGTTCGAGCAAGCGCCGCGCTGCTTCCTGGCCACTGAGCCAGGCGCCCTCGACGCGGCCGGACAGGCACCAGTCCCCGCAGGCGTACAAGCCTTGGTCAGCATCCGCCAGTGCCCCCCACTCATGGTTGCTGCTGGGGCGGGCATAGAGCCAGCGGTGGGCGAGGGCGAAGGTGGGCGGCGGTACCACGCAGCCGACCAGCTCGGCGAATTCGCCCCACAGCTGTTCGATGACTTCTTCCTTGGGCAGGTCGATGTGCTGCCGGCTCCAGTCTGACGTGGCGTGTAGTACCCAGGTGTCCAGGTGCTCATCGCGGCCGGGCTTGCTGCGATTGCGGGCCAGCCAGCCCAGCGGGCTGTCCTGCACGAAGCAGCCTTGCATTGGCGTATCCAGCGGTGCCTCGAAGGCGAGGGCTACGGCCCAGGTAGGTTCCATTTGCACGCCAGCGGCCACGGCAGCCAGCTTCGGTGTGGCGGCCAGAAGTGGCGTGGCCTGCGGTGCCGGGACGGCGATCACTACACGGCTGTAGGGGCCGTGGCTGCAACCTTCGGTGTCCTGCAGGTGCCAGTACTGCTTGCCGCGAAACACTTCCGCGATGCGGCAGCCGAAGTTGACGGTGACGTCCTTGAGCAAGCCTCGGGTGATGGCGCTCATGCGTGGCACGCCCACCCAGCGCGTCTGCTCGTCGGGGGAGGGGGTGAGTTCGCCATCAAGGTAGTTGTACAGCTGAGGCTTCCACTGCTCGGCCCAGCCAGCGGCCACCCATTGCTGCACCTGATCGACAAAGCGGCGGTCACGGGCCGTGAAGTATTGGGCTCCGAGGTCGAGCGCGCCGGCCTCGCTGCGCTTGCTGGCCATGCGCCCGCCACTGCCGTGGCCTTTGTCGAACAAGTGCACGGATTGCCCGGCCTTCTGCAAGGCCTGGGCGGCTGACAAGCCGGCGATGCCGGCCCCGATGATGGCGATAGGTACTGTCATGATGGCCTCTTCAAACCTTGCTGTGAGCAGACTACGCTGTCAGGCAAACCTGTACAATGCACAAATTATGTATAAGGTTATTCCGTGTGGCGAACAGGTTGGCCTATGTTTATCCGAGAGCGTCGGGTCAAAAAAGTGCCTTGATGTTAAAAATAGACCACCGCCGCACTCTGCGAGGACACAGCCATGCATATATTGCTGACAGGTGGCACCGGTTTGATTGGCAAGCATCTATGCCAGTACTGGCTTGGCCAAGGGCATCGGCTTACGGTTTGGAGCCGGCGTCCTGAACAGGTGGCGAAGATTTGTGGTAGCGGGGTACGTGGCATCGCCCGCCTGGAGCAGCTGGAGGCCGATGATCATCTTGATGCGGTGGTCAACCTTGCCGGTGCGCCGATTGCCGACAGGCCCTGGACGGCCGCCCGGCGCAACTTGTTGTGGGCCAGCCGTGTCACCCTTACCGAGCAATTGCTGGCTTGGCTGGGCACCCGTGAGCAGCGCCCGGAGGTGTTGATCTCCGGCTCTGCGGTAGGTTGGTATGGAGACGGTGGCGAACGCGAACTGACCGAGGCTTCACCCCCGGTGCGCGCAGATTTCGCCAGCCAGTTGTGTATTGCCTGGGAAGAGACCGCCCAGCGTTCGCAAGCACAGGGGATCCGCGTGGTACTGGTACGTACCGGCCTGGTGCTGGCCAGCGACGGCGGCTTTTTGTCGCGGCTGCGCATGCCCTTCAAGCTCGGGCTGGGCGGGCCTTTGGGCAACGGGCGGCAGTGGATGCCCTGGGTTCATATAGATGACCAGGTCGCCCTGATTGATTTTCTCTTGCAGCACAAGGATGCCAGCGGTCCTTATAATGCCTGTGCCCCGGAGCCTGTGCGCAACCGTGAGTTTGCCAGGCGGCTGGGCCGCGCCCTGCATCGTCCGGCGCTGCTGCCAGTGCCGGCATTGCTGCTCAAGGCGGGCCTTGGCGAGATGTCGACCTTGCTGCTGGGAGGCCAGCGGGCACGCCCGGTACGCTTGCTGGAAGCCGGCTTCACCTTCCGCTTCAACGATCTGCAATCGGCGCTGGACAACCTGTCCAGTCGCCTCTGACATAGGACGCTGCATGACCGATCACGCCCTGCTGCTGGTCAACCTGGGTTCCCCGGCCTCCACCTCGGTGGCCGATGTGCGCCGCTACCTCAACCAGTTCCTCATGGACCCGTACGTGGTCGACCTGCCGTGGCCGGTGCGGCGCTTGCTGGTGTCACTGATCCTGGTCAAGCGCCCGGAGCAGTCGGCACATGCCTACGCTTCGATCTGGTGGGAGGAGGGCTCGCCTTTGGTTGTGCTGACCCGTCGCCTGCAGGCCGCGATGGTCGAGCACTGGCCCCATGGCCCGGTGGAAATTGCCATGCGCTACGGCCAGCCGGCCTTGCCTGATGTGTTGGCGCGGTTGGCCGCCCAAGGTGTGCGCAAGGTGACTTTGGCACCGCTTTATCCACAGTTCGCCGACAGTACGGTGACCACTGTGGTCGAGCAGGCAAAACAGACGGTCAGCGAGCGGCAGTTGCTGTTGCAGATGCGCGTGCTGCAGCCGTTCTACGAGCACCCGGCGTACATTGAGGCGCTGGCAGCCAGCGCCCGGCCGTACCTGGAGCAGGGTTACGACCACCTGCTGCTGAGCTTCCATGGCTTGCCGGAACGGCACCTGAAGAAGCTGTTTCCGAAGGGGGTCAAGCACGACCTGCGTGCTGCCGATTGCTGCCACGGTGCTCCTGCCGAAGTACGTTCGGTTTGCTATCGCGGGCAATGCCTGGCTACGGCCAAGGCCTTTGCGCAGAGCATGGGCATACCTGATGGCAAATGGTCGGTATCGTTCCAGTCACGGCTGGGGCGGGACAAGTGGATCGAACCCTATACCGAGACGCGGTTGGATGAGCTGGCCAAGGCCGGAGTGAGGAAGCTGCTGGTGATGTGCCCGGCGTTTGTGGCGGATTGCATCGAGACACTGGAAGAGATTGGCATGCGTGGCAGCGAGCAGTTTGTCGAGGCTGGCGGCCAGGAGCTGGTGCTGGTGCCGTGCCTGAATGATCACCCGGAGTGGGTCAGGGTGTTGGCTGATATGTGTGAAAAGGCCTGAATCGAAGGGGCCGTGTTGCGGCCCCTTCCGACCGGTTATACATCCAGCTTCTTGTGCTTCCAGCCATCATTGCCCGGCAGAATCAGGTTCAGGGCAATAGCCACAATGGCGCACAGGGCGATGCCCTTCAGGCCCCAGTCATCCGGGCCGTCACCGCTGCCGATCAGCACGCCGCCGATACCGAACACCAGTGTCACCGAGACGATCACCAGGTTGCGTGCTTCGGCCAGGTCGATCTGGTGGCGGATCATGGTGTTCATGCCCACCGCTGCAATCGAGCCGAACAGCAGGCACAAAATCCCGCCCATAACCGGCACCGGGATGCTCTGCAGCAGCGCGCCGAATTTGCCGATAAACGCCAGGGTAATGGCGAAGACCGCCGCCCAGGTCATGATCTTCGGGTTGTAGTTCTTGGTCAGCATCACCGCGCCGGTCACTTCGGCGTAGGTGGTGTTGGGCGGGCCGCCGAACAGGCCGGCTGCAGTGGTGGCCAGGCCGTCGCCCAGCAAAGTCCGGTGCAGGCCGGGCTTTTTCAGGTAGTCACGGCCAGTCACGCTGCCCACTGCGATCACCCCGCCGATATGCTCGATCGCTGGCGCCAGCGCAACCGGGACGATGAACAGAATGGCCTGCCAGTTGAACGCAGGGGCGGTGAAATTGGGGATTTCCAGCCACGGTGCGGCAGCGATCCTGGCGGTATCGACCACGCCAAAGGCGAACGACAGGGCAAAGCCCACCAGCACGCCAGAGATGATCGGAACCAGGCGGAAAATACCTTTGCCGAATACGGCGACGATCAAAGTTGTCAGCAGCGCTGGCATCGAGATCAACATGGCCGTCTTGTACGGCATCAGTGCTGTACCGTCCCCACCTTTGCCCATCGCCATGTTGGCGGCGATCGGTGCCATGGCCAGGCCGATGGAGATGATCACCGGACCGATCACTACCGGCGGCAGCATGCGGTCGATGAAACCGGTGCCTTTGACTTTGACCATCAGCCCCATGAAGGTGTACACGAAGCCAGCAGCCATTACACCACCCATGGTCTCGGCAAGGCCGAACTGGCCTTTGGCGAGGATGATCGGAGTAATGAAGGCAAAGCTCGAGGCCAGGAACACCGGTACCTGACGACCGGTGACCAGCTGGAATAGCAGCGTGCCGATGCCGGCGGTGAACAGCGCGACGTTCGGGTCGAGGCCGGTGATCAGGGGCATCAGCACCAGCGCGCCGAATGCCACGAAGAGCATCTGCGCGCCCGAAACGACCTGGCGCCAGAGCGGGTCGTTGAAGCCGTCCTGCATGGTCAGGCGTCCTTTTGCTTGGTGCCGAAGATCTTGTCACCGGCATCGCCCAGGCCAGGCACGATGTAGCCGTGTTCGTTCAGGCGCTGGTCGATCGAGGCGGTGTAGATCTTCACGTCCGGGTGGGCTTTTTCCACCACCTCGATGCCTTCTGGCGCGGCGACCAGGACCATGGCGCGAATCTCTTTACAGCCGGCCTTTTTCAACAGGTCGATGGTGGCAACCATCGAGCCGCCGGTAGCCAGCATCGGGTCGATGATCAGGGCCAGGCGCTGGTTGATGTCCGGCGCGAGCTTTTCCAGGTAGGTGTGGGCTTCGAGGGTTTCTTCGTTACGGGCAACGCCGACGGCGCTGACCTTGGCACCCGGAATCAGGCTGAGCACGCCGTCAAGCATGCCGATGCCGGCGCGCAGGATCGGTACTACAGTGATCTTCTTGCCGGCGATTTTTTCAACCGAGACCTTGCCACACCAGCCGTCGATTTCGTAGGTTTCGAGGGGCAGGTCCTGGGTGGCTTCATACGTCAGGAGCGCGCCGACTTCCTGGGCGAGTTCGCGAAAGTTTTTGGTGCTGATATCGGCACGGCGCATCAGGCCGAGCTTGTGGCGGATCAGCGGATGGCGGATCTCACGAGTGGGCATAGGGGGGCTCCGAAAGGCGGGCAAAAAAACCGCGCTAGATTAATCTATTCAGCCTGTGCTGTCGTCTGGTCATTCTGGACGTTAGTCCATAAATGCTTGATCTGTGACGAGCGGATGCGTACCTTTGCCCGCTTTTCCAAAATGCCCCCCCGGAGAGCGCCATGTCCGCCGATCTCGAGCATATCCGTCAAGTCATGCGTGAAGCTGACTGCCTGTACACCGAAGCCGAAGTCGAAGCGGCCATCGCCAAAGTCGGCGAGCAGATCTGCAAGGACCTGCACGACAAGAACCCGGTTGTGTTCTGCGTGATGAACGGCGGCCTGATCTTCTCCGGCAAACTGCTGACCCACCTGCAGTTCCCGCTGGAAGCCTCGTACCTGCACGCTACTCGCTACCGCAACCAGACCAGCGGCGGCGAGCTTTTCTGGAAGGCCAAGCCAGAAGTGTCGTTCATCGACCGTGATGTGTTGATCGTCGACGATATCCTCGACGAAGGGCACACCCTCAGCGCCATCATCGAGTTTTGCAAGCATGCCGGCGCCCGATCGGTGTACACCGCTGTGCTGATCGACAAGGACCACGACCGCAAGGCAAGCCCTGACCTCAAGGCCAACTATGTGGGCCTGCCTTGCGTTGATCGCTATATCTTCGGTTACGGCATGGACTACAAAGGTTACTGGCGCAACGCTAACGGCATCTTCGCCGTAAAGGGGCTGTAACCTTGCGCCGGCCTGCGTTCATCGACCAATCGCTGTTCGCCGGGCTGGCCGAAAAGGCTACTGCCAACCCGCGTGGGCGGCAGCACCATAACTTTCACGATATGGAAGAGCCCTGCCACCGCATGGTCGTCGGGCTGCAACCGAGCACCTACATTCCGCCGCATCGCCATTTGAGCGCCGACAAGGCTGAAACCTTGATAGTGCTCAAGGGGCGCCTTGGCCTGCTGATCTTCGATGAACAGGGCGCGGTAACTGACACGCGGGTGCTGCAGGCCGGTGGTGACTGCTTGGGTGTGGATCTGACGCCTGGTACCTACCATGGTTTGGTGGTGCTGGAGCCGGACAGTATGCTGTTCGAGTGCAAGGCTGGGCCATACCGACCGGTGGGCGAGGGCGAGCACGCACACTGGGCGCCGCGCGAGGGTGAAGCCGGTGTGGCCAATTACCAGGCCTGGATGCGCGCGCAGTTCGATTGATATCGGCTGTACCCGGCGTGCTAGAGTGCTCCTTCAGACAAGGAGCCTCACATGCGTGCGATTCTTCCCCTCCTGCTGGCGGTCAGCATGCCGCTCGTTGCCGCACCGCTGCACAGTCAGTTCCTGCCACCTGATGACCTGTCCTTGCGCCAGGAAGCGCCGACTAGCCAGCAATTGCTGCAAGTGACTGACTATTCGGTGGTCGTAGGGGCCCAGCGCCCGTCCGATCAGCAGCCGATCCCGATCACATCGTCGTTGCAGGTGCGCCTGAAGGGCAAGCCGCTGAGCAAGGGCGCGACCATTGCCCAGGTGCTGCTGACGTTCGATGGTGAAGCGGCCAAAAGCCTGAAAAAGCCTGTGTATGACGCTAAAACCCGCACGTTGAGCCTGAACTATCCGGTGAGCAACTACCGGGTGGTCATGGACTTGCTGCGTAACGAAACCCTGTACGTGCAGTTTCTGACCTACGGCAACGGCCACATCTGGGCCGACTTGCACACCGGGACGGTACGTACGCGTTGAGGCGCGCAGCCTGCGGGGGGTAAACTGCCGGCCTTCGAAATTCCGTGATGGTCCAGTTGGAGTCGGCAATGCGTAAAGACAAGAAACAGGTAATCGGTGACGAAATCAGCGACGACTACATCAAGTCGTTCCTTCAGTTCGAGCCGGCCGATGGTGTGACTTCGCCGTCACTGCACAAGCTGGTCAAGGCCTACCGCGGCCTGCGTGTCGACGACTTCGAGCGCTTTGTAGGTTTCTTCGTCGAAGCTGGCCTGGACCTGGATGGCAAGGACGAGCACGGCAAAACCTTCGTCGAGCAGATTGCCGACCAGCGCAATGCCCCTGATTACATCGAGATCATCAATAAAGCCCGTGGTTGATTGGTAACCTGTCCCGGCCCTTTCGCGGGTAAACCCGCTTCTACAAAGGATATGCGGTCCATGTAGGAGCGGGTTTACCGCGAAAGGGCCGGCACAGGCTGACAAACACCCAGGCACAAAAAAACGCCCCGAGGGGCGTTTTTTCGTTAGCAGGCGGTTCAGGCGTAATGCTTGGCCGCCGGGCTGCTTTCTGCCAGGTCCAGGGCCGCGTCGTTATCGGCACTGATCTTGTGGTATAGCGCAGCATCGGTTGCCAGGGTCTTCTCGCGAGCCGGGAAGATTTCCTTGAGCTTGGCAGCCCAGGCACCCTTGGCCTGCTCGGGGAAGCAGCGCTCAATCAGTTCCAGCATGATCGATACGGTTACCGAGGCACCCGGCGATGCGCCGAGCAGTGCTGCCAGGCTGCCGTCCTGGGCCGAGACCAGCTCGGTACCGAACTGCAGCACGCCGCCTTTTTTCGGGTCTTTCTTGATGATCTGCACGCGCTGCCCCGCCACTTCCAGGCGCCAGTCTTCGGCCTTGGCCTGCGGATAGAAACGACGCAGGGCTTCCAGGCGCTGCTCCATCGACTGCATCACTTCGCTGACCAGGTACTTGGTCAGGTCCATGTTGTCGCGGGCCACGGCCAGCATCGGGCCGATGTTGCCCATGCGCACCGACAGCGGCAGGTCCATCAGCGAGCCGTGCTTGAGGAACTTGGTGGTGAAGCCGGCATAGGGGCCGAACAGCAGCGAGGTCTTGCCGTCCACGACGCGAGTGTCCAGGTGCGGTACCGACATCGGCGGGGCCCCTACAGCGGCCTGGCTATACACTTTGGCCTGGTGCTGCTTGACGATTTCCGGGTTGTCGCAGCGCAGCCACTGGCCGCTGACCGGGAAGCCGCCGAAGCCTTTGCTTTCCGGGATGCCGGACAACTGCAGCAGCGGCAGGGCCGCGCCACCAGCGCCGAGGAAGACGAAGCGGGCGTCGACTTCACGGCTGCCGCCGCTGTTGACGTCCTTGATGCTCACGGTCCAGCCGCTGCCGTTACGGCGCAGGCCGACAACCTTCTTGCTGTACTTGACCTGCGCGTCCGGTGAGTCGCCCAGCAGCTTGAGCAGCTTGTTGGTCAGTGCGCCGAAGTTCACGTCGGTGCCTTTGGCCACGCGGGTAGCGGCGATGTGCTGGTCGGCCGGGCGGCCAGGCATCATCAGCGGCATCCAGTCGTTCATCACGGCCTTGTCTTCGGTGTATTCCATCTCGGCGAAGGCGTGGTGCTGCTTGAGCAGCTCGAAGCGCTTCTTGAGGAAGGAAACACCCTTGTCACCCTCGACATAGCTCAGGTGCGGGACAGGGTTGATGAAGGCACGCGCCGAGCCGAAGTTGGCCTTCTTGCTCAGGTAGGCCCAGAACTGGCGCGAAACCTCGAACTGGGTGTTGATGTGCACGGCCTTCTTGATGTCGATGCTGCCATCGGCGGCCTGCGGCGTGTAGTTCAGCTCGCACAGGCCGGCGTGGCCGGTGCCTGCATTGTTCCAGGGGTTGGAGCTTTCCGCGGCCCCGGAGTCCATAGCCTCGACGACCTCAAGCTTCAGGGTCGGGTCAAGCTCCTTGAGCAGTACGGCCAGGGTGGCACTCATGATGCCCGCGCCTACCAGTACCACATCAACCGATTCGTTCTGCGCCATTTAACGCGTCTCCACAATCTACAGCTACCTAATTGACAGCATAGGACCTGGGGTTGCCAGGGTCGCCATGTCCGACTTTTCGCAGTTCTTGCAACTTCCGCGGACACCGCCAATCAGTCTTCGGGTTCGTGTATTGAACGCCGTTTGCCACAGGTGCGGCAATTCGACTTATGGTCAAGGTGTCGTGCGTGCGTTATGGAACGGTTCAGACACTCATACGGGATGAGCGCATCTGCCGCCTGTTCAGGGCTGTTCGGGACACATCTGCCGCTTTTGCACATGCCAGACTGTTCATTTGCTCGCCACACTCTTGTGAAGTTGTGAAAACCGTTTTTTCACGCTCTTTTGGAGACGTGAACCTCAAAAGGGGACTGCGCGATGGCAACCCGCAGGTTCATGCAGTGTGAAGGGCCGGAAAAACAGGCACGACAGCCGATGCAAGACCTGAGTGGAAGGCTCTCTGTGGGCGAAGCGGTGAAGTTGCCGGGGTCAATCGGCGGATGCGGGGCCCGATCAGGAGACGTCCTTATAATCGGGGGGAGATTATAGCGATGTCGCGGGCAGAAATGTCGCCATTCGTGGTTTTTATTGCAGCGTTTGTCAGACAGCGAGGAGGCGCTGGTGCCAACGGCGGTTTGCGCGGGCGCAAACCCGGGCTTCGATGGGCAGCTCGCGCCCCAGCCAGGCCAGCTGAATTTCGCTGATCTGCACCCAGTCGATACCGCTTGGTGCCTGACTGCATTGCTTGAAGGCCAGGCATTTGCCATCAGCGTCAAGGCGGGCATAAGCGTTGTGGCGCGGCCGTTGGAAGAGCAGAGTCCAGAGCGAGGCCATGGCGGCGAGTCCTTTGCGTTAGGGCTTGGCGCAAGGATAAGGGAGTGGCCATGAAACGATTGTGACAACCGGGTCGGGCCGATGACTGGTCTGTGCCTGGCTAGGTATACTGTGGGCCTTTGCCGCATTTTCTGGAGAAACGCGCATGTTGCAACGTCTGTTGTTCGGTTTGATCGCCGTGGCCAGCCTTAGCCTTGTCGGTTGTGCCCACAGCCCGCAACAACTCAACCCGCAACCCACGCTCAAGGCCCAGCTGGCCCCGGTCGGCCATGGCCAGCCGGTGGTGGTACGGGTAGTCGATGGCCGGCCTTCGCAGTCCCTGGGTACCCGCGGTGGCATGTACCCCGAGACCAGCACCATCAGTGTCAGCGGTAATGACGTGGTGCCCAAGCTGCAGGCTCAGGCTGAAGCGGCTGTGCGCCTGCTCGGCTTCACCCCGACCCCGAACGCCGGCAATGCACCGCAGCTGACCGTGACCCTGGCCGAGCTGAAGTACCAGTCGCCGAAAGACAACCTTTACGTGACCGAGGCCACCATCGGCGCCACCTTCCGTGCTGATGTGACCAATGGCGGCCGCCGTTACAGCGGCCGTTATGGCGCTTCGCTGGACCAGCGTTTCGGCATGGCGCCGAATCAGGACACCAATAACCAGCTGGTGGGTGATGTGCTGAGCGATGCCCTGACCCGCCTGTTCAAGGACCCGAGCATCGGGCAGGTGCTCGGTCAGTAAGCTTCAGGTTGTACAAGAAAACCCGCTGCCTGAGTGACAGGCCGCGGGTTTTTTATTGTCCGGTCGGCGCAGGCTCACGCAGCTTCTATGTGGAAATCCAGCAAGCTGAACCCTGTGCCTGCATGCACTTCGGGCAAATCCTCATGCGCGTGCCCGCCAAGCGCACAGTAGACCAGCCACTGGCGGTCCTGCACATTGATGGCAAAACCATCGATCAACGCCTGTTGTTCATCGCTCTGGGCAACGAGGTAGAGGCGGTCCTGGTTTTCGGCGTGCAACATGAAAAGGCTCCGGGCCATGAAAAGGCCGACAGGGTCGCCTGTATTGATGACGAGCGGATGACAGATGAAATTTAATGACAGTTTGTCGCCAAGGCCGGGCACCAAGGTGCGACTTGGGTAGAATGCTGGCCTTTGCCGTTGCTCACACCGAGGTTGCGTGATGTCCTTGCAAGTGCTCTGGGGGTTCCTGGCCGCCCACCCCACCAAGCTGATCAACCTGCTGGCGCTGCTGCTGACCTGCCCGGGCGGTTTGCTGCTGCACAGTGCGCGGCGGCGCGAGGCCGAAACCCGCGAGTACATGGCAGTAGACGAGGGGGTAGTGGACGCATCCGACCTTCGAGTGCCGAAATACTTCTACATTCTTGGCTTTTCGTGCCTGGCGATGGCGCTGCTGCTGTCCTGGTTCAGCACCTGGGTCTGAGAACCATCGGGGCCGCAAGGCAGCCCCAAACCTGATCAGGCTACAGGAGCCTGCTGTCTGACCTGGTACTGGTTGCGCACCGGCGTCGCATACTGCAACACCAGGTATGGCCGCTGCTCTTGCGGGCAGGCATCCAGACGCCGTTGCCATTCTTCCTTGGCCTTGGCCAGCTCATCCGCCGGGAACACCTTCTCGGCGCTTGGCACCTGCAGGGCTTCGTCCTTGCCCTCCCACATCGCATACGCCAGGTAATGCACCGGGAACAGTCGGTAGCCCCCCAGAATCTGCCGGTCGATCTCCGCCGCCAGCTGCTTGGTGTCTTCGTGGTACTCGGTTACCGGCGGGGCGAAATTGATGTGCACGCGGCCCTTGTAGCCGGTAATGCCTTTGGCAATGCTGTTGTCATCTTCGCCGGGCGCCTTCTTGTAGGTGCCGGTGGTGGCGCGGATGTACAGCTCCCGGGCCTTGGCCTGGTCGCACGGGTCATACTCGTAGCTGATCGACACCGGGGTCAGGTTCAGGCTCTGGATCACTGCACCGAACGGCTCGTCCTTGCGGCTCATGTGGAACATCTTGAGGATCGCCGAATCGGTGCGGTCGTCACCGTCCTTGGCCCGACCTTCGGCCTGGGCGATCCAGATCGAGGTGGCATCGTTGCGGATCGAGTGGTTGATGTAGGCCGATAGCAGCTGGTAAGCAGCCAGTTTTTCGCGTCGCCCGCTGATCGAACGGTGCACGATGAAGCTCTTGTTCAGGCGCATCATGTCGCTGACAAAGGGCTTTTGCAGCAGGTTGTCGCCAATGGCGATGCGCGGCGTGGGCAGGCCGGCGTGGTACACCGCATAGTTGACGAAGGCCGGGTCCATGACGATGTCACGGTGGTTGGCCAGGAACAGGTAGGCGGTGCCGGCCTTGAGCTGTTCCACACCCGAGTAGGTGACGCCGTCGGTGGCGCGATCGATGGTCTGGTCGACGTAGTACTCGACTTTGTCCTGCAAGGTCGAGACACAGGTAACGCCGGCGAATTCCTTGCGCAGGCGGCGTGCAATCAGGGGCTTGAGCAACCAGCCGAGAGCACCGGCCGCCCGCGGAAAGCGGAAGTGGGTGAGGATATCGAGGAATGCCGGGTCGCTGAGCAGGCGTGCCAGAACGGCAGGGACCTCAGCGTCGTCGTACGGTCGGATGGCATCGAATTCGCCCATCATGCTCTCTTGTTGGAAACGGCTAGGGTAATAAGGTAGGGACGGGCTCCGAAAAACGGCTCGGACGCACACAGACCCTGTAAACAGACCGGCAATTATACGCATAAGTCACTGCGGAGGCCGCGATGCTGGAAACCGACTTCTATGATTGCCCTTATTGTGGCGAACGTGTGGAAACTACCGTCGATCTATCTGCTGGCGACCAGGTTTATACCGAGGATTGCCAGGTGTGCTGCCAGCCTGTGGTGTGCATTCTGCAGGTGCACGGTGACGAATGGATGCTCGAAGTCCGCCGCGAGGACGACACCTGATGCAGCGCATCTACGAACCGGAAAGCCTGCTCGAAGCGGAAATGCTGGCAGGCATGCTTGCCAGCGAGGGGATCGAGGTGCACGTGGTCGGCCGTGACCTGCTCGGTGCCGCCGGCGAGCTGCCTTTGCAGGGGCTGCTGGGGCTCATTGTCACTGATGAGCAGGCCGAATGCGCACGGCGGCTGATCGATGCGTACAATGATGCCCAGCCATTGGTTGGCGACGAACCGGAGAATGTCCCCGGTACCTTGATCTGCTAGGTTCTGAATTCGCCCATGTGTGGACGTTATGCCCTGTTTCGCTGGCCTCAGGCCCTTGCCAGTCTGCCGGGCTTCCCCGTCGGTCAGCCGGCCCAATGGAATATATCGCCTGGGGCGTCGGTGCTGATCCAGCGTCAGTTTGACGGCCAGCAACAACTGGCCAAGGCGCGCTGGGGGTTGACCCCGGCCTGGCTCACCGACCTCTCCCGCACCCCTGCCCATGCCCGCGCCGAAACGCTGGCCGAACAGCCGATGTTTCGCGATGCGTTTCGCCAGCGCCGCTGCCTGATGCCGGCCAACGGCTTTTACGAATGGCGTGGCAGTGTGCGCAAACGCCCGTATTGGTTGACCCCGGGGGAGGGGGCGTCGTTGTACTTTGCGGCGGTTTGGGAAGCCTACCCGGTGCAGGACCAGGTATGGCTGAGTTGCGCGGTGGTGACCCAGGCCGCCATGAACCAGCGCCGGCCGCTCATACTCGACGAAGCGGGGCAGGCGGCCTGGCTTGACCCGGATACGCCGGTTGCCCGCTTGCACGAGCTTCTGGCCAGCCCACCGGCGACGTTGCGTGAGCGGGCCTTGGCCAATTTCGTCAATGACCCGAAGCTGGATGCGCCGGAGTGCCTGACCCCGGCTTGATGGGTTGTCTGCGCCGGTCCTTTCGCGGGCAAGCCCGCTCCTACAACGGTCGTGTTCCCCTGTACGGGCGGGCTTGCCCGCGAAGGGATCGGTACAGTCGACGAAAATCCTCCCAGCGGCCAAGGCGGCCAAGGCGGCCAATTTCGTCAATGAGCCGAAGCGGGATTGATGGGGTGCCTGTGCCGGCCCTTTCGCGGGCAAGCCCGCTCCTACCAACGGTCGTGTTCCCCTTGTAGGAGCGGGCTTGCCCGCGAAGAGGCCGGTACAGGCGACGAAAATCTTCCCTGCGGCTATGGCAGCCACTGGCGACTCGGCCTAGGATACGGCGCATGTAAAAAGGGAGTGTTTTCATGCGTAAGTCTTTTGTCGTCAGCCTGTTGAGTGCTGGCATCCTGCTGGCCGGCTGCCAGGCGGTGAATACCACCAGCGGCGGTGCTGTTGGCGTCGAGCGCCAGCAGTACATGTTCAGCATGCTCTCGACCGACGAGGTCAATCAGATGTACGCCCAGTCGTATCAGCAGACCTTGGGTGAAGCATCGAGCAAGGGTGTGCTCGACAAGTCCAGTGCCGATGCCAGGCGTGTGCAGGCCATTGCCAACCGCCTGATCGCCCAGGCGCCCAAATTCCGCCCGGATGCCGCGCAGTGGGACTGGCAAGTCAACGTGATCAAGAGTGACGAACTGAACGCCAACTGCGGCCCGGGTGGCAAGATCATCGTTTACACCGGGCTGATCGATCAGCTCAAGCTCACCGATGCGGAAATTGCCGCAGTGGTGGGGCACGAGATTGCCCACGCCTTGCGTGAGCATAGCCGCGAGGCCATGTCCAAGGCATACGGTGTGGAAATGGCTCGCCAGGGTGCCGGTGCCATCTTCGGCCTCGGCCAGAGCAGCATGGCCATGGCCGACACGGTGGTGAACTACGCCATGACCTTGCCCAACAGCCGGGCCAACGAGAACGAGGCCGACCTTATTGGCCTGGAGCTGTCGGCCCGTGCCGGCTACGACCCGAATGCCGCGATCACCTTGTGGAACAAGATGAGCAAGGCTTCCGAAGGTGCACCGCCTGAGTTCATGAGTACTCACCCGGCGTCCGCGAGCCGCATTGCTTCGCTGCAGGCGGCGATTCCGAAGGTGATGCCGCTGTATCAGGCTGCAGCCAAACCGTAACTGCCTGAATCCTGGGGCTGCATGGCAGCCCCCGTTTTTCCCTTTACCCAATCCAGCCACTGGTCTTCATTGCCGAATAGACGGCCACGATCGCCAGCACGAAGAACGCCGTTGCCGCCAGGCGGCGAATCAGCGTCAGCGGCAGTTTGTCAGCCGCGAAGTTGCCCGCCAGCACCACCGGCACGTTGGCAATCAGCATGCCCAGGGTAGTGCCGATAATGACCATGATCAGGTGCGGATACTGCGCAGCCAGCATCACGGTGGCGACCTGGGTCTTGTCGCCGATTTCGGCCAGGAAGAACGCAATCAGTGTCGTCAGGAACGGCCCGAACCGGCGCGCCGGGTTCTCGTCGTCATCCATTTTGTCCGGCACCAGGGTCCACAGTGCGGTGGCGGTAAAGCTCGCGGCCAGGATCCAGTGCAGCGCCGATTCGCTGAAGAAGCTGCCGACCCAAGCCCCCACGGCACCAGCTGCAGCATGGTTGGCCAGGGTGGCGGCGATGATGCCGGCGATGATCGGCCAGGGTTTGCGGAAGCGGGCAGCGAGAATGAGTGCGAGCAGTTGCGTCTTGTCGCCGATCTCGGCCAAGGCAACGATAGCGGTGGGGACCAACAGAGATTCCAGCATCAGGATTCCTACGGGGGCGGGTCGACACGGCTATGACACGTACAGCCTTCCCGCCCCGGGTAAGGTGTGCGTGTCATAGGTCTTGTCAAACCCTCGATCCGTCTATGCGGATCTCGCCATGCAGGCTTGCATGGTGGGTCGCACGCGCCATGGTCTGTGGACCAAGTATGTTGACGCGTACCGGGCGAGCTGGGTGCTCGCGGGAGACTACTCCCCTAGGACGGTGCGGATTCTGCCTAGGCAAAACGCTTTCGGCAAGCGCTGTTTTTATCCGTGAGTTGCCTGGTAGATGCGGAAACCGTCGGCCTCGTCGCATACTTGGCAGTTGCCCAATGCCCCTTCGATCAGTGGCTGGTAGCGCAGGAAGCTGTTGGCCACCAAGCGCATTTCGCCACCTTTTCGCAGATGAACGGCCGATTTTTTCAGCAAGTTTTCTGAAGCTTGATAGTTGGTATGAACGCCGGTGTGGAACGGCGGGTTACTCAGAATAAGGCTCAGTTCGGTTGGGGCTGCGTCAATGCCATCGCCGCTGATCACTTCGCCTTCCAGGCCGTTGGCAGCCAGCGTCAGGCGGCTGGCTGCCACGGCAAAGGCATCCACGTCCAGCAAGGTCACCCGGCTTTGTGGGTATCGGCGTTTGAGCGTGGCACCCAACACCCCGGCACCGCAGCCAAAGTCCAGCATGTGGCCACCGGGCAGGCCGTCAAGATGCTTCAGTAGCAGGGCGGTACCTCGGTCGAGTCGGCCATGGCTGAATACCCCAGGCAGGCTGACCACCTGCAGCGGGCCGTCTTCCAGGGCCAGCTCGAAGCGCTCGGCCAGGCTTTCCAGCGGTTTTGCCTGCGGCGCCTGGTCGATTGTCACTTGCCACAGCTGGCAGTGCCGGGCGCTGTCGAGTTTGCGTGGCTTGCCAAAGGCCTGCAACTGCTTGGCCGCGCCCTCGATGCCTCCGCGCTTCTCACCGACCAGGTACAGCTCGCGGCCAGCCAGGCGCGACGCCAGGGCGTTGAGCAGGTAGGCGGCCAACTCGCGGGATTTGGGCAGGAACAGCACGGCGCTGTCGAATGCTGCTTCAGGGGCCTCGACGCCGTAATGGCTGCGGCCTGCGAAGCGGCTTTCGAGCATGGCCTGATCGCCGGCATGCCAAGTCCAGGCCTGGGCCTGAGGCAACTGGCCGAGCAGGTCGTCGGCGGGGGCGCCGGCGATCAGCAGCGGCCCCTGAAACAGCTCTGCCTGGCGGAGCAACACTTCACTGCGCGGGTCCATGGACGACGTCTCCTGGAAAAAAGTGGCGCAGTGTAGCAGAGGCAGGCGCCCGGCTCAGCTGACCACGCGGCGTGGCTGCCCGGCGAAGAAGGCCTGGGCATTCTCGCTGAGCTGGCCGACGATGCGCTGGCGTGACTCCACGGCACCCCAGGCGCTGTGCGGGGTGATGATCAGGCGCGGGATGCCGGGCTCCAGCAGCGGGTTACCGTTGATCGGCGGCTCCACGCTCAGCACGTCGGTGGCCGCGCCGCCCAAGTAACCACCGCGCAGGGCGTCTGCCAACGCCTGTTCGTCGATCAGGCCGCCACGGGCGGTGTTGACCACCAGCGCATTGGGCTTGAGCAGGGCCAGTTCGCGGGCACCGAGCATATGCCGGGTGTGCTCGTTCAGCGGGCAATGCAGGGTCAAGGCGTCGACTTGCGGCAGCAACTCGTCCAGCGGCAGCCGGTCGGCGCGCTCCGGGCGGCCAGGGATCTGCCCGCTCAGTACGCGCATACCAAAGGCTTCGGCCAGCCTCGCCACGGCGCCGCCCAGTTCACCGTGGCCGAGCAGACCGAGGGTTTTGCCTTCCAGTTCGACGATAGGAAAGTCCAGCAGGCAGAACTGGCTGGCCTTGGCCCACTGGCCTTCGGCTACCGCCTGGTTGTAGTCGCACAGGCGGGTGGCCAGGGCCAGCAGCAGGGCCAGGGTATGCTGGGCGACAGACGGCGTACCGTAGCCCTGGCAGTTGCACACGGTGATGCCCTGGGCGCGGGCGGCGGCCAGGTCGACATTGTTGGTGCCGGTAGCGGCCACCAGGATCAGCTTCAGTTGCGGGTTGGCGGCCAGGGTAGCGGCGTCGAGCATGACTTTGTTGCTGACCACTGCCACGGCGCCCTGCAAGCGTTCCGCGACCTGTTCCGGGCGGGTCGCGGCGAACAGTTCGAATGCGTCGAACTGCTGCTTCAGGGGCGAAAGGTCGAGGTCGCCAAGGTCCAGGGACTGGTGATCGAGAAACACGGCGCGACGCGGGCTGGGCATGAAGATCTCCGGTGGCAGGGAGGGATAAGGGCGTTGTGGCCATTTGCGGGCATGCCCGCGCCCACAAGGTCACCACAACCCTTGCAGGAGCGGGCTTGCCGGCGAAGAG
This sequence comes from Pseudomonas sp. 3HC3, assembly GCF_044904505.1. Classification (NCBI taxonomy): domain Bacteria; kingdom Pseudomonadati; phylum Pseudomonadota; class Gammaproteobacteria; order Pseudomonadales; family Pseudomonadaceae; genus Pseudomonas; species Pseudomonas sp. 3HC3. The sequence continues at coordinate 73,944 of NZ_JADDRH010000012.1, forward strand.
GCCCTCGGCTTCGGTGCAAACCTGAAGCCGACGCCGCAGTGTCTAGCTCAACCTTGCTGCCCGTCAACGCCCGCCACTCATACCTCTGCCGCGCAAATCATTCCTTCGGCTGATTTGGCCGTCACATTGGCGAACTACAGTAATCCCAGACTTGTCCGGCCCGCTTTTCAGAAAAGGGATCCCCATGTTGCAGACACGCATCATCAAGCCCGCCGAGGGCGCCTATGCCTATCCATTGCTGATCAAGCGCCTGCTGATGTCCGGCAGCCGCTATGAAAAGACCCGCGAAATCGTCTATCGCGACCAGCTGCGGCTGACGTATCCACAGCTCAACGAGCGCATTGCCCGCCTGGCCAATGTGCTGACCGAGGCCGGGGTCAAGGCCGGGGACACCGTGGCGGTGATGGACTGGGACAGCCATCGCTACCTGGAATGCATGTTCGCCATCCCGATGATCGGTGCCGTGGTGCACACCATCAACGTGCGCCTGTCGCCCGAGCAGATCCTTTACACCATGAACCACGCCGAAGACCGGGTGGTGCTGGTCAACAGCGACTTCGTCGGCCTGTACCAGGCCATTGCCGGGCAGCTGACCACTGTCGACAAGACCTTGCTGCTGACTGATGGCCCGGACAAGACTGCCGAACTGCCCGACCTGGTCGGCGAGTATGAGCAGCTGCTGGCTGCCGCCAGCCCGCGCTACGACTTCCCGGACTTCGACGAGAACTCGGTAGCCACCACCTTCTACACCACTGGCACCACCGGTAACCCCAAGGGCGTGTATTTCACCCACCGGCAACTGGTACTGCACACACTGGCCGAAGCCTCGGTCACCGGCAGTATCGACAGCGTGCGCCTGCTGGGCAGCAACGACGTGTACATGCCCATCACCCCGATGTTCCACGTGCATGCCTGGGGCATCCCTTACGCTGCCACCATGCTCGGTATGAAGCAGGTGTACCCGGGGCGCTACGAGCCGGACATGCTGGTCAAGCTTTGGCGCGAAGAGAAGGTCACCTTCTCCCACTGCGTACCGACCATCCTGCAGATGCTGCTCAACTGCCCGAACGCCCAGGAGCAGGACTTCGGCGGCTGGAAGATCATCATCGGCGGCAGTTCGCTCAACCGGTCTCTGTACCAGGCCGCCCTTGCACGCGGCATCCAGCTGACCGCCGCGTATGGCATGTCGGAAACCTGCCCGCTGATTTCGGCCGCACACCTGAACGATGAATTGCAGGCCGGCAGCGAAGATGAGCGCGTCACCTACCGAATCAAGGCCGGTGTGCCGGTGCCGTTGGTCGAAGCGGCCATCGTCGACGGCGAAGGCAACTTCCTGCCCGCCGATGGTGAAACCCAGGGCGAGCTGGTACTGCGTGCGCCGTGGCTGACCATGGGCTACTTCAAGGAACCGGAGAAGAGCGAGGAGCTGTGGCTGGGCGGCTGGCTGCACACCGGTGACGTCGCCACCCTCGACGGCATGGGCTACATCGACATCCGCGACCGCATCAAGGATGTGATCAAGACCGGTGGCGAGTGGGTTTCCTCGCTCGACCTGGAAGACCTGATCAGCCGCCACCCGGCCGTGCGCGAAGTGGCGGTGGTGGGGGTGGCCGACCCGCAGTGGGGGGAGCGCCCGTTTGCCCTGCTGGTGGTACGTGACGGCCACGATATCGACGCCAAGGCGCTGAAGGAACACCTCAAGCCGTTCGTTGAGCAAGGTCACATCAACAAGTGGGCGATTCCAAGCCAGGTCGCCGTTGTTACTGAAATTCCCAAGACCAGTGTCGGCAAGCTCGACAAGAAACGCATCCGCCAGGACATCGTCCAGTGGCAGGCCAGCAACAGCGCATTTCTTTCCACGTTGTAACCTTTGTGCGGGTCGCGTACGTCAGGGCGCGACCCGCATGCTAGAGAGCCCGCCGCCTTGCCAAACGGCAGAAATGCGCCATCCTTGAGCATTGCCAGCCCGCAACCGGAGCAAAACTGCAGCGAGTTGGTGGCATGGAGCGCAAATCACACTTTAGAGGGATCAAGCGCCTGTGCCTGCTGGCTATAGTCGGGGCCAGGGGATTTTCAGGAATGGGGGAGGGCGACATGCGCAAGTTGTGTCGCCGCAGGTGCAAGCCTGCAATCCGGTCGCTCGGGCCGTTCTTGAAAGGACTCACTGCCATAACAAAAAAGTACATGGAGTAGCGTCGATGAAATCTGCAAACCTGTTCTGGCGCCGGGCCAAGCTGCCCTTGGCCGTCAGCCTTGCTTCCACGCTCGCAAGTCCTGCTTTCGCTGTCAGTTTCAACATTGGTGAAATCGAAGGCCAGTTCGACTCGTCGCTCTCCATCGGCGCCAGCTGGTCGACGGCCAACCCCAACAAGAACCTGATAGGGGTGAACAACGGCGGCAAGGGCCTGTCACAGACGTCCGACGATGGCCACCTGAACTTCAAGAAGGGCGAAACCTTCTCCAAGATCTTCAAAGGCATTCATGACCTGGAGCTCAAGTACGGCGACACCGGTGTGTTCGTCCGTGGCAAGTACTGGTACGACTTCGAACTGAAGGACGAAGGCCGCGAGTTCAAGGACATCAGCGACTCCAACCGCAAGGAAGGCGCCAAGTCGTCCGGCGCCGAGCTGCTCGACGCCTTTGTCTATCACAACTACGCCATCGGCGATCAGCCTGGCTCGGTGCGTTTTGGCAAGCAGGTGGTGAGCTGGGGCGAAAGTACCTTCATCGGCGGCGGCATCAACGCGATCAACCCCATCGACGTGTCGGCGTTCCGCCGCCCCGGGGCCGAGATCAAGGAAGGCCTGATTCCGGTCAACATGTTCTACGTTTCGCAGAGCCTGACCGACAACCTGTCGGCCGAGGCCTTCTACCAGCTCGAGTGGGACCAGACGGTCGTCGATAACTGCGGCACTTTCTTCTCCCAGCCGGACATCATTGCCGATGGTTGCAGTGACAATCTGCGGGTGTTGAACAGTAGCAGGGCGTTGTCGCCCCAGGCGCTTGCCGGTTTGTCGGCATTTGGTGTGGACGTGAACAGCGAGGGTGTGAAAGTACCGCGTGGCGCCGACCGCGATGCGCGTGACAGCGGCCAGTTCGGCGTCGCGTTCCGCTACATGTTCGAGCCGCTGGATACCGAGTTCGGTGCCTACTTCATGAACTACCATAGCCGGGCACCGATCTTCAGTGCTACCGGGGCGCCGCAGGCGCTGTTCAACCTGGTGAACAACCCACTCGCGTCACCTGCGGTACGAGCGCTGGCGCCGTTGATCATTGCAGGCAACTCCCAGTACTTCGTCGAGTATCCGGAAGACATCCGTCTGTACGGGCTGAGCTTCTCCACCACATTGCCTACTGGCACGGCCTGGAGCGGCGAACTTAGCTACCGCCCTAACGCTCCAGTGCAACTCAACTCCACAGATATTCTGTTTGCCGGTGTAAGGCCGATCGATAGAGCGCCCTACAACAATGCCTCGGTGCTGACTGGCACTCCAGGACAAGACCTGCACGGCTACCGGCGCAAGGAGGTCACCCAGTTCCAGACCACCTTCACGCACTTCTTCGACCAGGTCATGGGTGCCAGCCGCCTTACCGTGGTCGGCGAAGTCGGCGTTACCCATGTGGGTGGGCTGGAAAGCAACAGCAAGGCGCGCTACGGGCGTGACCCGGTCTATGGCCCGGGCCCATTGCCAAACGGCACCTGCGCCACTCTCAACGGTGCCACCATCGTCGGTTCGGGGCTTGGCTCCTCAACCGCGAACCTTGATCGCAACTGCGAAAACGACGGCTTTACCACCTCGACCTCCTGGGGCTACCGCGCCCGTGCCATCTGGGACTACAACGACGTATTCGCCGGGGTCAACCTCAAACCAAGCGTGGCCTGGTCGCATGATGTCTCCGGCTACTCGCCCGGCCCTGGCGGCAACTTCGAGGAAGGCCGCAAGGCTGTCAGCCTGGGCCTGGATGCCGAGTATCAGCAAACCTACACGGCGAGCCTCTCGTACACCAACTTCTTCGATGGCAAGTACAGCACCGTGGATGACCGCGACTTCGTCGCCCTCAGCTTCGGCGTGAACTTCTAAGCATACAGATCCAGGACGACACGACATGAACAAGACCAGAAGTCTGCTGCAAGCCGGTGTACTGGGCCTGTCCCTGCTGGCGACCAGCGTCATGGCTGCGGTATCCGCCGACGAGGCGGCCAAGCTGGGCAGCACCCTGACCCCGATGGGCGCCGAGAAAGCCGGCAACGCCGACGGCTCCATCGGCCCGTGGGAGCCGCTGTCGAAGACCGCAGGCAGTGTTGACGGCAAGGGCTTCCTGTCCGACCCGTACGGCAGTGAAAAGCCGCTGTTCACCATCACGGCGCAGAATGCCGACCAGTACAAGGACAAGCTCTCGCCCGGCCAGTTGGCCATGTTCAAGCGCTACCCGAACACCTACAAGATCCCGGTGTTCAAGACCCACCGCGGCGCAACCGTCCCGGCCGATGTGTTCGCTGCCATCAAGGAAAACGCCACCAAAACCACCCTGGTGGAGGGCGGCAACGGCCTTAGCAACTTCCGCACGGCGGTGCCGTTCCCGATCCCGAAAAGCGGCCTTGAGGTGATCTGGAACCACATCACCCGCTACCGCGGCGGCAGTGTCAGCCGCCTGGTGACCCAGGCCACACCGCAGCAGAACGGCTCGTTCAACCCCGTGTACTTCTCCGACCAGTTCGTCTTCCGCGACAAGATGAAGGACTACGACCCGAACAACCCAGGCAACATCCTGTTCTACTTCAAACAGGAAGTTACTGCGCCTGCGCGCCTGGCCGGGACTGTGCTGCTGGTGCACGAAACCCTCGACCAGGTGAAGGAGCCGCGCAAGGCATGGATCTACAACGCCGGCCAACGCCGTGTGCGCATGGCACCGCAAGTGTCGTATGACGGCCCGGGTACCGCCGCCGACGGCCTGCGTACGTCGGACAACCTGGACATGTTCAACGGTGCACCCGATCGTTATGACTGGAAGCTGGAAGGCAAGAAGGAGCTGTACATCGCATCGAACGCCTTCAAACTGGATGATCCGAAGCTCAAGTACGCCGACATCATCAAGGCCGGGCACATCAACCAGGACTTGGCCCGTTACGAGCTGCGCCGCGTCTGGCACGTGGTTGCAACCCTCAAGCCGGGTCAGCGGCACATCTACGCCAAGCGTGACTTCTATATCGATGAGGACACCTGGCAGGCAGCAGTGATCGACCAGTACGACGGCCGTGGCCAACTGTGGCGCGTGTCCGAGGCTCACGCCCAGCCTTATTACAACGTGGAAGTGCCTTGGTACACCCTGGAAGCCATCTACGACCTGCAGTCCGGTCGTTACCTGGCCCTGGGCATGAAGAACGAAGAGAAACGCGCCTACGACTTCGGCTTCAGCGCCAGCAAGGCCGACTTCCAGCCAGCGGCGCTGCGTCAGTCGGGTATTCGCTAAGCTGAGATCACTGAACGCCGTGTGATCCCCAGAACGCCCCGGCTCGCCGGGGCGTTTCTATTTCCTGAACCGGCCTCTTCGCGGGTGAACCCGCTCCTACAGGTTCCGCGCAGCCCTGTAGGAGCGGGTTCACCCGCGAAGAGGCCGGACAAGGCAATAAACCTCCTGAATACCTCCCCAAACCCCCGCCCCAGCCCCTGTCCATCAGCCATGTTGCTTTTTGTCGCAGTCTTTTCCACGCCAATTGTGCCCATCATCTTCAAATACGCCGCATTACCCGCTAGTCTCGCAAACATCCATACCGCCGTTGTCTTCCAACCAGAACGAGCCGGCCATGACAGATTTGTCCCGTACGCATGGATTCGCAAGTCAGGCCCTTGGCCTGCGGGACGGGCGTTTCTTCCGGCCGCCGCTGCCGGACGGCCATGTACCGCGCCTGCGTTTGTGCCAGCGGCTGGAGGCCGGCTTGGGCGGGCGGCTGCTGCTGGTCAATGCGCCGGCGGGTTTCGGCAAAAGCTCCCTGGCCATCGAGTTTTGCGAAACGCTGCCCGAGCACTGGCGCAGCCTGTGGCTGGGCCTGAGCCAGCGGGATGCCGACCCCGGCCGCTTCCTTGAGCGCTTGCTTGAAGGCCTGCAGCAATACTGTCCGGCACTGGGCGGCCAGGCCATGGGCCTGCTGAAAATGCGCCAGCGCCATCAGCCGTTTGCCTTTGAAGAGTGGCTCGACGGCCTGCTCGACGAGCTGGCGCTGTACCTGCAAGCTGATACGCCGCTGCTGCTGGTGCTGGACGACTATCACCTGGCCCAGGGGCCGGTGCTCGACCGTTGCCTGCAGTTCTTCCTCAATCACCTGCCCCCCGGCCTGGTGTTGCTGGTGACCAGCCGCCAACGGCCAGACTGGCACCTGGCGCGCCTGCGCCTGTCCCGGCAGTTGGTCGAGCTTAACGAACAGGACCTGCGCCTCACCGCGGATGAGGCGCTGGCAGTGATCGGTCGCCAGCCTACCGGCCTGCGCGGCCAGGCGCTGGACAACCTGATCCAGCGCAGCGACGGCTGGGTGGCCGGGTTGCGTTTCTGGCAGTTGGCTGCCAGCGACAGCGCTGACGAGCAAGCCTTGCCCCAGGCGCTGCATGGTGGCGAGGGCCTGATCCGCGACTACCTGCTTGAAGAGGTCATCGACAGGCTACCTGCAGACGTGCAGGCCTTCTTGGACGAAACCGCCTGCCAGGAGCGTTTCTGCGCTCCACTTTGCGATGCGCTGCGTGGCCGTCACGACAGTGCCGCCGTCCTGAGCTTCCTGCAGGCGCATCAGGTGTTCCTTGTGCCGCTGGACGAGCATGGGCACTGGTTCCGCTATCACCATTTGTTCTCTGACCTGCTGCGCAGCCGCCAGGCCAGCGAATCGCTGGTGGCTCTGCATTTGCGGGCCTGCCGCTGGTTTGAAGCCCAAGGCCTACTGGATGAGGCGGTGGAGCAGGCTTTGCGTGCCGGCCACCTCGATGTTGCCGCCGACCTGGTGCAGAGCCTGTCCGAGGAGCAACTGCTGGCCGAGCAGAACGTCGGCATGTTGCTGCGCTGGAAGATGGACCTGCCCGACAGTCTGTTGATCAGCACGCCGCGGCTTATCGTGCTGTACAGCTGGGCGTTGGGCCTGGCTTGCCAGTTGGATGCTGCCGAGGAGCTGGCCGCCTACCTCAGTCGCTTTCTGCCCGCGCCTTCGGCGACCGCGCAAAAGTCGATGCTGGCCCAATGGCTGGCACTCAGTGGGGTGATTGCCCGTGGCCGTGGCGACCGCGAGCGCACCCTGGCCTATTGCGGCGAAGCGCTACAGAGCCTGCCGAGCAAGCGCTATGGCCAACGTCTGGTGTGCTTGTCGACGCTGTCCAACCTGGCCATTGCCGATGGTGACTTCTGGCGTGCCCGGGGCTGGAACCGTGAAGCCCTGGAGCTGGCCCAACGGGTCGGCAACCCCTTGTTCGAGGCGCTGGCTCATTACGACCGGGCGCGGGTGCTGCATGCCCGTGGCGAGGTGCTGCGCGCGCTGGACGAAGTGCGCCAGGGGCTGCAACGTCTGCAAGGGCTTTCGGCGCAGCGGCTGTATGCCGTACGTGCGCGGCTGACGCTTTACGAAGGTTACCTGTTGGTCTCGCGCCTGCAGCCGGCCCAAGGCCGGGCGCGTTTGCGCGCGGGGCTGGGCGAGGCGCGAGCGTGCCGGGACATCAGTGTGCTCATTGGTCATTGCGTGATTGCCACGCTCGATGGCCGGGAAGGTCACTTTGCCGAGGCCTTTGCCGAACTGGCCGAGGCCGAGCGTTTGATGCATATATGGGATGTGCCCCCGGTCTACTATCTGGCCATGATTACCCTGGTCAAATGCGAACTGTGGCTGGCCCAGGGGCGTACCGACCTGGCGGAGTCCTGGCTGCAGCGCCTGGGCCAGACCTATGGCGGTGAGCAGCCGGCGGTGCCACCGGAATTCCATCCGCTGCTGCCTTTGCACATTGCGTTGCAGCAGGCATTGCTCGATCGTATCCAGTTGCGTAGCGACGATGCCGTGCAACGCCTGGCTTGCCTGGTAGAGCGCGGCCAGGCCAGTGGCGGCATGATGCTCGCCGTAAGCGCCCTGTGCCAATGGCTTTCCCTGCTATTGGACGAAGGCAAGGAAGGCCAGGCCGCGCAGTTGCTGCCCAGTTTACTGGAGGCGGCTCATGGCGGCGTGATGCAGCCGATGCAGCCACTTCTGGAAAAACACCCGCAATGGCTTCATGAACAACTGCAGGCAGGTGCCGTTTGCCCGGTGCAGGCTGAACTGCTCAAGCATCTGCCGCCAGTGCCAGTCGCCAGTACGGGCAATGGCGAAGCGCTGAGTGGTCGCGAATTGGCCGTGCTCGAACTGATTGCCCAGGGCTGTTCCAATCAGCAGATCAGCGAGCGGTTGTTCATTTCCCTGCACACGGTGAAGACCCACGCCAGCCACATCAACAGCAAGTTGGGCGTGGAGCGGCGCACCCAGGCGGTGGCCAAGGCCAAATCCCTGGGGTTGCTGGGGTGATACTGGCCCTGTAGGTCATTGCTCGTTAAAGTGATGGCCTGACGCCATGGTTTGTGGCCGGCAATGCTCTACCCTCATCTTTCCCGACCAGCTGCCGATACAGCTATCGGTGGCATCGCCTCGCGCGATTTTTCAATCATTCCAAGGCAGGTCGTGTTGATGCTGCAGTACGGGCAAAAGAGCTTTCTGATCGTCGACGACTTTACCGACTTTCGTACGTCGACCCGTTCCATGCTGCGCGAGTTGGGCGTGCGCGACGTGGACACCGCTGACAGCGGCGAGCAGGCGCTGCGCATGTGCGCGCAGAAGCGCTATGACTTCATCCTGCAGGACTTCCATCTGGGCGATGGCAAGAAGAACGGGCAACAGGTGCTTGAAGACCTGATCATCGACAAGCACATCAGCCATGAGTGCGTGTTCATCATGGTCACTGCCGAGAGCAGTCAGGCGATTGTTCTCAGCGCCATCGAGCACGAGCCCGATGCCTACCTGACCAAACCGTTCAACCGGGTTGGCCTGGCCCAGCGCGTCGAGAAACTGTTCCAGCGCAAGACGTTGCTAAAACCGATCCTGCAGGCGCTGGACCGCAACCGCCCGGCCGAAGTACTGGCGGCCTGCGCCGAGCTGTGCAAGAAGGATCCGCGCCTGGCGCCATTGTGCTTGCGCTACCGGGCCGATGCCCTGCGCAACCTCAACCGTTTCGAGGAACTGGAAAAATTCCTCAAGGCCATCCTGGCCAGCCGCCCGCAGCCGTGGGTGTACGCTGCGTTGGGCGCACTGATGCACAAGCGTGGTCAGAATGCCCAGGCCCAGGGTGTATACGAGCAGGCGCTCAAAGCGTTCCCGATCATGCCAGGCCTTTACGATGGAATGGCCGAGGTGCTGGTGGCTCAGGGCGATACCCGGCGCGCGCAGAATTTGCTTGAAGAAGCCGTACGCTTGTCGCCATTGTCGGTGCGTCGGCAGTCGACGCTGGGCAAGCTTGCGCTGGAGAACGAAGACTTCGAGAGTGCATCGAAGGCGTTCCGTCATGCGGTGAACCAGGGGCAGAGTTCGCGTTACAAGGATGCCGAAAACAACCTTGGCCTGGTGCAGGCGTTGATGAGCAAGAATGCAGGCTTCGGCCTGGACGCCCGTACCCGGGTCGAGATCAACACCACGCTCAGTGAAGTGGCCAAGGAGAACCCTGAGGACCAAGGCCTGCAGGTGCGTGCACGGATGATGAAGGCTGCCAGCCTGCAGCAGGCCGGCGACCCGGAAACGGCCGGCAAGCTGACAGAACAGGCGATTCAGCGCCTGGACAAGATGAACCAGTTCTTCTCGGTCGATTCGGCCCTGACTGTCGCTGCGCAACTGCAGGCGATGGGGCAGGAAGCCGCCGCCATCGGCGTGCTGAAGAACTGTGTGGAAAGTTATGGCGATGACCCCAAGGTCATGGAGAAAGTGGGCAAGCTGACGGATGACCCCAGCGTGCTCAACGCCATTACCGAAGCGGTCACCCTCAATCGTCAGGGTGTGCGCAGTTACCAGGGAGGGCAGCTTGGCGAGGCATTGCAGCTGTTCCGAAAGGCATTGGGTTTACAGCCGAAGAACATCAGCATCGCCCTCAACACCGCCCAGGCGCTGCTGCGCATTGGCGGTGACAACCCTCAGCCTGCGATCATGCAGGAGTGCCGCGACGCCTTGACCAGCGTGGCCGGCATCCCTGCCAGCGATAATCGCTATGACCGTTACCGCAAACTGCACATCCGAGTGTTCGGCGCATGAATCAAGACAATCAGGGGCTGGATTTTTCCACGGTGATCGCCTCCACCGTGCACGACCTCAAAAGTTCATTGTCGGCGCTGATCCAGTCCCACAGCCAGTGGGTGGAGCGCTTGCCAGAGGAACTGCGCGGCGGTGCCGAACAGGGGATCATGGAGCATGAATTTCGTCACCTCAACGGCATGCTCGTGCAGTTGCTGGGCTTGTACAAACTGGGTGTGAACCAGTTGCCGGTATGCCCGGACTACCATGAGCTGGATGATTTCATCGAAGCCCAGCTGGCGGCGCACGAGGAAGTGCTCAAGCACAACGACATTCTAGCCACCTGGCGTATCGACACCGACAACCCGCTGGGTTTCTTCGACCGCGAACTGGTGGCCTCGGTGATCTCCAACGTCATCACCAACGCCACCCGCTTTGCCGGGCACGCCTTGCTGATCACCATCGAAGAGGCCGACAACCAGTTGGCCATTTGCGTCAACGATGACGGCCCGGGTTATCCAAAGCACATGCTCGAGCGCCAGGAGGAGTATATCCAGGGCATCGACTCGACCAGCGGCAGTACCGGCCTTGGGCTGTATTTTGCGGCGCGGATCGCCGCGTTGCATGAAAGCGGCGGGGTGCACGGGCGGATCGAGATCTCCAACGGCGGGGCGCTTGGGGGTGGGTTGTTCAGGTTATTCCTGCCTTGAGGTATTGGGTGCCTCGGGGATCGAGCGCCGCCCGCGCGGCGCATCGCGAGCAAGCTCGCTCCTACATTTGTTTCGGGCCAGTATTGCCTGCACCCACGCGCGCGACCGCCTTGTTTGTTCCACACAATATCGAGGTGGGCACCAAGGGGGCGTGCACCTCCGCCTCAGGAATAACTGGCTCGAAACAAATGTAGGAGCGAGCTTGCTCGCGATGCGCCGCGCGGGCGGCGCTCGATCTCACAGGCGCCACTTCGCTCAAGACATTAACCTCGTGCACCCACCCCATTTTCCTGTCAGGCTCCCAGCAGAACCCAGCTTCACCTGCGAGAACACCATGACCCAAGCCCCGCCTGCTCTCATCCGCGAAACCTTCCCTGTCGGCCCTTTGCAGTGCAACTGCACGCTGATCGGCGACCCCCTGACCAAGAAAGCCATTGTCGTCGACCCGGGTGGTGATGTGGACAAGATCCTTGCCCGCCTGCAGGCCCACGGCCTGACGCTGGTGAGCATCATCCACACCCATGCGCACTTCGACCACTTCCTCGCGTCAGGCAAGCTCAAGGAGCTGACGGGTGCTACGCTGCACCTGCACAAGGACGACCAGGTGCTGTGGGACAACCTCGAGATGCAGTGCCAGACGTTCGGTGTACCTTACACCCCGGTACCGGCACCGGACCGCTGGTTGGGCGATGACGAAGAACTCGCCTGCGGCTGCGGTGTGGCGCTGCATACGCCTGGTCATACCCCGGGCTCGATGAGCTTCTGGTTTGCCGATGCCAAATTGTTGATTGCCGGTGACACCCTGTTCCGTCGGGGTATTGGCCGCACCGATTTGTGGGGCGGCGACCAGCGGGCAATCGTGCGCTCTATCAAAGAGCGGCTGTACCGGCTGGACGAAGAGGCCGTCGTGGTGACCGGCCACGGGCCCGACACCCGTTTGGGCGACGAGATGCGCGAAAACCCGTTCGTGCGTGCCTGATGGCACATGAAGGCACTTTCATGGAATTTTTCGTTGCCGATGCAATCCAAGGCTGGCATAGATCCCTTTGAGATCTGCCGCATTCATGAATTTCAGTAGGAGCTTGTCCATGTTCACCATGCGTCGTCTGATTATCGTCGCAACCGCCGCAGCACTGATGACCGGCTGCGCCGGCCAGAATCCTTACGACAACCAGGGTCAGGCGCAGGGCTCCACTGGGATGAGCAAGACCGCCAAGTACGGCGGCCTGGGGGCGCTGGCCGGTGCCATCGCCGGTGCTGCGATCGACCACAACAACCGTGGCAAGGGTGCACTGATCGGTGCTGCCGCAGTGGGTGCCGCTGCAGCCGGTTATGGCTACTACGCCGACAAGCAGGAAGCCGAGCTGCGCGCGCAGATGGCCAACACGGGTGTGGAAGTGCAGCGCCAGGGTGACCAGATCAAGCTGATCATGCCGGGCAACATCACCTTCGCCACCGACTCGGCCAACATCGCCCCAAGCTTCTACTCGCCGCTGAACAACCTGGCTGGCTCGTTCAAGCAGTTCAACCAGAACACCATCGAAGTGGTCGGCTTCACCGATAGCACTGGCAGCCGCCAGCACAACATGGACCTTTCCCAGCGCCGTGCGCAGGCGGTCAGCACCTACCTGACTTCGCAGGGTGTGGACGCTTCGCGTATCTCTGTACGTGGCATGGGCCCGGACCAGCCGATCGCCAGCAACGCTGACGCCAATGGTCGCGCGCAGAACCGCCGTGTGGAAGTGAACCTGAAGCCGATTCCGGGTCAGCAGTATGAGCAGCAAGGTCAGGTTCAGCAGTATCCCTGATTGACCTTCAGGGCCGCTTTGCGGCGCTATGGGAGCGGGCAGTCCCGCTCCCACAAGGCTTGCAAAGAAGCCGCTGCTTTTAGCGCGCCACGCTGGCCTGAATCGCCGTCAGGGCAATGGTATGCACGATATCGTCAACCTGCGCCCCACGTGGCAAGTCGTTCACCGGCTTGCGCAAACCCTGCAGCATCGGCCCCAGGCTGACCCCGTCGGCACTGCGCTGCACCGCTTTGTGCGTGGTATTGCCGGTATTCAGGTCGGGGAACACGAACACCGTGGCGCGCCCGGCCACCGGGCTACCCGGTGCCAGCTCTCGGGCAATCGCCGGGTTTGCCGCCGCGTCATACTGCAACGGCCCGTCGATCAGAAGCCCCTGCGCCGCGCCCTGTGCCAGGCGTGTCGCTTCGCGCACTTTCTCGACTTCTTCATCGCTGGCCGAATCGCTTGAATAACTGATCATCGCCACCCGTGGCGCGATGCCGAAGGCCTGCGCCGATTCGGCGCTCTGCTGGGCAATCTCTGCCAGCTCGGCAGCGCTTGGGTGCGGGTTCATCACGCAGTCGCCGTACACCAGCACCTGCTCAGGGAACAGCATGAAGAACACCGACGAGACCAGGCTCGAGCCGGGTGCGGTCTTGATCAGCTGCAGGGCCGGGCGGATGGTGTTGGCCGTGGAGTGCACCAGGCCCGAGACCAGGCCGTCCACTTCGTCCAGGGCCAGCATCATGGTGCCGATCACCACGGGGTCTTCCAGTTGCTGCTCGGCCATCGGTGCGTTGAGGTTCTTGCTTTTGCGCAGCTCGACCATGGGGTCCACATAGCGCCCGCGAATCAGTTCGGGGTCGAGAATCTCCAGCCCCGGCGGCAATGTGATGCCCTGGGCGCGGGCCACTGCGTCGACATCTTCGGGTTTGGCCAGCAGCACACAGCGGGCAATGCCGCGGGCCTGGCAGATGGCTGCGGCCTGCACCAGCAGTGGCTCGGCGCCTTCTGGCAGGACGATGCGCTTGTTGGCCTGCTGGGCGCGCTGGATCAGCTGGTAGCGGAACACTGCTGGTGAAAGGCGCAGTTCGCGTGGCGTGCCGCAGCGTTGGTGCAGCCAGGCCGCGTCGAGGTGGCTGGCGACGAAGTCGGTGATGAACTCGGCACGCTCGCGGTCGTCCACCGGGATTTCGCGGTTCAGCGAGTTGAGCTGGTTGGCGGTGTCGTAGGAGCCGGTGCTGACCGACAAGATCGGCAGGCCGGCCTGCAGTGCACCGCGGCACAGGCCAAGGATACGCTCGTCAGGCTTGCTGTCGCTGGTCAGCAGCAAGCCGGCCAGTGGCACGCCATTGATCGCTGCCAGGCTGACAGCGAGGATGATGTCGTCGCGGTCGCCTGGGGTTACCACCAGGGTACCCGAGGTCAGTAGCGGGACCGTGTTGGCCACCGTGCGCGCACAGATGATGATCTTGCTCATGCGCCGCTGTTCGTAGTCGCCGGCATTGAGCACCTGCGCACCGAGCAGATCGGCCACATCGCGGGTCCGCGGTGCGTTCAGCTCGGGCTGGTAGGGTATGCAGCCAAGCAGACGGAAGTCATTACCACGCAGCAATGGCGAGTGCTCGCGCAGGCGGGTGGCAAAGGCCGCCATGCTCTCATCGGTGCGCACCTTGTTGAGGATCACCCCGAGCACTTTCGGGTCGCGTGGGCCGCCAAACAGTTGGGCCTGCAGTTCGACCCGCCCAGACAGCTCGCTGAGCACTTCGTTTTCCGGGGCCGATACCAGGATTACCTCGGCATCCAGGCTCTTGGCCAGGTGCAGGTTGACCCGCGCTGCGTAGCTGGCGTGGCGCGTGGGTACCATTCCCTCGACCACGACCACGTCGTTGCCGACGCAGGCTTGCTGGTAGAGGCGGATGATTTCTTCAAGCAACTCGTCCAGCTGGCCATCGCCGAGCATGCGCTCGACGTGGGCCAGGCTCAGAGGGACAGGTGGCTTGATGCCGTGGGTGCGGGCAACCAGTTCGGTGGAGCGCTCGGGGCCGGTGTCACCCGGGTGGGGCTGGGCGATAGGCTTGAAGAAGCCGACCTTCAGGCCGGCACGCTCCAAGGTGCGCACCAGGCCCAGGCTGATCGAAGTCAGGCCGACACCGAAGTCGGTCGGCGCAATGAAAAATGTCTGCATGCGTGCTTCTCGAAATAAGCGGTGCAAGAAATTAACGGCCAAGGGTAGCGCTATCGGCCCCTTGTGCGCACCAGCCGCAAGCGAAAGGCTGGCCGATGTGTTGCGCACGTTGTGCCGGGTCGAGCACCCAGGGGCGTGCCTGCCACGGCGGCTGGTGGCGCAGGTGCTGGGTATGGCCGCACGAAAGTTCCGCCACCCAGTGGCCTTCTTCGTCCTGATGAAAGCCGTCGATCCGACTGATGGGTCGTTGCTCGTCTGCAGTTCGTTCGCAATCGGACGATGGCTTGGTTACACTTGTGCGCTCTACATTCTTTTGCAAAAGGTCTTGCCCCATGCTGATCGCCGCCAACAAGGCTGTCTCCATCGACTATACCCTGACCAACGACGCCGGGGAGACCATCGACAGCTCCGCCGGTGGCGCGCCGCTGGTTTACCTGCACGGTGCCGGCAACATCATCCCGGGCCTGGAAAAAGCCCTGGAAGGCAAACAGGCTGGTGACGAGCTGAACGTTTCCATCGAGCCTGAAGAAGCCTACGGCGAGTACCTGGCCGAACTGGTCAGCACCCTGAACCGTAGCCTGTTCGAAGGTGTCGACGAGCTGGAAGTGGGTATGCAGTTCCACGCTTCGGCACCGGACGGCCAGATGCAGATCGTCACCATCCGCGACATCGACGGCGACGACGTTACCGTTGATGGCAATCACCCGCTGGCCGGTCAGCGCCTGACCTTCCAGGTCAAGGTTGTCAACGTGCGTGACGCCAGCGACGAAGAAATCGCTCACCGTCACATCCACGGTGAAGGTGGCCATCACCACTGATTTTCTGCGCTAAGCTCAGAAAGTCGCCAGGCGCTCGGGCAAGCCGATTTGCCTTCCTACGGGAGGTGAACGGTTTGGACGAGCGCCTTTTTAGTGGGCGAAATTCGCCTGCACGGCAACCGGGAACCTGAGAGGGGATTTCATCATGAGTGCATTTCACGACCTGAAACTGGAAGCGCTGAACGGCGGAGAACTGCCCCTCGCACCCTTCAAGGGCCAAGTGGTGCTGGTGGTCAACGTTGCCTCCAAATGTGGCCTGACGCCGCAATACAAGGCTCTGGAAAACCTCTACCAGATCTACAAGGACAAGGGCTTCAATGTGCTTGGCCTGCCGTGCAACCAGTTTGCCGGGCAGGAGCCGGGTAGCGAAAAGGAAATCCAGGACTTCTGTAGCCTCAACTACGGGGTCAGCTTCCCGCTGGGGGGCAAGCTGGAGGTCAACGGGCCGCAGCGCCATTCGCTGTACCGCCTGCTGGCAGGCGAGGGGGCCGAGTTCCCCGGTGACATTACCTGGAATTTCGAGAAGTTTCTGGTAGGCAAGGATGGCCGGGTGCTGGCGCGTTTTTCACCGCGCACGGCGCCGGATGACCCAGCGGTGGTGCAGGCCATTGAAAAAGCACTGGTCTGAATAGTACTGGGCGCGATCATTGTGGCATCTGCGAAGTCGAGCGCCGCCTGCGCGGCACTCGCTCTCACAGGCGCTGCACATGCTGCGTCGAACGACCAGCCGCAGCGCTGACACTTCGACAAGCGTTATCCAGATACCCCTCGAACTGCTCGACAATCGCCGGCCAGCCCTGGCGGCTGGCATGCTGTCGCGCATTCAGGCGCACCCTGCGCAACGTCTCCACTTCTTCCAGCAACCAGCACGCTGCGTCAACAAACGCCGCCTGGTCCCCCGGCATGGCCAGCGCGCCGCTGTGGCCATGACGAATATGCTGCGCTGCGGCTGCCTCGTCATAAGCAACCACCGCCAACCCTGAGGCCATGGCTTCGAGCACCACATTGCCAAAGGTCTCGGTCAGGCTCGGGAACAGGAACAGGTCGCCGCTGGCATAGTGCTCGGCCAGTCGTTCACCGCGCTGGGCGCCGCAAAACGCGGCATCCGGTATCTGTTGCTCAAGGCTGGCGCGCTGAGGCCCGTCGCCGACCATGATCAGGCGCAGGCGCTTCTGTGGATACGTCTTGCGTAACGCCTCAAGGCAAGGCCGTAGCAAGCCAAGGTTCTTTTCCGCCGCCAGCCGCCCGACATGCAATACGGCGATATCCTCCGGGCCTAGCCCCCAGCTTTCGCGCAAGGCCTGGCTGCGTCGGGCCGGATTGAACAGGCAGGCATCGACCCCTCGGGCCAGCAGCTCCAAGCGTTCGAAACCGCGACGCTCAAGCTCCAGGCGCTGGCTGGCACTCGGCACCAAGGTGATTGCCGTGCGCCGATGGAACCAGCGCAAGTAGTGGGTGAGCAGGCGCGCCAGCAGGCCAAGGCCGTACTGGCCGGAATACTGCGGGAAGTTGGTGTGAAAGCCACTGACCACTGCCACCCCCAGGCGTCGGGCCGCGCGTAGGGCGCTGAGCCCCAGCGGCCCCTCGGTGGCGATATACAGTACATCCGGGCGCTGCCGGCGCCAGCGGCGCAACAGCTTGTGCATCGACACCTCGCCCCACTGCAAACCCGGGTAGCCAGGCAGCGCCCAGCCACGGCACAGCATCAGCTGCGGGTCGTTGTGCACGTGCCCTTCGCCGGCCTGGCGCGGGCGCACCACCTCGACCTCATGGCCGCGCTGGCGCAACCCTTCGCTGAGGCGGCCAAGGGTGTTGGCCACGCCGTTGATCTCGGGTGGGAAGGTTTCGCTGACCAAGGTGATGCGTAGGGCGGGTGTATTCATGACAAAAAGTTTCCGCCTGCCGGGTTGCGCTAATGTGACTGCCTTATGACGTAAATGTGACGCCTGATCGCCGGCATTTTTGCCGCTATGAATATTTCCTCGCACAGCACTCAAGAAGGTGTCGCCGGCAGCCGATGAAGATGCATTCGACTACGTGATGCGCTCCAGGAGAGCGGTGATGTTCAACAACAAGCTCAAGCAAGAAATCCGGCAACTGCGCGAAGACCTGATGTCCATCGAACAGGTCAAGAGTAGTCTCGACAGCGAGATGCTGGTGCTGCAGCTCGACCCTCAGGGACGGATCGAGATGGTCAACGGCAACTTCGAGAGCGAGATGCTCTACCGTGCCGAACAATTGCTTGGACGCAATATCGAGGACATCGTCCCCGCCCACGTAAAGTCGCTGGACTTCTACCAGCGCATGAAAAGCGCGATCAGCCGTGGCGAACACCTGAACGGTGCGTTTCGTCTTATGCGCGGCAATGGTCAGGAAGCCTGGCTGCGCTCGATCCTGCAGCCGGTGAAGAACAGCGAGGGGCGCATCAAGTACTTCACCCTGCATTCCAGCGACCTCACCCGAACCATCGAGACCTCACGCGAGCACGAAAGCCTGATCAAGGCGCTGATGCGCTCTACTGCGGTGATCGAGTTCGACCTCGACGGTATCATTCTCACTGCCAACGAACGTTTCCTGGCCACTGTCGGCTATCGCCTGGAGCAGATTCGCGGTAAGCACCACCGCATGTTCTGCGAACCGCAGGAGGTCAACTCGGCCGGCTACCAAGCGTTCTGGGACAGGCTGCGCCGTGGCGAATATGTTGCCGATCGCTTCAAGCGCATTGATGCCCATGGCCGGGTGATCTGGCTGGAGGCCTCGTACAACCCGATCTTCGATGCCCACGATGTGCTGTACAAGGTGGTCAAGTTCGCCACCGTGATCACCGATCAGGTCAACCAGGAGTTTGCAGTGGCCGAGGCGGCGGATGTCGCCTACAACACCTCGCTGGGTACCGATGTCAGTGCTCGCAAGGCCACCGAAGTGGTCACTCAGACTGTCACCGTGATGCGTGGCCTGGAGGCTTCGATGCAAGAGGCGGCCGACGGCATCCAGGCGCTGGATACCCAGTCGCGGGTGATCGGTTCGATCATCAAGACCATCAGCGACATTGCCGGGCAGACCAACCTGCTGGCCCTTAACGCGGCCATCGAAGCTGCCCGCGCGGGCGAGCAAGGGCGGGGCTTTGCCGTTGTTGCCGACGAAGTGCGCCAGCTGGCCTCCCGCACCAGCACCGCCACCGAAGAGATCGCCCGGGTGGTACAGCAGAACGAACAACTGGCGCAGGCGGCAGTGTCGATCATCGACACCAGCAAGCGCCAGGCCGAACAGGGGCTGGCGCTGGCGGATGAGACGGGCAGCGTGATTGTCGAGATCCAGGACGGGGCCAAGCGGGTGGTGGATGTGGTGGGGCAGTTTTCCAGCCGGTTGGGGCAATAAGGAGCAAGCCAGGCAGGCTCCGCTTTTTTGTGGGAGCGGCCTTGTGTCGCGACAGGGCCGCTCCCACAGTGCCCGGGCATGGCAAGCGGAATGTGCAACGTGCCGAGAGCGATCAGCTCCGCTCCCGCACCCAGAACAACGTAGCCCCGGCCACCGCCGCCGGCATCATCAGCACGTTCACGCCCGGAATCATCAGCGCCAGGTAGGTGATGCCGCCAAAGCCCAGGCTCTGCCAGCGCTTCTGCCGCAGCCAGGCGAGCATGTCCTGCCAGCTCATCTTGTTGTTGTCCGCCGGGTAGTCGATGTACTGGATGGCCATCATCCACACGCCGAAGATCAGCCACAGCGGCGCAGCCACCACGTTGACCACCGGGATCAGCGACAGGACGAACAGGCCGATGGCGCGTGGCAGGAAGTAGCCCAGCTTGCGCATTTCGCGGCTGAGGGTACGCGGTACCATGGCTGCCAGTTCGCCCCAGCTGAAGGCTGGGAAGGTGTCTTCGCCACGTACCACCACCTCGACCTTTTCCGCCAGAAAGCCGTTGAACGGCGCGGCAATGATATTGGCCACCAGGGTGAAGGTGAAGAACACCATCAGCACCAGCAAGGCAACGAACAGCGGCCACAGAATGTAGCTGAGGAAGCTCAGCCAGTCAGGCAGCGTTGGCATAAGGGCATCGAGCCACAGGCCGAACTGATGGCCGGCGAAGTAGATCAGGCCACCGAACAGCAACAGGTTGACCGCCAGTGGCAGCAGCACGAACAGCCGCAGGTTGGGGCTCAGCACCAGTTTCAGGCCTTCGCGCAGGTATTGGGGGCCAGAGAGGACAGGGGCTTGCATCTAGGTACTCCGCAGAGAAGGAAAACGCGCTGACCTTACCGAGTTTGCCGCGCCGACGAAAGGCACGCAGTCGGCGGGAAACGGGATGTAACAAAAGCGCCCGGAGGGTGCTTATCGATGAAATCGCAGCATAGGCGATGCCTATGAGGTGGATTGTCTAAGGATATTTCCTTAATCTTTGCGACCTCGCTACAGTGCGCTCAACTTTTCGCTTTGCGGGCCTGCGCGTTTTAGCCTTCCCCAAGTGCTGCGTGGGTCCTTTTTAATTTCTTGGCTGGCGCAGCCGGTACACCGATGCCGGCCCTGCGGCCCGCTCGACAGGAGTTCGACATGTCTGAAGTACGTCATTCGCGCGTCATCATTCTCGGTTCCGGCCCTGCCGGTTACAGCGCTGCGGTGTATGCCGCCCGTGCCAACCTCAAGCCGCTGCTGATCACCGGCATGCAGGCTGGTGGCCAGCTGACCACCACCACCGAAGTCGACAACTGGCCGGGCGACCCCCACGGCCTGACCGGCCCGGCCCTGATGCAGCGTATGCAAGAGCACGCCGAGCGTTTTGAAACCGAAATCGTCTTCGACCACATCAACGCGGTCGATCTGGCCAACAAGCCGTTCACCCTGCAGGGTGACAGCGGCAAGTACACCTGCGATGCGCTGATCATCGCCACCGGTGCCAGCGCTCGCTACCTGGGCCTGCCGTCGGAAGAAACCTTCATGGGCAAGGGTGTTTCGGCCTGTGCCACCTGTGACGGTTTCTTCTACCGCAACAAGCCGGTCGCCGTGGTCGGCGGTGGCAACACTGCCGTGGAAGAGGCACTGTACCTGGCCAACATCGCCAGCAAAGTGACCCTGGTACACCGTCGCGAAACCTTCCGCGCCGAGAAGATCCTGGTCGACAAGCTGAACGCCCGTGTGGCCGAAGGCAAGATCGAGCTCAAGCTCAACGCCACCCTGGACGAAGTGCTGGGTGACAACATGGGCGTAACCGGTGCGCGTCTGAAGAACAACGACGGCAGCAGCGACGAAATCAAGGTCGACGGCGTGTTCATCGCCATTGGCCACACCCCGAACACTTCGCTGTTCGAAGGCCAGCTGACCCTGAAAGACGGCTACCTGGTGGTCAACGGCGGCCGCGAAGGCAACGCCACCGCTACCAACGTTGAGGGTGTGTTTGCCGCTGGCGACGTGGCTGACCACGTTTACCGCCAGGCCATCACTTCGGCCGGTGCAGGCTGCATGGCGGCGCTGGATGTCGAGCGCTACCTGGACGGTTTGGCCAACGCCTCGTTCTGATCTGAGAAAAAGGGGGGCAAAGCGCCCCCAATAAAAAACCGGCCAAGCGCCGGTTTTTTATTGCCTGCAATCAGTTCACAGGCTCAGTCGCATCGACAGGTCCACCGCTTTCACATCCTTGGTCATGGCACCAATCGAGATGTAGTCCACCCCTGTCTCGGCGATCACCCGCAGGGTCGTTTCGTTGACCCCGCCGCTGGCTTCAAGTTTGGCTTTGCCCGCGGTAATGCGCACGGCTTCGCGCATTTCGTCCAGGTTCAGCTCGTCGAGCATGATGATGTCCGCGCCAGCGGCCAGCGCCTGGCGCAGTTCATCCAGGCTTTCGACCTCGATTTCAACCGGTTTGCCCGGCGCAATGCGGTGCGCTGCGGCCACGGCCTCGGCTACGCCGCCGCTGGCGGCGATGTGGTTTTCCTTGATCAGGAAGGCGTCGTACAGGCCTATGCGGTGGTTGTCGCATCCACCGCAGGTAACCGCGTACTTCTGCGCCAGGCGAAGGCCCGGCAGGGTTTTGCGGGTGTCCAGCAGGCGCACCTGGGTGCCTGCTACCAGGTCGGCAAGGAAGCGCGCACGGGTAGCAACCCCCGACAGCATCTGCAGGAAGTTCAGTGCGCTGCGCTCACCACTGAGCAGCGAACGGGCCGGGCCTTCCAGGTGGAACAACGGCTGATTGGCAGTAGCCTGCTCTCCGTCGGCCACCTGCCAGTGCACTGCAACGCGCGGGTCGAGCTGGCGGAACACGGCATCGACCCAAGCGGTACCGGCGACCACGCAGTCTTCGCGGGTGATGATGGTCGCCTTGGCCAGGCGCTCGGCCGGGATCAGTTGCGCGGTGATATCGCCACTGCCGATGTCCTCCAACAGCGCGCGGCGCACGTTGGCTTCAATTTCAGCGGTCAGGTCGGCAAGGCGTAGGTTCGGCATGGTCGGCTCCACAAGCTAGGTGCCCGCGATTATAGGGCAGGGGGCCGGTGTGTACAGCCGCCTTGGTGCTGACCTTTGGTCGGGCGTCATGAGTAATCGGAGCAGAGCAAGGTCATTAGCCTGCCAGCGAAACGGCGCTGGCAGGCATACGGTTTTTTACCGATAATGGCGACCAGTATTTGGCGTCATAGCTTTGACGATTTTCGGCCCTTTCGGGCAAGACACCCTGCAAGGAGTCCAGGATGCAAAAAGAAGGCAAGGTGGTGCCCCTGGCGGCAGCCATCGACCAAGGGGGGCGTACGCCTCTGCCTTGCCTTCCGGTCGTGTTGCTGCAGGTGCGCGACAAGGCCGCGTTGCAGTTGCGTCAGGGCCTGCAGGACCTGTTCGACAATGCCGATGACACGCTCTTCGAAATGGCCGACAAGGCCTTGGACCGCGGTGACCAGAACCTGTACTTCGAGGCCATGCGTGACCTGCGCCTGAAGCGCAAGAGCATCGAGCGTGGTTTTCTGGATACGTTCCAGGATGCTTTCGTCCGAACCGGCCAGGTCGACTTGCTGGCAAACCTGGCTCAGCCGGGCAACCCGCGCAGCAAGGCTCAAATGGAGCGGGCCGCCGCCATTGAGGGCATGGTGGCGCGGGTGCTGTCACGCGATGGCATTGCCCTGCAGCAACTGGGTTTGCGCCTGCACGCGTTGCTCGACCGCCCCCTGTACGAGCAGCACAACCCGTTGGGGCCAGCCGCGCTGTGTCGTTACTTCCTCGATGCCGGGCGTAATCTGGGCGTTGGCCTGCGGGTCAAGCTGGTGCTGCTGAAGCTGTTCGAGCGTTATGTGCTGCGCGATGTCGATGTGATCTATGGCGAAGCCAACCAGTTGCTGGCCGCTGCCGGCGTACTGCCCGAACTGCAACCGGCGCCGCGCCGGCGTGCCGAAGACCGGCGCATGCGTGCGCGCCCTGGGCCGGCGAATCTTGGCCAGGAGGTGGGGGCGGATGCCGCAGGGCAGGCTTTGTTTGCCTCGTTACAGGCACTGCTGGCGCCGGTGCGCGGGCAGTTCGCTCCGCGCTTGCACGCGGTGGCTGCCGCCCAGCCGATCAGTACCGCCGACCTGCTCCGGCTACTTTCGCATTTGCAGCGCTACGTGCCTGCCATCCACGAGGCCGATGACTTCGAGCTCGGCCAGCAGCTTGAGCAACTGCTGTTGCGGGTGAGTGTGCGCAGCGGCACGCGTCGGCGTCTTGAAGTGGCTGACGAAGACATGGTCAACCTGGTTGGCTTGCTGTTCGCGTTCATCCACAACGACGACAACCTGCCGGCCAGCCTGCGGGCGCTGATTGCGCGCCTTCATATTCCCCTGCTCAAGGTGGCATTACTGGACAAGGGGCTGTTCAGCCGCGGTAGCCACCCCGCGCGCCGGCTGCTTAACGAAATCGCCGGCGCCGCGATTGGTTGGGAGTGCGGCAGCGAAGGCCTGCGTGACAGTTTGCACTTGCGGGTAGAGCGTATCGTCCAGCGCCTGCTCAATGATTTTGCCGACGATGCAAGCCTGTTCGCCGAGTTGCTCGACGACTTCCTGGCCTTCAATCAGGACGAACGGCGACGTAACGAGTTGCTGGAACAACGCACTCGCGACGCCGAAGAAGGCCGTGCCCGGGCAATGCAGGCCAGGCAGCAGGTGCAGCACGTGCTCAACCAGCGCCTGCGTGGCCGGGTATTGCCGCAGGTGGTGGTAAAAATGCTGGTGCAGGCCTGGAGCCAGGTGCTGCTGCTGGCTTGGCTGAAACAGGGCGAGGCCTCCGCGGTTTGGCGTGACGCATTGCAGACGATGGATTTGCTGCTGACCAGCATCACGCCGCCACATGAGCCGCAAACTTTGCTGCAGCAGGTGCCGGCCCTGCTCAAGGCGCTGCGCGATGGCCTGGCCAGCGTAGCTCTGGACGCGGTGGCGACCCGCGAGTTCTTCCTGCAACTGGAACAGTTGCACCTGCGCGCATGCGCAGGTAAAGAGGCGTTGCCGGCAGGGGAGGGCCGATCCTTGGGCGACGTGCTGGTGGCCGAAGAGATTGTGCTGGCAATTGCCGAAGAGCCCGCCTGCGTGCCTCTGCACGCTGCCGAGGGGCAGGCTGCAGCGCTGCGCCAGGCTCAACGCCTGCGCATCGGCACCTGGGTCGAGGTACTCGACGACGATGAACCACTGCGCTGCAAGCTGGTCGCGCGTATCGACAGCAGCGATAGGCTGGTGTTCGCCAACCGCACCGGCATGAAAGTGCGCGAGTGGAGCAGCGCCAGCCTGGCCCAGGCATTGCAGCGGCACGAAGTGCGCGTGCTGGATGACCGCCTGTTGTTCGAACGGGCGCTGGAGGCGGTACTTGATAGCTTGCGGCAAGGGCAGGCGCAATAGGCAGACGCATTACAATCATTCACATGCACACGGCGTTGGCGGCAGGGCATACTGTGGGCATGTTCACGGCGTTTTTCAGGATCTGCCCATGCAATTGGACCGTGCCACTGGCTGGTTCCACGGAATCGGAATCACCCACTGCCCCTCGCCGAACTTCAATACGCGCCCCGAAGGCGAATCGATTTCCCTGCTGGTGATCCACAACATCAGCCTGCCCCCGGCCTGTTTCGGCACGGGCAAGGTGCAGCAATTCTTCCAGAACTGCCTGGCCCCTGATGAACACCCGTACTTTGCCAGCATCAACCACCTGACCGTCTCGGCGCACTTGTTCGTCGAGCGTGACGGCGCGGTGACTCAGTTCGTGTCGTTGCATGACCGTGCCTGGCATGCGGGTGTGTCGAGCTTTGACGGGCGTGAAGGCTGTAACGACTTTTCCATCGGCATCGAACTGGAAGGCACCGACGACCTGCCCTATACCGATGCCCAGTATGCGGTGTTGGAACAACTCACCCGGCATATCCGAGATGCCTGGCCGGCCATCGACCTGAACCGCATTCAGGGCCACAGCGACATTGCCCCGCAGCGCAAGACCGACCCCGGCCCGGCCTTCGACTGGCCGCGCTACCGCCAGGCGCTGCAGCACAAAGAGGACAAGGCATGAGTTTTCTGGTGTTGTTGCTGGCGCTGTGGGTCGAGAAGTTTTCGGCCCTGCGCCATCGGGTGCAGCGCGACGGGTTCTTTCTTGGCGAACTGGTGCGTCTGGAACGCAACGGCAAGGTGCACCCATGGTGGACGTTGGCCATCCTGGTGTTGGCGCCGGTAGCGCTGCTGGTGTTGCTGCTGCATGTGCTGGAGCCGGTGGCCTATGGTTTGCTGGCGTTTCCGGTGCACCTGCTGGTGCTGATCTACAGCCTGGGCCGCGGCGATGCCAAGGCATCGCTGGGGGCGTTTCGTGATGCCTGGCGGCGGGGGGACGATCAGGCGGCGCTGCACGTGGCCGAGCGCGACCTGGGCCTGGTGGCCGATGAACCGCACAGCCTGCTGGAGCGGGTGCAGGGTAATTTGCTGTGGCAGGTGTACCAGGGCTTTTTTGCGGTGATCTTCTGGTATTTCGTACTGGGCCCAGGCGCTGCGCTGGCTTATCGACTGTTGGCGCTGTGTGGTGAACACAGCAAGCAGCCGGCGCTGAAGGTGCGTGCCGAGCAGTTGCGGCACATCATGGACTGGTTGCCGGTGCGAGCGCTGGCGTTGAGCTTTGCCCTGGTGGGCAACTTCCTCGCGGTGACACGGGTGATGCTGCACGAGGTGCTCAACTGGCACATCAGCGCCGGGCACCTGGTGGCTCGGGTCGGGCGGATTGCCGATGACATTCCCGAGGAAGAAGACAGCCAGCGCGGGTTGGGGCGGCTGGACAGCCTGTGGGAGCTGCTGTTGCGCTGCGCAGTGCTGTGGTATGCAGGGTTTGCGCTGTGGACCGTGCTGGTCTGAATCGGGGCCAATCGCATCCCACGGGATTCCCGATCACCTGAGTCTCACCAGCCAAACAACGCGCAAGCATTGCGGGTGCTGGCCTGTGCCAGCACCTCGACATCCAGCCCCATCACTTGCGCCAGCACCGCGGCAATTTCCGGCAGATGCTCCGGGCTGTTGCGTACCCCCGGGTACATCACCGGTGCCATGTCCGGTGCATCAGTCTCCAGCACCACACTGTCCAGTGGCAGCCGCGCCAGGGTCTTGCGCAGCCGCAGTGCCTGCGGCCAGGTAGCCGCACCGCCCAACCCAAGCATGAACCCCAGCTTGATGTACTCGCGGGCCTCTTCGTAGCTGCCGGCAAATGCATGAATCACCCCCGCCCGCGCAGGCTTGTAGCGCTTGAGCGTGGCAATCACCTGAGCATGGCTGCGGCGCACGTGCAACAGGGCCGGTAGTTCGAAGTCGCAAGCCATCTGCAGTTGCGCTTCGAACAGCACCTGCTGGCGGGGCTTGTCCAGGTCTGTGAGGTAATAGTCCAGGCCAAACTCACCCACGGCACATAGCCGCGGGTTGTCGCGCAGGCGCTCCAGCCACTCGCGCAGTTGCAGCAGGTGCTCAGGTCGATGCTGGTCGAGGTAGACCGGGTGCAGGCCAAGCGCGGCGAACAGGCGCGGCTCGGTGCAGGCCAGTTCCCACACCCGTTGGAAATTCGCCTGGTACACCCCCAGCACCACCATCCGCTCCAGCCCACGCGCCGCCGCGTTGGCCAGCAGGCGCGGGCGGTCGGCGTCGAAGTCGGGGAAATCCAGGTGGGTGTGGGTGTCGATCAGGCGCATGTTCAGGCCGCTGAAATGCGTTGCTTGAAGGTGCGGCCAACAGCATGCACGCCGGGCTCATAGCGTTTTTCCTCGATGGCGGCCAGTGCCAGTTCAAGCGCGGTGGCGGCAATCTGGCCGTGCTGCTGGGCCATGGCATTGACTGGCAGCGGCAGGAAATCGAGCAACTGGTTGTCGCCAAAGGTACCCAGTTGCAATTGGCGCGAGTCGACCGGGCGTGCCTGTAGGGTGTCGAACACGCCCTGCAACAGCACGTACGACGTGGTCACCAGAGCATCAGGCAGGCCACCCAGGTCGTCGATCAGTTGCTGCATCAGGCGTTGGCCGCACTCGCGGCTGAACGCTTCGCCCTGATAGCGGCGCACTTCGCCGGTATAGCCTTGCAGGGCTTCGTCGAATCCGCCGGCACGCGCCTGGCTAACCGACAGCTCGGGGCGCGCGCCTATCAGGGCTATGCTACGTGGTGCCGCGCTGAGCAGGCTGGCGGCCAGCTGGCGGCTGGCATCGCGGTCGTCGCTGATCACCGAGCAGAAGTGTGCGGGGTCCAGACGGCGGTCGATGGCTATCACCGGCAGGCCTTTGTCCTGCAGCTCGCGGTAGCTGTCATCTTCTGGCGGCAGGCAACTGGCAACGAACAGCGCATCGCAGCGGCGCGCACGGAACAGCTGCTGCAGTTGGCGCTCGCTGTCTGGCTGGTCGTCGCTGCTGGCGATCAGCAGCTGGTAGCCGCGAGCGCGGGCGCCTTGCTCCAGTTGCTTGGCAATGCGGGCGTAGCTGGGGTTCTCCAGATCCGGGAGAATGAAGCCCAGGGTGCGGGTATGCCGGCTGCGCAGCCCAGCTGCCTGCGGGTTGGGGGTGAAGCCGTGGGCTTCGACCACCGCGCGTACCCGCTCGACAGTACTGTTACTGATGCGCTGCTGTTCTGCCTTGCCATTGATGACGTAGCTGGCAGTGGTCACGGACACACCGGCCAGACGGGCGATATCGCTGAGTTTCACCGAATTTTCCTTGTTATTACCGGGGCTGGCTGTAAGGCCGGACCGGGTAGTTTGACCCGGTACAGGCATCACGCGCAGACGACCATTGTCGCAATTGTCCGACAGGATGGGGCTTTTTACTGGGCAGATTATCGAGTAACGTGGCCGCCTGGTCAGATTAAACGTTTCAGCTGCCGATTTTTCTGCCTCGGCTGCCACCCGTGCAAGGCTGCTGAACTGGCCCTTTATGTGAATTTCACAACAATACTCCAGTACCCGAACGGGAACTGCAAAAGGAGAAGGTCATGCTCGAGCTCGCCAATGAGCAGATAGCCATGGGCCAGAAGGCCGCCGACAAGGACGAGGCATTGCGCCTTCTGGCGGATCGACTGGTTGCGGACGGCCTGGTTGCCGAGGGTTACCTGCAAGGGCTGCAGGCCCGGGAGGCACAAGGCTCCACGTTCCTTGGCCAGGGCATCGCCATTCCTCATGGTACGCCGCAAACACGCGATCTGGTGTATGCCACCGGCGTGCGGCTGCTGCAGTTCCCCGAGGGGGTAGACTGGGGTGACGGGCAAATGGTCTACCTGGCCATTGGTATTGCCGCCCGCTCCGACGAACACCTGCGCCTGCTGCAGCTGTTGACCCGTGCGCTGGGCGAGACCGACCTGGCCGAAGCCTTGCGCCGGGCCAGCTCAGCCGAAGCGCTGCTCAAGCTGCTGCAGGGCGCGCCACAAGCGTTGGCGCTGGATGCGCAGCTGGTGGGGCTGAACTTGCCGGCTGAAGACTTCGACGAACTGGCCTGGCGCGGTGCCCGCCTGTTGCAACGTGCCGACTGTGTCGACAGTGGCTTTGCCGCCGTGCTCCAGCAGGCCGAACCGCTGCCGCTGGGCGAGGGCCTGTGGTGGCTGCACAGCGAGCGCCAGGTTCGTCAGCCGGGCCTCGCCTTCATCACCCCGCAGCAGCCGCTGCGTTACCGCGACCAGCCGCTCAACGGTCTGTTCTGCCTGGCCAGCCTTGGCGCCGCTCACGAGGCCCTGCTTGAGCGTCTTTGCGAAGTGCTGATCGAAGGCCGCGGGCAGATGCTCTACCAGGCCACCAACAGCCGTGCGGTACTGGAAGTACTGGGCGGCGAGGCGCCGGCGGACTGGCCCAGCGCACGTGTCGTGCTGGCCAATCCACATGGCTTGCATGCCCGACCGGCCAAGGTGCTTGCACAACTGGCCAAAGGCTTTGAAGGGGAAATTCGTGTGCGCCTGGTCGATAGCGCGCAGCCAGCGGTATCGGTGAAGAGCCTCAGCAAGCTGCTCAGCCTCGGCGCCCGCCGTGGTCAGGCACTGGAACTGGTCGCCGAGCCGAGTATCGCTGCCGATGCCTTGCCGGTGTTGCTGGCCGCTATCGAACAAGGCCTGGGTGAGGAGGTGGAACCGCTCCCGCAGAGCGTCACTCCCATTGCCGATGACCTACCCGAAGTGCTGCAAGCGCCTGCGGCCGGCAGTCGTATCCAGGGTGTGGGTGCCGCCCCCGGCATTGCCAGCGGCCCGGCGCATGTCTGTGTCGAGCGTGAGTTCGACTACCCCTTGCGGGGTGAATCGTGCGCCCAGGAGCGGCAGAAGCTGCGCGAAGCGTTGGCCATCGTCAATGGCGAACTGCAGGCTTTGGTCCTGCGCAGCGACAAGGCCATTGGCGAAATTTTCGTCACCCACCAGGAAATGCTTGCCGACCCGGCCCTGACCGACGATGTCGAGCAGCGCCTGGCCCAGGGCGAAAGCGCCGCGGCCGCGTGGATGGCCGTGATCGACGCCGCGGCCCGTCAGCAAGAGGCATTGCACGATGCGCTGCTTGCCGAGCGCGCTGCCGACCTGCGCGATATCGGCCGCCGCGTGCTGGCGCAGTTGTGTGGTGTGCAGGCGCAGGCTGAACCCGAGCAACCCTATGTGCTGGTGATGACCGAAGTCGGTCCATCCGATGTCGCCCGCCTGGACCCCACCCGGGTTGCCGGTATTGTCACCGCCCAGGGCGGCGCCACGGCCCACAGTGCCATCGTTGCCCGGGCTTTGGGCATACCGGCAGTGGTCGGCGCCGGTGCGTCGATACTGCTGTTGGACAGTGGCACGCCGCTGCTGCTCGATGGCCAGCGTGGTGTGGTTAGCATCGCACCGCCTGCGGATGAACTGCAGCAGGCGCTGGCCGAGCGTGACCTGCGCGAGCAACGCCTGCAGGCCGCCTGGGCCAACCGCTTCGAGCCGGCCATCACCCAGGATGGGCATGCCGTCGAGGTGTTTGCCAACATCGGTGACAGCAACGGTATTGCCAAGGTGGTGGAGCAGGGCGCCGAAGGTGTGGGCCTGCTGCGCACCGAACTGATTTTCATGGCCCACCCTCAAGCGCCGGATGTGGCTACCCAGGAAGCCGAGTACCGCCGCGTGCTCGATGGCCTCGATGGGCGCCCGCTGGTGGTGCGTACCCTGGATGTCGGCGGCGACAAACCGCTGCCTTACTGGCCAATCGCTGCCGAGGAAAATCCCTTCCTCGGCGTGCGCGGCGTGCGTTTGACCCTGCAGCGCCCGCAAGTGATGGAAGACCAGTTGCGCGCGTTGCTGCGGGCCGCCGACCAGCGCCCGCTGCGTATCATGTTCCCGATGGTTGGCCAGGTGCACGAGTGGCGTGAGGCTCGGGCCATGGTGGAGCGCCTGCGTGCAGAAATCCCGGTAGCCGACCTGCAACTGGGCATTATGGTCGAGGTGCCTTCAGCGGCCCTGCTGGCAGCGCAATTGGCGCGCGAAGTGGACTTCTTCAGCATCGGCACCAACGACCTGACTCAATACACCTTGGCCATCGACCGTGGCCATCCCAGCCTCTCGGCACAGGCCGATGGCCTGCACCCGGCGGTGTTGAGCCTGATCGACATGACCGTGCGCGCCGCCCATGCCCACGGCAAGTGGGTGGGCGTGTGTGGCGAGCTGGCGGCCGACCCGCAGGCGGTGGCCGTGCTGCTGGGGCTGGACGTGGACGAACTCAGCGTCTCCGCGCGCAGCATCGCTGAAGTCAAGGCACTGGTTCGCCAGGCCGATCATCAGACAGCCCGCGCCCTGGCGCGCGAGGCCCTGCAACAGGACAGCGCCGCAGCAGTTCGCGCGCTGGTGGAGCGTTACTGAATGGCCAAGATCCTCACTCTCACCCTGAACCCGGCGCTGGATATCACCATCGGCCTGGACACTCTACGCCCAGGGCAGGTCAACCGTAGCCAGGCGCAGCACAGTCACGCCGCAGGCAAGGGGCTGAACGTTGCCCAGGTACTGGCCGACCTGGGGCACAGCGTAACCGTTGGCGGTTTCCTTGGGCGCGACAATCTGCAGCCCTTCGAGGCGCTGATCGACGGTCGCGGTTTTACCGACTGCTTTGTTCGTGTGCCGGGCGAAACCCGCAGTAACATCAAGCTGGTCGAGGCCGATGGCCGCGTTACCGACATCAACGGGCAAGGCCCGGAGGTGGACGAGGCGGCACGCAATGCCTTGCTGCACAGGCTGCAACAGGTTGCCCCAGGCCACGATGCCGTGGTGGTGGCTGGCAGCCTGCCGCGCGGAATCAGTACTGACTGGTTCCGCCAGTTGCTCGAACTGTTGAAGGCTCAAGGCCTCAAGGTCGTCCTGGACAGCAGTGGTGAAGCCCTGCGTGTCGGCTTGCAGAGCGCGCCCTGGCTGGTCAAGCCCAATACCGAAGAACTGGGCGAAGTGCTGGGCCTGCCTGTGGATAACCTGGCGCAACAGACGGCTGCCGCCAAGCGCCTGCTGGCCAGTGGCGTTGAACACGTGGTGGTGTCTGCGGGCGAGCAGGGCGTCAGTTGGTTCAGTCGTGACCTGGCCATGCACGCCCGCCCACCCAAGGTGCGGGTTGCCAGCACGGTGGGGGCGGGGGATTCGCTGGTGGCCGGCATGGTCCACGGCCTGCTGCTGGCCGAGGCGCCTGCGCAGACGTTGACCCGAGCCACTGCCATTGCCGCCCAGGCCGTTACCCAGGTTGGCTTCGGTATCCGTGACCGCGAGCACCTGGTGCAACTGGAAGCGGCCGTGCAACTGACAGAACAACAAGAGGGTTGCCGATGAACATTGCCATAGTCACCGCCTGCCCCAATGGCCAGGTATCGAGTGTACTGAGCGCACGCTTGCTGTCCGCCGCTGCCCAGCGGCGCGGCTGGAGCACCAGCGTCGAAGTGCAGAATACTGAACACCCCGAGCGGCAGCTGAGCGCCGCACAGATCGCCGAGGCTGACTGGGTGCTTGTGGTCAGCACCGGGCCGGTGGACCTGGCCCGCTTCGTCGGCAAGCGCCTGTACCAAAGCACGCCATCCCAGGCGCTGGCTGATCGCGAAGGTTTTCTCGACGAAGCGGCGGCCAACGCCGAGCTGCTGGTGGCAGTGACAGATGGCCCCGCCGCCGCTGGCAGTGCTGGCGTCCGCATCGTAGCCGTCACTGCCTGTCCGACCGGCGTAGCCCATACCTTCATGGCCGCAGAAGCCCTGCAGCAAGCCGCACAACAACTGGGCTATCAGCTCACCGTCGAGACCCAGGGCTCGGTCGGTGCGCGCAACCCCTTGTCTGCTGAAGCCATCGCTGCGGCGGACGTGGTTTTGCTGGCCGCCGACATTGAAGTTCCCACTGCACGTTTCGCCGGCAAACGTATTTACCGATGTGGTACCGGCATAGCCCTCAAGCAGGCCCGCGCGACCCTGGACAAAGCCTTGGCGCAGGCCACGGTGGAAAACGGCGCCGACGCCGCAGCGCCGACCACGCCGACCAAGGGCGAGAAAACCGGCGTCTACAAGCACTTGCTTACCGGCGTGTCGTTCATGCTGCCGATGGTGGTGGCCGGCGGCCTGCTGATTGCCCTGTCGTTCGTGTTTGGTATCGAGGCCTACAAAGAGGCGGGCACCTTGCCGGCGGCGTTGATGCAGATTGGCGGCGAAGCCGCCTTCAAACTGATGGTACCGCTACTGGCGGGCTATATCGCATGGTCCATTGCCGACCGCCCCGGGCTGGCCCCCGGCATGATTGGCGGCCTGCTGGCCAGCACCTTGGGTGCCGGCTTCATCGGTGGCATTGTCGCCGGCTTTCTTGCCGGCTACAGCGCCAAGGCCATTGCCCGGTGGGCGCGCTTGCCCAGCAGCCTGGAGGCGCTCAAGCCAATCCTGATCATTCCATTGCTGGCCAGTCTGTTCACCGGCCTGGTGATGATCTACGTGGTCGGCCAGCCGGTAGCGGCGATGCTCGAAGGGTTGACGCACTTCCTCGACAGCATGGGCACCACCAATGCCATCCTGCTGGGGCTATTGCTGGGCGGCATGATGTGCGTCGACCTTGGCGGGCCGATCAACAAGGCCGCCTATGCGTTCTCGGTGGGGCTGTTGGCCTCGTCGAGCTACGCGCCAATGGCGGCGACCATGGCCGCCGGCATGGTGCCGCCGATCGGCTTGGGCATTGCCACCTTCCTGGCCCGGCGCAAGTTCGCCCAGAGCGAGCGCGAGGCGGGCAAGGCGGCGTTGGCGCTAGGGTTGTGCTTCATCTCTGAGGGGGCGATTCCGTTTGCCGCCAAGGACCCATTGCGGGTGATCCCGGCCAGTATCGCTGGTGGTGCGCTGACCGGGGCATTGTCGATGTATTTTGGCTGCAAGCTGATGGCGCCGCATGGCGGCTTGTTCGTATTGCTGATCCCCAACGCGATCAACCATGCGCTGCTTTATTTGTTGGCGATCATGGCCGGTAGCTTGTTGACCGCCGTGGTGTATGCCGTGATCAAGAAGAGCGAGCGGGTGGAGCTTGCGGTGACGCCGGTTAAAAGTACCTGAGTTGACCCCACGCTGCGGGAGCGGCACAAGGCTGCTCCCGCAGAGGCCGTGTTGACCTCTCAGCGCCCATGCTTCTGCCGCAACGGCACCAGCAGATCACCCAACCCGTTGTGATCGATCTCATGCATCAACGCCAGCAACCCGCCCAGTTCCCCTGCCGGGAAGCCCTTGCGCGCAAACCACGCCAGGTAGTCTCCTGGCAGGTCGGCAATGATCCTCCCCTGGTACTTGCCGAACGGCATGCTGCGGGTCACCAGTAGTTCGAGGGTTTCCGGCTTCATCTTCGCGCACCTGGCTGTGGAAAGGTGCCGACCATACTGCAATCTGCACGAAGCCCCAAGCGGCAATCATGCAGAACGCCGTTGAGAGCTGATGCAATTATTTTTTTAAGTTATTGAATAGTAAGAAATTTATATTTTTTGAAAGCGTGGCACGAACACTGCAATTCCCTAGTGGACTATCACCTGCCAAGGAGTTCGACCATGAGCAACCCCAACAAAGACGTGATCGACGTACTCAACGACCTGATCGAGTACAGCAAGGATGGCGAGAAAGGTTTCAAGGCCTCTGCCGATGATGTGAAGAACCCCGAACTGAAAGCGTTCTTCGTCCAGCGCGCGGGTGAGTGTGCTAACGCTGCCAGTGAATTGCAGGGCGAAGTCCGCCGCTTGGGCGGCGACCCGGAAACCTCCACCAGCATCAGTGGCGACCTGCACCGCGGCTGGGTCAACCTCAAGTCGATGGTCACCGGCAAGGACGAAGAGGCGGTGCTGAACGAGGTGGAGCGTGGCGAGGACCACGCCCTCAAGGCCTACAAGGAAGCCCGCGAGAAGCTGGTGAAACTGGGCCGCTCTGCCAGCGACATGACCTACAGCCTGGTGGAAAAGCAGCTGCAAGGCGTGCAGCGCAACCATGACCAGGTCAAGGCTCTGCGCAACGCCGCTCGCGCCCGCTCCTAATCGAGCGGGCCCTCTACCCGGTTCCGGCCATTGGCCTTGGCCCGGTAGAGCGCTTCGTCCGCAGCACCCAGCACCCTGCCAAGGTCGTGCTGGGTGCTGGACAAACCGATACCGATGCTCACAGTTACCGCGTGAGCATCATCCGCAAACGGCGCCAGCGCCTCGACGCTGGCGCGGATGCGTTCAGCCAGTAGCCGGGCCCCGGCCAGATCGGTTTCCGGCAGCACGACCTGAAACTCCTCCCCGCCGTAACGCGCGGCCAGGTCCGCCGGGCGGCGAATGCAGGCCTCGATGGCCTTGGCCACTTCGCGCAAGGCATGGTCGCCACCGGCGTGACCATGGCGCTGGTTGAATGCCTTGAAGTGGTCCACATCCACCATCAGTACCGCCAGTGGTTTACGGTTACGTTGGGCGCGGGCCCATTCCTGGCGCAGCACATGGTCCAGCCTGCGGCGATTGGCCAGGCCAGTCAGGCTATCGGTGGACGCGAGCATAGCCAGGTCTTCTTCGGCCTCGTGGCGGCGGCGCAGTTCGCGGCCCAGCAGCAACGTCAGCCAGAGAATGCCCACGCACAGACCGCCGGTGGCGACGCTGACGACAATGGCGGTGCGGCGCCAGGACTCGAACACCTCGTCGGCCGAGTGCACCACCAGCACGATCAGGGGCAACTGCGCGACCCGGGCGAAGGTAAACATGCGGAGCTTGCCGTTGATGTCGGAGCGGGCGGTGAAGGTACCGCTCTGTTCAGCGATGATGCGCTTGAAATTGGGCCTTTCGGTGTAGGAGGTTCCAATCAGCGGGTCCTGCGCGCGGTAGGGCTGGCGGACGAGCAACTGCCCGTCGGTATTGAACAGGTTGATGCTGCTGTCGTGGCCAATGTCCAGGCGCTGGAACAGCTCACTGAAGTACGACAGGCGCAGCGCACCCGCTGCCAACCCGGCGAACTCGCCATTGGGGCCGGAGATGCGTCGGCTGAAACTGATACACCAGTCCAGGTCGCCGAGCTTGGCCTTGAAGGGGGGGCCCACCAGCAAACCGAGGTTGGCATTCTGCTGGTGAGCCTTGAACACCCCGGTCTGACCGAAGTTGGCTTTGCGTGGCACGCTGCTGATGGAGTCGCCGACGACATTGCCTTGCTTGTCCAGCCACAGTATGTCGCCGCGCTTGCGGTTGACGAAGGCTTCATTGAACAGCAGACGCTGACGTAGCGGGCCGGGGACTTCCGGCAGTTCCTTGCGCCCGACGGCCCAGATCAGGCCTTGCAGTGACTGATCGTAGAGTTCGACGTTGCGCAGGATGTCGCTTTCGATCAGCTGGACGATGTTGTTCGACGAGCGCAACGCCGATTGCTCGACACTTACGCGCTCGCGGTCAAG
Organism: Pseudomonas sp. 3HC3; assembly: GCF_044904505.1. Taxonomy (NCBI): domain Bacteria; kingdom Pseudomonadati; phylum Pseudomonadota; class Gammaproteobacteria; order Pseudomonadales; family Pseudomonadaceae; genus Pseudomonas; species Pseudomonas sp. 3HC3. Next base: position 110,021 of record NZ_JADDRH010000012.1, read on the forward strand.
CAGGTAGCTGACGATGGCCACAATGGCGAGCACGGCAAGGCAACTGCCCAGGTTGAGGATCAGCTCGGGGTGCGACCTGTAGATTGCGGAACGCGGGGATTGGGTGGGCATGCTCGCTACTGCGTGGGCAGGGCCATTCGCGGCGGCATTATTCTAGGGAAGCAGGGATTGTCGGACAAGATTTGTCCGACGGAAGCACGGTGTACTGAACTTTTCGATTTGCCGTCGTGTAGGAGCGGGTTCACCCGCGAAGAGGCCGGCCCTGCTGGCCAATCTCCACCCGCCGTTCACCGTTGCCGCCACTACCGTATTCGCGGGTAAACCCGCTCCTACACACTGATCCGCGGTGGACACACACCGAGGATTGGACACAGGCCGTTGTAGGAGCGGGTTTACCCGCGAATGGGCCGGGCCCGCTGGCCAATCTCCACCTGACGTTCACCGTTGCCGCCACCACTGTATTCGCGGGTAAACCCGCTCCTACACACTGATCCGCGGTGGACACACACCGAGGATTGGACACAGGCCGTTGTAGGAGCGGGTTTACCCGCGAATGGGCCGGGCCTGCTTGCCAATCTCCAGCAGGCGTTCACCGTTGCCGCCACCACGGTATTCGCGGGTAAACCCGCTCCTACACACTGATCTGCGGTGGGACACACACCGGGGAATGGACAGGCCGTTGTAGGAGCGGGTTTACCCGCGAACATCGGCGCAGCCGGTGCCCAACACCGCGGTGCCTTCTTCGCGAGTGAACCCGCTCTCACAGGGTTATAGGCGATGCTTGCAGCGCTAGATCAGAACACGTTCAGTGGGTAATCGACGATTACCCGCACTTCATCGTTGTCGCTGTTGCTGTCAATCGACGCATAACCCTGGCTGCCACGGTGGGTGGCATAGCGCACCAGCACCGACAGGTCCTTGAGGTCACCTTCCTGGAACACGTATTTCACGTCCAGGTCGCGTTCCCAGTGCATGGCATTCTTGCCATCTTCGCGGTAGTAGTCGTAGTGAGTAGTGTCCTGAGTGGCCTTGGTCAGGTCGGCCTCACCGCGCGAATACGACAGCGAGGTGCTCAAACCAGGCACGCCGACACCGGCGAAGTCATAGCCATACTGCAGTTTCCACGAGCGCTCGTTCGGCGCGTTGAAGTCCGAGTACATGCGCGAGTTGTCCAGGTACACGCTGTCGCCCAGGTTGATGTAGTCGAATGGCGTGTTGCCGTTCACTCGCTGGTAGGCGGCGGTGACGCTGTGGAAGCCTGCGTTGACGGTGAAGTGCACGCTGTAGGTGTTGTTGTCGATCTTGCCTAGCAGGGCCTGGCCGGTGTCCTGGGTGTGATAGAAGTGCACGCCCGGGTTCAGGCTGACCAGGTCATTGACCACATAGGTGTAGTCGAAGTCCGCGTAATACTGGTTCCAGATGTCCTTCAGCTCGGCGGCGTACAGGTTGGCGGTGATGTGCTCGGTACCGCTCCACGACGCGCCGGCCCAGTTCAGGTGCTTGCTCTTGTCGTGCTCGTCCAGTGACCCGTAGTAGGTGTCGATGCGGCGGTGGCCGCTCTGGTTGTACGGGTGGGTGAAGCTGACCTGGCCGCCTTCGAGCAACAGGCCGTCGATGCTGGTGTTGGTCAGGCTCACACCGCGGAAGGTTTGCGGCAGCATGCGCGTTTCGCCGCCGGCGATCACCGGGTTGGTGAGGAACAGGTCACCGGCTTTCAGCTCGGTGTCGAAGGCCTTGAGCTTGACCGCAGCACCGGCAGTGGAGAACGAATGCGGGGCAGCGCCCAGCTCGCCGTCGTCCTTGATGTGTTCTGGCAGGATGCTGGTGCCGGCATGGCCGCCGCCGCCGTCGAGCTTCAGGCCCAGCATGGCATGAGCATCCAGGCCAAAGCCGACCACACCCGGGGTGTAGCCAGACTCGAAACGCGCAACCGCGCCCTGGCCCCACTCGCGGGTGTCGCGCACGCCGGCGTTGTGGTTGTCGCGGTTGAAGTAGGCATTACGAAAATGCAGGTTGAAGGACGAACCTTCGATGAAGCCATCAGCCTTGTCTTCATCTGCCTGGGCGGCGAAAGGGATCGTTGCAGTCAACGCAATGAAAAACGGGGTAAAACGAAACGCGGAAGGCACCGGTACTAGCTCCTTTGGTATGACGGTGGGGCAGTTTTTATATTTGAATGTGCGTCTTTTTATAGGTGGACGTTACAACCAGGCTGAGAGTTGAAGCACATAAAAAAAGCCGCTGATTGGCAGCGGCCTTTAAAAGGCTAACATATCGGCACTGGAGGTGCCCATGGCGTAGCCAAGGGAAAGCGGGAGCAGCGACAGTGCCTGATCAGCTGTCGGCATTGGCATCGACAGTAACTTTGGAAGCTGTCTGTTTAGCTCCTTTTGCGGTATCTGCCTTGTTTACGGCTACAGCGTCACGGGCCTCTTGATGGACAGCCGCGAGCTCTGCATTGCGGGCGACGAAAGCCGGGGATTCTTCGGCCATGGCCAGGGGCGACAACAACAGGGAAGACAGGACGAAGACGCTGGCAATACCCATACTGCTGGACATTTGAAACTACCTTCTTGCGGTGCAAGTGCTAATGAGGACAGGGGTAAAGTTAGTCCTTTCAATGCACTCGAAACAGAGCGAAGTGCGATAAGCACTGTTGCGCAAAAAGTAACGATCCTTGGGGGAGTCAATGGGACTTTCGGCGAAAGCCCCGTGCTAGAGCGCCTGCGTACTGTTTGTAATAGATGGGCTCTTCCCCGAGGCGATTCACAGTGCTACGGGTGGTGTTCGAAGAAAGCCAACGGCAGCTTGATAGCTGGCTGTCAGCCAGCTATCCGGTCGCTTTTTCGTCCGTGGCCCTGGGCAAGGTGATCAGGCTAGAAACCGATAAAGGCGTAATACACCGGGGTTTCATGGGTCGTGCGCAAACCCAGTGCCTGCAAGCTCGCCGTCAGCGCTTCATCCTGCACATGCAAGGTCCACTGCGCCCCTTCATTCCCCGGCACCTGCGCCAGCGCCGCAGCAAACGCCCCCATATCCGGCAAGTAGGCGGTAAAACCGTTGCCCTTGAGCGCACTGGTCGTCATGCCCAACGCCTGGCACACCGCTACCTTGGCGGCAATGTCATCGCGGTCGGCCTGGCGCGAAGCCTGGACCAGCGCCTGCAGTTCCACATCGACCAGTTGCGTGCCGTGAATCAGCTCCGGCCCCTGTTGCCAGGCCTCCGGCGGGCAGTCTTTGCTGTCTGGCCGCAGCGGGATATGCGGGTTGATTTCTACCGGATAGATGCGACACACCAGCGGGCGCTGCTCATAGATGGTGCAGAGGTCGTTGGCGTCTAGGTTACGGCAACGTCCGGGGTTGAATGCTGCAAAGGTCACTGAGATGCGTGCCTCGCCCTCGCCGCAATGCACCGGATGGGAGCGTCGCAGCACATGGTCACGCTGCTCCAGCGGCATGCCAGGGCCGTCCACGACGAAGGCTTCGATCAGTACCACTACCTGGCCGGCATCGTCCGCCCAGCGACGAGCTTCGGCCAGCGTCAGTGGCACATGGTGGCCGGTGCAGCATTTGCCGCAGCCGGTACAGCCGAAACGTAAGCTGTCGGTCACTTGGCTTCCGGGCTCCATTCGCTGACGAAGGCACGCTGGTGCTGGCGGTCGTACAGACACAGCTCGGTGCCGGTGCGCTGCTGCATGTGCTTTTGTGGGTAGATGCCTTCGATCAGCAGTGCACTCATGCCTGCCTGGTCATCGAACTCGGCGGGCTTGCCGCGGGCGTGGGCGTTCTTGAACTGGCTGGCGCTCAGGCAGGCCTTGAGCATCTGCTGGCGCTGCTCGTTCCAGGCCTGACTACTGGAGGCCTGGGCGATACCGCTGAAGAGGGCACAGCTGATCAGGATAGTGCTGAGAAGCTTCATATGTGATTCCGGCAATTTTCTTGCGAGGGGCGCGAATTATGCCCGAGTCACCCCCGGCGGCCAGCCGGGGAGTTTGTCGCTGAATATATCAGTGCTCGGCGAACACCACGGTACGCGCGGCCACCACCAGACAATCGGTCAGTTCTGGCGAGGAGAACTTGGTAAGGATGGCATTGGCCCCGGCCTGAGTCGCCTTTTCACTGCTCATGGCACTGTCCAGCGAGGTGTGCAACAGCACGTACAGGTGCTGGAAGTCAGGGGTTTCACGCAGCGTGCGGGTGAAGGCGTAGCCGTCCATTTCGCTCATTTCGATGTCGGAGACGATGATGTTGATCTCCTGCGCGGTGCCTTGCAGTTCCAGCAGCACGTTGATGGCGTCTTTGGCGCTGCGCGCGGTGTGGCATTCGATACCGAGGTTGCGCAGGGTGTGCACCGACTGCTGCAAGGCCACCTGGCTGTCGTCCACCACCAGGATATTGGCGGCGGCCAGCAGGCTGGCATCTTCTTCGTTCAAGGTGCCGTGCGCTGGCTCGGCGACGGGCGGGGCGATGGCGTGTATGACTTTTTCGATGTCCAACACCTGCACCAGGGTGTTGTCGACGCGCGTCACGCCGGTGATGAACGAGCGGGTGCCCGAGGCGTAGGGCGGCGGTTTGATGTCGGTGCTCAAGCAATGCACGATGCGGCTGACCGCCTGTACATGCAGGCCTTGGCGCGAGCGGCTGATCTCGGTAACGATCAGGCAGCCACCCTGTGGGTCGGCCAGTGGTTGTTCGCCAATGGCGCGGGACAGGTCGATGACCGACAGCGAGTGGCCGCGCAGGGTTGCCACACCTTTTACATGGGGGTGCGACTCGGGCAGCTTGGTCAGCGGCGGGCAGGGGATGATCTCGCTGACCTTGAGCAGGTTGATTGCCATCAGCTTGCCGCTGCGCAGGGTGAACAGCAGCAGGGATAGCGAATCCGCGCGGGCATTTTGCGTGGCCATGGTGACCTTCGGTGGGGTGCAGGGGGATAACCGGTTATCGGCCTGTTTGGGTCGGGCTTTAGGCATTTTGCACAGAACCCAGCAATACTTGGGACCCTGTGGGCGGTGTGTAAACGCCTGGATCAGCGTTCACGCAGGGCCTCCTTGGCCCGGTTCAGCGGCTTGATCAGGTAATCGAGGATGGTTTTCTCGCCCGTTCGGATATCCACTGTGGCAATCATCCCTGGCACGATCGCAAAACGCTTGCCGGCCTTGTTTTGCAAGCTGTCCTGTTCGGTGCGGATGAACACGCGGTAGTAGTAGATTTCCGGTTTGACCTCGTCCTGCAGGGTATCCGGCGAGATGCCCACCACCTTGCCGTCCAGCCCGCCGTATACCGAGTAGTCATAGGCACTGATCTTGACCTTGGCCGCCTGGTCGGGGTGAATGAAGGCGATGTCCCGTGGCGCGATGCGGGTTTCGATCAGCAGGCGTTCGTCCATCGGCACGATCTTCATCACTTGGCCACCAGGCTGCACCACGCCACCCAGGGTGTTGACCTCGATGTCCTTCACGATGCCGCGCACCGGCGAGCGCAGGGTCAGGCGAGTGAGCGAGTCGCTGCGCCCGCGGATCACTTCCGACAGGGCGTCCGCTTCGGCGCTGGCCTTGGCCAGTTCTTCCCGGGCGCGCACCAGATAGTCCGAGCGTGCCTCGTTGGCCTTGAGTTCCAGCTCGGAGCGCTGGCGGTTCAGGCGGATCACTTCAACCCGGCTGGAGGCACCCATCTTCGCCAGGTTCTCGGTGATCTTCAGCTCGCTGCGCACCAGCTGCAACGAGTCCTGAATACCCGCCAGGGTCTGTTCCAGGCCGCGGCGGCGGGTCTGGTACAGCGCGGTTTCGGCATCGATCAGGTCAGGAGAGTCGCGCAGGCTCGCCGGAAAGGTCAGTGGTTTGCCGGTCACCTCTGCCTGCAGGCGGGCCTGGCTGGCCCTGGCAGCGCGGTACTTGGCTTCGCTTTCACCAACGCTTGAGGCAGTCTTGGTCGGGTCGAGCTGGGCCAGCACCTGGCCGCGCTCGACCAGGTCGCCTTCGGCCACGCTCATCTGCGCGACGATACCGCCCTCGAACGACTGGATTACCTGCTCTCGCGAACTGGGGATGACTTTGCCTGTACCGGTGGACACCTCGGTCACCTCGAACCAGGCCGCCCAGGCCAGGAACGCCGCCAGCATCAGCGCGCAGAGGGTGATGAGGCGGCCGGCGCGGAATACCGCCTGGTCGTCCTGCCCGTCCAGGTAGGAGGCCGGGAGTTCATGGTCGCTCATGCCTGGGCTCCTTGCAGTTTGGCCAGCGCGGCATCGCGCGCGTCATCGATGACAATGCGCCCGGCGTCCAGCACCAGGATCCGATCGACCCGCTGCAGAACACTCAGGCGATGGGTTGCGATCACCAGTGTACGGCCCTGACAGAAGCGCTCCAGGTTATCCAGCAGCTTGCGCTCGGTCGTGTCGTCCAGCGACGCGGTCGGCTCGTCCAGCAGCAGCACCTGCGGCTGGCGTACCAGTAAGCGCGACAGCACCAAGGCTTGGCGCTGACCGCCAGACAAGCCCAAGCCTCCTTCGAGGATCAAGTGGTCCATGCCCTTGGGCAGGCGGCGGACGAAGTCCAGTGCACCAGTCGCGGCCAGCGCGGCCACCAGTTCCTGGTCGCTGGCCTGGCCGGCGCCGAGGGTGAGGTTTTCCCGCAGGGTGCCGTGGAACAGCCTCGCGTACTGCGGCAGCAGGCCGACGTCACGGCGTAGGTCAGCCGGGTCGAGGTGGGCCATGGCGATGCCGTCCAGGCTGATCTCGCCCTGTACCAGGTCCATGGCCCCGCCCAGCGCCTGCAGCAAGGTTGATTTGCCGGCGCCGTTGCGGCCCAGCACGGCAATGCGCTCGCCCGGCTGGATATCCAGCCGGCCAATGTTCAGCACCGGCGGGTGCTCTTCGCTGTAGCGGAAGTTGGCCTGGCGCAGGCGGTACTCGCCGTGAATGGCCGGCAGGTGCACGCGGGCTTCGCCTTCGGGGTGGTCGACCGGCGATTGCATCAGCTTGTCCAGGCCTTGCAGCGCGACCTTGGCCTGCTGCCAGCGGGTCAGCACATGGGTCAGTTGGGCCAGCGGCGCCATCATTCGCGACGAAAGCATGGATGCCGCCACCAGGCTACCTGTGGTGAGGTCGCCGGCGATGACCATGGGTGCGCCGATCACGATTACCACGGCAAACACTGCACCCTGCACGTTCTGCGTCCAGGTCACCAGGCCGTTGGTGAGGGTGCGTAGGCGCAGGTTGGTGTGCGCGCAGGCCGCGTTGTACTGGTTCCACTGCCGTTCGAAGCGTGCCTCTGCCTGCAGTGCCTTGATTTCGTCCAGGCCCTGGATGCTTTCCACCAGCATGGCGTTGCGCAGCGCCGACTCACGCATCGAGGCGTTAGCCAACCGTGCCAGGCGCCGTTGTGCAAGCAACCCAGGCAACACCATGGCCAGCAGCGCGACCAGCGGGATGAACACCAGTACGCCGCCGATCAGCCAGAACACGAACAGGAACAGCAGGAAGAACGGTAGGTCGGCCAGCACCGTAGCGGTGCTGGACGTGATCAGGTCGCGGATCGACTCCAGCTCGCGCAACTGTGAGATGAACGAGCCGGTGGACTTCGGCCGCACCGAGTTGCGCAGGCGCAGGGCATGGCCATAGACCAGATCGCTCACCCGCAGGTCGGCGCGCTTGCCGAGCAGGTCGGTCACCTTTAGCCGCAGCAGGCGCATGCTGAAGTCGAACACCAGTGCCAACACCACACCGCCAAACAGGACGTAGAGGGTGGGCAGGGATTCAGCCGGTATCACTCGGTCATACACCTGCATCGAGAACAGTACGCCGGCCAGCGCCAGCACGTTGGCCACCAGTGACGCGACCATCACCTGCCCATAGGGGCGCAGGTCGCGCAGTACGATGCGGGCGAACCAGTGGCGGTCGTAAGGGGCGGTGTAGTCGTCGGTGCGCACATCGCGCAGTGACCGGGCCGGGCGCAGCAGGGCAACGCGGTTGATGCGGCCTTTCAGGGTGTCGCGGGGCAGGCGCGAAGTCAGGCCTTGGTCACCGGCAAACACTACCGCCAGGTCGTCCTCTTCGGTCACCGACTCGACCACCGCCAGTTGCCCGTCGTCCAGCTCCAGCACCAGCGGCGTGCGCCATTGCCGCAGGCCCTTGGCATCGAAGTGCACGAAGCGCAGTGCCAGCCCCGCCTGACGTGCCATGTGGCGGAGGATTTCATTCAACGGGCGGGCATCCTCCACTGCGGCCAGGCGAATACGCTGGGGTGATACGTCCAGGCGGTAGTGGTGCGCCACCTGCAATATCACCTCAAGCCAGGGGCCAAGGTCTGGCCGGTGCGCGGCGGCCTGCTCCGGCGCGGGTGCCTGGTTGGGCAGGGTCACATCGATCGAATCACTCATGGCTGGATCTCCACACCTTGCAGGTTGCGCCCCTCAAGGCCAAAGGCCGTGCGCAGGGCGCCGGTGTTGTACAGGCAGTCGACATCCAGGCGCAGCAGATCGGAGCGGGTGCCGGCAAGTTCGAAGCGTGACTGGTAGATCTCCTGCTCGGCGTTGAGCAGGTCGAGCAGTGGCCGTGTGCCCAGGTCCAGGTACTGACGCCCGTAGAGCATGCGTGCTTCCTGAATACTGGCCTGGCGCGCTTCCAGCGAGGTCAGCCGGCGGCTTAGCCCGGAGGTTTGCGCCATGGCTTCGGCCAGGCCCCGACGCGCCTGCAGGCGGGCGGCGTCCTCGGCGGAGTCGGCTGCGGTCAGCGCGTGGCTGGCCGCGCGGGTACGGGCGCTGATGGAGCCCCCTTGGTAGATGGGTACTTCGACGTTCAGGTAGATGCCTGCCTGGGTGCGGTCCAGTCGTGCGTTATCGCGGTTATAGTCGTCGTCCAGGTAATGATTGACCTGCGGTTGCAGCGACAGGGTGGGGTAGGCCTCCGCCTTGGCCTGGGCCAGTTCAGCCTGGCCCTGTGCGCGCTGGGCCAAGGCCATCAGTACGGCGGGCAGGCGGTCATCACCCTGTGCAGGGCGCTTGCAGGCCTGGTTCAGCTCAGCGGGTGAGCCCTCGGCCAGTGCCGGAGGGGTAACGCGGCCCATCAGCGCCGCCAGGGTCGAGCGCCAGCGCTCGTACTGTGACTGGTACTCCTCCAGGGTGGCACGGGCGCTTTCCACGCGGGACTCGGCCTGCACCACGTCGGAACGGGTGCTGGCGCCCATGTCGCTACGCTGGCGGGCCATGCCGGCAATGTCGCCCACGCCGCGAATCTGGTCGCGGGCAATCGTCATCAGTTGCTCGTAGCGGCGGGTTTCGATCCAGGCATAGGCTGTGTCGCGGGCCAGATCGTCGACCACCAGCAGGATATTGGCCTGGGCGCGGGCGGCAGCAGCCTGGGCCGCATTGACGGCGCTGTCGACCTTGCCGAAGTCATAGAGCATTTGCTTGAGCGACAGGTTCAGGGCCTGGCTATTGCGGTCGCCGCCATAACCGGTGTCATAACCGGTGCGCAGACCGCCGGAAATCTGTGGGTAATACCCCGCACGGGCGACATTGATACCTTCGCCCTGCTTGTAAAGGTTGCCGATGGCCTCAGCGATGCTCGGGTGCCATTGCGCTGCCTGCAGCACCGCGTCGGTAAGGCTCAGCCGTTCGCCACTGGCGACCGGGGCCATGCCGGTGGGGGGGCGGGCGGGCACCGCTTCGGGCGCATCGCGTAACAGCGATGGCCCGATCTGGCGCAGGTGGGGGTCTATATCATCGGCTGCCTGGGCAACCGGGTGGAAGTTCAGGGCCAGGAACCCGAAGGCTCCCAGCAACAGCGGTGACAGCGGACTGCTTCGCTTCACATAGTTCCCTTACTGCTGGTCGTCCATGCCGCCGGGCATTCACCCGGCGGGTTTGCAGCGGCCTCAAACCACATGGATACCGTTTTGTACCCACAGGTGATGGCTTGGATCCTCCTGGGCCGTGTATTGGTTATAGTCGATGCCGTCGGCAGTTTGGTTCCCGACCAGCGTCCAGTTGTCCGTCATGTGAACCGAGTCTTTGTCGTCCCCCTTGATGATCAGTGTGTCGGTACCGGTTTCGGTGATTGCCACCACGTCCGCCAGGTTGAGGGTGAGCGCCACCGAACTGGTGTCGTTGAGGTCGAGGATTTCGATGTCGTGCACGCGCTCGGCCAGGTTGCCCAGGTCGATACTGGCATCACCGCCGCCCCACAGCAGGGTGTCGGTACCTGTGCCACCATCGACGCTGGCGAAGTTCTGGTCGACTACCAACAGCGTGTCGTCACCCGCCCCTCCCTGCAGGGTGATGTGGCCACCCTGGCTGCCATCGAGTTGGTCGTTGCCGTCGGTGCCGGCGATCACGTCGGTGGCCGCTGCCAGGCTGGCGAGTGCCACTGATTCGTCGCCGGTATCGGCCAGCAGCGATGTGGTCGTGGTGAGGCCGGCAGCATCGTCCACGTTGATGGTCAGGGTTGCGGTGTCGGTGGTGCCGTTCGGGTGGGTTAGCTCGTAGGTGAAGGTGTCTTGCTGGCCGACCACCGCCGAGGTGAGCCCCGCGTTGAGGGTGTAGGTGTAGCTGCCGTCGGCATGCACCAGCAACGTGCCGTAGGTGCCGGCCACGCTCACCCCGTTGTAGCCTGGGATGGTGTAGGTGTTGGCCGCTGTCAGCACGCTCAGCACGGTCAAGGCCGAACCGATGTTGTCGTCAGTCAGCAGGTTGCCGGTGGCTGCTGTCGCGCCACTGACCACGAACTCGGTCAGGTACGTTGTGGTGGTGTTCAGGCTGGTGGTGATGGAGCTGAGCAAGCCAATGCCGCCGGCGGTGACACGGACTTGGTAGGTACCGGCGCCCTGGTTCTCGAAGGTATACCCGGCACCACCCCCCAGCACGCTGATCAGCGAACCACCCGGTACCGACTGCACCAGAACGTACTGGCCAGTGGCCGGGTTGAGCTTGAGCAGCTCGATGGTGGTGCCGTTGAGCAGGCTCAACAGGTTGGCGGAGTTGACCACCACCTGCAGGTCGGCCGTGGTGTCGGCGGCAACCGTGGTGGTGTAGGTGGCCTGACGGGTACCGATCAATGGCAGGTTCAGCGAGCCCAGCGTACTGCTGCTGGTGTCCACGCGGTTGTCCAGGGTGACCTGGCTGCTACCAACGTCGTTGACTGCGTCGACCACCGTGGCCGGTGCACCGTAGTTGGTGTCGCTCCAGATTTCCGTGGCTTGCGGGCTGTCGATGCGCACGTACAGGTTGGCGGTATCGGACAGGCCGTTCGGGTGCACCAGCTGGTAGCTGAACACATCCACCTTGCCCACACTGTTCGGGCTGCCGTTGGGCGTGTAGGTGTAGCTGCCGTCCGCACTGATCACCAGGGTGCCGTACTGGCCCTGAACCGTCGTGGCGGTCCCGGCCGAGACGTAGCTGCCGTCTTTTAGTACTTGCAGCACGGCGGCGCTGTCCGGGCCACTGGCATCCACCGCGCCATCGGTGCCCACGTCGGTAATGACGTTGCCGGAGGTAGCAATGCCGCTGCCGGTGAATTGGGTCAGGCTGGTGGAGACGATGTCCAGCGTGGTGCTCACTTCGGTGACCAGGCCGATGCCGCCACTGCCCACGGTCAGTCGGTAATCACCGGCTTGCAGCACGCCGATGTCCACCTGCAAGCCGATCGGCAGCACGATCAGGTCGAGCAGGCCCTGAGTGTTGCCGGTGGCGATGGTCACCCAAGCGCCGCTGGCGTCCTTCACCTGCAGGGTGAAGCTGGTGTTGTTGAGCAGTGCCAGCACGCTGTTGGTGGTCAGTGTGAGGGTAGGGTCGGCCGTGCTGCCTGCTGCCACCGTCCAGGTGTAGGTCTTGGAGAAGCCCGACAGCAGCGTGGTGAAGCTGTCGGTGTAGGTCTCCGTGGCGCTGACCGCTTCCAGGTTGACCGTGGCCGTGGCCAGGTTGTCACTGGCGATGACCGGTGCGTTGGCATCTACATCCGGTGCCGTGACGTTGACGTTGCCCGACACGTTGCCGCGCGGGTCGCTGAGGGTCACAGACAGGATCTGGCCGTTGTCCTGAGGCGGGCTCAGGGGCACGGTGAAGGTGCCGTCCGCCTGCACCGTTGCGGTTTGCAGCACGGTACCGCCGGCGCTGCGTACGGTTACGGTGGCACCCGCTTCGCCCGTACCGGTGAGGGTACTGCCGTCGGCACTGAACAGCAGGTTGCTGGCAGCCGCAGGCGGGGTCAGGTCCGGTGCGGTCAGCGCAGTGCCTGTGGACACGTTACCGGCGCTGTCGGTGAGGGTGACGCTGAGCGCCTGGTTGTCGATCTGCGCCGCAGCCAGGCTGACCACGAACAGGCCATTGCTGCCCACCGTAGCGGTACCCAGTACGGTACCGGCGCTGTTGCGCACGGTGACCGTGCTGCCGATCTGGCCAGAACCACTGACCGAGGTGCCGTTGGCGTTGATGGTGGCCAGCGGGGCGGCTGGCGGGGTGGTATCCGGCGCAGTCAGGCTGGTGCTGGCGGACAAGTTGCCGGCAGCATCGGCCTGGCGTACCACCAGCAGTTGTCCGTCGTTCTGTGGCGAGGTCAAGGTAATGCTGAAGGTGCCGTTGGCTTGCACCACTCCGGTACCGACCTGGCCGTTCGGGCCTTGGACGGTAACGGTAGCGCCCACTTCACCGCTACCAGTAAGCACGGTGCCCGCGTCATCGATGGCGACGTTGGTGGGGGCGGCAGGTGGCTGCAGGTCTGCGGCGGTGTAGCTTGTGCTGCCGGACACATTGCCTGCAGCGTCAGCCTGGCTCACACCCAGTACCTGGCCGTTGAGCTGCGCGGCGTTCAGGTTGACGGTGAACACGCCACCGCCATTCACCATCGCCGTGCCGAGCACATTGTCGCTGGCATCACGCACTGTCACCGTGGCACCGGCTTCACCCGTGCCGGTCAGCACCAGGCCATTGACAGAGAGGTTGGTCACCACCGGGTTGGCCGGTGGCGTGACGTCAGCTGCTTGCAGGAAGGTCGGCTGCGATTCGCCGCCGACCAGTGCCACCGCCGTCACCGAAATGTGCTCGCCGTTGAGCTGGGCTGCGTCCAGCGTCAGGGTGAAGGAGCCGCCCAGGGTTGCGCTGCCTGTACCGATCAGGTTGCCTGCGGCATCGTACACGCGAATGCCCACACCGCTTGGTGCACTGCCTGTCAGGGTCAGGCCGTCGCTGCCCAAGGTCACGTCGGTTGGCGGCACGGGTGGTGCGATCAACGGTGTAAGGTAGGTCGCGACCGCAGACGTATTGATGCCGTCGGACTGTGTCACTTCCAGGGTGGCGAGCGAGCCCGCCGCCGGCACCAGCGTTATCTGGAAGTTGCCAGCGGCATCCACCACGCCGGTACCGATCACGTCTCCGTCGAGGCTGACGGTGACCGTGGCATTGGCTTCGCCCTTGCCGGTCAGCACGTTGAAGGTGTTGTTGATCGCCAGGTTGGTCACCAGGTCGGGTGGCGAGGTGTCGTTGGTCTGGTAAGGGACAGCCACCGAAGCGTTGCCGGCATCATCGGTGGACACCACCGTCAGCAACTGGCCGTTGTTCTGTGCCGGGCTGATCGGCACAGTGAACTGGCCGTTCTCATCCACTTCCACGGTGCCCACGATGTTGTTGTCCGGGCCGCGTACCGTGATGGTGCTGCCGGCTTCGGCCGTACCCGTCATCGACGTACCGGCTGCATTGAGCAGCAGGTCGGTCGGCTGCACCGGTGGCGTCAGGTCTGGCGCAGTCACTGCCAGCGGTGCCGACGGGTTGCCAGTGGCGTCCTGGGCGATGATGGTCAGCGTTTCGCCGTTGATTTGCGGGAGGTTCAGGTCAAGGACGAAGGTGCCGTCCGGATCCACCGTCACCTGGCCCAGCAGGTCACCGTTGTTGTTGACCACGGTGACGCGGGTGCCGGCTTCGGCGGTACCAGTCACCTGGGTACCGCTGTCGTTGATGGTGGCGATCACGGTGGCCGGTGGTGTGGTGTCCACGGCCGTGACCGAACTGATTGGGGAGATGTTGCCGGTTGCATCGGTCAGGGTGACCTGCAGCACCTGGCCATCGAGCTGCGCTGCATCCAGCTCGACGATGAAGGTCCCGTCGGCGCCCACTGTGCCGGTACCGACCTGCGTGGTGCCGACGTACACGCGCACGGTGGCGCCCACTTCGCCGATACCGCCCAGCTCGTCACCTGCCGCATTGAGCTGCAGCTCTGTTGCAGCAGCTGGCGGCGTAAGGTCCGGCGCCTGCACGTTGACCGGCAGGCTGACGTTGCCGGGTGGGTCGGCCTGCAGCACCGACAGTGTCTGGTTGTTGATTTGTGCAGGTGACAGCTCGACGCTGAAGCTGCCATCAGCAAGCACGATACCCGTGCCCAGTACGGTACCGGCTGCATTACTGACGATTACTGTGGCGCCGGCCTCGCCCAGGCCGCTGACCACACTGCCGTCGGCGTTGATCACCACCAGGGTGAGCGGGTCGGGTGGAGTGAAGTCCGGGGTTTGCAGAGTTGCCACTGCCGACACGTTGCCGGCCGCATCGGTCTGGGTGAAGCTGAGCAGCTCGGCGTTGCCCAGCGCCGGGCTCAGCGTGATGGTGAAGTGGCCGCTGGCATCGACGGTGGCGCTGCCGATTTCCTCGCCTGCCGGGTTGGTCACGGTCACCAGCGCGCCTACTTCGCCGCGGCCGGTGAGGGTGACACCATCACCGGAAACGGCCAGTTCGCCTGGTGCCGTTGGCGGTGTGGTATCGGGTGCGGTGATGGCGCTGGCGGCAGACTGGTTGCCAGCCGCATCGGTCAGCACCACTTGCACCTGTTGGCCGTTGGCCTGCGGCGATGCGAGGTTGACCTGGAAGGTGCCGTCGGCGCGCACCGTTGCACTGCCCAGCACCGAACCATCAGCGGCGAGCACACGCACGGCGGCACCTGCTTCACCGGTACCGTTCAGCAAGCTGCCACCCCCGGCGAAAGCCAGGTTGTCAGCAGCATCCGGCGCGACGCGGTCAGGGGCTGTCAGGCTGACGCTGTTGGACTCGTTGCCGGCCACATCGGACTGGCTGGCGCTGAGCTGTTCGCCGTTGATTTGAGCGGCGCTCAGGTCGACGTTGAAGTCGCCATTGGCATCGACCACGGCAGTGCCCAGGTCGATACCGCCTTCGCCAAGCACGGTAACGGTGGCACCTGCTTCACCGCGGCCACTGAGTACCAGGCCGTCGTTGGACAACACCAGGTTGGTCAGTGGCTGCGGTGCCGTGGTGTCCGGTGCCTGTAGGGTAGCGGGCAGCGATACGGTGCCATCGGTGCCCGTTGCGCTGACCTGCAGCACTTCGCCATTGGCCTGTGCACTGCCCAGATTGACAGTGAACGTGCCATCGTTACCGACCGGGCTGCTGCCCAGCAATACGCCGTTGGGACCATACACCTTGACTGTATTGCCCGCCTCAGCGGTGCCGGTCACTGACAAGCCGTCGGCGGCCAATATCAGGTTGTCCGGCGTGGCCGGTGCCAGCACGCCTGGCGCAGTCACGTTTTGTGCAGGGGAGACGTTCTGTGCGGCATCGGCCTGGACCACGCTCAGGCTTTCACCCGTGATCGCTACCGGCGACAGGGACACGCTGAAGTGACCGTCGGCCGCCACTGTAGCGTTGCCTAGCACGGTACCGTCTGGTGCCCGTACGGTCACAGTTGCGCCTGCTTCGCCATCGCCGGTGAGGGTGGCGCCATTGGCGGAGACCGCCAGGTTGGTCACGGCAGCCGGCGGCGTGGTGTCGGCTGCGGTGTAAGGTGCGGCCGGCGACACGTTGCCGGCTGCGTCGGTGGCGGTTACCTGCAGCGTCTGGCCATTGGTCTGGGCACTGTTCAGGGTGACCTGGAAGGTGCCGTTGCTGCCCGCTACCGCTGTGCCCAGCACGTTGCCGCTGGCATCGCGTACGGTCACGGTGCTGTTGGCTTCGGCGTTACCGGTCAGTTGCAGCCCGGTACCCGACAGGGCGAGTGCTGTCGGTGCCGTAGGCGGGGTGAAGTCCGGTGCGGTGACTGCCACGGCGGTGGAGGTGTTGTTGCCCGCGTCGGTCTGCGTAACGCTCAGGAGCTGAGCGTTGAGCTGGGCGCTGTTCAGGGTGAGGGTAAAGCTGCCATTGGTCGCTACCAGGCCGGTGCCGATGATGGTCCCGTCCGGGCCGTGAACGGTGACCGTGGCACCAGCTTCGCCCAGGCCGGTCAGGGTCAGGCCGTTGCTGTTCAGCACCACGTTGGTCAAAGGCGCGGGTGGGGTCAGGTCCGGGGTTGTCACATTGATCGCAGGCGAGGTGTTGCTGGCAGCATCCACTTGCGTCACGCCGATGACCTGGCCGTTTGCTTGTGGCGTGTCGAAGGTCACCGTGAAGCGACCGTCGGCGCCCACCGTGGCTGTGCCGAGCAAGGCGCCGGCGGCATTGCGTACCAGTACCGTGGCGCCCGCTTCACCACTGCCGGAAAGCTGGCGGCCGTCCTGGCTCAACACCGGGTTACTGATGGCCGCTGGCGGCGTGTGGTCTGGCGTGGCCAGGCTGGCCGGGCCGGACACATTGCCCGCGGCATCACTGAGGGTGACCTGTAGCGGGCTACCGGTGACCTGCGCGCTGGGCAGGGTGATCTGGAACTGGCCGCTCTGGTTGACGGTACCGGTGGCGAGGATGGCGCCGCTGGCGTCGCGAACGGTGACGCTGGCACCGGCTTCGCCCTGGCCGCTGAGCACGGTGGCTGCGCTGTTGAGGCTGAGGTTGCTGGCCGCCAGTGGTGCCTGCAGGTCAGGCGCTTGCAGGGTGGCCGCGAGCGAAACGTTACCCGCAGCATCA
This sequence comes from Pseudomonas sp. 3HC3, assembly GCF_044904505.1. Classification (NCBI taxonomy): domain Bacteria; kingdom Pseudomonadati; phylum Pseudomonadota; class Gammaproteobacteria; order Pseudomonadales; family Pseudomonadaceae; genus Pseudomonas; species Pseudomonas sp. 3HC3. Next base: position 126,848 of record NZ_JADDRH010000012.1, read on the forward strand.
GCCTGGGTCACGATCAGGTTCTGCCCATTGGCCACGGCCGGCGAGAAGCTGACGTTGAACAGGCCATTGCTGTCTACGGTTGCAGTCCCCAGCAAGCTGCCTTGTGCGTCTGTCACGCGCACGGTTGCGCCCACTTCGCCTTGGCCGGTCAGCGTACTGCCGGTGGCGTTGAGGTTTACCTGCGTCGGCGCGTCCGGTGGCGTGGTGTCATTGGCCACGATAATGGCCGGCACCGAAGGCTGGCCATCGACGGTAGCCTTGGCACTGACCTGCAAGGTCTGGGCGTTGAGCTGGGCGTTCTGGAAGAACACTCGGAAAGTGCCGTCGCTGCCGACCGTAGCGCTGCCCAGGGTGGCGCCCCCGGAGGTCACGGTAATCAGCGAGCCGACTGTACCCTGACCGGTCAGCAAAAAGCCGTCGGCGCTGATGGCAAGGGCCGAAGGCGTGGCCACTTCGGTACCGGTCGGGCCAGTCAATGGTATTTCAGACGATTCGTTGCCGGCAGGGTCGATCACCACCACATCGACGGTTTCGCCTGATGCCAGCGGTGGGTCGACCGGTATCACGAAGGTGCCGTCCGGCCCTGCAGTTACAGTGCCGCGCACGGTGTCATCCGGGTTGCGGATTTCCACTGTGCTGCCAGGTTCGGCTGTGCCGCCGACCGCGCTGCCGTCCGGGCTTACGGTAAGGCCGGTGGCTGGCTCTGGGTTGGTTGTGTCCGGCGCAGTCACAGAGACCGGTGCCGAATCGTTGCCGGCTGCGTCCGTCACCACCACGGTCACGGTCTGGCCGTTGTTCTGCGGGGTATCCAGCGGCACGCTGAAGCTGCCATCCGGGTTGACCGCAACGGTAATCACGTTGCCGGCCTCATCGCTCACAGTCACCGAACTGGCGCCCGGTGCGTTACCGGTCACAGCGGTGCCATCGCCGTTGACTGCTACGTCGGTGGGCAGTGCCGGTGGCGTGATGTCTGGCGCAAGGATCTGGCTGGGCTGCGAAATGTTGCCGGCCGCATCGGTCAGCGTCACATCCAGGGGCTGGCCGTCCAGTTGTGCGGGCGACAGTGGGACCGTGAAGCTACCGCCAGCGGGCACGACGGTGGTGCCGACCAACGTGCCGTCGGCAAGCTTCACTTCCACCGTGGAGCCAGCTTCACCTGTACCTTGGATGGCGTTGCCGCCCGAGGTGATCGTGAGGTCGGCAGGCGCAGCTGGCGCAGTGCTGTCGTCAGCGGTGAAAGTGGCCGACGGCGAGGCATTGCCGCCGCCATCGATCAGCACCACCGACAGCACTTCACCGTTGGTCTGTGCGGGCGAGAGTGCCACTTCGAACGTGCCGTCTGCATTCACCGGGATGGTGCCTAGCAGGTCGCCCGCAGCGTTGCGTACCTCTACGGTGCTGCCTGCCTCGCCCTGCCCGCTGAGCAGTGTGCCGGTAGGGTCAAGGCTCAGGCCTTGCGCCGGCAGCGGTGCCTCGAGGTCAGGTGTGGTCACGGTGCCAGCGGGCGAGCCGTTACCGCTATTGTCCGCCTGAGTGACAGACAGCGTCTGGCCATTGAGCTGTGGCGGGTCGATTGCCACTTGGAAGGTGCCATCGGGCTGGACCGTTGCGGTGCCCAGTACTGCGCCGCCAGTGCCGGTCACGGTCACCTGCGCACCCGGCTCGCCGCTGCCGCTCAGGCTGCTGCCGTCGCCAGCCAGGACCAAATCGGTGGGGCTATCGGGTGCCTGGGTATCCGGTGCCAACAGGTCGACCGCCGCCGACAGGTTGCCGGCCGCGTCGCGTTGCTCCACGGTCAGTGCCTGGCCGTTGGTCTGCGGCGTGTCGAGGGTAATTTCGAAAGCGCCGCCAGCGCCGACCACTGTGCTGCCCAGCACGCTGCCGTCCGGTCCGCGCACGGTGACAGTGGCACCTGGTTCGCCGTTGCCGGTGATCGTGGTACCGGTGCCGTCGATGGCCGGGCTGGTGACCACTTGCGGTGGGGTAGAGTCGGGTGCAGTGAAGTCCACTGGCCCTGCGCTGTTGCCCAGGTTATCGGTAGCTTCCACGGTCAGGCTTTCGCTATTGCGTTGTGGCGCGTTGAGGGTGACGTCGAATCGGCCGTCACCGCCCACGGTGGCAGTGCCCAGCACGTTGCCTTCGGCGTCACGCACGGTGACGATGGAGCCGCTTTGACCTTGGCCTGTGAGGTGAATGCCAGCGGTATCGATGGCCAGCCCGGAGGGTTGCAGCGGGCCGTCGGTATCGGGCGCCACGATGGTGGCGGTCGAGGTGTTGCCAGCTGGGTCGCGCAATACCACGTCCAGTTCCTGGCCGTCGGTCTGCGGTGGGTTCAGGACCACGCTGATCACACCGTCGGCACCGACCTGGGCGTTGCCTAGCACTGTACCGTCGGCGCTGATGACTTGCACGGTGGTGCCCGGTTCACCGCGACCGGTGAGCAGGTCGCCCTCGGCGTTCAGTTGCAGTTCGCTGGCTTCATTGGGCGGGGTGATATCGGGGGCGGTGATCTGGGTAGGCAGCGAACTGTTCCCAGCGCCGTCAATCGCCACGACATCCAGTGCCTCGCCGTTGGCCTGGGCCGGGGTCAGGCCTATGGTGAAGCTGCCATCCGGGCCGGCCTGGACACTGCCCAGGACATTGCCCTGCGCGTCACGCACTTGCACCTGCGTATCTGCCGGTGCGGTACCGGAAACGCTGGAGCCGTCACCGGCCACCACCACGCCGCTCGGGCTTTCGGGCAGCGGTGTATCGGCAACGGTCACACTGACCTCTGCCGAGGTATTGCCTGCGGCATCGGTCTGCACCAGCACGAGGTTCTCTCCGGCGGCCAGCGGTGCCTCCAGGTCGACCACGAAGGTGCCGTTTGGCGCCACGGTGCCGGTACCGATGACTGCACCTTGGGCATCACGCACTTCCACCGTGGCACCGGGCTCGCCACGGCCCGAGACGGCCAGGCTGCCATCGCCTGCCACCACGTCGGCGACGATCGCTGGCGCGGTAATGTCCGGGGCCACGTAGCTCAGCGGCACCGAAGTGTTGCCTGCCGCATCGGTCACTGTGATGGACAAGGTTTCGCCATTGGCCTGTGGCGGGTCGAGGGTCAGGCTGAAGCTGCCATCCGGCTCGGCAATGGCGCTACCGATCAGGTTGCCCGAGGCATCTTCAACCTCCACTCGGGCACCTGCTTCTGCAGTGCCGACCAGGGTGTCGCCATTGCTCAGTACCAGGTCGGTTGGTTGCAGCGGTGCTACCAGGTCGGGCGCTGTCAGCGGGGTAGGTGCAGAGACGTTGCCGGCGGCGTCAGTCAGGGTCACTTGCAGGGACGAGCCATCCACCACCGGGGTTGGCAGTTGCACATTGAAGCTGCCATCGGGTTGAACGGTGCCGCTCACCAGCACCTGCCCCTGATCGTTGCGCACCTCCACGGTGGCGCCCGCTTCGCCGCGCCCGGAGACTGTGCGGCCATCGTTACTGATGGCCAGCTCGGTAGCGGGTTCCGGCGGTGTGGTGTCGCCGCCGTTGTCCACGATCGGTGCGGTGACGCTGCCGGCCGTGGAGGCGTTGCCTGCGGCATCGGTGGCCGTCACCTGCAACTGCTCGCCTGCCACTTGTGGCGGAGTGAGGTCGATGCTGAAAGCGCCGCTGGCCCCCACCACGACACTGCCCAACACCGTGGTGCCGTCGGCGGCCAGCACGCGGACGGTGCTGCCTGATTCGGCGCGGCCACTGACGACGCTACCATCGCCACTGATTGCGAGATCGCTGGGTGCCACAGGCGGGGTGATGTCTGGTGCGGCGATCTGCACTGGCAACGACGAGGTGCCGTTGTTGTCGATCGCCACCACGTCCAGCAACTCGCCATTGGCCTGGGCCGGTGTGAGCACCACGGTGAAGGTGCCTTCGGCACCCACCACGATGCTACCGACCAGCGTGCCGTTGGCATCATGCACTTCCACACGGCTGCCTGCCGGAGCAGAGCCGCTGATGCTGCTGCCATCGGCGGCCACGACCAGTTCGCTCGGACTGGTCGGCGTGACTACCAGTGGCACGTCGTAGGTCAGCGCCTCAGAGGCGTTGCCGCTCGGGTCGGTCTGTACCAGGCTCAGGCGTTCACCTGGCAGCGCAGCCGGATCGAGGTCGATCACGAAAGTACCGTTCACAGTCACTGTGCCGGTACCGATCAGCGTGCCATTGGCATCGCGCGCCTCGACGGTTGCACCGGCTTCGCCGCGACCGCCCAGGGTCAGGCCGTCGGCGCCGACCACAATGTTGCTGACCATGGCAGGCGCGGTGATGTCCGGGGCCTCGAACTGTAGGGGTGAAGAGACATTGCCGGCGGTATCGACCAGACGGATATCGAGGATTTCGCCATTGGCCTGGGCTGGCGACAGGGTAATGCTGAAGCTGCCGGTTTCATTGACCAGACCAGTGCCGAGCAAGTTGCCCGAGGCATCGAAGGCCTGCACTGTCGTGCCAGGCTCGCCGTTGCCGCTCAGGGTCACGCCGTCGGCCAAGGTCAGGCCGGTCGGCTGGGCCGGGGCCTGCAAGTCCGGGGTAGCCACCGACGCCGGTGCAGAAGCATTGCCGCTGGCATCAGTCAGCACCACTTGCAGGTTGCTGCCATCTTTCACCGGTGGGTCGAGGGTGATCTGGAAGGTACCGTCCAGGTTGACCGAGCCGCTGGCCAGTACATTGCCCTGGGCATCGCGCACCTGCACGCTGGCTCCGACTTCGCCGCGGCCATTGAGCTGGGCACCGGCCAGGTCGACTACCAGGTTGGTTGCGGCATCCGGTGGTGTGGTGTCGCCACCGTCGATGTCCGGCGCGGTGATGTCGCCAGCCGCGGAGGTGTTGCCGGCGGCGTCAGTGGCGGTGACTTGCAGTACCTCGGCGTTTACCTGTGGCGGGTCGAGGGTGATGCTGAAACTGCCAGTGGCGTCGACCACCACACTACCCAGCACGGTGGTGCCATCGGCGGCCATCACACGCACGGTGCTGCCCACTTCGGCGCGGCCGGTGACCTCGCTGCCGTTGGCACTGATCGCCAACTCGTCCGGGGTGACCGGTGGGGTGATATCCGGTGCGGTGACCTGCACGGGTAGCGATGTAGCGCCGCTGCCGTCGATGGCCACCACGTCCAGCAATTCGCCGTTGGCCTGGGCCGGGTTGAGGATGACGGTGAAGGTGCCATCGACACCTACCACCACACTGCCCACCAGTGAGCCGTTGGCGTCGTGTACTTCCACACGGCTGCCCGCCGGGGCTGTACCGCTGATGCTGACACCGTTCTCAGCCACCACCAGGTCGCTGGGGCTGGCGGGTGCGGTGGTTACCGGAACTTCATATTGCAGGGCCTCGGAGGCGTTGCCGCTCGCATCGGTTTGCACCAGGCTCAACTGAGCGCCCGACTGGGCTGCCGGGTCCAGATCGACCACGAAGGTGCCGTTGGCGCCGACGGTGCCGGTACCGATGACAGTGCCGTTGGCATCACGTACCTGTACGGTAGCACCGGCCTCGCCACGGCCACTGAGCACCAGGCCATCGGCGCCGACCACGATGTTGCTGACAGTAGCTGGCGGCGTGATGTCCAGTGCAGTGAACGCCAGCGGCGTCGAACTGTTGCCGGCGGCGTCTACCACGCGAATGTCCAGGGCCTCACCATTGGCCTGGGCGGGGAACAGCGTGACGCTGAAGGTGCCGTCTTCGTTGACCAGGCCTGTGCCGATCAGGCTGCCGGTGGCATTGCGCACCTGTACGGTGGCACCGGGCTCGCCGCGGCCGGTGAAGGTCACACCATCGATCAAGGCCAGCTCGGTTGGCTGCGCGGGGGCCAGCAGGTCCGGCGTGGCGACCGAACCGGGTTGCGAGACATTGCCGGCAGCGTCGGTCAGGGTCACTTGCAGGGTACTGCCATCGGTGATGGCCGGGTTCAAGGTGATGGCGAAGGTGCCATCCGGATTGACCGTGCCCGTGGCAACTACGGTGCCTGCGCCATCGCGCACCTGAAGGCTGGCACCGGCTTCACCGCGACCGGTCAGCTGGCTGCCGGCAGCGTTGATCACCAGATTGGTCGGGGCTTCCGGTGGCGTTGTGTCGCTGCCGTCGATGTCCGGCGCGGTAAGGTTGCTGGCGGTGGAGGCGTTGCCTGCCGCATCAGTGGCCGTGACTTGCAGCACCTCGCCGTCTACCTGTGGCGGGTCGAGGGTGATGCTGAAGCTGCCGGTAGCGCCAACTACCACGCTACCCAGCACAGTGGTGCCGTCGGCGGCCAGCACGCGTACGGTGCTTCCCGGTTCGGCGCGGCCGGTGACCACGCTGCCGTCGGCATTGATCAGCAATTCGCTCGGGGTGACCGGCGGGGTGATGTCTGGCGCAGCGATTTGTACCGGCAGGGACATTGTGCCGCTGCCATCGATGGACACCACGTCCAGCAGTTCGCCATTGGCCTGGGCCGGGTCGAGGGGTACGGTGAAGCTGCCGTCGGGGCCAGCCACCACACTGCCAATCAGCGTGCCGTTGGCATCATGCACTTCCACACGGGTGCCGGCCGGCGCGGTACCGGTGAGTGTGGTGCCATCAGCATCAATGGCCAGATTGCTTGGGCTGTCGGGCGCGGTGGTCAGTGGTACGTCGTACTCGGTAGCCACGGAAGCGTTGCCGCTTGGGTCGGTCTGCACCAGGCTCAACTGCTCGCCCGGCTGCGCGGCCGGATCCAGATCGATCAGGAAGGTGCCATTGGCTCCCACAACACCCGTGCCGATCACGGTGTCATTGGCATCGCGTACTTCGACGGTGGCGCCGGGCTCGCCGCGACCGCTCAGGGCCAGGCCGTCAGCACCAACTGCAATATTGGTTATTGCCTCAGGTGGGGTGATGTCCGGCGCATCGAATTGCAGCGGCGCAGAGGCGTTGCCGTCAGCATCCACCAAGCGTACGTCGAGGGCTTCGCCGTTGGCCTGGGCAGGCGACAGGGTGAGGCTGAACAGGCCGTCGGCCCCGACGACACCAGTACCGATGACAGCACCGCCGGCATCGCGCACCTGCACGGTAGCGCCGGGCTCGCCGCGACCGGTGAAGGTGACGCCATCGGCCAGGGCCAGGTCAGTCGGTTGTGCGGGCGGCAGCAAGTCGACCGAGGTGACCGAGCCCGGTTGCGATACGTTGCCGGCGGCATCGGTGAGGGTGACCTGCAAGGTGCTGCCGTCGTTCACGACAGGGTCCAGGGTGACGGTGAAGGTGCCATCCGCGGTGACGGTGCCGGTCGCGAGGATGTTGCCGGTCGCGTCACGCACCTGCACGGTGGTGCCCACTTCGCCTCGACCACTGAGTTGGCTGCCGGCAAGGCCGATCACGAGATTGGTCGGGGTCTCCGGTGGCGTTGTGTCGCCGCCGTCGATGTCCGGCGCGGTAAGGTTGCCGGCGATGGAGGCGTTGCCTGCCGCATCGGTGGCCGTCACTTGCAGCTCCTCGCCGTCTACCTGTGGCGGGTCGAGGGTGATGCTGAAGCTGCCGGTAGCGCCAACTACCACGCTACCCAGCACAGTGGTGCCGTCGGCGGCCAGCACGCGTACGGCGCTGCCCGGTTCGGCGCGGCCGGTGACCACGCTGCCGTCGGCATTGATCACCAGCTCGGTCGGTGCGGCAGGGGCGGTGATGTCGGGGGCGGTGATCTGTGCGGGCAGCGAGGAAACGCCGCCGTCATCGATGGCGACCACGTCCAGCAGTTCGCCATTGGCCTGGGCCGGGTCGAGGATTATGGTGAAGCTGCCATCGGGGCCCGCCACCACAGTGCCAATCAGCGCGCCGTTGGCGTCATGCACTTCCACACGGCTGCCAGCCGGCGCGGTACCGGTAAGGTTGGTGCCAACAGCATCGATGGCCAGATTGCTCGGGCTGTCGGGCGCGGTGGTCAATGGTACGTCGTACTCGGTAGCCACCGAAGCATTACCGCTTGGGTCGGTCTGCACCAGGCTCAATTGCTCGCCCGGCTGTGCGGTCGGGGTGAGGTCGATCAGGAAGGTGCCATTGGCACCCACGACACCCGTGCCGATCACGGTGCCATTGGCATCGCGTACTTCGACGGTGGCGCCGGGCTCGCCGCGACCGCTCAGGGCCGTGCCACCTGGGCCGACCAGGATGTCGGTGACCGCATCGGGCGGTGTGATATCCGGGGCTGTGAACTCCAGCGGTATCGAACTGTTGCCGGCGGCATCCACCAGACGCACGTCGAGTGCTTCACCATTGGCCTGGGCCGGCGACAGGGTGAGGCTGAACAGGCCGTCGGCTCCGACGACACCAGTACCGATGACAGCACCGCCGACATCGCGCACCTGCACGGTAGCGCCGGGCTCGCCGCGACCGGTGAAGGTGACGCCATCGGCCAGGGCCAGGTCAGTCGGTTGTGCGGGCGGCAGCAGGTCGACCGAGGTGACCGAGCCCGGTTGCGATATGTTGCCGGCGGCGTCGGTGAGGGTGACCTGCAAGGTGCTGCCGTCGTTCACGGCAGGGTCCAGGGTGACGGTGAAGGTGCCATCCGTGGTGACGGTGCCGGTCGCGAGGATGTTGCCGGTCGCGTCACGCACCTGCACGGTGGTACCCACTTCGCCTCGACCACTGAGTTGGCTGCCGGCAAGGCCGATCACCAGATTGGTCGGGGCTTCAGGCGGGGTGGTATCGCCGCCATCGATGTCCGGGGCGGTGACCGAGCTGGCTACGGAGGCATTACCAGCGGCATCGGTCGCGGTGGCCTGCAGGACTTCGCCATCAATCTGCGGTGGGGTGAGGTTGATGCTGAACGCCCCGGTCGGGCCGACCACGGTAGCGCCCAGTTCGGTGCCATCGGCAGCCAGGATACGCACGGTGCTGCCCGGTTCGGCACGGCCGGTGATAACGCTGCCTTCCGCGCTCACGGCCAGTTCGGTCGGTGCGGCAGGGGCGGTGATGTCAGGGGCGGTGATCTGTGCGGGCAGCGAGGAAACGCCGCCGTCATCAATGGCGACCACGTCCAGCAGTTCGCCGTTAGCCTGGGCCGGGTCGAGGGTTACGGTGAAGCTGCCGTCGGGGCCAGCCACCACAGTGCCGATCAGTGTGCCGTTGGCGTCATGCACTTCCACGCGGCTGCCGGCCGGCGCGTTACCGGTCATGGTAGTGCCATCAGCATCGATGACCAGATTGCTCGGGCTGTCGGGCGCGGTGGTCAGCGGTACGTCGTACTCGGTAGCCACGGAAGCGTTGCCGCTTGGGTCGGTCTGCACCAGGCTCAATTGCTCGCCCGGCTGTGCGGCCGGGGCGAGGTCGATCACGAAGGTGCCGTTGGCGCCGACAGTGCCGGTACCGATGACAGTGCCATTGGCATCGCGTACTTCGACGGTGGCGCCAGGCTCGCCGCGACCGCTCAGGGCCAGGCCATCAGTGCCGACGGCAATATTGGTTACTGCCTCAGGCGGAGTGATGTCCGGCGCATCGAATTGCAGTGGTGCCGAGGCGTTGCCGGCGGCATCCACCACGCGAATGTCCAGGGCTTCACCATTGGCCTGGGCGGGGAACAGCGTGACGCTGAAGGTGCCGTCTTCGTTGACCAAGCCAGTGCCAATCAGGTTACCGCCAGCATCGCGCACCTGCACAGTAGCACCAGGCTCACCGCGACCGGTGAAGGTGACGCCATCGGCCAGGGCCAGGTCAGTCGGTTGTGCGGGCGGCAGCAAGTCGACCGAGGTGACCGAGCCCGGTTGCGATACGTTGCCGGCGGCATCGGTGAGGGTGACCTGCAAGGTGCTGCCGTCATTCACGGCAGGGTCCAGGGCGATGACGAAGGTGCCATCTGCAGCGACGGTGCCGGTCGCGAGGATGTTGCCGGCCGCGTCACGCACCTGCACGGTAGAGCCGGCTTCGCCTCGACCACTGAGTTGGCTACCGGCAAGGCCGATCACCAAGTCAGTCGGGGCTGCCGGTGGCGTGGTATCGACCCCGTCGATATCCGGTGCGGTAACTGCGCTGCTTGGCGATGTGTTGCCAGCGGCATCGGTCGCGGCGGCCTGTAGCACTTCGCCGTCAACTTGTGGCGGGTTGAGGTTGAGGCTGAACGCGCCGGTCGGGCCGACCACGACAGTGCCCAGTTCAGTGCCGCCGGCAGCCACGATGCGCACGGTGCTGCCCGGTTCGGCACGGCCGGTGATAACGCTGCCGTCCGCGCTGACCGCCAGTTCGGTTGGGGCGGCAGGGGCGGTGATGTCGGGCGCGGTGATCTGGGCGGGCAGCGAGGAAATGCCGCCGTCATCGATGGCGACCACGTCCAGCAGTTCGCCGTTGGCTTGTGCGGGATTCAGTTCGATGCTGAAGCTGCCATCGGCGCTGGCAATGGCACTGCCAATCAACGTGCCGTTGGCGTCATGCACTTCCACACGGCTGCCAGCCGGCGCGGTACCGGTGAGGGTGGTGCCATCAGCATTGATGGCTAGATTGCTCGGGCTGTCGGGCGCGGTGGTCAGTGGTACATCGTACTCGGTAGCCACCGAAGCGTTGCCGCTTGGGTCGGTCTGCACCAGGCTCAATTGTTCGCCCGGCTGTGCGGCTGGGGCGAGGTCGATCAGGAAGGTGCCGTTGGCACCCACCACACCCGTGCCGATCACAGTGCCATTGGCATCGCGCACTTCCACAGTGGCACCCGGCTCGCCGCGACCGCTCAGGGCCAGGCCGTCAGCACCAACTGTAATATTGGTTACTGCGTCAGGCGGTGTGATGTCCGGCGCGTCGAATTGCAATGGGGCAGAGCTGTTGCCGGCAGCATCCATCAGACGCACATCGAGCGCTTCACCATTGGCCTGGGCAGGCGACAGGGTGAGGCTGAACAGACCGTCGGCACCGACGACACCAGTACCGATGACAGCACCGCCGGCATCGCGTACCTGCACGGTGGCACCGGGCTCGCCGCGACCGGTGAAGGTGACGCCATCGGCCAGGGCCAGGTCAGTCGGTTGCGCGGGCGGCAGCAGGTCGGCCGAGGTGACCGAGCCCGGTTGGGATACGTTGCCGGCGGCGTCGGTGAGGGTGACTTGCAAGGTGCTGCCGTCGTTGACGGCAGGGTCCAGGGCGATGACGAAGGTGCCATCTGCAGCGACGGTGCCAGTCGCGAGGATGTTGCCGGCCGCGTCACGCACCTGCACGGTGGTGCCCACTTCGCCTCTACCGCTGAGTTGGCTGCCGG
>NZ_JADDRH010000013.1:0-137915 GCF_044904505.1 Pseudomonas sp. 3HC3
GGCTGTGTCCAACCTCCGGTGTGTGTCCACCACCTTGGAGCGGGTTTACCCGCGAATACGGTGGCGGTGGCAATGGTGATCGGTGGGTGGAGATTGGCAAGCAGGCCCAACCCTTTCGCGGGTGAACCCGCCCCGACGACGGGCTGTGTCCAACCTCCGGTGTGTGTCCACCACCAATGTGTGTAGGAGCGGGTTCACCCGCGAAGAGGCCATGACAGGTACAGCAAACTCAGCTGGCAGGCACAGGTTCCGCAACCACAGTGGACGCATGCACCGGCAGCAGCGGATTGCGCAACCAACGCTCCACCAGCGGCCACACCTGCGCCTGCGCAGCCTTGCTCACCAGCATGTCGACATGCCCGAAGGCCTCGAAGCCCTCCTCACGCCCCAGCCGGAGGAACTGCTTGCGCTCGCCGCCCAACTGCTCGAACAGCTTGCGGCAGGCCCACACCGGGTCCTGGAAGTCCCCAGCGCCAGCCACCGCCAGCAGCGGCACATCCACCTCTGCGAGCCCCGCCCACCAATCGTGCTTCTTGTCGCCAAAGCGCCCGAACAGGCCGTGCCAGCGCATGCTCTCCAGGGCCAGGCCCATCGGCTCGTCTTCAGGCCCACGCTTGAAGCGTGGCCCGGATATCTGCCCCCAACGCTTGAGCACCAGCTTCGCACCCCAAGCCAGCGGTGGCACTTTCAACGGCCAATACACACGACTGATCTGGGTGCCGAACAGCGCCACGCTGGCCAACTGCTCGGCAGCCAGAAAACCACCGCCCAGCGCAGCTACCAAGGTGGTGCCACCCAGGGAGTGGCCAACCCAGTGCGGTGCCTGGCCCGACTGCTCGCGCACGAATGCGTTGATCAACGGCAGGTCATCACGGGCGTAGGCGGCAACGCTGTTGTGCTTCCAGTCCTGGTTACGCGGCGACAGGCCATGGCCGCGCATTTCCGGGATCCAGACATCGAAACCGGCGCGCGCAAGATAGGCACCCAGGCCAACCCCTTTGGGCGAATACCAGAAGCGCCGATTGGAAAAACTGCCGTGCAGGAGAATGACCGGCACGCCTTGGGCCTGATCCTGGTCGGCCAGCCCCAGACGGGTGATGGCGAGCTCGACGCTGGGGTCCGGGCCATTACCGGCCTTGATCCGATACACGTCTTCGCTGAGATCGCCGCGGCGCTCGGCACTGAGCAGGGCCACGGGGAATAGAGTGCTGCTGCTTTGCATAAGGTTGCTTGGTGCACAAAAAAGGGCGGGATCCATTGCTGGAGCTCGCCCGGGAAAAAACCAGGCAGGAGGACGCCAGACGTCCCCCTGCGTTTTACAGCCTCAGGCCGCGCCTGGGCCTTCGGCCAGGAAGAACCAGGTCTCGAGTACCGAGTCCGGGTTCAGCGACACGCTTTCGATGCCCTGTTCCATCAGCCACTTGGCAAGGTCCGGATGGTCGGATGGGCCTTGGCCGCAGATACCGATGTACTTGCCGGCCTTGTTGCACGCGGCAATGGCGTTAGCCAGCAGCTTCTTCACCGCAGGGTTACGCTCGTCGAACAGGTGGGCAATGATGCCCGAGTCACGGTCCAGGCCCAGGGTCAACTGGGTCAGGTCGTTGGAGCCGATCGAGAAGCCGTCGAAGTATTCCAGGAACTCTTCGGCGAGGATGGCGTTGGACGGCAGTTCGCACATCATGATCACGCGCAGGCCATTGTCGCCGCGGGCCAGGCCGTTTTCGGCGAGCAGGTCGACAACCTGGCTGGCTTCGCCCAAGGTGCGTACGAACGGCACCATGATCTCGACGTTGGTCAGGCCCATCTCGTTGCGCACACGCTTCAATGCACGGCACTCGAGCTCGAAGCAGTCACGGAACGATTCGCTGATGTAACGCGAGGCACCACGGAAGCCCAGCATCGGGTTTTCTTCTTCCGGCTCATACAGCTTGCCGCCGATCAGGTTGGCGTACTCGTTGGACTTGAAGTCCGACAGGCGCACGATGACCTTTTTCGGGTAGAAGGCCGCCGCCAGGGTGCTGATGCCTTCTACCAGCTTCTCGACGTAGAAGCCGACCGGGTCGTTGTAGCCAGCGATGCGCTTGTCGACGCTTTCTTTCAGGTCGGCAGGCAGGCCTGCATAGTTCAGCAGCGCCTTGGGGTGCACGCCGATCATGCGGTTGATGATGAACTCCAGGCGTGCCAGACCGACACCGGCGTTGGGCAGCTGGGCGAAGTCGAAGGCGCGGTCCGGGTTGCCAACGTTCATCATGATCTTGAACGGCAGTTCCGGCATGGCATCGACCGAGTTCTGCTTGATGTCGAAGCCCAGTTCGCCTTCGAAGATGAAGCCGGTATCGCCTTCGGCACAGGAAACGGTCACGCCCTGGCCGTCTTTCAGTATCTGGGTAGCGTTGCCGCAACCGACAACCGCCGGGATCCCCAGCTCACGGGCAATGATCGCCGCGTGGCAGGTACGGCCACCGCGGTTGGTGACGATGGCGCTGGCGCGCTTCATCACCGGCTCCCAGTCAGGGTCGGTCATGTCGGAGACCAGCACGTCGCCCGGCTGGACCTTGTCCATTTCCGATACGTCGTTGATGACACGAACCTTGCCGGCGCCGATACGTTGGCCAATGGCACGGCCTTCGACCAGCACGGTGCCTTTCTCTTTGAGCAGGTAGCGTTCCATGACGTTGGCGCTGGAACGGCTCTTCACCGTTTCAGGGCGAGCCTGGACGATGTACAGCTTGCCGTCGTCACCGTCCTTGGCCCACTCGATGTCCATCGGGCGCTGGTAGTGCTGTTCGATGATCATGGCCTGCTTGGCCAGCTCGCTGACCTCGGCATCTGTCAGGCAGAAGCGTGCGCGCTCGGCGCGGTCGACTTCGACGGTCTTGACCGAACGGCCGGCCTTGGCTTCGTCGCCATAGACCATCTTGATCGCCTTGCTGCCCAGGTTGCGGCGCAGGATGGCCGGGCGGCCGGCCTGCAGGGTGTTCTTGTGCACGTAGAATTCGTCAGGGTTGACTGCACCCTGTACGACGGTTTCGCCCAGGCCATAGGCGCCAGTGATGAATACCACATCGCGGAAGCCCGACTCGGTGTCGAGGGTGAACATGACGCCGGCAGTGCCGGTTTCGGAGCGGACCATGCGCTGCACACCGGCAGACAGGGCAACCAGCTTGTGATCGAAGCCCTGGTGCACGCGGTAGGCGATGGCGCGGTCGTTGAACAGCGACGCGAACACTTCCTTGGCCGCGCGGATCACGTTATCGACGCCGCGGATGTTGAGGAAGGTTTCCTGCTGGCCGGCGAACGAGGCATCCGGCAGGTCTTCGGCGGTAGCCGAGGAACGCACGGCAACGGCCATGTTGTCATTGCCGGCGGCCATTTCGGCGAAGGCCGTACGGATTTCCGAATCCAGACGTGGCGGGAATTCGGCTTCCATGACCCACTGGCGAATCTGCGCGCCGGTCTTGGTCAGGGCGTTGATGTCATCTACGTCCAGTGCGTCGAGCGCAGCGTGAATCCTGTCGTTCAGACCACTCTGTTCGAGAAAATCGCGGTACGCCTGCGCCGTAGTGGCAAAGCCGCCCGGCACCGATACACCAGCACCGGCAAGGTTGCTGATCATCTCGCCCAGGGATGCGTTCTTGCCCCCCACATGCTCCACATCATGGACGCCGAGCTTATCGAGGGAAACTACGTACTCTACCAAGGTGATCTCTCCACTAACTGTGTTGGAAAAGCTCAAAAGGCGCCCGCCTGTCTTCTTTGACTTGGCCGGGCGTTTGTGGCCTGTACCTGGAAAATAGGCTCTGCAAATGTGGCAGAATGTCGACAGCCGCATTCGGCAAACCGAACTTATCATATCCAAGAATCGTCATCAGCTTAAGGCCCAGATCGCAAATGAAACGAACCGCGTTCTTCATCTCCGACGGCACGGGTATCACTGCCGAAACCCTGGGCCAGAGTTTGCTCGCGCAATTCGAGAGCATTCCCTTCAACAAATTCACCCGTCCTTACATCGATTCACCGGACAAAGCGCGGGCCATGGTCCAGCAAATCAACGCTGCGGCCGAGCGGGATGGGGTCCGTCCGATCATCTTCGACACCATCGTCAACCAGGACATCCGCGAGATCCTGGCGACCTCGAATGGCTTCATGATCGACATCTTTTCTTCGTTTTTATCCCCGCTTGAACAGGAATTGATTGCCCATTCGTCGTATTCCGTGGGCAAATCCCACTCGATCGGCGGCAATTCCAACTACATGGAGCGCATCGAGGCGGTGAATTTCGCCCTGGATAACGACGACGGTGCACGCACCCACTACTACGACAAAGCCGACCTGATTCTGGTTGGCGTGTCGCGTTGCGGCAAGACCCCAACCTGCCTTTACATGGCCATGCAGTTCGGCATCCGTGCCGCCAACTACCCGCTGACCGAGGACGACATGGAGCGCCTGCAGCTGCCGGCGGTGCTGAAAAAGCACCAAAACAAGCTGTTCGGCCTGACCATCGACCCCGACCGCCTCACCGCCATCCGCCACGAGCGCAAGCCCAACAGCCGCTATTCCAGCTTTGCCCAGTGCGAGTTCGAAGTACGTGAAGTGGAAAGCCTGTTCCGCCGGGAGAACATTCCCAACATCAATTCCACGCATTTTTCGGTGGAAGAGATTTCGGCGAAGATCCTGGTCGAGAAAGGTGTGGAGAGACGGTTCAAGTAAACCTATCCGGGCCCGCTCCCCTGTAGGAGCGGGTTCACCCGCGAAAGGGCCGGCCCTGCTGGCCAATCTCCCCGGCCGCTCACCGTTGCCGCCGCTACCGTATTCGCGGGTAAACCCGCTCCTACACCCGATCCGTAGCGACCCATGTCGGGGGTTGGGCGAAGGCCGTCGTAGGAGCGGGTTCACCCGCGAAAGGGCCAGCCCAGGCATACAAAAAAGCCCCAGCATCACTGCCGGGGCTTTGTTTTACCTCACTACAAGGCTCAGGACGGCACCACCGCCGCCTGCCCGCTCATGGCCAGGTCGACCAGCTCGCGGTTGGCCACCGCGTACATCGCATAGTCAATACCCGTGGCATTGCGCAGGTCGTCGAGCATGGCGCGCCAGCGCTCCACCATTCCCCGGTGCTGCTCTGCCCACAGCGCCACGCGGGCATCCATGTCTTCCGGTGCATCGGCCATCTGCAGGACCGAAATGGTGATCGCCCGCTGCTGCAAGTCGATATCGTCGCGGAATGCCTCGCGGGCCAGCGCCTGCCAGTTGTTTTCCACCGGCAGGTTGCTGATTTCCTGCAGGTACCAGGTCAGGTCCAGCGCGCTGCCCACGGCGAAGAACGCCTTGGCCACCTGCGCCGGCTCATGGCCGGTAACGTCGGCCGCTTCAATGATCGGCAGCAGGGTGTACAAGTGGCTGGTACCCGCCACCATACGCGCCAGCAACTCCGGCACACCGGCCTCGACAAAGCCCTGGTAGCGCACCATCCAGCGTTCGCGGGTGGGGCCTTCGAGCAGCTCATCAAGTTTCAGACCCAGCTGCGCGATCTTCGGCCCGAAGTGCGCGGTATCACGCCCGGCGTCCTGTTCGTTGCGGCGGCTACGCAGGAACCAGCGGGTGGCACGGCGGCCCAGGCGCATCAGCTCGTCCATCAGGGTGAGCTGGATTTCTGCCGGCACCTGATAGTCCAGCGCCTCGATCTGGCGGAACCAGTGCGGCAGGTGGAAGATGTCGCGCACGATCACATAGGCCCCGGCCACGTTGGCCGGGCTCATGCCGGTCGACTCCTTCAGGCGCTGGACGAAGGTGATACCCATGTTGTTGACCAGGTCGTTGGCGATCTGGGTGCTGACAATTTCGCGCTTCAGGCGGTGGCGGCGCATGGCCTCGGCGAACTTGCTGACCAGGGACGGCGGGAAAGCGGTGTCCATGTCACGGGTCAGGTAATCGTCGTCCGGCACCAGCGACTTGAGCAGTTGCTCCTTGAGGTCGATCTTGCTGTACGAGATCAGCACCGACAGCTCGGCGCGGGTCAACCCATGGCCGGCAGCCAGGCGTTCGGCCAACTGCTCCTCGGACGGCAGGAATTCGATGGCGCGGTCAAGTTTGCCCCGCGCCTCGAGGTCGGCCATCAGGCGTTTGTACTCGGCAATCCGCTCGCGGGCGCGGCGGGCGGCCAGCGACAGCGCCTGGGTCTGCTTGTAGTTGTTGCCCAGCACCAGGCCGGCGACTTCGTCGGTCATGCTGCCCAGCAACTGGTTGCGCTGCTTCTCGGTCATGTCGCCACCCTGCACCACTTCGTTGAGCAGGATCTTGATGTTGACCTCGTGGTCGGAGCAGTCCACGCCGCCGGCATTGTCGATGAAGTCGGTGTTGGTGGCGCCGCCGTTCAGGCCGAACTCGACGCGGCCGAGCTGGGTCATGCCCAGGTTGCCACCCTCACCCACCACCTTGCAGCGCAGTTCGTTACCGTTGACCCGCAGCGCATCGTTGGCCTTGTCGCCGACATCGGCGTGGCTTTCAGTGCTGGCCTTCACGTAGGTACCGATACCGCCGTTCCACAGCAAGTCCACCGGGGCCTTGAGCAGCGCATTCAGCAGCTCGGTCGGGGTCAGTCGGTCGGCTTCGATGGCGAAGCGTTCCTTCATCTGCGCACTGATGGCGATGCTCTTGGCACTGCGCGGGAAGATTCCGCCGCCTTCGGACATGATGCTGGTGTCGTAGTCGCTCCAGGCCGAGCGCGGCAGGTCGAACAGGCGCTTGCGTTCAGCGAAGCTGGAAGCGGGCTCCGGGTTGGGGTCGATGAAGATATGCAGGTGGTTGAACGCTGCCACCAGTTGCAGCTTGTCGGACATCAGCAGGCCATTGCCGAACACGTCACCGGCCATGTCGCCCACACCAATGACGGTGATCGGGTCTTCCTGCACGTTGATGCCGCGCTCGCGGAAGTGACGCTGCACGCCCACCCAGGCACCGCGCGCGGTAATGCCCATCTTCTTGTGGTCGTAACCGGCCGAGCCGCCGGAAGCAAAAGCATCGCCCAGCCAGAAACCGTAGTCGATCGCGATGCCGTTGGCGATGTCGGAGAAGGTCGCAGTACCTTTGTCCGCCGCTACCACCAGGTACGGGTCGTCATCGTCATGGCGCACCACGTTGGCCGGCGGCACCACGCCACCGTCCTTGAGGTTGTCGGTGATGTCGAGCAGGCCGGAAATGAAGATGCGGTAGCACGCCACGCCTTCGGCAGCAATCTCGTCACGACTGCCGCCAATTGGCAGACGCCGAGGCAGGAAGCCGCCCTTGGCGCCGACCGGCACGATGACCGAGTTTTTCACTTGCTGGGCTTTGACCAGGCCCAGCACTTCGGTGCGGAAGTCTTCTTCGCGGTCGGACCAGCGCAAGCCGCCACGGGCGACGTTGCCAAAGCGCAGGTGCACGCCCTCGACGCGTGGCGAATAGACGAATATCTCGAACTTTGGCACCGGCTTGGGCAGTTCGGGGATCAGCTTGGGGTTGAACTTGAAGCTGAAGTACGACTTGTTCTGGCCGTTTGCATCGGGCTGGTAGAAGTTGGTACGCAGGGTGGCCTTGATCAGGTCCAGATAGCGCCGCAGGATGCGGTCTTCGTTGAGCACCTGCACGTCGTCCAGCGCAGCCAGAATGGCCTGTTCCAGGCGCTGCTGCTTGTCGTCAAGGTCGTCCTGGGTGAGCTTGCGCGCCAGGTAGAAGCGGGTCTTGAACAACCGGGTGAGCTCGCGAGCGATATCGGTGTGGTTGTTCAGGGTGCTGGCGATGTAACCCAGGTCAAAGCCCAGGCGAATCTGCTTCAGGTAACGGGCGTAAGCGCGCAGCAATGCCACGTCGCGCCATGGCAGGCCGGCAGTCAGTACCAGGCGGTTGAAAGCGTCGTTCTCGGCGTCACCACGGACGATGTGGATGAAGGCGTCCTGCAGGGTGTCGTTGAGCTGCTGGATGTCCAGGCTCAGGCCTTCGCTGTAGGTGAAGGCGAAGTCGTGGATCCAGTATTCGCGGCCATTGGCATGGCGCAGGCGATACGGGAACTCGCCGAGCACGCGCAGGCCAAGGTTTTCCAGAATCGGCAGCACATCGGACAGCGCCAGCGGGGTGTCGGCGTGGTACAGCTTGCAGTGCAGGGTGCGTTCGCCAACCTGGGTCAACGGCTGGTAGAAGCTCATTGCCAGCGGCTTGCTTTCCGACAGGCTCAGCACATGCTGCAGGTCGACCACCGCCGAGTGCGCGGCGAAGCGCTCGCGGTACCCGGCCGGGAAGCCTTTGGGGAACTCGGCGAGGATGTTGGTGCCCTGGGCTTCGCCGAAGTTCTCCACCACCAGTGCCGAGTAGTCGTCATGCCACGAGCGGCAGGCCTGGATGACCTCGCGTTCCAGCTGCTGCGGGTCGATGTCGATGCGGTTCTTGGGGTCGACCCGCAGAATCAGTTGCACACGGGCCAGTACCGATTCGGAGAAGAAGGTCCAGAACTCGCAGTCACTGGCCTTCAGGCGGTCCATCAGCACCTGCTGGATCTTCTGCCGCACTTCGGTGGAGTAGATTTCCCGCGGGACGTAGGCCAGGCAGTAGCAGAAGCGGCCGTACGGGTCTTTGCGCAGGAACACGCGGATCTTGTTGCGCTCCTGGATCTGCACGATTGCCATGACCGTGCTGAACAGCTCGTCGATCGGCGTCTGGAACAGGTCGTCACGCGGCAGCACTTCCAGCACCTGGGCCAGTTCCTTGCCCAAGTGAGCCTTGGGATCGAAGCCCGAACGGCGCTCGACTTCGGCCACCTTCACGCGGATGTACGGAATGGCATGCACGCTTTCGCCATACACCGACGAGGTGTACAGCCCCATGAAGCGGTGCTCCTTGATCACCTTGCCGTCGGCGTCCAGCTGACGGATCGACACGTAGTCCGGATAGGCCGGGCGGTGCACGCGGCTGGGCAGCGCGGCCTTGGCGAACGACAGCAGCAGCGGCTCGTTGAGGTAGGCCACGGCGTAGTCTTCGATGCGCAGCTCTTCTGCGGTCAGGCCCACGCGCAGGCGGCGCGGCAAGCCGAGGAACGACTGCCCGTCGTAGACCATCTGGCCGCCATCGGCGTCGCCCTTGACGGTAAATTCTTCATAGCCCAGGAAGGTGAAGTGGTTATCCAGCAGCCACTCGAGGAAGGCCTTGACTTCGCTCTTTTCGTTTTGGGCAGGGCCAAAGGCGGTCTGCTCCACCTGCGCCACCACGTCACGCAATTTGGCCTTCATCGGTTCGAAGTCGGCCACCACCACCCGTACCTCGGCCAGCACCTGCTCGATTTCGCGGGTCAGTACTGTCAGCTCGGCGGCGTTGGCGCAGCGGTCGATCTCCAGATACATCAGTGACTCGTAGCACACGCCCTCGCCCTGGGTACCCTTGGGCAGCAGTTCCAACAGCTCGCCTTTGGCGCCACGGCGCACGCTGAGCACGGTGGTTTGCAGGGTGTGGATGCTGTAGCCACGGCGGTTGAGCTCGGTGCGCACCGAATCGACCAGGAACGGCAGGTCGTGGTGCAGCACTTCGACCACGGTATGGGTCGACTGCCAGCCATTGCGTTCGTAATCAGGGTTGTACACCCGTACTTGCGGATATTCGGGGTCGAAACGCTCGATGATGCGCCAGGCTGACAGGGTGCAGCCGGCCAGGTCGGAAAGCCTGCGTTGGGTGAGTTCGTCCAGAGAGATGATGCCGAAGAACTGCTCGGCGAACAGCGCCACTTGTGGCAGGGACTGCTCGCTGATGTGCTGCGCCAGGGCCGCTTGCAGTTGATGCTGAAAGTCGGCTTTGCTGGCTGCGGTGAAGAACGCCATCTGTGGTACTCCGCTTGGGCTTTGTAATAATTGAAGCGTCGCTGCGTGCGCCGTGTACGGATCAACGATAGCCAACCCGTGGCATGGCGGACGGTAAAAAACCAGACGTTGAACGTGCGCAGGCACGCCCAGGGCTCGCCGAAGCTTAACGACTGATCGGTCATCTACGCTTGCAGCGCTGCGACAATTTCGGTCAAGGGGGGGTAACTTTACGTTTATGCCTGTACGCAAGACTGTCAGAATCCCCTTCCGTTTCCTTTGATTCGAGCCTGCTCATGCAAATCAACACCGCCCTGCTGTTCGCCACCCCTTGCGATGACGAGGAAGACAACATGGCGACCCTGTGTTGCCACAGCGACAAAGGTCAGATGTTCCTGCTTACCCGCTACCCGGACGAGGACACCGTCGACCTGACCCTGGATGATGAGCCGTCGACGCTGGATGGTCTTAAAGTGACCCTGAGCGCCAAGCGCCTGCTGATTGAAGTGGCGGCCGGTGACCGGGACGCGCTGAAGGGGGATGAAGTGCTGGAGATCAACCTGACCAGCGAGCTGAGTGACATGGATGAAGTGAAAGAAACCCTCGAAAACATCCTGGCCGGTACTGGAACCTTGGTCTGCGAGCTGTAGGAGCGGGTTTACCCGCGAAGCAGGCACTGCGGTGGATGGCATGGAATCTGAGTGCCCCGCAAAGCCCTAGCCCAATGCGGCCTGCATTTCTTGCGCCTGCACCCGCAACGCCTCGCAAAACGGCTCCACCGCTGCCGATGCCGGCCGATGGTCCGGGCGTATCAGCATCACCTGATACGGCACCGACACCCGTAAACGGCGGATCGGCAACCCGCCTTGCGCCGCCTCCAGCCCGCTCAGCGGGTTGATGATCGCCACCCCCAGGCCTTGCCTGACCATGGCGCAAACCGAAGCGGCACTGGTGGTCTCAATGACCGTGCGACGGTTGACCCCGGCCGCACGAAAGTGCTGATCCAGACGCTGGCGGTAGGTATCCAGGCTGGCCAGGTTGATGAAATCGACCTCATGGAAATCACTCAGCTCCAGTTCAGCCTTCACCTGCAGCGGGTGATGCTCGGGCAACACGCACACCATGTTGGCACTGAACAGCAATTCACCATAGGCGCCACGTGGTATCTGTTCGACTTCAGTCAGGCCAAGGTCATGCTGCTGGGCAACCAGTGACTCCTCCAGCAAAGGCGACTCCTGCGCCAGAATGCTCACGCTCACGCCACTGTGCTGCTGGTGAAAGCGCTGGCAAGCCTTGGGCAACAAGGTTTGCGAGAACAGCGGCAGGCAGGTGATGGCCAGCCGGCCCTGCTCGAAGTTGCGGATGGCCTGGGCAAAGCGATCGATCCGCTCCAGCCCGACGTAGGCGCGCTCGACCTCCTCGATCAGCAGCAACGCCTGGGCTGTGGCCACCAGACGCCCTCCCTCGCGTTCGAACAGGTTCAGGCCAGTCACCTGCTCCAACCGCGCCAACTCGCGGCTGACGGTGGGCTGCGAGGTGAACAACAGGCGCGCCGCCCCTGTGACGCTACCGGCCGCCATAATGGCGCGGAACACTTCGATGTGGCGAACGGAGAGTTTCACGGCAATACCCAGAGAGTCGACAATGGGTATATCAGATATGAATAGCGGGCAGAAGAATAGCTATTTTTCTGAATTCACCCTTTGGCGCATCCTCGTGGCCTTCCTTATACGAGTAACGCCACCATGACCGCACCTTTCACCCTCCTGGCCGAGGCTGTTCGCCAGCACGGCTCGCCGCTATGGGCATACGACACCCGCACCATCGCCGATCGCGTCGAGCAGTTGAACGTATTCGACACCGTACGTTTCGCCCAGAAAGCCAACCCGAACGTGCATGTGCTGCGCCTGATGCGCGCCCATGGCCTGGTGCTGGATGCAGTGTCGCTGGGTGAGATGGAGCGGGCCTTCGCCGCCGGCGCGAGCGTTGACGGTGACCCTGCCGGCGTGGTGCTGACCTGTGACGCACTGGACCGCCCCACCCTGGAGCGGGTGGTGGCCTCGAAGATCGAAGTCAACGCAGGCTCCATCGACATGCTGCGCCAACTGGGTGAACGCTCGCCCGGCCACCGCGTGTGGATCCGCATCAACCCGGGCTTCGGCCATGGCCACAGCCGCAAGACCAACACCGGCGGCGAAAACAGCAAGCACGGCATCTGGCATGAAGAGCTGGACGAGGCGCTGGCGTGCATCAAGGCCCATGGCCTGCACCTGGTGGGCGTGCACATGCATATTGGCTCCGGGGTGGACTACCAGCACCTGGAACAGGTGGCCCGCTCGATGATCGAACTGATCGGCCGCCTGGGCGTGGACATCGAGGCGTTCTCCATTGGCGGCGGGCTTTCCACCCCTTACCGCAGCACCGACAAACCGGTCGACCTGCAGCGCTATGCGCAGACCTGGGCGGTAGCGCGCAAGGAAGTCGAAGCGCTGCTCGGCCACCCCGTGCGCATGGAAATCGAGCCAGGACGCTTCCTGGTGGCCGAGTCGGGCTACCTCGTGGCCGAAGTGCGCGCCGTCAAGCAAGTGGGCCGCAATACCTTCGTCATGATCGACGCCGGCTTCAACGACCTGATGCGCCCGGCGATGTACGGCGCCTACCACGGCATGACCCTGCTCGATGCCAACGGCCAGCCGGTGGACCGCCCACGGCAACCGACGGTGGTGGCCGGGCCGTTGTGTGAATCGGGTGACGTGTTCACTCAGAATGACCAGGAACTGACCCCGCAGGACCTGCCTCAGGCACAGGTAGGCGACCTGCTGGTGATCCACGATGCCGGCGCCTATGGCGCGTCGATGTCGTCGAACTACAACAGCCGGCCGCTGCTGCCGGAGTTTCTGATCGAGGGCGGGGTGTTGCGGATGATCCGCCGGCGGCAGACGGTGCAGGACCTGCTGAGCCTGGAGACCGACATCATCCCATGACCGCTTCCCGTAGTCCGCCCATGTAGTGCTCCAGGCGACTACGCAGCCAACGCTCGGCCGGGTCGCTGTCGGTGGTGCTCAACCAGACCATGGCCAGCTCCAGTGCAGCGGTCTCGAACGGCAGCGTCTCGGCCTGCAAGTTGCCCCAGCGTTCCATACCCTGTGCGGCATAGTCTGGGCAGCAGGCCAGCAGGTCGGTACCGGCCAGAATCGCCGGTAGCGAACTGAACTGCGGTACCGACAACACCACCTTGCGTTCACGGCGGATGTCTTTCAACCAATCGTCGACCACACCCTGGGTGTTGGCGGTCGGCGAAACCTGGACATGCGGGCGTTGACAAAACTCATCCAGTGAAAGCGGCGTGGTGGACTTGTCGGCCCGCACTACCCTGGCTTGCATGGTGCGTAGCACCTTGCGTTTGGCATTGGCGGGTAGGCCCTTGGTCTGGCTGATACCCACCGTCACGTCGCCCGCCGCCAGCAGGTCCGGAATGCGCCAGTAGTCCACATGCTGCACGACCACTACCACGTTTGGCGCCTCCACCCGCAGCGCCCGCAACAGCGGCGGCAACAGGCCCGACTCGACATCATCGGACAAGCCAATGCGGAAGGTCATCTTGCTGGTCAGCGGGTCAAAATCATGGGTCATGCTGAGAGCGACGGACATCGCATCCAAGGCTGGCGTGAGGTACTTGATCACCTCTTCGGCCCTGGCCGAGGGCTCCATGCGGTTGCCCACACGAACCAGCAACGGGTCGTTGAACATCGCACGCAACCTGGCCAGCGCGGCGCTGACCGTGGGCTGGGCGACGAACAGCTTCTCCGCGGCACGGGTGAGGTTGCGTTCCTGCATCAGCGCTTCGAACACCACCATCAGGTTGATATCGGCTTTGCGCAGTTCGTTGCGGTTCATGGGTGCTCTCGGGCCGTGCTTGTTGTGTGGGTTCAATTTCAGCATCAACAAGCATCCTAGCCGAATCGAAACCTGCACTGCACCCTACGCAATCGCCATTGCCCCCTACTGAGCGACCGGGGTAATCTTCCGCTTTCTTCCCTTCCGGCCACCCTGCCGTGCACCGCCCAGGCGTTGACTCGCGAAGCGGTCATTCATGATGCCGACACTTGCATGGCCGCCGCTCACTGGCGCGCCCATCTGCCATCAATACCATTCAGGATGACACCATGATCATTCGCCAAGGCATCGCTGCAGATTACCCGCAGCTGCTCGACATCTGGCTGCGCGCTGTTCGCGCGACGCACCACTTTCTGCAACCCTCCGACATCGACGCACTATTGCCACAACTGCGCGACGTGTACTTCCCGGCCGTCGAGCTGTGGGTTGCGGTAGACACCGATGACCAGCCACTGGGCTTTATCGGCTTCAATGAAAACCATGTGGAAATGCTTTTCGTCGATCCAGCGCGCCACGGCCAGGGCATTGGCCGTGCACTGCTGGATTTTGGCCGCCAGTCGCGCAGTGCGATGAGTGTCGATGTCAACGAGCAGAACCCGCAGGCAACAGGGTTCTACGTGCGCTATGGCTTCGCCCAGACCGGCCGTTCACCGCTGGATGGCGAAGGTCGCCCGTTCCCTTTGCTGCATATGAGCTTGCCCTCTCGGGCGTGAGCAGGAGGCACGCACTGCAATGGCCCGCAAAGCGAAGCCCGTACCGCCATCCGACTGGGTCATCCGTAGCGCCCAACCGGGCGGTATCGAGCGTATCGAAGCCTGGTTCGGTAGCCACGGCTACGACCCGCATCGCCACGATACCTATTCGATCGGCCGCACGCTGGCCGGCGTGCAAAGCTTCCACTACAAAGGTTCGCTGCGCCACGGCATACCGGGCAACACGCTGGTGTTGCACCCGGACGAACTGCATGACGGCATGGCGGGCACCGACGCAGGCTTTCGCTACCGCATGGCCTACGTCGACCCGGCACTGATCCAGAACGTGCTGGGTGGCCAGCCTTTGCCCTTCATCGCGGGTGGGCTGTCCAGCGACCCGCGCCTGTACCACGCCAGCGAAGCGTTCGTGCAGGCAGTGGACCACGCGCTGGAGCCATTGGAAGAACAGGACGCCCTGTATGACCTGGCGATCGCCTTGCGGGCTGTCGGCGGCAAGCCGCGCGGGCGCAAGCGCCTGGATTACCAGGCAGCCGAACGCGCCCGGGCCTTCATCATGGAACACCTGCATGTGGGCATAACACTGGACATGCTGGAACAGGCCAGCGGCCGCGAACGCTGGAGCCTGTCGCGGGACTTTCGCACGCTGTACGGCACCAGCCCCTATCGCTTTGTCACCCTGCGCCGCCTCGACTGCTTTCGCCGGATGATCCTGGATGGCTTCACCTTGGTCGAGGCTGCCCTTGCTGCAGGCTTTCATGACCAGAGCCACATGACCCGGCACTTCACCCGCTGCTACGGCGTACCGCCTTTACGCTGGCTGGAGCGTTTGCGAGCGTCACGCTGAGAGACCACAGTCGCCCGCGTGCCCCGTGGGAACAGGCTTGCAGGATCGTACAAGAACCGGACTCACCCGGAGCGATAGGCTGACCACTCCACTTTCCGAGGAACTGTCATGCCTGAAGCCCGTCACCCACATCCCTCCCTGCCAGTGAACCTGGTCCACAAGGCAGCGCTTATCGAACAGCAATGGAGCCCCAGGGTCGTTGCCGAAATGAACGATTACCAGTTCAAGGTCGTGCGCATCGAAGGCGAATTCATCTGGCACGCGCACCCGGAGACCGACGAAGCATTCCTGGTGCTGGAAGGCACTCTGCGTATCGACCTGCCGGATGGCTGCGTGCATGTGAACCCCGGGGAACTCTATGTTGTGCCACGCGGCGTCGAGCACCGGACCGCCGCGCAAGGCGAAGCAAAACTGATGATGATCGAACCACGGGGCATTCTGAATACCGGTCATGAAGGGGGGGATCGCACAGCAGAGAGCGATGTCTGGATTTAACAACATTCACCACTTTCAAGCTGTAGTAGCTGACCTCACAGCAATAATTAACCATAAAAAATCGCCTTACAGCCATTTGTAACCATGGCAATTCGCTCGCAGCCCACACTTCGCAACCCGGCACAGGTTCGCCTCGATATAATTGGATCCAATAACGAGGGTGGCCTGCATGCAAGCACTGGAAAGGGACTACGGACACGGCGATGAAGTGGCCAGCCACTGCCACGCCGAAGACCAGCTGATCTACGCCGCCAGCGGCGTGATGCGGGTCAGCAGCGAAGGCGGCAGCTGGGTGATCCCCGGCGGGCATGCCTTGTGGATGCCCGCCGGGGTCAGCCATGCCATCCGCATGGAAGGCGTGGTCTGCATGCGCACCTTGCTGCTCGACGCCCACATCGAACGCTGCCAGGTCATCGTCGTGTCCGGCCTGCTGCGCGAACTGATCCTGGCGGCGTCACGGGTGCTGAACCTGCGCGACGGTGCGCATGCTCGGGCGCTGATCCTGTACGAACTCGCCGCCGCCCGGCGCATCGATGCCTTCGTCCCGACGCCGCAGCACGCACGCCTGCGTGCCTGGTGCGAGCGCTTCCTGCAGGACCCGGCCCAGGACCTGACCCTGGAGCAATGCGGCGCGCAACTGAACATGAGTGCCCGCAGCGTGGCCCGGCTTTTCCAGCGCGAGGTGGGCATGTCGTATGGCCAATGGCGCGCCCGTGCCCGGGTGATGCTCAGCCAGCGGAGCCTGGCCGATGGGCAGCCGATCCTGAACGTTGCGCTGGAGCACGGCTACCAGAGCGCCAGCGCCTTTGCTGCCATGTTCAAGCGCATCCTCGGCTATGCGCCGAGTGATTGGCAAAACGGTACCGCGCGCGAGTACTGAGCCTCAGGTTGTCCCGCTTGCGCGCAGGGTTGTCCCGCTTGCGACAACGACGCCCATGCAACCCTCGTTAACCTCTCATCACGACCTTTGAGCGACAATCGTGATGCCCTTACTGCACTCATTTCCCGGCCCTGCCCGGCTTGCCACAGCCCTCGGCATGCTTGCTGCACTCGCGGCGTGCGGCCACCAATCCACACCTGCCGAACCCGCTGTAGCGCTGCAGGCAGACCCGCTGGCGAACATGCCGGCCGGCGTCAGCAAACAGCCCCTGCCCGAACGCTGGTGGGCACTGTATCAAGACCCCCAACTCAATCGCTGGGTACAGCAAGCCCTGGCGCACAACCAAGGCCTGGCACAGGCCGAGGCCAACGTGCAGGCCATGCTGGCCGGCATCGGCGAGTTCGACGCCAGGCGCTGGCCGTCTACCGAGATGGGCGTTGCGGCTACCTATGGCAGGCGCGCCGATGACCAGACGCTGGCCGAGGCGACCGACAGCAACGCAGCGTCACAATGGCAATTCAACCCGGGCATCGAACTGGCCTATCAGGTGGATATCTGGGGCCAGGTACGCGCCGCCATTCAACGTGCCCGGGTGCAAGCCGAAGCCAGTGCTGCGGCGCTAGACCTGGTACGCCTGCAGGTGGTCGCCCAGACCACCCGCGCCTACATCGACCAGTGCACCTACGCGGCGCGCCTGGAGGCAGCAAAGCAGGCCTTGCAAACCCTCGACCACAGCGTGCAACTCAGTCAGCGTCAGCGCCAGGCCGGTGTGGCCACTGCCCTCGACAGCGAGCGCCTGCTGGGCTTGCGGGAACAGGTGCGCGCGCAACTGCCGATGCTCTCAGCCCGGCGGCAAATGGCGCTGTACGAACTGAGCATGCTCAGTGGCCAGGCCTCGGTGGCCGAGGCCTGGACCTGCGTAGCCATTCCTACGCTGTCGGCGCCACTGCCGGCTGGCGATGGCTGGCATTTGCTCGAACGCCGGCCAGATGTGCGCCAGGCCGAACGGGAACTGCAAGCGGCCACCCTGGAGACCGCCATCGTGCGGGCCGACCTGTACCCAAAGGTCAGCTTCGGCGCTTCGTTGACGTCTTCGGACCATCACCTTGCAAACCTCGGCGACAGCCGCGCGGTGATGTTCAGCATTGGCCCGCTGGTCCGCTGGGAGTTTCCCAACCTGAAGGCCAATCGCGCACGGGTGAGCAAAGCCGAGGCATTGCAGCGGGCGCAGCTCGCCCGTTACCACGGCGTGGCGCTGAGCGCGCTGAAAGACGTGCGCCAGGCACTGGCCCGCTACGACGGCGAGCGACAACGGTTGCAGGCGCTGGACGCAGCCCTGGCGCACAGCCAGCACAGCTTTGCCCTGGCCCAGCGTAACTACCGTGCCGGCACCGTGGACGGGGTGGCCCTGCTCGACAGCGAGCGCGAAATGATCAGCTTGCGGGCCAGCCACACAGAAGCCCGAGGGCGCCTGGCGCAAGCGCAGGTAAACCTGTTCCGCGCGCTGGGCGGGCGGTGGTAGCGAGAAGCAAG
Organism: Pseudomonas sp. 3HC3; assembly: GCF_044904505.1. Lineage (NCBI taxonomy): Bacteria > Pseudomonadati > Pseudomonadota > Gammaproteobacteria > Pseudomonadales > Pseudomonadaceae > Pseudomonas > Pseudomonas sp. 3HC3. The sequence continues at coordinate 18,181 of NZ_JADDRH010000013.1, forward strand.
ACCAACAGCGAGCACCGCCCACTGTAGGAGCGGGTTTACCCGCGAAGAATACACCGTGGTGGATGGCACGGGCTTCGCCCGTGTTCGCGGGCAAGCCCGCTCTCACACGGATCGCGCCAGCTTTTTAGAAATTGAGCAAGGCAGTTGCTCCCACAACGGACAGCCAGCAGCCCCAATTCGAGAATGGAAACCAACCATGAATGTCGCCGTAGACAAACCCTCACCCGCCGAAACTGAACAGCGGCCGAGCGCTAAAACCCATCGCCGCCTGGCATACACCGCCAGCGGCAGCCTGGCCGCAATCACCCTGCTGGCCTTCACCAGTTACTGGTTCAGCACCGGCCGCTACCTGGAAACCACCGACGATGCCTACGTCCGCTCCGACTGGGTGGCCCTGAGCCCACGCGTGGCGGGCTACGTAGCCGAGGTCGAGGTGGCTGACGACCAGCCGGTGAAAGCCGGTGATGTGCTGGTGCGCCTGCAAAACCGCGACTACCGCGCCCGCCTCGACCAGGCCCAGGCTGGCGTGACCGCCGCACAGGCGGCACTGGCCGCCGCCCAAGCCAGCCAACAGGTAGCGACCGCACGCATCGACCAGCAACAGCAAGCCATCCTGCAGGCTGAGGCCGTCGTGCGCAGCGCCACCGCCGAACAACGCCGCAGTGAACTGGATGTCCAACGCTACCGTGGCCTGGTGCGTGACGACGCAGCGACCATGCAGCGTCTGGAAACCGCCAGTGCCCATGCCACCCAGGCACAAGCCGCGCTGCAAGGTGCCCGGGCCGCGCTGCGCCAACAGCGCTCACAACTGGCCATGGCCAAGGCCCGGTCAGTCCAGGCCGAGGCCGAGTTGCAACAACGCGCAGCGGCGCTGGCAGGTGCCCAGGCCCACCAACGGCTCGCCGAGCAGGACGAGCAGGACACCGTGATTCGTGCGCCGATCACCGGCGTGGTCGGCCAACGCCGGGTGCGCACCGGCCAGTACGTGGTGCCGGGCCAACCACTGCTGGCCGTGGTGCCGCTGCAGCAGGCCTATGTGGTGGCCAACTACAAGGAAACCCAACTGGCCCGCATGCGCCCCGGGCAACCGGTAGAAATACGTGTAGACAGCTTCGCCAGCCAGCCACTGCATGGCCATGTGGCCAGTTTTTCGCCAGCCTCGGGCAATGTCTTCGCATTGCTGCCGTCGGACAACGCCACAGGCAACTTCACCAAGATCGTCCAGCGTTTCCCTGTGCGCATTTTGCTCGACAAACCGCTGGATGGCCCGCAGGTACTGCCCGGCATGTCGGTGGTGAGTACAGTCGACACACGCCCTGCAGAGGTTGCCGATGCGCACTGAGCAAACGGTCTCGCTGCGTGCCTGGGTGGCGGTGCTTGGCGGCCTGTTCGGCTGCTTCATGGCGGGTATGAACGTGCATGTCACCAGCGCCGCACTGCCGGAAATCCGCGGCTCGCTAGGTGCAAGCTTCGAGGAAGGCTCATGGATCTCCACCGCCTACCTGGTGGCAGAAATCGTGATGATTCCGCTGACTGCATGGTTGGTGGACGTGTTCTCGCTGCGTCGGGTCATGTGGACCGGCTCGCTCATCTTTCTGATCGCCTCGGTGGCCTGTTCCTGGGCACCCAACCTGGAGGCGATGATTGTACTTCGGGTGATCCAGGGTGCTGCGGGCGCGGTGCTGATTCCCCTGTCCTTCCAGCTGATCATCACCGAACTGCCGGCCAGCAAGATGGCCATGGGTATGGCACTGTTCAGCCTGGCCAACAGCGTGGCGCAGGCCGCCGGGCCGTCGATTGGCGGCTGGCTGACCGATGCCCATTCATGGCGCTGGATCTTCTATCTGCAACTTTTCCCCGGCATTGCCCTGCTGTTTGCCATCGCCTGGTCGATCGAGGCCAAACCGATGAAGCTCGAACTGCTACGAAAAGGTGATTGGCTGGGTATCGCGGCCATGGTGATCGGCCTGGGTGGCTTGCAGATCGTGCTGGAAGAAGGCGGTCGGCTGGACTGGTTCGGCTCTCCGCTCATTGTCGGCATGAGCGTGGTCGCCGCCATTGCGTTGATGGTGTTCGTGGTGACCCAACTGTTCGGCCAGCGCGCGTTCATCAACCTGCGCTTGCTCGGGCACTACAACTTCGGGGTTGCCAGCGTGGCGATGTTCATCTTTGGCGCTGCCACGTTCGGCCTGGTATTCCTGGTGCCCAACTACCTGTCGCAGTTGCAGGGGTTCAGCGCACACGACGTGGGCGTGGCGCTGATCGCCTATGGCGTGGTGCAGTTGCTGCTGGCGCCGTTGATGCCCAGGCTGATGGGCTGGACCAGTGCCAAGTTCATGGTCGCCAGCGGCTTTTTGATCATGGCGCTGGGCTGCTGGCTGGGGGCTAGCCTGAGCGCCGACAGTGCCGACAACGTGATCATCCCGTCCACGGTGGTACGCGGTATTGGCCAGCCTTTCATCATGGTCGCGTTATCAGTGCTGGCGGTGGCCGGGCTGGACAAGCGTGAAGCCGGCTCAGCCTCGGCGGTGTTCTCGATGTTGCGCAACCTGGGTGGCGCTATCGGTACGGCCGGGTTGACGCAACTGGTGGCGACCCGTGAACGCTTTCACAGTGAGCGCATTCACGAGCAGGTGACGCTGTTCGAGCCAAGCGTGCAGGCGCGCATCAACCAGACGGTGCAAAGCTGGCTGCCGCATCAGCAGCAAATGCTGGAAGCGTTGGCGGCGACCATCCGGCGAGAGGCTTACCTGATGGCCTACAGTGATGCGTTCTACCTGGCGTGCCTGGCATTGGTCGGGTGTGCACTGGCAGCGTTGCTGCTGCGGGCCAGGCAGCCGCACTGACGGCGGTATCGACCTCTGTGGGCGGCTGGAGCGCTCGGCATTCTGCCGCTGTTACACTGTCAACCGATGAGTTTGCGAGACAGAGCAAAGGTATGAACCCGACGCGCTACTCCACCGTGGCAAAGGACTTGATACAAGCCATTGCCAGCGGCCGCTACCCGGTGGGCAGCCTGCTGCCGACCGAGTTCGAGCTGTGCGACCTTTACAATGTGAGCCGGCACACGGTGCGTGCCGCTATCAACCAGCTGCTCACTCAGGGGCTGGTGTCGCGGCGCAAGCGGGTGGGCACCCGCGTGGAGGCCAGCAGCCCGCGCGGGGGCTATTCGCAATCGTTGGCCAGCGTGGCCGACCTGGCGCACCTGGCAGACACCCAGCAGCGGGAAGTCCAGGGCGTGCGCCACTTTGTCGCCGACCTGAGCGAGGCGGCGAGGCTGGGGCTGGTGCCGGGGGAGCATTACTTCTGCGTGTCGAGCCTCCGCGTCGACCGGCAGCACGATGGCGCGCCAATGTGCTGGACTGACGTGTATGCGCCGCGCGATTACACCGCGGTCATCGAGCTCGCACGCGAGCACCCTGACCAACTGATTATCGGGTTGATCGAACAACACTATGGCCGGGCAATCGCAGTGGTCGACCAGCAGGTGCGCGCGGTGTTGCTGACAGCGGAAATAGCCCGGGCGCTGAAGGCCGAGGCGGGCTCGCCAGCGCTGAAGATCATCCGCCATTACCGCGAGGAAAATGGTGATTTGATGGCGGTTTCAGAGACCGTGCACCCGGATGACCGCTTTACCTTGGTCACCCAGATGCGCCGCGACCGCTCCCCTGCCTGATCAGTTTTGAACAAGGCCGTCGCTCCTGGCGCGCCAGCTGGCTGATGTCGGCCAGGCTGACGATGGTCTCGCCAGCGCCTAGGGACTGTCCCTGATGCGCCCGGCGGTTGCAAGGCGAGACGTGCCCAGGCCAGTAACGTCCGTTTGTTCATGCACAGCACCGATCACAGGGAAAGCGGTTGCAGGAAAGATCGGGCAGGACTATAAGAGCTCAACTTAACTTTAGGTCAACAGGCATGGCAGCGGACAACACACGGATGCTCACAGTGGGTGAAGTAGCCAAGCGCAGCGGCGTGGCGGTATCTGCGCTGCACTTCTACGAAACCAAGGGACTGATCGCCAGCGTCCGTACGGCAGGCAACCAGCGCCGCTATCCTTCGCTGGTGCTGCGTACGCTGGCGATCATCAAGGTAGCCCAGCGCACGGGAATTCCGCTTGAGGAAATCAAACAGGCCTTCAGCCGTTATGCCCCCAACAGCAAGCTCACGGCAGCACAATGGAGCGAGATGTCCACGGCCTGGCGTGAAGACCTGAATGCCCGCATTCGCACACTGGAGGCATTGCGCGACAGCCTGGACAACTGCATTGGCTGCGGTTGCCTGTCGCTTGAAGACTGCCCACTGCGCAACCCCGAGGATGTGCTGGCCAAAGAAGGAACCGGGGCGCGGATACTCGAGAAGAAGGCCCGCCAGGCTACAAACTTGCCCAGTACGTAACGATCAAAATGCTCGATAAGCCCGCCTGGTTGTCTTCGACCTTGTTTGCGTTGGAACCATTGCGACGCGCCACCGCCCTAAGCCTGTGCTGTTAACACTCAGTCGCTCAAAGGAAGGAACACAACCATCATGAAACGTGAACAGATCGAAGGTGTTGCTGAAAACCTCACAGGCAAGGCGCAGAGCGCTGTAGGCCGACTGGTCGAAGATCCGGCACTGGAGGCCGAAGGCGATGGGCGTCAGGCCGCAGGTCAGTTGACCAAGTCCTATGGTGACACGCTGGACACGGTGTCTTCATACGTCAAGCAAAAGCCTTTCGCCGCACTGGCCATCACAGCCGCCGTCACACTGGTGGTCTCTCGCCTGCTGCGCCGCTGAGCGGGGTACCGCAAGCAAGGCCTGGGCCGGGTATGTGACCCGGCCCGCGCCATCACCAGATGGCGATATCGTAGGTAAGGTACAGGCGGTTGCTGTCGCGGCCGCGAGCAAAATCCGAACGATAGACATAGTTGCGCAGTTTCACGCCCAGACCTTTCAGTGGCCCGCCCTGCACCACGTAGGCAATCTCGGCGTCACGCTCCCATTCTTTGATGCCCTCGCCACCTGAACGGCCATTGTCACCACTCAGGTAGCGCGTCATGAAGGTCAGCCCCGGCACCCCGGCGGCAGCGAAGTTGTAGGCATAGCTGGCCATCCAGGTTTTCTCTTCCTCCTCGATGAACTTGCCGATGCCGACGTTGCTGAACGAATAAACGGTCGCACCGCTGATATACGGCAAACCGGCATCTCCATCGAGCACCTGATAACCGGCCCCCAGGGTATGGCCGGAATGCGCATACGCCATCTGGCCACTGAACATCTGGTTGTCGATGCCGCCGCCGTAGGCCGCCCCGCTGTCGCGGCTTTTGAAGTAGCGCAGGTCTGTGGTCAGAACCCCGCCGGCCAGCGGCAGGTCATGTACCAGCCCGGCAAAATCCTGGCGATAGAAGTGCTCTAGCTGGCCATGGTAGACACTCAGGCGCAGCTGTTTGCTGACGGCATAGTCGGCACCGGCAAAGCTGAAGTCACCCGACTTGCCGCCCCCATAGCCATCCAGATAAATGCCAGTGCTGTTGGACGAGTCACGCTGCTTGAAACGGTCAAGGTGCCCGGCCGTCAGGGTCAGCCCGTCGATATCCGTGCTGGTCAGCTGAGTGCCCTGATAGGTCTGTGGCAGCACCCGCGCATCGTTGTAGACCAGCACCGGTGTCTTTGGCAGCAAGGTGCCGTGCTTGACCACGGTGCTGCCCAGGCGGGCTTTGGCCGTGACTCCGGCACTGGCGAACTCACCCGCCGCACGGCCATCGTCGTGCACCGGCAACAGCCCGGTACCGCTGCGCCCGCGCCCGGAATCAAGGCGTACGCCCAGCAGGCCCAGTGCATCAAGCCCCACACCCAACGTACCTTGGGTGAAACCTGACTGGTAGTCGAGCAGAAAGCCTTGAGCCCATTCCACCCGTTCGCTTTTGGCCGTGGCGGCAGCGCGGGCACTCATACCCTGCTCGTCACGGAAATTCTCGTTGAAATACACGTTGCGCAACTGCAGCTTGAGCTTGCTGTCTTCGATGAAACCGGCGGCACCGGCCACAGGCAGCCAGCCGCACAGCAGGCCACAAGTGGCCCCACGGAAAAGAAATCGGGACATGATGGTTACTCTGTTGTTGTTCTTGGGTGATTCAGAGGGGCGCCGAGCGGCGCCCTGGGTGCTTCAAACCATGAAGGACAAGGCGCCCGTCAGCAGTGCCAGCGCAGTGATCACCAAAGAGGTGAGCACGGCCCATTTCACGGTGGCTTTCTGGAAGTCACCGATATCCCGGTCGACCATGCCCACCAGCAACAAGGTGGAGGCCACCAGAGGGCTCATCAGGTGCACAGGCTGCCCCAGCACCGAGGCGCGGGCAATTTCCACCGGGTCGATACCATAGGCGGCAGCGGCGTTCGCCAGGATCGGCACAACGCCGAAGTAGTAGGCGTCGTTGGACAGCACGAAGGTCAGCGGCATGCTGGTCAGCGCCACCACCAGCGGGAACCAGTGACTCCAGGCTGCCGGAATCCAGTCCACCAGGGTCTGCGCCAGTGCGTCGACCATCTTGGTGCCCGAGAAAATACCCGCAAAGATGCCTGCGGCGAACACCAGCAGCACCACAGTCATGGCGTTGCCCGAATGGGCGAGAATGCGTTCTTTCTGCACATTCAGCTGCGGGTAGTTGATCATCAGCGCGGCGACGAAACCGATCATGAACAGGATGGCTGCGTGCATCAGGCCCAGCACCAGCGCAGTCATGACGACAATCACCAACACCAGGTTCACATAGGCCAGACGCGGGCGCTTGTGCGGGTTGTCGCCGAGGATTTCCTTGATGTAGCAGTTGCCTCCGCCGGACTCCAGGGCAATATTGCCGATACGCCGACGCTCGGCACGGCCAAGCAGATAAGCGGTAAACACGACCCACGCCGCCCCACCGATGACGGTGGGCAACATCGGAATGAAGTACTCGGTCGCATCCAGACCAAGCGCGGCAATGGCGCGGGTGGCGGGGCCGCCCCACGGGCTCATGCCGCTCATGATGCTCAATGACAGCATCGATACGGTAGCCAGGATCATCGGGTTCATGCCGATGCGCTTGTAAAGCGGCAGCATGGCGGCACAGGTAATCATGTAAGTCGTGGTGCCATCACCGTCCAGCGCAACCAGCAGCGACAGCAGGGCGGTGCCGATAGCGATCTTTATCGGGTCGCCATTCACCCGCTTGAGAATCTTGCGGATCAACGGGTCGAACAGGCCGGCGTCGATCATCAGGCCGAAGAACAGGATGGCGAACAGCAGCAGCGCGGCAGACGGTGCGACCATTTTCAGCCCATCGAGCATCATCTTGCCCAGATCTGGCGCGAAACCGCCAATAAGGGCGAAAACAATCGGCACGATCGTCAGCGCGACGATAGGGGACAGGCGTTTACTCATGATCAGGTAGGTGAAGGTCACCACCATGATCAGGCCCAGAAGTGCGAGCATGGTTTGTTCTCTTGTTTTTATTGTCTATGTGGCCACCTGCAGCGCAGACGGCCCCCTGACCCCACCCGGCAACGCCTGGTGGGGGTCTGTGAAAAGCTTGAGGGTGTCGGGGCTCAGCCGTGACGGCGCGGTTCGGCGACCCAGTCGGCTGTTTCAGCGACGGGGCTGACCACCGGCTCGCCGTTCAGGCGGCTGTGCAGCGTCTGGCGGTTACAGGCGTTTTCCGACAGCGAAACAACCACCGTAGCCACTGCGTTGCTGGCAAGACTCGTCAGCGCACGGGCTTCCGACATGAAGCGGTCGACCCCGATCAACAGGGCCAGGCCGGCCAGGGGAATGTCGTGGATCACGGTGAGGGTCGAAGCCAATGCCACGAAACCGCTGCCGGTAACACCTGCCGCGCCCTTGGAGGACAGCAGCATGATCGCCAGCATGGTGACCACCTGGCCCAGGCTCAGGTCGATGTTGCAGGCTTGTGCGATGAACACTGCTGCCAACGACAGATAGATGGCAGTACCGTCCAGGTTGAACGAGTAGCCAGTGGGCAGCACCAGGCCAACCACGCCTTTTTTGCACCCAAGCTTCTCGAGTTTTTCGAGCATTCGCGGCAGCACCGGCTCGGTTGAAGAAGTCCCCAGCACCACAAGGAACTCTTCGCGGAAATAGCGCAGCAGCTTCCACAGGCTGAAGCCATGGGCCCGGCAGATGCCACCGAGCACCACCAGCACGAAGAACGCGCAGGCGATGTACAACGTCCCCACCAGCTTGGCCAGCGCGCCAAGGGATGTAATGCCGTACTGGCCCACGGTGAATGCCAGTGCGCCGAAAGCGCCGACCGGGGCAAAGCGCATCAGGTAGCCGAAGATGCGGAACACCATGGTCGAAGCCGACTCCAGCACGTCCAGGACCGGCTTGCCTTTCTCGCCCATCGACGAAAGGGCGAACCCGCTGAGTACGGCGATGAACAGTACAGGCAAGACCTCACCCTTGTTGAAGGCACCTACGAAGGTGTCCGGGATGATGTGCATGAAGAAGTCCACCACGCTCAGCTTGGCGGCCGAGGCGGTGTACTGGCTCAGGCCCGCCGTACTCAGGGTGGCGGGATCGATGTTCATGCCGGCACCTGGCTTGAACAGATAGACCGCCGCCAGTCCGATCACCAGGCTGACCACCGTCAGGCCCAGGAACAGCAGCAGGGTCTTGCTCATCAAGCGCCCCAGGGAACGTTTGTCGGTCATGCCGGCGATGCCGGTGACGATAGTGCAGAACACCACCGGCGCGATCATCATCTTGATCAGTTTGATGAACGCATCACCCAGCGGCTTGAGGGCCACGGCCTGTTGCGCCCAGAAGTGTCCGACCACCACGCCCAGCAGGACGGCGCAGAGAATCTGGAAATACAGCGATTTGGCGAGTCTCATGAGGCATCACCCATTGTTGAAATTGTGCGGATGCGCTTGTTACGAATGTGCAGGTCTGGATCAGCGCCTGGAGCTACCCGGCCAACCTGCGGAATGTAGGGGCGTAGACGAACCCTGAGAAGAGCCGCCGGGCGGTTCGCACCACCGAAGCCTGGATCGTCTGGCCATCGGCACCGCTGCGCGTCAGCGCAACATCGATGCCGCCACTTGGATGCTCCAGGCGGACCTCGGCCAGTTGCTGTGCACCTTCGCCCAACAGGTCGGCAATCACGGTACCAGGGCTGACGCAGGCAGTCGCCAGCCCCACGGCGCCAGTGATCGCCAAGGCACGATGGCAGTTGTGCGGCATGAAATAGCGAACCTGCAGCGTGCCATCATAGCGAGGCTTGGACACCAGCACTGGCTTGGGGATGACCATGCCACTGACATCACCCAGGCCCATGGCCTTTCCGGCCTTCAGCCGCAACGCTTCCAGGCGTTCGAGCAGCGCGCTGTCGGCGTCCAGCTGAGCAGGGGTTTCCGAGCCACTGATCCCCAGTTGGCTAGCCTCTACCACCATCATCGGCATGGCCATGTCGATGCAGGTCACCGGCACGCCATCAATCACGTCCTGGGCCTTGCCCGTGGGGAACAGCTTGCCGGTCTTGCTGCCGACCGCGTCGAGGAAGGTCAGGTGCACCGGGGCGGCGGTGCCCGGTACCCCATCGATCGCCGTGCGGCCTTCGTAGCGCACGATCCCGCCGGGCGTTTCGACCAGCGAATTGACGAAGGTGCCAGTGTTCAGGTTGCGAATGCGCACCAAGGTCTTGCCTTCCTGGCCTTTTACCAACCCCTGTTCGATGGCGAATGGCCCAACAGCACACAGCATGTTGCCGCAGTTGGGGGCCGTATCGACCCGGCGCTGTGCGACCATGACCTGCACGAACAGGTAGTCGACGTCAGCGTCGGCGTGCAGTGACGGGCTGATGATCGCCACCTTGCTGGTCTGCGGGCTGCCGCCACCGATACCGTCGATTTCCAGCTCATGGCCAGAGCCCATGAGGTTGATCAGCAACTCGTCGCGCTCGACCACATTGGCAGGCAGGTCCCAGGCGTGGAAGAACGGCCCTTTGGAGGTACCGCCGCGCATGAGTACGCAAGGAATTCGTTGCATGATTTCGCACTCTTGTTGATCAATGGACATCATTGATGCTGTGGGCAAAAGAGTGACAGGGATGGATAAATCAATCCAATGCAAATATCGTAGCGATTATTGCCTTTCACAAAATAATTCCTCTTTGAACGGGCCAAGGCTTTTATATGGAATATGAGCTGCAAGATATCCGATCTTTCGTGAAAATCGCCGAACTCGGCAGCTTCCACGAAGCTGCCGAAGCACTGCATCTCTCCCAGCCAGCGCTAAGCCGGCGCATTAAGAAGCTGGAGGAAGGCCTAGGTACCTCCTTGCTCGAGCGCACCACCCGTCGCGTCAGCCTGACCAGCGTCGGGCGCGACTTTCTGCCCAAAGCCAGACGGTTACTGGACGACTTCGAAGACTCCATTCTCAGCATCCGCGAACTGGCAGAACGACAAACCGGCCAGGTCACCCTTGCCTGCATCCCCACAGCAGCGTTCTACTTCCTGCCGTCGGTGATCCGCGACTACAACGAGCAGTACCCGAAAATCCGTATTCGCCTGCTCGATCTAAGCGCCAACGACGGGCTTGAAGCGGTGCTGCGGGGTGAGGCTGACTTCGGCATCAACATGATGAGCGGGCAACACCCGGACATCGAGTTCGTCTCGCTGGTGCAGGAACACTTCGTCCTGGCCTGCCGGCGCGACCACAAACTGGCAGGCCGTGACGCCGTCACCTGGACCGAGCTTGCCGATTACCGCCTGATCGGCGTAGGCCGACTGAGCGGCAATCGCATGCTGCTCGACCACGCGCTATCCGGGCTCAACTTGCGCCCCAAGTGGTTTTACGAGGTACAACACCTCTCGACCTCGCTCGGCATGGTGGAGGCCGGGCTGGGGGTATCGGCCATGCCCAGCCTGGCTATGCCCACCGCCGATCATCCGACCCTGGTCAGTGTTCCGTTGATCGAACCCCAGGTCACCCGAACACTCGGTCTGGTTTACCGACGCGGCGCCTCGCTTTCGCCTGCAGCTGAAAAATTCGTGTCGATCCTGCTGGAGAAATGGCCCAATCGTTGACTGGGCGTGCCCGTCAGTCCGCCGACATCCACCCTGTGCTGCTGCCGCGCCCATCAATCAGTCGCTGCCCAGGCCGAGTGTGTCGGGGCGGCGCTTTTCAAGCGCGAACTTGAGCAGCGCCGCGCTGCGGAACAGGCCGTGGGCGAACTTGCCGTAAGGCAACGTGATGAACAGCGCCATGACCGTGCCCAGGTGAACGGCCAACAGCACCGCCATGGCCCCGGTATCCCTCAGGCCCAACAGGGCGAGCCCGGAGAGGCTGATCAAAAGCAGGAGCAGGATGAAGGCCCTGTCCATTGGCCGCTGCCTGGGGTCGCCCTGTTCCGGCGCTCGGCGCAGGTTCAGCACAAGCAGCCCGGCGGGGCCAATGACCAGGCCGATCCCCCCGACCGTACCCAGCAGCACAGGCAGGCTCAGCACGGGGTAAGGCGCTTGAAGGTCGAGTACGTAGTGATATGCCGTGGCGACCAAGGTAGCCGCGAAGCACAGCAAGAATCCGTAGAAGGTCAAGTGGTGGAAACGGCGCCGCCACAGGGTGTAGCGATCATCCTCGTTGTTACAACCCTGGCCATGCCCTCCGTCGAGGTACTTCAAGGTCAGCACAGCTGTTGAAGCTTCAAGGATTGCCCCGTCAACAGGCGGAGCCTGAGGCTCGGCCGGCGAAATGCTGCGCCAGAACCGCCTTATCGCCACCGCCAGCGCGACACCGCTCAGGCAAAAGACACTGCCGAACAACAGCGCCAGCATGTTGTGCGGAAAAACCGCATAGAAGTCGCCGCCCAGGCGACCAGGCAACAGGGTTCCGTTGACCTGCAAGGCCAGTAGCAAGAACAGCGACAAGGCAATCGCCAGCGCAGTGACCACATAGGTGCCATTGTGCCGGTAAAGACGGCCGAACGCGGCCGGCCAGGCATAGTCAGCGTACGTCTGGCCACGGACCTTGGCCATAACCTGAGGCACGTTGACAGCAAACTCATGAGGCGCGGCGTACTGGCAGGCATGCAAGCAGGCGCCGCAGTTATGGCACAGGTTGGCCAGGTAATGGATATCCGCCTTGGCAAATGTCAGCCTTCGGGTCATGGCCGGAAACACGGCGCAGAAGCCTTCGCAGTAGCGACAGGCATTGCAGATGCGCATCTGCCGGTCGACTTCCGTTTCATCCATGTTCAATACCGGAATCAGTTCGGCCCGGCCCGCCGGGTCATACGTGTGGGGTTCAGGCAATTGCGCGGTCATGACAGGCCTCGTTTGGGGATGAAATACGTGCAGCAGCAGCCGCGGAATGGGTGCCGGCGATACGGCCGAAGGCGGTGCCTATGGACATGCCGACGCCAGCGGTGTAGCCCTTGCCCAGCACGTTGCCCGCCATCATTTCGCCCGCAACGAACAGGTTCGGGCTGCGCCGGCCAGCGAAATGAACGGCAGCGGTCTCATCCGTGCGTAGCCCCAGGTAGGTGAAAGTCACCCCTGGACGCAACGGATAGCCATAGAATGGTGGCGTATCGATCGGTCGTGCCCAGTGGCTCTTGACCGGTGTCACGCCTTGCGTGTGGCAGTTGTCCAGGCGGGTATGATCGAAGCTGCCCGCCTGACACGCCCGGTTGTAGGCGTGAACCGTGTCAAGGAAGGTCGCTACGGGAAGGCCCAGAAGCTGCGCCAGTTCTTCCAGGGTATTGGCCGTGATACCCCCGAAAACCGGCGGCATGAACCGCCCCAACGCTTTCTGGTCGATGATGGAGAACCCCACCTGCCCCGGCTGATGGGCTACCAACCTGCCCCAGATCGCATAGCGCTTGGGCCAGAAGTCCTCCCCTTCATCATAGAAGCGCAAGCCTTCACGGTTGACCACCACACCCAGCGAAACGCAATCGATACGCGTGCAGATACCGCCGTCGTACAAGGGCGCGCGGGCGTCTATGGCTACCATGTGCGCCTGGGTCGGGTCACCGATAGTATCGGCCCCCAGATCGATCATCCGTCGCAGCAGTACACCATCGTTGAAGCGGGTGCCACGGACCAGAAAATTGTCCGCTGGCCACTCACCGCGTTCGTTCTGCCCCCACGCCTCGCGCAACCAGCTTCTGTTCGACTCGAAGCCTCCAGCCGCCAACACACAGGCTCGCGCCTGGATGCGTTCGGCCGGCAAGCGGCGCCCTGCGACATCACGCGCCGGTACATGGGCCGCAACGAAACGGTCGCCGTCCAGCTCGATATCGCACACTGGCGTGTCATAGCGAACCTCAACACCCAACCGCTCGGCACTACGGAAATAGGCATTGACCAGTGCCTTGCCACCGCCCATGAAAAAGGCGTTGGTGCGCGCCGTGTGCAACGCGCCAGAGAGCGACGGCTGAAAATGCACGCCATGGTGCCGCATCCAGTCCCGGCAATTGGCCGAAGCCCTGATCACCAGCCGCGCCAGTTTCTCGTCGGTTTGCCCGCCCGTGACCTTGAGCAGGTCTTGCCAGAATTCCTCTTCCGGGTACGCGTCAACCAGTACATCCTGCGGCGCATCGTGCATGCATCGCAGGTTGCGAGTGTGTTGAGAGTTGCCACCACGCCATTCACGCGGCGCAGCCTCCAGCAGCAGCACACTGGCCCCCGCCTCGCGGGCCATCAGCGCCGAGCAAAGGGCAGCATTCCCGCCGCCAATGACAAGCACATCGATCATTTTGCCTCCAGGTCTCGAGGAGCCAGAACGTTCGGGGTGCTCCTCGCGGACCACGGACTCTAGTGAGACCTGGCGGGTGACGAAACGCGATTACCGAAGGTAGGTGTTCAGTTTTTCTAAAGGCTGATGGTGCCCAGGCGGCCTCAGAGCAGGCGCGCCCCGGGCCATTGACCGCAGGCAACCCGCTCGCGCGCGACCTCATGCAACACGACCCGCGTCGCAAGCGCAGCAGGCGAAAGCTCATCCTCACTCAGGCTCACCACCAGATTGCGGCGCTGCGCCTGGGCATCGTCGATGGCGAATACGCGCATGCCTGCTTGCGTTGCCCGGGCTACTGCCGCACCGGGCTGCAGGGTGGCGGCGTGGCCCGCCGCTACGCAATCCAAGAGCAATGACAGGCCATCGACCTCCATGACGATGTTGGCTTCCAGCCCCGCCCTGGCCAGGATTGCCTGTAACGTGGCGCGCAAGCCATGCTGACTGCTCGGCATCACCAGCGGCAACGTCGCGATCTGCTGCAACGTCAGCGATTCGCCCCAGCCACTTTGCACCAATGCCAGCGGAACCAGCGCGAACAGCCGTTCCTGCAACAGCGGACGCACATCCAGGCGCGCCCCCGCGTCCGGCTGGAACAACACAGCCAGGTCCAGGTGCCGGGCGTTAAGCTGGCTGACCAGATAGCCCGACAGCATTTCCACCAGGTGCAAGTGGATGTCCGGATAGCGCTGGCGCATGCGGTCGATAAGGGCAAGGCCCAGGACCGATGCAGTGGTCGGGGCAAGGCCGACACTTACATACCCGCTCATGCGCCCACTCTGCGCGGCAAGCATGGCGTGTTCGGCCTGACGCAGCGCCAGGCGGGCATGGTACTCGAAGGCCAGACCTGCCGCTGTCGGGACGACGCCGGTACTCGAGCGCGTCAACAGCCGGGTGCTGAGCTCGTTTTCCAGCTTCGACAGTTGCTGGCTCAGGGCGGAGGCGCCCACGCCAAGCTCGAGCGCGGCCCTGCCAAGGCTGCCGTGCTCCAACACACTTAAAAAGTAGCGAAACTGGCGTAACTCCACATTGACCTCTCGATGCCCCTGCCTTGCCCGCATTGTACGCAGGAACGGCGAGGTCATGGGGGAGCCTTGCTGACAGCTCGAGTCATTACTCGGCTCGGTAACGACAGCCTTGTCCTTGCATCGGGTTGCGCAGACGTGCAAGGCTAAAAAGGGATCACCCATGACGAAAAGGAAGCAAAGCACCTCATGCTTGGAATCACACGTATCCATCGCTATTTGCGCCCACTGCCTGCGAAACCGACCGCAGCCAGTGGGCGTGAACTCAAGGCCAAACGCGCCACCCGCCTCGCCTCGAAGGTTGCCAACCTTCTCTGCACCCCCCGCTCCGCCCCGCCTTACCTCTGTGTCACCCCTGAGCGTCCCGCTGTCGAACGTGTGCCCCCGACCTGACTGCCTCCTCTGCAGCTCACACACCGTACTCGCCTGTTGCAGGCGGAGTGCCTGACGCAACGACAAGGGGCAACAGCCAATGCTTTTCTTTCACGGTAAACACATTTTCAGCGCCATCTTCGATATGGATGGCACCCTCTTCGACACCGAGCGCCTGCGCTTCAAGACACTCAAGCAAGCGTCTCTGGAAATCTTCGGCAAAGCGCTGAGCGAGCACACCCTGATTGGCTCGCTGGGCCTGAGCGCAAAGAAGGCCGAGGCCCTTGCCAAGGCGCATAACGGCGACGACTTCCCGTACGCCGAAATCCGCCAACGCGCCGATGAACTTGAACTGGAGTACGTGCGCAATCACGGCGTACCGATCAAGGCCGGCCTGCTGGAGGTGCTGGAGCGCCTGCGCAAGTCGGGCCTGACCATGGCGGTGGCCACCTCCAGCCGCCGTGCCATTGCCGAGGAGTACCTGATCAACGCCAACGTGCTGAAGTACTTCGACATCACCGTTTGTGGCGATGAAGTCAGCCAAGGCAAACCCCACCCCGAGATTTTCCTGAAAGCCGCCCGCGCGCTCAATTGCGAGCCAGGCCAGTGCTTCATGGTCGAGGACTCGGAAAACGGCATGCTGTCGGCGATGCGCGCCGAAGGGCAGGCGATCCTGATCGAGGACATCAAGCCGCCTGCGCCGGAAATCAAGGCGGGCGCGCTCAAAGCCTACCGCAGCATGCATGAATTTCTCGCCGACCTGAGCGAGTGCGTACCCGACCTGGGCATGCCTGCATTGAGTGAGCCGTTCCCGGCCTCGATGAACCAGTTCAGCGTGGGCATTCATGGTTTCGGCGCCATCGGCGGCGGTTACCTGACACAGGTATTTTCCCATTGGGACGGCTACACCCGACCGCGTGAAATCATTGCCGCAACCCGCTCGCGCATGCTGCGCGAAAGCGTCAGCGCCTTTGGCCGCTACAGCGTGCGCTACGGCGCCACGTCGTTCGACCAGACCATCGACAACGTGCGCATGATCGACATGGACGATGACGACGCGGTCATCAGCATGTACACCACTGCCGAAATCATCGGCCTGAGCCTGCCCGAGCAGGCCATCAGAAGCCAGGCCAGGGTGATCGCCCAAGGCCTGCTGCAACGCTTCGAGCGCCGAGGCCGCGAGCTGACTCTGCTGATCGTGCTGAACAAGGTTGGCGGTGCGGCGTTCGTGCGTCGTCATGTGCAAGCCGAGCTGGCGTTACTGTGCCCGCCTGCGATCAGCGAGCAGGTTATGCAAAAGACCCATTTCGCCGAAACGGTGGTCAGCCGCATCGTGTCCAAACTGGGCAATGACGCGCTGGTACGGCAACTGCGCATCAAGTCGCAGATGTTCCAGAACAGCCTGGAAGACGAGCCTGCAAGCACGCGCAAACCCTCGGCGCCGCTACCAGAGTACGAACGGCTGATCGGCCACTTCAGGCCCTTTGCGCAGCCCAGCAGCGCCATGAGCCAGCTGCATCTGGTGCTGTTCAACAGCGAAGCTGACATGCCGCTTTACGCCGAGCGCGGCAGCGATCTGCTCGAACGCCTGCGCCAGGTGAAGACAGTGCCAGACATTGCCCAGATCCAGATCATCAAGAACCGCCTATGGAACGGCCCGCACGCCATCGTGGCCTGGTACGCCAGCCTGCTGGGCCATGTCTGGGTCGGCCAGGGTATGGGCGATGCGCGGGTGAATGAACTGGCCGAGCGCCTGATTCGCCAGGAGGTCGCGCCCGCACTGGTGGCCGAATACCCACAGATGGCCGAGGTGGTCAGCCGCTTTGCCGAGGCATTCCTCGAACGCTGCAAAACCTCGTTCAAAGACCCGTGCGCCCGGGTAGGCCGCGACCCCTTGCGCAAGCTGCAACGCAACGAACGCATCCTCAGCAGCATCGACCTTGCCCGCAAGCACGGTATTGCAACCCCGGCCCTGGCGTTTGGCGCCGGGCTCGCCATTCACCACGCCCTGAACTGCAGCGACAGCAAAGACTTGGAGAGCCAGGCAATCAGGCAGGTTTATCTCGACAACCAGGAAAGCGTCGAAGCCGTGCTCACCCATGCCAACAAACCTTTCCCCGGGTTATGCCCTGTCAAGGACGCGGAACTGATCGCTGCCATCAGTGAAGGTTTCCGCCAATTGCCACAGCCGGCTTCGCGCCACGCGGTTGCTGTAGGCTCATAACCAGCCCTGGCCGGGACACAGTGGGCGCGGGTTGCGCCTGCGTCCCGGTCAGCGCCATGGGCTGGCCTTGGGTACCGGCCTAAAGCACTTCGAACAGGCCTGCTGCGCCCATGCCGCCGCCCACGCACATCGTCACGACCACGTACTTCACCTTACGTCGCTTGCCCTCCAGCAAGGCATGGCCGACCATCCGCGCGCCGCTCATGCCGTAGGGGTGGCCGATAGCAATGGCGCCGCCATTGACGTTCAGTTTCGCCGGGTCGATCTGCAACTGCCGGGCGCAATACAGCACCTGGCAGGCGAACGCCTCGTTCAGCTCCCATAGCCCGATATCGTCTACCGTCAGGCCCTGCTGGCGCAGTAGCTTGGGCACTGCCAATACCGGGCCGATGCCCATTTCCTCAGGGGCAAGGCCAGCCACGGCGATACCGCGGTAAAGCCCCAGGGCTGCAGTGCCCGAGTGCGCCGCCAGCGCGCCCTCCATCAGCACACAGGCACTGGCGCCATCGGACAACTGACTGGCATTGCCGGCCGTGACACAACCACCTTCGACCACGGGCTTGAGCCCCTGAAGGTCGGCCAGGGTCGTCGCCGGTCGGTTCCCTTCGTCCTGGGTCAGGCGCACCTCTTCATGGCTGACAACACCTGTCAGCTTGTCCACCACCTTCTTGCGTGCGATCACCGGCACGATTTCAGCGGCGAACAGCCCTGCCGCCTGCGCCGCTGCCGTGCGCTGCTGAGACTGCAGGGCGTAGACATCCTGCGCTTCGCGGCTTATGCCATAACGCCGGGCCACCCGTTCGGCCGTTTGCAACATCGGCATGTAGGCGTGCTCGCTCAGGCGCAGCACTGCGGGGTCGTAAGCCTCACTGGCCAGCTGGTTGTGCACCTGCTGCACCAGGCTGATCTGCTCCTGGCCTGCGCCAATGGTCACCTGCATGCCATCAACCATGATCTGCTTCGCCGCAGTGGCAATGGCCATCAGGCCTGAAGCGCACTGGCGGTCGACGGTCTGACCGCTGACCGATTGGGGCAGGCCGGCGGCCAGCGCCGACAGACGCCCCGGGTTGATCGCGGCAGTACCGCTCTGCATGGCAGTCCCCAGCACCAGGTCATCGACCTGCGCCGGTTCGATGCCAGCACGTTCTACTGCGGCGCGGATAGCGACAGCCGTCATGCTGGGTGTTTTCAGGTCGTTGAAGGCGCCACGCATGGCTTTGCCGATAGGGGTGCGAGCAGTGGCGACGATCACGGCGTCTTTCATGATGGCTGTTCCTCAGGGGATAGGGGCTGCAGTTCGCTCAACACGTGCCGCAGACAGTCAGGCACCGGCACCGGGCGCCGCCCTTCGCGGTCGACGAATACATGGACGAAGCGGCCGGTGGCGCAGGCCAATGGCTGACCGGCGAGGAACACCGCCAACTGATAGTGCACCGAGGTGTTACCCAACCGGCTCACCGCAAGGCCCACTTCGATGTCATGCGGAAAAGCCACCGGCGCCTGGTAGTCGCAGGCGGAGCTGACCACCAGCGCGATCACCCTCCCCTGGTCGATATCCAACCCGCCCTCCCGCACCAGCAGGCGGTTCACGGCACTGTCGAAGAAACTGTAATAAACCACATTGTTCACGTGGCCATAGACATCGTTGTCGTGCCACCGGGTGGTTATGGGCGTGAAGTGCCGATAGTGTTCGCGTTGCCGGAGGTGGCTCATCAGTAGGCTGCCTCATAGATGGCCAGCGCATCGGCCTGGGTGACTTCACGCGGGTTATTGACCAAAAGGCGTTGCTGTTGCATCGCGTCTTCGGCCAGCTGACCAAGCCGATGACGCGGTACATCGGCGTCGCGCAGGCGATCCGGTAACCCGCAGCGACTACCTAGCGCGGCCAGCTCGGCCACAAATTGTTCTGCCTGCTGGCGTTGATCGCCGGGCTGCAAACGGGCCCCCAGCAGCGGCACGGCCAGTTCGGCGTAGTCCACTGCCGCGACCGGCAGGTTGAAGCGCAGCACATGCGGCAACACCAGCGCATTGGCCAGGCCATGGGGAATATGAAAATGCCCACCCAGCGGATAGGCCAGGGCATGCACCGCCGCCACCGGTGCATTGGCAAAGGCCTGGCCGGCCAGGCAAGCCCCCAGCAGCATGGCCTGGCGGGCCTGCAGATTGCCGCCATTGTGCACAGCCTGGTCAAGGTTATCCGCCAGCAGCCGCAGCGCCTCGCGGGCCAGCAGGCTGGACAGCGGGTTACGTTTGAAGCGGCTGGTATAGGCTTCGATGGCATGCACCATGGCGTCGATACCGGTAGCAGCAGTCACCGCCGATGGCAGGCCGAGGGTACAGACGGCGTCGAGCACTGCCAGGTCCGGCAACAGCAGCGGCGAAACAATGCCCATTTTGGTGGTGGCGCCGGTGGTGACGATGGCGATCGGCGTCACCTCCGAACCGGTACCTGCCGTGGTGGGCACCTGGATCAACGGCAGCCGGCGGCCCTTGGCCTTGTCAATGCCGTACAGCTCAGCGATTGGCTGTGAACAGTCGCGGTGGGCCAGCAGCGCAACCAGCTTGGCCACATCCATCGAGCTGCCGCCGCCAAACCCCACCACCAGGTCGGCGCCAATATGCCGGGCGCGCTGGGCGGCCGCCAGCACGCATGCCTCGCTGGGGTCGGCCGTAACCTCACTGAAGATCGCCACGCCGACCTTGGCAGCCGTGAACCCCGGCAGCAGATCATCGAGCATGCCAAGGCGGGCGATACCCGGGTCACTGACGATCAAAACACGCTTGGCACCGCGCTCACGGCACAGACCTGCAAGGCGCTGCACCGCGCCGGCTTCGCAGAGGATCTGCGCAGTGGTGGCAAAGCTGAAAGGCTGCATCACACTCTCCTTGTCAATGTGGTTTGCCGTGGGCTAGAACGCGAAATCGCTCTCTGGTAGCGCCATCAGGCAATCCGCGCCACCCAGCAGGGCCTCGCGATGAGCGGTGGCACGGGGCAGCAGCCGCCGCCAGTAAAACGTCGCAGCGTGAAGCTTGGCCCTGTAGAAGGCCGTTTCCGTGCTGCCGGCGGCAAGCGTTGCTTGAGCGTGCACAGCCGCTTGCAACCACATCGCCGCCAACAGCACGTAGGCCGAATAGGCAAGAAAATCAACCGACACTGCCCCTGACTCCTGAGGGTCACGTTGACAGGCCTCGACCACGTGGCCGGACAAGGCGCGCCATTCCTCCAAACGTTGCCCCACGGACGTCGCCATGGCCTGCAGGCCGCCGAGCGCATTGGCAGCCCCGACGTGCAGCGCCATTTCGTCGATCAGCATATTGAGCTCGGCCCCGCCGTCCCCCAGTACCTTGCGGCGTATCAGGTCAAGGGCCTGTATACCGTTGGTGCCTTCATAAAGCTGGGTGATGCGGCTATCGCGCATCAACTGCTCCATGCCCCACTCCCGGATGTAGCCGTGGCCGCCATACAACTGCACCCCAAGGCTGGCGACCTCCTGACCGACGTCGGTGAAGAACGCCTTGACGATAGGGATCAGCAACGCCGCCCGCCGGGCTGCCGCCTGGCGCGCCGGTGCACTTTTCGCAGCGTGCTCCAGGTCCAGTTGCCGAGCGGTGTAAATACCCAGCATGCGACAGCCCTCGGTGAGGGTCTTCTGGGTCAGCAGCATGCGCCGCACGTCTGGATGGACGATAATCGGATCGGCAGGCTTTTCCGCTGCCACAGGTCCGGCAAGCGAGCGCGACTGCAGACGCTCCCGGGCATAGGCAAGCCCCCCCTGAAAAGCGGCCTCGGCTATTCCAAGCCCCTGCAGGCCGACCTGGAAGCGGGCATCGTTCATCATGGTGAACATGCAGGCCAGGCCCTGGTTGGCCTCCCCCACCAGCCAGCCTTGGGCACCGTCGAAATTCATCACGCAGGTCGAGGCACCCTTGATGCCCATCTTGTGCTCTAGTGCCCCGCAGCCCATCGCGTTGCGCTCGCCACCGGGCAGCAGCTTGGGCACCAGGAACAGGCTGATGCCCCTGACACCTGCTGGCGCGTCAGCCAGGCGCGCAAGTACCAGATGAACGATGTTGTCGGTCAGGTCCTGCTCGCCACCACTGATGAATATCTTGCTGCCAGTAATGCGGTAACTGCCGTCCGCTTCCGGCTGGGCGCGGGTACGCAGCAAAGCCAGGTCGGTGCCGGCCTGCGGCTCGGTCAGGCACATGGTGCCGGCCCACTCGCCACTGACCATCCGGCTCAGGTAGGCCTGCTTGAGTGCCTCGCTGCCATGGCGATGCAACGCCAGGACCGCGCCCTCGGTCAGGCCGGAGTAGATGCGGAACGACAACGACGCCGCCATCAGCATTTCATGGAAGCTGGCCGCTGCCATTTGCGGCAGCCCCTGTCCACCATAGGCCTGCGGCCCGGTCATACTGGCCCAGCCATGTTCGACGTATTGCCGATAGGCGTCCCGCATGCCGTCCGGGGTGGTGACCTCGCCGCCAACCCACTGGCAGCCCTGTTCGTCACTGTTGCGATTGAGCGGTGCGATGATTTGGCCTGTGAAACGCGCGGCCTCCTCAAGGATGCCGTCGAGGGTGTCGCGATCCAGTTCGATACCTAGCTGCTGGCAATGTCCGGCCAGATCGAACAGTTCATGCAGCACGAAACGCATGTCGCGAAGGGGCGCCTGGTAGTTCATGCCTGAACCTCCCCACGCGGCTCGAAACGCTTGCCACCGGCCACCAGCGAATAGAACAACCCTTCCGGGCGCCAATGCTCGCCAAGCACGCCCTGCAGGTATTCCAGCCGTGCCAGGATAAACGGCGCCCCCTGCTCGTCCGCCCAGCACATGGGCCCGCCAGTGGCAGCCGGGAAGCCATAGCCGTGGAGCCAGACCCGGTCGATGTCGGCGCTGCTGGCTGCGATACCTTCCTGGAGAACCTTCGCCCCTTCGTTGACCAGTGCCAGCAGGCAGCGCTCGAGGATTTCCTCGGCACTGATGCCCCGGCGTCGGTAGCCAAGCTTCTGGGACACCTGCAGCACCAGAGCGTCTACCTGCGGGTCATGCTCGGCCTGTCGGCTGCCGGGTGCATAGCGATAATAGCCTTGCCCGGTTTTCTGCCCGAGGCGGCCGAGTTCGCACAGCGCGTTATCGACCTGCACCAGCGGGTCGTGCATGCCTTGCCCGGCCAACTGCCGGGCGCGCCACTCCAGGTCGATGCCCACCACGTCGTACATGCGGAACGGCCCCATGGCGAAGCCGAACTGCTGCAGTACCGCATCCACCTGGTGTGGCAAAGCCCCTTCAAGCAGCAACTTGCGCGCTTCGCCCACATAGCTGCGCAACATGCGATTGCCAATGAACCCAGGGCAGTTGCCTGCCACTATCGCCACCTTGCCCATGCGCTCGCCCAGCGCACAGGCGGCGTCGAGCACTTTCTGATCGGTGTGCGCCCCACGCACGATTTCGAGCAGCTTCATGACATGCGCGGGGCTGAAGAAATGCAGCCCCAGGACCTGGGATGGTCGCTGGGTGACGGCGGCAATCGCGTCGATGTCCAGCGCCGAGGTGTTGCTGGCCAGGATCGCACGTGGCTTGAGGTGTGCATCCAGTGCACGGAAGATTTCCTGCTTGAGCGCCAGGTTTTCATACACCGCTTCAATCACCAGGTCGGCCTCCGCCAACGCCGGATAGCCGTCCACGACCTGCACACGCGCCAGGCAGGCTTCGGCCTGGGCCTGGGTGATGCGCTGCTTCTCCACCTGCTGGGCCCAGGCTTGGCTGACCATGCCCAGCCCGGCTTCGAGCGCTGCCGCGTTGCAGTCCAGCCACAGCACCGACAGTCCGGCGTTGGCCAGGCTGATGACGATGCCGCAGCCCATGGTGCCTGCACCTATCACAGCCACCTGATTGATCGGGAAGGGAGTATTCACGCGCAACGCTCCTGCTTTCTTGTAGGTATGAGGACTGTGATCACCCTAAGCAGGCCGAAGGTATTTTTGAAATTTCCATTTCGTATGCCATATATTTCCGGCATGAATATTTCGAACTTCGACCTGAACCTGCTTCGCGTCTTCGACATGTTGCTGCGGGAACAGAACGTATCCCGCGCAGCCGAGCGTCTGGCTCTGACCCAGCCGACCGTGAGCAATGCCCTGGCGCGCCTGCGTGACCAGCTGGGTGACCCGCTGCTGGTCCGCGTGGGCCGGCGCATGCGCCCGACGCCACGGGCCTTGGCACTGGAGGGGCCGATACGTGCGGCGTTACAGCAGATCGAGCAGACGTTGGGCACAGGCGATGGCTTCGAGCCTCAGCGCAGCCATCGCCAGTTGCGCATCGCCCTCACCGATTTCGTCGAACAGCTGTGCATGCCGCCACTCCTGGCGCGGCTGGAGCTACTGGCCCCCAACGTGCGCATCGACGTGGTGCACCTGGCCCCCAACCTGCCGGCCGAGGCGCTGGACCGGGGCGACCTCGACCTGGTACTGGGCCGTTTCGACGAGGTGCCGGCGCGCTTCACCCGCCACCCTTGGCGCCGTGAAACCCTGCAGATCGCGCTGCGCCAGCAGCACCCGCACCTGGCGCCGGGCCAGGCAGTGGACCTCGACGCGTTCCTGGGCTTGCGGCACATCTGGGTGCACGGAGGCCAGACCCGGGGCATGGTCGACCAGTGGCTGGCCGAGCAAGGCCTGACCCGGCAAATCGCCTATACCACGCCCAACTACCTGCAGGCCGCGCATTTGGCCGCAGCCACCGAAATGTGCGTAGTGCTGCCGCGGCAACTGGCCCAGCAGTTCGCACATCTGCTGCCCTTGGCGGTGCACGAATTGCCTTTTGCCCTGGAGCCTTTCGAACTGGAACTGGTGCACCTGAGCCACCGTCAGCACGACCCCGCCCTGGCCTGGCTGGTCGAACAGATCCTTACGCTCCCCCCCGCCTGAAGCCATCAAGAAACGCGATAGCGGCCATGCCGCTCTGGTATTGGCTGGTGCGCAAGCCCCTCCCCTAGAGTGTTCTGCCCTAAGAACAACAAGGACATCCCATGCGCTTTTCACTGTCGATGCTGGCGCTTGCCCTGCTGGCACCCCTTCCGAGCCTGGCCGCAACAGCGGCCAAGGATGCCACCGCGGCCACCCTGGCCAGCAACCAGCAGTGGCTGCAACGGTTACCCTTCGAGGATCGCGTCGATTACGAAACAGCCCGGCGTGGGCTGGTCGAGCGGTTCGACGGGCCAGTCGCGACAGCCGATGGCAAGACCGTGTGGAACCTGGCCCAGTATGCTTTTCTGGAACCGGCGCAGTCCCCTGCCACGGTAAACCCGAGCTTGTGGCGCATCGCTCAGTTGAACAACATCGCCGGGCTGTTCAAGGTCACCGAGGGCATCTACCAGCTTCGCGGTCTGGACCTGGCCAACATGACCATCGTCGAAGGGAAGGACGGGCTGATTGTGCTTGACCCGCTGCTTGCCGTGGAGACTGCCAAGGCGGGCCTCGAACTGTACTTCAAGCACCGCCCGCGCAAGCCGGTGACCACGGTGATCTATACCCACCCGCACGTCGACCATTTCGGCGGCGTGCGAGGGGTGATCAACGAGGCGGACGTCAAGGCTGGCAAAGTCCAGGTCATCGCGCCCGAGGGGTTCTTCGAACATGCCATCGGCGAAAACGTGCTGGCCGGACCGGCCATGAAACGCCGCGCCCAGTACATGTACGGTGCCCCTCTGCCCCGTGGGCCGCGAGGCCAGGTGGATGCCGGGCTGGGCAAGGGCGTGCCGGCCAATGCCACCGTCAGCCTCATCGCGCCGACGCTCGAAATCAGCCAACCGCTGCAACGCATGACCCTCAGCGGCGTGGAGGTGGAATTCCAGCTGACCCCGGGCACCGAGGCGCCGGCGGAAATGAACATCTATTTCCCGGCGCTCAAGGCACTGTGCATGGCCGAGAACGCCACCCATGTGCAGCACAACGTACTGACGCTGCGCGGGGCCCTGGTGCGCGATCCGAAAGTGTGGGCCCATTACCTGGACCAATCGCTGGTGCACTATGGCGACCGGGCCGAGGTGGTGTTCGCCCAGCATCACTGGCCCACTTGGGGCGGTGCGGCCATCCGCGACTACCTGGCCGACCAGCGCGATATGTATGCCTTCATCGACAGCCAGACCTTGCGCCTGATCAATCAGGGCCAGACACCCATGGAAATTGCCCAGACCCTGGCCAGCCTGCCGCCGCGCCTGGCAAGCAAATGGCCCAGCCGCGACTACTACGGCTCGCTCAGCCATAACGTGAGGGCCGTCTATCAACGCTACATGGGGTTCTACGACGGCAACCCGGCCAACCTCGACCCATTGCCACCGCAAGCGGCCGGCAAGCGTTACGTGGCGGCGATGGGGGGTGCCGATCAGGTGCTGACCCAGGCCCGCCAGGCCTTCGCCAAGGGCGACTATCGCTGGGTGACGCAATTGGTCAACCACCTGGTATTCGCCGAGCCGGACAACACCGAGGCCCGCGAACTGCAGGCCGACGCGCTGGAGCAACTGGGTTACCAGAGTGAGAACGCCACCTGGCGCAATGCCTACCTCAGTGGCGCGCAGGAATTGCGCTCAGGCGTTGCCGCCGGTGCGGGTAGCGGCGGCAACACCGATGACATGGTGCGGGCCCTGACACCCAGCCTGTTTTTCGACTACCTGAGCGTTCGGGTGAATGCCTACAAGGCCGCCGATAACGACCTGACCGTAAACTGGCGGTTTTCCGACCTGGGCGAAGACTACGCTCTCACCCTGCGCAACGGCGTCCTTACCCACCGCGACCTGGCGCGCCACGCCAAGGCCGATGTAGAGGTCACCATGCGCAAACAGACGCTGGACCGCATTGCCCTCAAACAGACAGGCTTTCTCAAGGAAGCCACAGCAGGGGCAATCGACATCAAAGGCGAGCGGGTGAAGTTCTTGCAATTCATGGGCGGGCTGGAAGAGGCTGATTCACGCTTCAATATCGTCACGCCCTGAGCGGCAGCGGGCGGCACCGGCACTGTGCTCAGCCGCCCTTCGCCAACCGGCACAAGCCCGCCAATGCCATCAGCCACACCACGCTACCCAGTGCCAACACTGCCCACGGCGCAGGCTGGCCGCGTTCAGCCTGCAACATCGCCAGGCCTCGTTCATAACGCCGCCGCTGGCGGGATAGCAGCGCCAGCACGGCCACACCCGCCAATGCCAGCACGTACACATCGCCTTGACGACAGGCCAGCGCCGCCACCGCCACCAGCGCCAGCACAGTGCGCCGCCAGGCCAGCTCGGTGCGTTCTGCCTGCAAGCCCGGATCACCCATGCCAGCGTGGCCACAGGACGAGACCTGCCAGCAGTACCGCGACCAGACAGCCCAGCGCCAACAACGGCACCAGTGCCGGCAACGGCAGCGGACGTCGATGACGCAATGCCCGCTCTACCCGCAGCCAGCGCAGGCAGGCGCCAGCGCTCAGCAATGCGCTCAACAGCATCAGGCCTGCGACCAGCCACAGCCGCAGGGGTGTCTCGAGGACGTGGCCGGCGAAGGTTTCAATGGCGATCGCGCCACCCAGCAGCGCCAGCGCGGTGCGGACCCAGGCCAGGAAAGTACGTTCGTTGGCCAGGGTGAAGCGCGGATCAGGCGCTTCACCCTGGCCCAACAGCCGCCGCGACCAGTCAGGCCGTGGTTCAGGCACGCCCATCAGCGCACACCAAAGCTGCGCAGGGCGCCGGGCGAAAAGTACGAAAGGCTGGTGCGCACATTGAAGGCAAAGGGCCGACGCTGCTCGTTGATCAAGCCCGATGCATGGTAGCGGCCGCTCTTGAGGTCGTAGGTGATCTCCATGGCGTTGACCGCCACCTGGCCGCCGGGGTGAAAGAAACCATGGGCCTGTGAGGTGCGCCACAGCTCGCCACGCGCGTCGTAGCTGTCTGTTTCGAGAATGGCCCAGGTGTCTTCATCCAGGTAGAACCGGCGCTTGGCATAGATATGCTGCGCCCCGGGCTTCAACGTCGCCTCCACGACCCATACCCGGTGCAGCTCGTAGCGGGTCGGTGCCGGGTCGATGTGGCCTGGCTTGATCAGGTCCGCATAGCGCAGCTCGGGCGATGCCAGGCGGTAACAGTTGTAGGGCACGTGCAGCGTCTGCTTGCCCAGCAGCTTCCAGTCATACCGGTCAGGCGCGCCATTGAACATGTCGCGACTGTCGGCGGTCCGCAGGCCGGCGGTGCCAGGGCCAGTGGTGTCATAGGCGATGTTCGGCGCCCGCCGTACCCGACGCTGGCTGGCACTGTACACCCAGGACAAGCGCGGCTCGGCGACCTGGTCCAGTGTCTCATGCACCACCATCGCATCGCCGGCAAGCCGCGAGGGCGCCGTCATGCGGTAGGTGAAGTAATAAAGTACATTGCCCGCCCCCAGGCTGGCCAAGCCTTCAGGCCGGGCCACTTCCTGACGCGCGCTCATCAGCACGAAGCGGCCATTCTTCAACGGCGTGACGCTGTCGGAGCTCAGGCTGTAGCTCTCGTTGCGATGCCGGGTCAGGTGGTTCCAGATCACCTCCAGGCCGTTCGTTGGCCGCGGAAAGGCGATGACGCCAGTGAAACCTCGCACACCGTTGCCCTGGTCATCCAGCTGCGCCTGCTCGGCGTTGCGGGCGGCCGATGCCGCGACCGCGTCGGGTACCGCAACACTGCGGTGGGTGGGATACACCGGCAAGCTGAGACTGGCTGGGAAGCGTTTGAGCAAGGCCACCTGGCCGTCGGTAAGCTGACTTCGGTACTGCCGGTAGTTGGCGGCCGTGATCCGGTACAGAGGCTGCTCATCGGCAAACGGGTCCAGCGGCGTGCCGTTGTCGCCCAAGCGTTGCTGGGCCGTACTCAACCCACCTTGCCAGGCGGGGATGCGCCCGTCGGGGCTGGCAGCACGCTCGGCCCCCACCGGGGTCAGGTTGTCGGGCAGGCCGGCTGCCGCCAGCGCGCCGCTCGCCCAGAACAGGCCGATCATCACCATGCGCATTTTCATTGTCATGCCCTCAGAAAGTGACGCCCACGCTCAGCGAGATGAAGTCCCGGTCGCCGCGAGTGCCATAGTCGCCGTCGATAAAGTCGGTGTACGACACGCTCAGGCTGTAGGTGCTGGCAAGCGTCGCATCCAACCCGACGCTGATGGCCCTGGAGCCTTCGCTGAAGGCCGATCCCTCCACCGGGCCGGTGCCGTGCACGTCATGCGCCCAGGACAGGTTCGGCCGCAGGTCGAAACCGGCAATCACACTGGGGTAGGCCCAGGTGGCGCGCAGCCGGTAGCCCCAGGAGAACGGGGTCATGAAGCCTTCGTCGTTGCAATGCTCAGGGGTTTTGGAAATGGCCACGCACACGCTGTTGTCCGCCAGTTCACCACTGTTGAACGTGCCCGAACGCCCATAACGAGGGCCATAGGCGCCCTCCAGACCGCCGACGTAGGTGGCGCCCGCCTCGCCTATCAGCAGCAACTGGTTGGCGCCCATCACCTGGCTGAAAGCGTGAACAGCGGTTACCTGCAACTGGGTCAGTTCTTTACGGCGGTAGCCGTCGAACAGCGTACTGGCGCTGTCTGGCCGCAGGCCGTCGCCCAGCAATGGCGAGCGACCATCGACGTTCAACAATGACTGGATGATGTCGGTGCCGTTGAGCTGCATGGGCATGTTTGGCCGATAGCTCAGTTCCCCCTGCAGCGCCGTGCCGGTGCGCAAGGTGGTGGAGAACGAAAGGCCGTAAAGACGAATGTCCTCGGGGTATTGCACCCGGTACTGCGAGCTGCCCAGGCGTAGCGCGCCGACCAGCGACTGGCCTGCACTGGTGCCCAGGAAAGCAGCACAGCCTGCAGACCCGATACCGAGGTTGGCGCACAGCTGCGGGGCAAAGCGGCGGTTGTCGAAATACGGGCTGCTGACCGTACCCAGGTAAGGCGTGCGGCTGTGGTAGTTCGCCGCGTAGGCGCCAAACTCGGTGTCCAGCGCCGCCACGTACCAGCGCAGCGAAACGCCCCACTGCCCGCTGTTGCGGGCATCCTGGTCGCTGCCGCGGGGTATGCGCACCCCTTCGCTGGTGAGGTTTACACCAAACGGCGCAAGCCCGGCCACGGCTGTGGGGTTGCCGAGCAATTTGGCGCCCACGTCCAGGCCATCACACCCATCGGGCAAAAAGTCGTTGTTCGAAAAGAACGTGCCGCAGTTGTCGAGCTGGGTCTGTTCCCAATCCAGCTGATAGAAACCGTCGACCGACAGCGCTTCGGTGAGGTTCTGGGTGAAGTAGAACAGGTTCACCGGCACCAGCGCGTCCTTCACTTCCGAGCCGGGGCGGCGCAAGGCCGCCAGGTTGAAGGGGTTGATGACGTTCAGTCCGCCCTGGATGAAGGTGCTCTCCCCCCAGTTGACCACCTGCTTGCCCAGCCTGACCGAACCTGGCTGGCCATCGATGTCGTACAGGTAGTAACCGAAGGCGTCGAGCAGCTGGCTACCTGCGGTCTTGGCCGAACGCTTGCGGTTGTTGTCCTCGACCTGCTTGAAGCGCTGGTCGTGATCGCGCAGGGCCGTGTCGTACCAGTAGGTACCGCGCAGGAATACCCCCAGGTTGTCGTGCTTGAGCTCCAGGTCATGGGTACCTTTGAACACTGCCGAAAACACGTCGCCGGAGGCAAAGTTCAGGCGGCCGTCATCGCTGTTGGCGCTGAGGTGCAGGGCCGGGTCAGGGTTGGCAGTCGCAATGCTGGTACCAAAGGAAAGCGCCGAGTCGAACTGCCCCTCAAGTTCACCCCAGTGAAACTGAGCGGCACAGGCAGACGCAGAAAAAAGTACTGATGAGGCAAGTACCGACAACGGTCCCGAGCGACCGTAAATACGAGATGCCATCACTCTTAACCTCTTATTGTGTTTATTCGAGAGTGAGTTGCGAGTTAATGCTGAAATACCGCGCAAAGGCCTGCAGGCAAGGGCTTGGGTAATTATTCGAACGTTTCTGTTATCCTCGTTTTGCTGCTTACCGATACTAAGTAGGCCACCGGGGCTGAACAAATAGCGTCTCCCGATGGTTGCCATATCACTTCGGCATAGCCTGAGAATCACGATGACTTTGAAACAACTGCGTTATTTGATCGCCATTGTCGAAGCCGGCAGTTTTTCCAATGCCGCACGCCAGGCGTTCATCGCCCAACCCGCCTTGAGCCGACAGATAGGCCTGCTGGAGAGCGAACTGGAAATGCAACTGCTGGCGCGCCAGCATGACGGTATCGAATTGACCGATGCCGGGCGGCAGTTGTACGAAGTGGCCCGGTCAGTCGTGCAGCAGCTCGATTCGGTGAAGGACGAACTGAAGTCCAGCCGCGGCAACCCCAAGGGGCACGTGGCCATCTCGATTCCCGCCACTGCCTCGGCACTGTTGCTGCCGGCCATCATCACCCAGGCCCAGGCACGCTTCCCGGGTATCAAGCTCACCGTATGGGATGGCCTGAGCCGCGAAGGTGGCCAGGCGATCGAGCTGGGCAAGGTGGATTTCGGCGTGGTGCCCAACGCCGAAGAGCTTGCCCATGTGGTCGCCGAGCCCGTGTTTTCCGAAGATCTGTACTGGGTCGGCTTGCCTGGGCACGGTCCTGACGAGTCGCCCATCACCTTGGCTGAGGCCGCAGCGAGCCGCCTGGTAATGCCACCCCGTAGCCTGCACTTGCGCAGGCGCATCGAGCAGGCTGCCATGGAAACCGGTGTGACACTGGACTCCAGCTACGAACAGCAGTCGGCCCCCGGTATCACCAGCCTGGTCCGTGCCGGCCTGGCGGCTACCATCAGCAACTGGCCGCCGCTGCTGGATTTGGCCGCGCCTGCCAGCGCGCGGCTGATAGTGGAACCGCGCATCACCCGCACCATCGCCTTGGCCCACTCGCAGCACAAGCCCCTGTCGTTCGCCGCCGCCTGCATGCGCGACCTGGTGCGCGCACTGCTGGTGGATGCGGTGCGCAGCGAACGCTGGAAAGGCACCCTGATCGAGCGCGAGGCCCTGGCGGAGCAGAGCCTCTGAGCGCAGTGCACATCACGCTTGGGCAGGCGCAGCCGTGCCCACCTGCACCAGACGTTGCCGGGTTTTCTGCGGGTCCATCCAGGCCAGCCCGATCAGCCCGGCAATCACCAGCACCGCGCCGCACACCAGAAAACCCTGGCCAAACCCTGCCGTGTGCCCGGCCCCGGCGCCCTGCACCAGCAAACCGGTGACCACCGGTGCCGACAGCCCGGCCAACGAGGCGATACCGTTGCCGATCGCCAGAATGCCGCCGCGCTGCCCGCTGGGCGTGAACTCCGCCAGCATGGCAGGCCCTACCGAGTACATCACCAGCGCCAGCCCGCCGCTGAACGTGAGGCTGACGATCCGCTCGACGTTGCTCAGACCAGGCAGGAACAACGCCGCTGACAGCAGCCCGCTGGCGATCAGGCACACGGAAACGAACGCACCGCGCGACCAGCGTGTGGCAACCCCGGCACGCATCATTCGCTGTGACAGCCAGGCCATGAACAGGCTCAACGGCGTGGTAACCACCACGAACAGAACGAACACCTGGCCGGTCATGATCGGGTCGATACCCAGCCCGGTTTCCAGATAGCTCGGTACCCAGGTCAGGGTCAACGCCAAGGACCAGTTGGCGGCGAAGTGGCACAGGTAGTTGCCCAGTACCGTGCGGTCACCGAGCAGACGACGATAGGGAACAGAGGCCTGCCCTTCTTCAAGCTGGCCCGGGCGAATGCGGTCGAGGTTGCCCTCGCTGCCCAGCAGCCACCACAGCACACACCACACCGCGCCGATCACCGCCAGCACGATGAAGTTCATGCGCCAGCCGTAGTGCACACTGATCCATGGGATCATGGCACCCGCGACCAGCAGCCCAAGCGCACTGCCGGTATGCAACAGCGCCACGGGAAGGTTGCGACGGTCGTTGGGGAACCACTTGTACAAGGCATGTGTAGCCACCGGTGAGGCCGGCCCTTCGCCAATACCCAGCAGCACCCGGCAGGCGACGATCGCCCACAGCGAGCTGACGAACAACATGGGCAACTGGATAAGCGCCCAGAACGCGCCCATGCCCAGCAGCAGGGTGCGGGTTGGCCGCCGGTTGGCCATGAAGCCGCCTATCACCGCCGAGATGGCGAAGAACCAGTGCAGTGCGCCCCCTACCAAGCCGAACTCGGCAGGAGACAAGCCCAGTTCCCTGGACATCGGCACCGCCACCAGGCCGATGACCACCTTGTCCAGGAAGTTCACCAGCATCAACAGCGCCAGCAGTACCGCAATCATCCAGGCCGTGCCTGCACGCGCGGGGGTGTCAGTATGAGTCATGATGATCTCTCGTTCTTGTTCTTGTCTGGAGAACCCGGCCACCACGGGCCGGGCATACCGCGTCATTGCTCAGGCATGAGCACGCCCTTGGCGATGGTGTTGCGCTGGATCTCGCTGGTTCCGGTGAGGATGCGCATCATACGTGTCGCACGGAATATCCACTCCACCGGGTTGCCACGCAGCAGCCCGGCACCGCCGTGTATCTGCACGGCACGATCGGCGATGCGGAAGGCCGTCTCCGAAACGAACAGCTTGCACATCGGGGCCTGGGTGCGGATATTGCCGCCGGCATCATTCACCGCTGCCGTGGCGTAGACCATGCTGCGTGCAGCATGCAGCTCGGTGGCCATATCAGCGATCATGTGGTTGATCGACTGGAACATGGCGATAGGCTGGCCGAACTGCTTGCGCGTGCGGGCATAGTCGATCGAGAGGTTCAGGGCCAGGCCGGCCAGCCCCAGCAAGGTGGGGCAATGCAGCAGGCGGTTGAGGGTGATGCGCCCCATCGCCAGCTTGAAACCCTGCCCTTGCTCACCAATGCGGTTGGCCGCCGGCACCCGTACGTCATCAAGGATGATGTCGCCATGCGCACCACCGCCGGACATGACCGAATAATCGCTTTCAACCCTTACCCCCGGGGCACTCAGGTCGACGAAGAATGCCGAAATCCCCTGGGCACCGCGCCCGGGATCCGTCACTGCAAGCAGCACGGCGATGTCGGCATAGGGCGCACCTGAAATGTAGCGCTTGGCGCCGTTCAGCACATAGTGTTCACCTTCCCGCCGTGCGGAGGTCTTGATCGCCGTTGCATCAGAGCCGGCTTCGCTTTCAGTCAGGGCGAAGCACACGGCTTTTTCGGCACGGCACACCGGCTGCAGGAACGCCTCGATCTGGGTCGGGCTCGCCACCTTGAACAGATGGCCAATGCGGGGCGGCCCGGAAAGCTCACCGAGAATATGCGGCGCCAGCATCGAGCCAGTGAGCACCGTGGCTTCCTTGACCGCACACAGGTCTGAAACGCTCAACCCGGCGCCACCTATCGCCTCGGGCAGCATGATGTTGTAGAAGCCCTGCTCGCACGAGCGCTGCCATACCTGCTGCAGCACCGCCCGCGGGTGCGGCTCTGCCCAGCTGAGACCGGCTTGCTGTTCCAGGGGCAGGATTTCGTTGCGAACGAAGCCATTGATGGCCTCGATGATCTGCTGGGCCTTTTCGCTTGGCTGATACATGGTCGTTCCTCGTGTCAGATACGGCGTTCGCTGTTTTGCCAGTAGGCGTCACGGATCAGCCGGCGCACTACCTTGCCGTTGGGGTTCTTCGGCAGCTCGCTGACGAAGTCCACGGCACGTGGTTTCTTGAAACCGGCCAGGGCCTGGGCGCAATGTTCGATGACGTCCTGCTCCTGCAGCGCCATGCCCGGCTTGAGCACGATCACCGCCCGCACCGCTTCGCCCCATTGTTCGTCAGGCACCCCCACCACCGCCGCCTCGAACACCTGCGGCATGCTGTAGAGCACCTGCTCGACCTCGCTGGGGTAAATGTTGAAGCCACCGGAAATGATCATTTCTTTCTTGCGGTCGACGATGAACACATACCCTTGCTCATCCACCGTGGCCAGGTCGCCAGTCAGGTAGTAGCCGTCGTGCATCACTTCGGCGGTGAGGTGGGGTGCACGCCAGTAGCCCTGCATGATGTCCGGGCCCTTGACTACGATTTCGCCCACCTCTCCCGGCTGGACGTCCTGGAAGTGGTCATTAACCACGCGCAGGTCGGTTTCGAAGTAGCAACGCCCGCACGAGGCCAGGCGCCGGTAGTCGCCGCCCTCGCACAGATGGTCCTGTTCGGTCAGGACGGTAACCAGCGAGCAGGTCTCGCCAGCACCGTAACCTTGGGCCAGGATCGGCCCGAATACCTCGATAGCCCGTTTCACCAGCGCTGGCGCCATCGGCGCGGCACCGTACATCACCAGGCGCAAGCTGCTCAGGTCGTAGCGCTCGACATCAGGGAAGTTGACCAGGCGATTGATCATGGCAGGCACCAGGAACAACCGGGTCACGCCTTCGCGCTGAATGGTCTCGAGCAACAGCTGGTCGTCATAGCGCTCCAGCAGCAGGTTGCAGGCACCGACCGCCAGCAGTGGCATCAGCTGCATGCCGCTGGCATGGGTGATAGGGCCGACGTGAGCCATGACGTCGCCCGGGGCGGCGCGACGGGTCGGGCTGGCGAGGCTCTTGCGGATTAGCGCCTTGCGGTTGCCCACGCTGAGCATCGCAGCCTTGAGCACACCAGAGCTGCCAGAGGTGTAATGCAAAACGGCAAGGGCATCGTCAGGCAGGTCGCAGCTGATTGGCTGGCTACTGCCTAGGGCCAGCAGTGCGGCATAGGTGATGTCACCGCCCCGCTCACCCAAGGTCACGATCAAGCGTACCGAAGGTATCTCGTGCCTGCGGGCCAGCAACGCCTGGGCGAGTTGCGCATCGGCGATCAGCGCGACACTGCAGGCGTCGTTGAGCACCTGAATCACTTCATCCGGTGCCAGACGCGCATTGACCGGTACCTTGACCAGGCCGGCCTTGTAGAAAGCCACTTCTGCTTCCACCAGTTCGGCGCGGTTGGGCGCCAGGATGGCGACATGCTCGCCCATGGCGATGCCCTGTGCCAGCAAGGCCGAGGCCAGCTGGTTGGCCCGCTGTTCGAGCTGAGCGAAGGTCAGCCGGGTATGGCGGTCGATCACCGCCAGACGTTCAGGCCAGTATCTTGCACTTCGACTGGATAGGGTTCCAAGGTTCACGTTGTTGTTCTCGTCGACGGTTAAGACCAGGTCGATGCTAAACAGCGTTAAGCCGGGGCAAGTAATACCAGTTACGTATGCACGCCATAACAGATTGCGCTGGCACAGGTGCTTTGACGACCTGAGCCAAGAATGACACATCGCTTGCACATGACACTCTGTGTCATTATGATCAACACCGTGTCCTGGCGTCGCCTCCGCGCCGATCAGTTATCCATACACTCCTCCCCCTGCAGGTACCGCCCATGACGACCACCATGCACACCCCCAAGGACCAGCTTGTCAAACTCGCCCAGCAACAGATGCTGACGGCGCTGGCCGACAACACCTACACCGCGCGACAAAAGCTCGCCCTCACCTGCCGTATCCTGTTCGACGGCGGCCACGACTCTGGCCTGGCCGGGCAGATCACTGCGCGCGCGCAGGAACCTGGCACCTACTACACCCAGCAACTGGGGCTTGGCTTCGACGAAATCGCCGCCTCCAACCTGCTGGTGGTGGACGAAGACCTGACTGTGCTGCAAGGCCGTGGCATGGCCAACCCGGCCAACCGCTTCCACAGCTGGCTGTACCGCGCACGCCCCGACGTCAACTGCATCATCCACACCCACCCGCTGCACAGCGCCGCCTTGTCGATGCTGGAAGTTCCGCTGGCCATCTCGCACATGGACCTGTGCCCACTGTTCGACGACTGTGCATTCCTCAAGGAATGGCCCGGTGTGCCGGTGGGCAACGAAGAAGGCGAAATCATCGCGAAGGCGATTGGCGACAAGCGCGCAATCCTGCTTTCCCATCATGGCCTGCTGATCGCTGGCCGTTCGATCGAGGAAGCCTGCGTGCTCGCCCTGCTGTTCGAGCGCGCAGCAAAGATGCAACTGCTGGCCATGGGCGCCGGTGACATCCGCCCCATCCCCGAAGCCTTGGGCAAAGAAGCCCACGACTGGATTTCCACCCCCAAACGTCACGGCGCCGCCTTCAGCTACTACGCGCGCCGTGCCTTGCGTGCCCATGGCGACTGCCTGGGCTGATCGAAGCTGTACTCTTTCCTCAACAACGGCAAAGGTGCCTGGTCATGTCTACATCTGTAATTCGCGGCGTTATCGGCTACACCATCACCCCCTTCACGGCAGACGGCACACTCGACCTGGATGCCCTGGGCACGTCCATCGATAGCCTGATCGCAGACGGCGTGCACGCCATCGCGCCATTGGGCAGCACCGGCGAAGGGGCTTATCTGTCCGATAGCGAATGGGAAACCGTGGTGCGCTTCAGCCAGGCACGCATTGCCGGGCGCGTACCCAGCGTGGTCAGCGTCTCCGACCTGACCACTGCTCGCACCGTGCAGCGTGCCCGCCTGGCACAGGCCTGCGGCGCTACGGCGGTGATGGTGCTGCCCATTTCTTACTGGAAGCTCACCGAAGCCGAAGTGGTCGCCCACTACAAGGCGGTCGGCGCCGCAATCGACATTCCGATCATGCTCTACAACAACCCGGGCACCAGCGGCACCGACCTGTCGGTGGAGCTGATCCTGCGTATCCTCGGCGAGGTGCCCAATGTGACCATGGTCAAGGAAAGCACCGGTGACATCCAGCGCATGCACCGCCTGTTCAAGGCTACAGATGGGCAGGTGGCGTTCTACAACGGTTGCAACCCGCTGACCCTGGAAGCCTTGGTGGCCGGCGCCACTGGCTGGTGTACTGCCGCGCCCAACCTGATCCCGGCTCTCAACCTGGCGCTGTGGGACGCCGTACAACAAGGCGATCTGGCCGAAGCCCGTGCGTTGTTCTACCGCCAGTACGAACTGCTGGAATACATCACCCGCCGTGGCCTGCCGACCACCATCAAGGCCGGCCTGAAAATGCTCGGCCAGGATGTCGGCGCCCCACGCCTGCCCCTGCAGCCGCTGGATGCGCAAGGCAGCAACCACCTGAAAAGTCTGCTGGTGGCGCTGACCAACTGACGCACAAACCTGCCCGGCAGCTTGTCGCTGTCGGGCAGCCTTTTTCTTCAGGAACAGCCTTTTGCGGCGAAGGGGCCAATGACTTCAACAGATATTGTTGCAGTCGGATTACCCCTTCGCAGCACAAGGCTGCTCCTGATCTGACCATTACCAGAGGCAACCATGGACGCGCCTGCACAAAGCTCTGCTACCCCACTGAGGCTGACAGACATCCTTCACCCCGTGATTGCCGGACTCGTTTCGGTGATCGTCAACTACGGCGGCACGTTCATCCTGGTGTTCCAGGCGGCCAAAGTGGCCGGGCTGAGCCCGGAGCTGACGTCATCGTGGGTCTGGGCGGTGTCGATCGGCGTCGGCCTCAGCGGCCTGGCACTGTCCTGGTACACCCGCGAGCCGGTCATCACAGCCTGGTCCACGCCAGCTGCCGCGTTCCTGGTCACCGCCCTGGCCAGCGTGCCCTACAGCGAGGCCATAGGTGCATACATGCTGTCGGCCGCCGGCTTCGTGGTGCTGGGGCTGAGCGGGTGCTTCGAGCGCCTGGTGCGCGTCGTGCCCGGCGGCATTGCCGCCGGCCTGCTGGCCGGCATCCTGCTGCAGTTCGGCATCGGTGCCTTTGCCAGCCTGTCGGTCGACCCCGCCCTCGCCGGGCTGCTGATTGCAGCCTATGTGGCCTTCAAACGCTTCACCGCCCGTTACGCCGTGGTCGCCATACTGCTGCTGGGCCTGGGCTACCTGTTGCTGCAGGGGCAAGTGGGCCTGACGACGTTGCGGCTGGAATTCGCCTCACCGGTTTTCACCGCGCCCACCTTCTCCCTCAACGCAGCCCTCAGCGTGGCCCTGCCCTTGTTCCTGATCACCCTCACCGGCCAGTACATGCCCGGCATGCTGGTGCTGCGCAACGATGGTTTCAAGACCAGCGCCAACCCGATTGTCGCCGTCACCGGCATCGGCTCGTTGCTGATGGCGCCCTTCGGTTCACACGCGTTCAACATCGCCGCCATCACCGCGGCCATCTGCACCGGCAAGGAAGCCCATGAAAACCCGGACAAGCGCTGGGTGGCGGGCATCGCTGCCGGTGTCTGCTACATCCTCGTCGGGGTGTTCGGGGTCACGCTGGCGAGTGTCTTCATGGCCCTGCCGGGCACCTTTATCACCACCCTGGCGGGCCTTGCCCTGCTGGGCACCATCGGCGCCAGCCTGGCCAGCGCCATGGCCGATGCCCGTTCACGCGAGTCAGCACTGATCACCTTCCTGGCGGCGGCGGCCAACATCAGCCTGTTCGGCATTGGCGGGGCTTTCTGGGGCCTGGTCATTGGTCTGCTGGCCCATGTTGTACTGAACGGTCGCCTGCCCGGTTTGAGGGGCACCTCCCGCTAAGCGAGCTCTCCACCACCTTGTAGTGCGCCAATGGCGCACACCGCTCAACAGGTATCGACATGCCCCACCCTGGCCCCAAACTGCTGACCCAAATTGCTGCCGTGCATTTCGTCAGCCATGTGCACATCATGCTGATCCCGGCGCTACTGCCGGTGCTGCCCGGCCTGCTGGGCGTGGGCTTCGTAGAGCTCGGCGTAGCCCTGGCAGTGTTCAACATCGTCTCCGCGCTGGTGCAGGCCCCGCTGGGTTACGCCGTCGACCACTACGGTGCACGTAAAATGCTCAAGGCCGGGCTGCTGTTGGGCAGCCTCAGCTTTGTGCTGCTGGCGGCCAGCCCCAGTTACGCGGTATTGCTGGTGGCGATGGCCATGGCTGGCCTGGCCAATGGTGTGTATCACCCGGCCGACTATGCGCTGCTGGCCAACGGCATCGAGCCAGCACGCCTGGGGCGGTCGTTCTCTATTCATACCTTTGCCGGTTTCCTCGGTTCGGCCGTTACCCCAGCCGTATTTCTCGGCATCGCCGCAGCGTTGGGCACGCGGGCAGCCCTGGCGGCGGGCGCAGTATTCGGGGTAGCCGCGCTGCTGCTGATATCGATACCAGGCAGTGGCGTTTACCGGGTCGCCAGGCCTGCCAACCAACAAGGCGCAGGCCCGGCCGCAGCTACAGGCCGCGTACGCTTGTTCACCCCCATGATCGGCGTGCTGACGGTGCTGTTCATCCTGCTCAACCTGAGCACCAGTGCCATCGAGAAGTTCTCCGTAGCGGCCCTGGTCCAGGGCCAAGGCCTGACACTGGCCTGGGCCAACGCCGCGCTCACCGCTTTCCTGCTGAGCAGCGCAGCCGGCGTGCTGTGCGGGGGCGCTTTGGCCGACCGTACCCGGCGCCATGGACTGGTGGCGGCACTGGCCTTCGCACTGGCGGCTGCACTCACCGCACTGGTGGCGCTGGGGCTGCTGCAGGGCTGGGCGTTGGTGGCCGTACTGGGTGCCATCGGCTTGCTCACCGGGGTCATCGCCCCATCACGGGACATGATGGTCAAGGCGGCGGCGCCACCCGGGGCCGAGGGCAAAACCTTCGGCCTGGTGTCGACCGGGTTCAACGTTGGCGGTGCCATCGGGCCTGTGGCGTTCGGCTGGATGCTCGATCAGCGCCTGCCCAACGGGATTTTCATCGCATCGGTGGTGTTCATGCTGTTGACGGTGCTGTTGACCCTGGCACAGGAGACGTATTCAGCCAGGAGACGCGCGACAGAACAGTTGGCGCGCGCCCAGTAGGACCCGGTGCAACATTGCCAGGCCACGAACAATCATTCATTGCGCCGGGTTGGCATGCGTCAATCGCCCGCCTGCCCCCGGCCGATTGACAAACAGCACATCCAGCACACTGTTGCGCAAGCCCTTCAGTGCATTCCAGTTCGCTGACGCATGCACGTATCTGTCGCGCAACAGCCGCTGTTCTTCCTCGCTCAACCCCACCTGGCCAGTTTCCCCCAAGGCGAAGGCATGCAGTTTTCGGCTGATGCCCGACAACTCTTCCGGCAGCCGATGCTCAGCCTGCGCCCCCAACGGCGCAAACGGCACGCCAGCGCGCACCGCCAACGCCCGCATCACGCTCAAGTACACCCGGGACAGGTGCCCCGCCACTTGCCGCTCCCGGTACACCGCCGCATAGACCTGCTTTTGCGCCTCGTCCCGCCGCCCGCCGGCAATCGGCTCCTCCCAGGTCATCACGCGCGGCCTGGGTTCGCCCATGTCGGCAAATGCGGAAGCCAGCAAGGCGCTCACCTTGGCATGTACGCGGCACTGCTCGACACGCATGCCTGCCGGCACACGCTGGGACTGAGGCTTGCACAGCAACACCTGCTCCAGGAGGGTCTCCGGGTAACCACCACCGATATTCGAGTGCACACCCGGCAGCGCGATATCGTGGCCACTGCGTACCAGCGGGAAGTTATGCCGCCGCTCATCCTTGGCCACCAGTTGCACCACCTGCCGGGCAATACCCGCACCCAGGCCCAGGCGCAGGCCGCCGTGGCGGCCGTCTGCAGGGTCGAAGTCACCCTTTAATGGCGCGATAATCGCTGCCACGGTGTCGAACAGGCCGATAAAGTTGACCGAGGTTTCGCACGCTACCGACAACAGCCCGCCCGCGCCATCGTGCAGCAGGTTGGCCAGATGCCGCACCGCCGCAGCGCCCCGGCTGAAACCGAAAAGATCGAACTCGACCCGTTCCAGCGTTGCCTGCGGATGTGCCCGGCGCCACGCCTGCAGTTGCTCGGCCATCCCCTGCAACGCCTCGGCGACCCGCGCCTCGGCCC
The DNA here is from genome assembly GCF_044904505.1 of Pseudomonas sp. 3HC3. NCBI lineage: Bacteria > Pseudomonadati > Pseudomonadota > Gammaproteobacteria > Pseudomonadales > Pseudomonadaceae > Pseudomonas > Pseudomonas sp. 3HC3. Next base: position 59,360 of record NZ_JADDRH010000013.1, read on the forward strand.
CCGTGCGCCCATGCCCGGTGGCCGAAGCGTAGACATGGTCGGCTTCACCCGCCAACGTGCCCACGCCTTCCACATAGCGCCTCAAGAACGCCTGGGCCCCGTCGGCACTGACCGCATCAGCCGGGTACAACGCATGTAACAGGGCCACATTGCTCAAGGCGTTGCCATAGCTGCCGCCTTTGTTTCCCTGCTCACCCACCGTCGTGGCATTGTGCAGGTTGTTACCGGTGCCATCGAAGAACACGCCAAAACGCAGGGTGACCGGCGTAAGGTTTGGCGTGCTGCCGCTGCTCATTTTCATCATCGTGCCTACTGCTTGTCCAAAAAGCACAAGCAGGCGCCAGCACGCCCTCACGGAACATCAGGCAATGGCCAGCCATACGTGGGACATTTCTTTGCCCGTATGCCCGACTGCAACGATAAATTTACCCGCCGCCATTGGTCGCCGCCCCCCCGGATAGATTAAAGTATCCCCCCTTGCCAAGGCTGCTGCCTCGCGCCGCCTCAGGCCCCCTACCAGGAACCGTCGCCGATGGAACACCGTGAAGCGCTGATCGCGCTGCGCACTTTTCTTTCTACCCAGATCCTAGGCCAGGAAAAACTGGTCGAACGGCTGTTGATCGTGCTGCTGGCCGACGGCCACATGCTGGTCGAAGGGGCACCGGGCCTGGCCAAGACCAAAGCCATCAAAGAACTCGCAGAAGGCATCGAAGCGCAGTTCCATCGCATCCAGTTCACCCCCGACCTGCTCCCGGCCGACATCACCGGCACGGAGATTTACCGCCCGGAAACCGGCAGCTTCGTGTTCCAGCAGGGGCCTATCTTCCATAACCTGGTACTGGCCGACGAAATCAACCGCGCGCCGGCCAAGGTGCAGTCGGCGCTGCTCGAAGCCATGGCCGAGCGCCAGGTCAGCGTGGGCCGCAGCACCTACGACCTGTCGCCGCTGTTTCTGGTCATGGCCACGCAGAACCCGATCGAGCAGGAAGGCACCTACCCGCTGCCCGAAGCCCAGCTCGACCGCTTCCTGATGCATGTAAAAATCGGCTTCCCCGACGCCGCGGTAGAGCGGCGTATCCTGGCGCAGGCCCGGGGTGAAGCCCTGGGCGGCGAGACCAAGCCTGAGCGCCGGGTCAGCCAGCAGGCCATCTTCGCCGCGCGCAAGGAAATCCTTGGCCTGTACATGGCCGACGCAGTGGAGGAATACCTGGTGCAGCTGGTCATGGCCACCCGCACCCCGGCCAAGTTCGACACCGAGCTGGCCGACTGGATTGCCTACGGTGCCAGCCCGCGTGGTTCCATCTCGCTGGACCGCTGCGCGCGTGCCCATGCCTGGCTGGCCGGGCGCGACTTCGTCAGCCCCGAAGACATCCAGGCCGTGCTGTTCGACGTACTGCGCCACCGTATCATCCTCTCCTTCGAGGCCGAGGCGGCAGGGATCGACCAGGACCGCGTGATCCAGCGGATCCTCGACGTCGTCGCCGTTGCCTGAGCCCATGCCCACTGCGCAGCTGGCCGAACATGGCATCCGCATTGGCCTTGCCGAGCTGATCGACATGCGCCACCGTGTGCGCGAAATCCAGCTGTTTTCCAAGCCTGGCCAGCGCAGCCCGCTGGTCGGCCTGCATCATTCCAGGCTGCGTGGGCGCGGCGTGGACTTCGACCAGGTGCGCGTTTACCAGGCCGGCGATGATGTACGCAACATCGACTGGCGTGTCACTGCGCGTACCCAGGAGCCGCACACCAAGCTGTTCCACGAAGAACGCGAGCGGCCGATCTTCATCCTCGTCGAACAAAGCCAACGGCTTTTCTTCGGCTCAGGGCTGATGTTCAAGTCCGTGCTGGCGGCCCAGGCGGCGGCGCTGTTCGGCTGGGCAGCGCTGGGCCACAACGACCGCATCGGTGGCCTGGTGTTCGGCGACAACGAACACCACGAAGTCAAACCCCGGCGCAGCAAACAGAGCCTGCTGCAACTGCTCAACCGCTTGGCAAAGGTCAACCAGTCACTGCACACCGAAGCCGTACCGGGGGCCGATAGCCTCGGCCTGGCCCTGCGCCGCGCCCGCGAAGTGCTGCGCCCCGGCAGCCTGGCCATCGTGATCTGCGATGAACGCTCGCTCAGCGCCCAGGTGGAACAGCACCTGGCCATGCTCTCACGGCATTGCGACCTGCTGTTGCTGCCAGTATCCGACCCGCTCGACCACGCGTTGCCCGCCGCCGGCCTGCTGCGCTTCGCTCAGCGCAGCGCCCAGCTGGAGCTAGACACCCTCGACGCCAACCTGCGCCAGGCGTACCGCCAGCAGGCTGAAGCCCGTATCGAGCGCTGGGAGCTGATGGCGCAAAAGCTGAGGGTGGTACTGATGCCACTGAGCACGCAAAGCGAAATGGTCGAACAACTGCGCGAGTACCTGAGCGCCCAGCGGCCACGGAGCGCGTCATGAACCCGCTCGACCAGTTGCACCCACTGATCGCCCCGGCACCGGTCAGCCTGTGGCCACCCGCACCGGGCTGGTGGCTGCTGCTGGCCGTCCTGCCGCTACTGGGCTGGGGCCTGTGGCGGCTGCGCCGCTGGCGCCCGGGCAAACGCCGCATCGTGCGCGCCGAACAACCCCTGGACCCGGTGCGCCTGGAGGCCTTGGCCGAGCTGGCCCGCCTGCCACGCCCGTATGACGGCGCCCCGGCTGGCGCCTGGCTGCAACAGATCAACGCCCTGCTCAAACGCCTGTGCCGCAACCACTACCCAGGCGCCAACAGCCACACCCTCAACGGCCGCCAGTGGCTGGCCTTTCTCGACAACCGCTGCCCGGCCGCCGGCCTGACCCGCTGGATGGTACTGGTCGAAGGCGCCTATAAACCCGAGTGCAAGCTCGATGACAAGGCCATCGCCGGGCTCAGCCAAGCCGTCGAAACCTGGATCCGCAAGCATGTTTGAACTGGCCTGGCCGTGGGTCTTCGCCCTGTTGCCGCTGCCATGGCTGGCGCGCCTGCTGCTGCCCGCAGCCGACAGCGGTGAACCGGTGCTCAAGGTGGGTTTCCTCAACGAGCTGGAAGGCCTGGCCGGGCGCCGCGCACGGCTCAACCTGCCCACCTTGCGCCAGCAGGCACCGTTCGTCGTCATCTGGCTGTTGCTGCTGTGCGCCGCCGCTCGCCCGCAATGGCTGGGCGAACCGGTGCCGATCGCCGCCAGCGGCCGCGACCTGCTGGTGGCGGTGGATGTGTCCGGGTCGATGGACTTCCCCGACATGCAGTGGAAGAACGAGGACATCAGCCGCCTCGACCTGGTCAAGGCGCTGATGGGCGACTTCCTGCAAGACCGTGAAGGCGACCGCGTGGGCCTGATCCTGTTCGGCAGCCAGGCCTACCTGCAGGCGCCGCTCACCTTTGACCGGCGTACCGTGCGCACCTTCCTCATCGAGGCGCAGATCGGTATCGCCGGCAAGAACACCGCCATCGGCGACGCCATTGGCCTGGCGGTCAAACGCCTGCGCGAACGCCCGGCACAAAGCCGGGTGCTGGTGCTGATCACGGACGGCGCCAACAACGGCGGGCAGATTCACCCGCTGACAGCCGCCCGCCTGGCGGCCCAGGAAGGCGTGCGCATCTACACCATCGGTATCGGCGCCAACCCCGAAGCCAGTGGCACCCCTGGCCTGCTCGGCCTCAACCCGAGCCTGGACCTGGATGAAGCCGCACTCAAGGAAATTGCCGACATCACCCATGGCGCCTACTTCCGCGCCCATGACGGCGCCGAACTGGACGCTATCGGCGATACCCTCGACCAACTGGAGCCCGTGGCCCAGCAACCGACCCAGGCACGCACAGCCCAGGCCCTGTACGCCTGGCCCCTGGCGCTGGCACTGCTGCTCAGCGTGCTGCTGGTGGTGGCCGTGCAGTGGCCCGACAACCTATTGCAGCGCGTGCTGCGCAAGCCGCGCTTCCTGCAGCCGCACCCGGAATGGCGCCAACGCTTGAAACGCCTGCGTTTAAGGAGGCGGCGATGATCGACTTATGGCCCCAATGGCTGCGTCCGCTCTGGCTGCTGGCGGTGCCGGTGCTCGGCTGGCTGCTGTACAAGCTGTGGCACCGGCGCAAACGCGCCGGGCGCTGGCAGATGATTCTGCCGCCAGCCTTCCATGGCGTACTGCTGGGTGGCGGCAGCGGTAGCACCAGCAAACTACCGTGGGTGGCATTGGGCCTTGCCTGGTTACTGGTGATCCTGGCACTGCTCGGGCCCAGCTGGCAGCGGCTGGAAGAAAGCCATCAGCGCCCGGCCGACCCACTGGTGATCCTGCTCGAACTGACCCCGCAGATGCTCGCCGAGGACAGCCCGCCCAACCGCCTGGAACAGGCGCGGCGCAAGATCCTCGACCTGCTTGAACACCGCCGCGACAGCCAGACGGCGCTGGTGGTGTATGCCGGCTCCGCGCACACCGTCGTGCCGCTGTCTGACGACCTCGCCACCACCCGCAATTTGCTCGAGGCCATCGACCCGTCGATCATGCCAAAACCCGGCCAGCGTGCCGACCTGGCCGTGCAAAAAGGCCTGGCGCTGCTGGCCCAGAGCGGCCTCGGCCAAGGCCGCCTGCTGCTGGTAGGCTCGGCGCTCAGCGCCGCCGAGCGCCAGGGCATCGTCCAGGCCCTAGGCCGCCAGGGCCCAAGCCTGCTGATGCTGGGCATCGGCAGCCGCGAAGGCGCCCCGGTGCGCCAGGCCAATGGCGAATACCTTAAAGACGACCAGGGCGGCATCCTCTTGCCTCGCCTGGACAGCGCCAGCCTGAAAGGTTTTATCAGCGGCACGGGCGGTCGCTACCGGCACGCCCGCATCGACGACCTCGACCTGCGTGGCCTGGGCCTGTTCGACAACCCGCGGAGCGGGCGCAACGACGGCCAGACCCTGCAACTGGACAGCTGGGCCGACCAAGGTTACTGGCTGCTGATTCCGTTGTTGCTGCTGGCCGCCTGCGCCGGCCGGCGCGGCTGGCTGTTCTGCCTGCCGCTGCTGCTGGCCTTGCCGCAGCCTGGCCAGGCTTTCGAGTTCAACGACCTGTGGCTGCGCCCCGACCAGCAAGGCCAGCAGCTGCTGGAACAAAACCGCCCGGCCAGCGCTGCGCGTCACTTCCAGAACCCGCAATGGCGCGGCATGGCCCTGTACCAGGCCGGCGACTATGCCGGTGCCGCCCAGGCATTTTCCCAAGGCGACACAGCAGCAGCGCACTACAATCGAGGCAATGCCCTGGCCCATGGTGGCGAGCTGGAAGCCGCCCTGGATGCCTACGAACAAGCCCTGGAGCGCCAGCCCGACCTGCAAGCCGCGCTGGACAACCAGGCGCTGGTGCAGCAACTGCTGCAGCAACGTGAAGCCAAGGCCGAGGAACAGCCACCCGGCAGCGATGCCCAAGACACGCCCGGTAGCGAAACCGAAGGCAACAGCAGTTCGGCCAGCAGCCAGGCCCAAGGCACACCCGGCAACGACCAACAGGCCAACACCGAACAACCCGGCGAAAGCAGCAGCAACAGCCAGGCCGCCCCCGGCAACCAGGCCGGGGGCGACGACAGCGTCATCCAGCCGCCCCAGCGCCCGGTATCGACCAGCCTCGACGGCGAACAGCGCCAAGCCCTGGAACAATGGCTACGGGAGATCCCGGACAACCCGGCAGAGCTGCTGCGACGCAAATTCTGGTATGAACAGCAATTGCATCAGGAAAAATCACGATGAGTCGCTTCGGCGTCTTGCTCCTCACCCTGCTGTGGGCCATGCTGGCCCACGCCGAACCGCTGCTGCAGGCCAGCGTCGACCGCACCCGCCTGGAAGCGGGCGAAAGCCTGGAACTGACCCTGGAAAGCCAGGACGTCACCCAGTTCGGCAAGCCCGACCTGCGCGCCCTGGAAGGTGACTTCGAAGTGCGCGGCACGCGCCAGCTGAACAGCCTGCACACCCTCGACGGCGAAACTCGCGCCAGCACCCGCTGGATCATTACCCTGCTGCCACGGCGCAGCGGTAGCCTGCGCATCCCCGAGCTGCAACTGGGCCAGTCGCACAGCCAGGCCATCGAACTGCAAGTGCTGCAGGCCGATGCCAGCCGCCAGGAAAACGCTCAGGTATTCATCGAAGCGACCCTCGACAACCACGACGCCTATGTCCAGGCCCAAGCCGTGCTGACCGTCCGCATCTACCACTCGGTCGCGCTGTACGACGACAGCAGCCTCAGCCCCCTGCAACTGGAGAACGCCAAGGTCGAGCCGCTGGGCGAGTCGCGCACGTATGAAAAGGAAATCAACGGCGTGCGTCATGGCGTGATCGAAACCCGCTATGCGGTGTATGCCCAGCAAAGCGGTACCCTCGACATCCCGCCGCTGACATTCACCGCCACGGCAGCCGCCAGCAACGACGAAGCAGCGCAGGCCAATGGCACGGCCCGCGCCGGCCACCAGGTACAGGTCAGCTCGCTGCCCTTGCGCCTTGACGTACGGCCGATTCCGGCAGCCTGGCCGGCTGGCTTGCCGTGGTTGCCAGCCAGCAGCCTGACCCTGGAAGAGCACTGGAGCCCCGACCCCGGCAGCCAACAGGTACAGATTGGCGACTCGCTGACGCGCAACATCACCTTGCGTGCCGAAGGCTTGTCCAGCACCCAACTGCCGCCGCTACCGGCCACAGAGATCATCGGCCTGCGCCGCTACCCTGACCAACCGCTGTTGCGCAACGAAATCAGCGAACGGGGCATGACCGCCAACCGCGAAGAGCGCGAGGCCCTGGTGCCGACCCACAGCGGCACGCTGGCCTTGCCGGCGCTGGAAGTGGCCTGGTGGAACACCCGCGAAGACCACCTGGAGCACAGCAGCCTGCCGGCGCGCACGCTGAACGTGCAGGACAACCCGGCACTGAGCGCCGACACCCCGGTGGGCGACAGCAACAGCGCCAGCACCCTGCTGTGGCCGTGGCAGTTGTCCACACTGGTGTTCGCCCTGACCACTGTGCTGGGCTTTGCCCTGTGGTGGCGCGCCCGCTCACGACCAGCGGTACTGCGCACCGCGCAGAACGGGCCAAGCCCACGCACCTTGCTGGACGACCTCAAGCGCGCGTGCCAGGCCAACGACCCCCAGGCTACGCGCCAGGCGCTGGATGCCTGGGCCCGGCAACAACCGGAAACCCTGGCCGAGATGGCGGCGCGCTTCGTGCCGTTGTCGGATGCGCTGGATGGTTTGAACGGGGCGTTGTACAGCGAGAGCGGGCAGTATTGGCAGGGGGAGGATTTGTGGCGGGCGATCGGTACGATTCCGCCGGCTGAGCAGGTATTGCTGCCGACGGGCGAAAACGGCAGCCTGCCGCCGCTTTATCCCAAGTAAGCCAGCAGGTGTTCGCCATAGGGTTTTCAGCGCCTGTGAGATCGAGCGCCGCCCGCGCGGCGCTCGATCTCACAGGCGCTGAAATTTTCATGGCGAACACCTGGTGCCCCCCAATCCCTCCTCCAATCCCTCGCCCTGCCCCCCGAACCCCGCTTGGGTTACCATACCGCCCTTTCCCCGCTTGCCCGACTCGACACCAACAGGTCATCCATGCGTCTGTTTCATACCTCCGACTGGCACCTGGGCCAAAGCCTGCACGGCCAGGAACGCGATTTCGAACACGCCTGCTTCCTCGACTGGCTGCTCGGCCAGCTACACCTGCGCCAGCCGGATGCGCTGCTGATTGCGGGCGACATCTTCGACACCGTCAACCCGCCCGTCAAAGCCCAGGAACGCCTCTACGACTTCATCGTCCAGGCCCACGAGCAGCAGCCCAAGCTGGACATCGTGATGATCGCCGGCAACCACGACTCCGGTTCGCGCATCGAGCTGCCCGCCGCGCTCATGCGCCGCCTGCGCACCCATGCCCTGGGCCGTGTGCACTGGCTGGACGAGGGCCAACTGGATGCCGAGCGCCTGTTGATCCCGCTGACCAACGGCCGTGGCAAGGTGGCCGCCTGGTGCCTGGCCCTGCCGTTCCTGCGCCCGGCCGAAGTGACCGGCCCGCAGTTGGGTGACGACTACCTGCAAGGCATCACCCAGGTGCACCAGCAACTGATCGCCGCCGCGCAGAAGAAGCGCAAGAAAGACCAGGCGCTGATTGCCATCAGCCATGCTCACATGGCAGGTGGCGCGGTGTCGGAAGACTCCGAACGCAGCCTGATCATCGGCAACGCCGAGGCGCTGCCGGCCAAGCTGTTCGACAAGGCTATCAGCTACGTCGCCCTGGGCCATCTGCACAAGCCGCAGAAGGTCAACCGCGAAGAACGCATCCGCTACAGCGGCTCGCCAATCCCGCTGTCGTTCGCCGAAATCAACTACCCGCACCAGATCCTGGAAGTGGAGTTGGACGGCAACGGCCTGGTCAGCGTCGAGCCACGCCCGGTACCACGCGCCGTGGCCCTGCAACGGGTGGGCCCGGCACCGCTGGGCGAGCTGTTGCAGCAACTGGCCGACCTGCCAGTGATCGACCTGCTTGAAGATCCCAACCGCCAGCCCTGGCTGGAGGTGCGGGTGATGCTCGACGAGCCGCAACCCGACCTGCGCCAGCAGATCGAAACCGCGCTTGAAGGCAAGGCGGTACGGTTGATCCGCATCAGCGCCGAATACGCTGGCCGCCACAACGCCGAAGACGATGGCCTGGCCTTTGTCGAGCTGGCCCAGATGACCCCGCAAGACCTGTTCAGCCGCGCTTGGGAGCAAGCCTACGGCAACCCCGCCGACGAGCAGGCGCTGGCCGACTTCGCCCTGCTGTTGCAGGACGTGCAGCAGGAAGAGGAACAGCCATGAAGATTCTCGCCATCCGCCTGAAGAACCTGGCATCGCTGGCCGGCCCGATCGACATCGATTTCACCGCAGAACCGTTGGCCAGCGCTGGCCTGTTCGCCATCACCGGGCCTACCGGCGCCGGCAAGAGCACCCTGCTTGACGCCCTGTGCCTGGCGCTGTTTGGCACCGTGCCGCGCCTCAATGACATTGGCCGTGAGGCCAAGGTGCCAGATGCCGACGGCGACATCCCCACTTCCGACCCGCGCAACCTGCTGCGCCGTGGCACCGGTAGCGGTTTTGCCGAGGTCGATTTCGTCGGCATCGACGGCCGCCGCTACCGCGCCCGCTGGGAAGCCAACCGCGCACGCGACAAGGCCAACGGCAAACTGCAGCACAGCCGTCAAAGCTTCTACGACCTCGACAGCGAGCAGGTGCTCGGCAGTGGCAAGAACGAATACAAGCAGCTGGTCGAAGCCCGCCTGGGCCTGAACTTCGAACAGTTCACCCGTGCGGTGATGCTGGCCCAGAGCGAGTTCGGCGCGTTCCTCAAGGCTGACGACAAAGACCGCAGCGAGCTGCTGGAAAAGCTCACCAACACTGCCATCTACACCCGCCTGGGCCAGCGTGCCTTCAGCAAGGCACGCGAAGCCGGCGAGGCACACAACGCCCTGAAAGAACGCGCCAGCCACCTGCTGCCGATGGCTGCCGAGGCCCGTGCCGAACTCGACCAGCGCCTGGAGCAGGCGCAGCAGCAGTTCAAGGCCGACCAGGCCGGTGAGCGCCAGCTGGAGCAGCAACGCAACTGGCTGAATGAGCAACGCCAGCTACAGGCCCAACACACCGAAGCCAGCACCACGCTGCAGGCCGCCGAACTGGACTGGCAACAACTGGCCGAACCACGCCTGGACCTGGCACGCCTGGAGCGCCTGGCCCCACAGCGTCACCAGTTCCACCGCCGACAGGCACTGAGCGCACAGCTGGCGCCAGTGGCGGCGAAAATTGCCGAGCAGCAACAGCAACAAGCCGAACTGCAGGAGCGTACCTGCGAGCTCGAGCAGGCGCTGGACCATGCGCGCCAAACGCTTGCCGACCGCCAGGCCCAGCACGGCGAGAACACGCCGCGCCTGCGCCAGGCTTTTGCCGCGCAGGACAGTCTGGCACGCCTGGACCAGGAGCTGGCCGCCCAGCGCAACATCAGCCAGCAGGCGCAACAGCAGCTCGCTGACGGCCAGCAGCAACTGCAGCAGCTGGAAGACAACCAGCAACGCAGCCAGCAGCAACTGGCACAGATCGACACCGCGCTTGCCGACAGCCAGCACCTGGCGGGCCTGGCCAATGCCTGGCACGCCTACCTGCCGCAACTGAAGCAGGTAATGCTGATCGGTGGCCGCCTGACCAAAGGCCGAGAAGAGTTACCCGGCCTGCAGGCCCAGGCCAGCCAGGCCAATGCGCACCTGCAGGCCGAGCGCGACGCCTACGACCTGTTGTTCCGTGAAGCCAAGGCCGAACCCCAGGCCCTTGCCGAGCAGATCGACCTGCTCGGCGGTATGCTGCAGGACAACCGCAAACAGCAGCGCGCCGTAGAGGAAATGTCACGCCTGCACGGCCGTGAACAGGAGCTGCGCCAGCAGCTGGATGCCCTGCGTGAACGGCAGCAGCAGGCCATGCTGCAACGCCAGCAACTGATTACCGAAGGCACCGCCGCCAAGGCCGAGCTGGAGGCCGCCGAACAGGCGTTGACGCTCACCCGTCAACTGCTGGAACGGCAACGTCTGGCACGCAACACCAGCGTCGAAGAACTGCGTGGCCAACTGCGTGACGGCGAGCCCTGCCCGGTCTGCGGCAGCGCCGAACACCCGTTCCATCAGCCAGAAGCGCTGCTGCAGAGCCTGGGTCGCCATGACCAGGCCGAAGAGCACGCCGCGCAGAAGCAGGTCGAAACGCTCAACAGCAAGCTGGTGGAACTGCGTACCCAACTGGGTGTGGTCAATGCCCAGCTCAAGGACTTCCAGCAGCAACAGCAGCAACTGGGCGAACAGTTGCAACCGCTGGTGGCTCAGGTACAGGCACACAGCCTGTGGCCAGCCCTCGCCCCGCAGGACGACAAGGCCCGTCGCGCCTGGCTCGACAGCCAGCTGCGTCGCCTGGATGAAGAAATCAGCCAGGACGAGAAACGCCAGAGCGCTCTGCTGGCCCTGCAAAAAGACGCCGCCCGCCTGAACCAGCAATTGCAGGCGGCCCACGACGCCCAGCAACAGGCCCAGCGCCATCTGGAGCAACAGCACCAGGCCCTGGCCAACGATGAGCAACAGTTGCAGCAAGGCCTTGACGACCTGGCCGGCGTCTTGCCCAAGGAAGCCCTCAAGGCCCTGAACGAAGACCCGGCCAATGCCTTCCTCGCCCTCGACCAGCAGATTGCCCAGCGCCTGCAGCAACTGGAACAGCGCAAGGACGAACTGGAAGAACAGCAAGCCCGCCAAACCCAGCTGGACAAGCTGCGTGACCAACAACAGGCGCGCGTGGAAGGCCTGCAGCAGTTGCAGCAGAAACTGGCCACCCTCGACGAGCAACGCCAGCAAGCCCTGGCCTCACTCGGCGAACTGCTCGGCGAACATGCCAGTGCCGAAGCCTGGCAACAGCACATGGACACCGCGCTGGAACACGCCCGCGCCCTTGACGCCGACACCGCCCAGCGCCTGCAGGCGCTTCGCACCCAGGGCGTACAACTGGCCAGCGAACTTAAGGCCAATGCTCAGCAGCAACAAGCGCTGGACAGCGAGTGTCAGCAACTGCAAGGCCAGATCGCACAATGGCGCAGCCAGCATCCGGAACTGGACGACGCAGGGCTGGATCGCCTGCTGGCCATGGATGACGCCCAGGTGAACGAACTGCGTCAGCGCGTGCAAGGCGCCGAGAAGGCCGTTGAACAAGGCCGCGTGCTGCTGCAGGAACGTGAGCAGCGCCTGCAACAACACGCCGCACAAATGACCGTGGACACCTCGGCCGAAGCCTTGGAACATGCCCTGACCGAGCTGCGCGGTCGCCTGGTCAACCATGAGCAGCAGTGCGCCGAACTGCGCGCGCAGCAGGCCGACGACCAGCGCCGCCAGCAGGCCCACCAAGCGCTGGCGGCAGAAATCGAACAAGCCCACCAGCAGTGGCAACGCTGGGCCCGCCTCAATGCCCTGATCGGTTCGGCCTCCGGTGATGTGTTCCGCAAGATCGCCCAAGGCTACAACCTTGATCTGCTGCTGCACCACGCCAACGCCCAGCTACGTCAGCTGGCCCGTCGCTACCGCCTGAAGCGCGGCGGCAGCGCCCTTGGCCTGCTGGTGCTGGACACCGAGATGGGCGACGAACTGCGTTCGGTGCACTCGTTGTCGGGCGGGGAAACCTTCCTGGTGTCGCTGGCCCTGGCCTTGGGCCTGGCGTCGATGGCTTCCAGTACCCTGCGTATCGAATCGTTGTTCATTGACGAAGGCTTCGGCAGCCTCGACCCCGAGTCACTGCAGTTGGCAATGGACGCCCTCGACGGCTTGCAAGCCCAGGGCCGCAAAGTGGCGGTGATTTCCCACGTACAGGAAATGCACGAGCGCATTCCGGTACAGATCCAGGTACGGCGCCAGGGTAATGGCCTGAGTGACGTGGAGGTGTGCGGGTGATCCTCTACTCGTTCCGCCGCTGCCCGTGGGCCATGCGCGCGCGCCTGGCCCTGCGCTATGCCGGCTGCGAGGTGGAGATCTGCGAAGTGGCGATGAAGAACAAGCCGGCGGAGCTGCTGGCCTTGTCGCCCAAGGGCACGGTACCGGTGCTGGATACCGGTACCGGGGTACTGGAAGAGAGCCTGGACATCATGCGCTGGGCGCTGACGCAACACGACCCGCAGGACTGGCGGCTACAGGCCAACCCTGCGGCTGCGCAGCAGGCTGAAACGCTGATTGCGCGCAATGACACCACGTTCAAGGCGCACGTGAACCTGTACAAGTATGCTGAACGTTACCCGGAGCATTCCCGCGAGCATTACCGCCAGCAGGCCGAGGCCTGGCTGGCGGAGCTCGAAGGCCTGCTGGCGGGCCAGCCCTACCTGCTGGCCAACCACCCAAGCTTGGCCGATGCCGCGTTGCTGCCCCTGATGCGCCAGTTTGCCGGGGTCGAACCGCAGTGGTTCGCCGAGGCGGCTTATCCGCGTGTGCGGAGCTGGCTGGAGGGGTGGCTGGCTTCGGAGCTGTTCAAAGCGATCATGGTTCGCTGAACAGACACTTGGAGTCCCGTAGGCGCGGGTTCACCCGCGAACACCGGCGCAGCCGGTGCCATGCAACGCGTCGCCTGCTTCGCGGGTAAACCCGCTCCTACGACGGCCTGTGTCCACCACCGATCTGTGTGTAGGAGCGGGTTTACCCGCGAATACGGTGGCGGCGGCAACAGTGAACGGCGGGTGGAAATTGGCCAGCAGGGCCGGCCCTTTCGCGGGTAAACCCGCTCCTACGACGGCCTGTGTTCAACCACCGAGCGCGTGTAGGAGCGGGTTTACCCGCGAATACGGTGGTGGCGGCAACAGTGAACGGCGGGTGAAAATTGGCCAGCAGGGCCGGCCCTTTCGCGGGTGAACCCGCTCCTACGACGGCCTGTGTCCACCACCGATACGCGTGTAGGAGCGGGTTTACCCGCGAATACGGTGGCGGCGGCAACAGTGAACGGCGGGTGGAAATTGGCCAGCAGGACCGGCCCTTTCGCGGGTAAATCCACTTCTTGCAGGGTGTGTCTGGCCAGTTCGCCTATGAACGAACCCTCCCAACCCCTTAATCGATGAACTTCAGGTCCGAAGGCGCGTCCTGCGCCATGGTCTGCACGGTCTCCCCCAACTTGCCAGTCAAGAGATCACGGCGCATAACCACGATCTGGTTGCTCTTCTGGTTGGCTACCAGCAGGAAATTGCCGCTAGGGTCCAGGGCAAATTCGCGGGGGTGGTCGCCTTCCACGGAGCGGCGCTGCACGAACGTCAACTGGCCGTCATTCTTGCCGACAGCAAACACCAGAATTTCATTCGCCGTGCCACGGTTGCTCACGTACAGAAAACGGCCGTCCGCCGACAGGTGCAAGCCTCCTGCCGCCTTGGCTGCAGGGTCCTGCTGCTCGGTCAGTGGCAGGCGTTGGCGCTCAAGCAAAGCAGCGTCCTCGACATCGAACATCACCACTTCGCCACTCATTTCCAGCGTCAGGTAGGCATGCTGGCCCTTGGCGTCGAACAGCAGGTGACGGGGCCCACTGCCTGGCGGCAAGGCCACCGAGGCCGGGATTGCCGGGCTCAACGGTTTGTCCACACTGGCGCCGTCATAGCGGTAGATGAATACCTTGTCCGCGCCCAGGTCGCAGGCATAGACATGCTGGCCATCGGGCGACAGCACCAGTGCGTGCACATGGGCACCGGCCTGGCGTTCGGGATTGACGCCACTCGCCTTGTGCCGAGCCTGTTGCACCACGGCTTTGAGCTTGCCGTCCCTGGCCACCGGAATAACCACCAGGCTGCCGCCAGGGTCAGGCTTGACCGCGTAGTTGGCCACGAACAGATAACGCTGGTCACGACTGAGGCTGGCGTGAGTCGGTTCGTCACCTTGGGTGACCACCTGGTTGAGCGGCTTGATCTCGCCCTTGGTGCTGACGCTGAAACTGCTGGCCTGGCCACCCGGGGTTTCATTGACCACAAACAGCTGGCGCTGGTCGGCCGACAGCACAAGCCAGGAAGGGTTGACGTTCTTGACCACTTGTCGCGGCGTGGGGTCGATGCGGCCAGCCTTGTCGTCGAAGTGGTAGCGGTAGACACCCTGGCTGGCGCCATCGGTATAGCTGCCCACCAGCAACGTCGAGGCGTGGGCGTGGATAGTCAGGCTCATCAGGCTAGCGGTCAGCAGGTTAGTCCAGGTGCGGTTCATCTTGCTCATCATCCGGGGCGCGAAAGGCACTCATACAGACTAGTCGATGCGCGCCGTTGGCATCGTCGAGTTGCCACTCGTCTCCGGTGGCGATGGCGGCAGCGATTTGCTCGGGGGTGAACGACCAGCGGCGCAATTGGCGGCCGTCCATGCATTCGACAGTGAGACCGGCTTCATCGGCGGTGAAGTCGAAGGCGTGCAGGCCGTCGATCAGAAGCATATCGCAGGCCTGCAGGGCGGTTGCGAGGGGGGACATAGGGGTACCAATCTGAAATGGGTTGGCAGTATAACCTTGGGGGCCGCAATGCGGCCCCTTCAATCAATGGGCAAAGATCGACCCACCCTCCTTGCCCACCATCTTCTCAGGCTTGATCAGGAACCGCGCCAATGCCGGTAGCAGCCACAACGCACCAAACATGTTCCAAAGCAGCATGAAGGTCAGCATCAGGCCCATGTCCGCCTGGAACTTGATCGCCGAGAAAATCCAGGTGCATACCCCAATGGCCAGGCACAGCCCGGTGAACAGCACCGCCTTGCCGGTCGAGCGCAGGGTCTGGTAATACGCCTCCTGCAATGGCAACCCGGCACGCAGGAAGCTTTCCAGGCGGCTGTAGATATAGATGCCATAGTCCACGCCAATGCCCACACCCAGCGCCACCACCGGCAAGGTCGCCACTTTCACCCCGATGCCCATGTAGGCCATCAACGCGTTGCCCAGCACCGAGGTCAGCACCAGGGGCAGCACGATGCACAGCGTGGCGGCGAACGAGCGGAAGGTGATCAGGCACATCACGGCCACGCAGATGTACACCAGGATCAGGATGGTCAGCTCGGCCGACTTGATCACCTCGTTGGTCGCGGCCTCGATGCCCGCGTTGCCCGCCGCCAGCAGGAACTGCAGGCCTTCCTTGTCATGGCTGTCGGCAAACGCCTTGGCCACGGCGGTGACGCGCTCCAGCGTTTCAGCCTTGTGGTCATTGAGGAACACCAGCACGGGCGCCAATGAGCAGTCGCCGTTGTAAAGGCCGTCGGCCCGGGCGATGGAGTTGTTGAGGATGTCCGGGTTGCGCGACAGGGTTTCCCATTTCAGGCTGCCCTCGTTCATGCCCTTGATCACCTGTTTGGAAACGGTGACCAGGGAAATCGCCGACTGCACGCCAGGGGTGTTTTCCATGGTCCACATCAGCTCGTCGATCGGCGCCATGGTCGAGTGGACCGAGCACTTCTCCGACGGCGTCTTGACCATGATCACCAGCACATCGGAACTGGTCGAGTAGTTGCTGATGATGAAGTTGTTGTCCTGGTTGTAGCGCGAGTCGGGGCGCAGCTCCGGTGCCCCTTGGTCGAGGTCGCCGATCTTCAGGTTCTGGCTGTACCACAGGCCGCCAGCGAAGGCGAGCAGCGCCAGCACCACTGACACCGGCGCCACCTTGGCACTGGCGAAGTTCGACAACAGACGCCAGAACGGGTGCTCGCGGGTCGCGTCTTTCTTGCTGCGCTCGATGGCCTTCTTGCTGATGCCGACGTAGGAGATGGCCACCGGCAACATGATCAGGTTGGTGAACACGATCACCGCCACACCGATGGAGGCGCCGATGGCCAGTTCGCGAATCACCCCGATGTCGATGATCAACAGGGTAATGAAGCCCACTGCGTCGGCAAGGATGGCGATCATTCCCGGCAGGAACAATTGACGAAACGTGCGCCGGGCAGCGGTAAGGGCATTCTCGGCATCACTCGACTGCAGCGCGATGCCGTTGATCTTCTGCACCCCGTGGGAAATGCCGATGGCGAAGATCAGGAACGGCACCAGCATCGAGTACGGGTCCAGGCCAAAGCCCACTGCATGCATCAGCCCCAACTGCCAGACCACCGCCACCAGCGTGGTAATGAGCACGGCGACAGTGCTGCGGATGCACCAGGTGAACCAGTACAACAACACCAAGGTGATCGCCAGGGCGACGCCGAAGAACATCGCCACCATCACCAGGCCGTCGATGAGGTCGCCGACCTTCTTGGCAAAGCCGACGATGTGGATTTTTACATTGGGGTTCTGCGCCTGGAACTTGTCGCGGATCTTCTCTTCCAGCAGGTGAGAGAACTGCTGGTAGTCCAGCTTCACCTGTTTGCCAGGGTCCTGCGGGTCCGGGTAGCTCTCCAGCAGCGGCACGTCGACGATGCTGGACTTGAAGTTGTTGCCTACCAGGCGCCCCACCTGGCCTGACTTGAGCACGTTGTCGCGCAGGGTATCGAGGCTGTCCTGCGACCCGTTGTAGGTGTTGGGGATTACCTCGCCACCGGAAAAGCCCTCCTCGGTGACCTCGCTCCAGCGCACGCTGGGGCTCCACAATGACTTCAACCCGGCCCGGTCGACACCTGGGATGTAGAACACCTCGTCATGGATCTGACGCAGGGTCTCCATGTAGTCCTTGTCGAAGATGTCACCGTTCACCGCCTCCACCGAAATGCGCACGGTGTTGCCAAGGTTGGCCAGGTCGTTGCGGTGCTCCATCATCTGCTCGATGAACGGGTGCTGCAGCGGGATCATCTTCTCGAAGCTGGTGGACGGGCGAATCTGCGTGGCCTGCCAGAACAGGAAAATGCTGACCAGCACGCACAGGGCGATGACCACTGGGCGGTTGTTGAAGATCAGGCGTTCCAGCAGCGTGGCCTTGTCCTGGTGATGCGGGTGCATGGCAATGCTCTCCCTGCTGGTCATGGACGCACCTCCCGGGCAGCCTGATCAGCCCCTTCGGCGCTGGCCAGGTGCACACCACCCTGCCCCACCAGCAGCAGGCCGCCGTTGGCCAAGCCACTGACGCCGGCCAGGGCCAGGCGGTCGGCGCGGTTGTACACGCTGAAGGTCTGGCCGTCGTCCGTGCTGCGCAGCACGCTGCCACCATTGCCGACCAGCACCAGGGTGCCATCATCGACAAGCGTAGCGCCTGCCAGGCCGAACTCCAGCGTACCGCGCGCGGCCTTGAGTTCGATCGGCTGCCAGCTGTCACCGAAGTCGCTGGAGCGGAACAGGTTGCCGCGAAGGCCGTAGGCCAGCAGGGTATGCGGCCTGGCGGTGCCGATCACGCCGAACAGCGAGCCCTCGTAGGGGCCCTGGACCTTGGCCCAGGTCTGGCCCTTGTCGGTGGAGCGGTACATGCCGCCCTGTTCACCCACGATGAACAGGCCGGCATCGCGCACTTGGGCGATACCGTTGAGGTGCAGCTGGTCCGGGTTGTCCAGCCGCTCGGCCACGTCCTGCCAGTGCTGCCCGCCATCGGTGGTTTCCAGCAAGGCGCCATAGGCCCCCACGGCAAAGCCGTGCTGGGCGTCGAGGAAGGTCACATCGAGCAAGGGCGCTTCACGGGCGAGGTCTTCGAACTGCTTGCTCCAGGTAGCGCCGCCGTCGCTGCTGGTGAGGATCTGCGCGTCATGGCCGACGGCCCAGCCACGCTTGTCGTCGAGGAAAAACACGGCAGTGAGCAATTGCCGGGTGGGTACCCGGGCCTGGGTCCAGGTGCTGCCCTGGTCGTCGGAGAACAGAATGTGGCCGCGATCACCGACCACCACCAGGCGCTTGCCGGCATGGGTGGTGTCGATCAACAGGCTTTCACTGGCCTTGGCCGATTCGGTGGAGTATTCGTCGGCTGCCGCGGCCTGGGCGCTGTCGGCCCACACCCCCAATGCCAGTGCCAGCATCGCGCTGGCTGCCCATGGCCAGGCACCACGCCTGGCTGGCGTACGTAACTGTTCCCTCATGACTGCCCCCTTGTTGTGTTCTTTTTGGTGGGTCAATGCATTGCAGGCTTTGCAAAAAGCCTGATCTAGAGGCCTGCAATAGCTTGAGGAGATCGTAGCGGGGATGTTTGCGGGAGTACAACGGGCGGGGTGTTATGTTTTGTTGTCGGCCGGGGAAAGCCGGGGCCGCTGGGCGGCCCCAATTCACAAGAATTACGCCAGACTCTTGCTCACAACTTCATACACATCACTGGACAGCTCGCCAGACGCCAGAATCCGCTCCAGTTCGCCCTTCATGAGGGCCTGACGCGCATCGTCATACTTGCGCCAGCGGGTCAGCGGCGCCAGTTGCCGCGATGCAATCTGCGGATTCAGTGCATTCAGCTCGATCACCAGGTCCGCCAGGAAACGATACCCGGAGCCATCGGCAGCATGGAAGTTGACCAGGTTCTGCCCGGCAAAGGCACCGATCAGCGCACGCACCTTGTTCGGGTTCTTCAGGGTGAAGGCCGGGTGCTGCATCAATGCCTTGACCCGCGCCAGCCCGCCCGGCAGCGTGCTGGCAGCCTGCACGCTGAACCATTGATCCATGACCAACGGGTTGTCCTTGAAGTGCTCGGCAAACGCCTCCAGCGCTTTCGCGCGCTCGGCCTCGAACGGCGAGTTGACCAGTACCGCCAGCGCGGTAAGGCGCTCGGTCATGTTGTCGCAGTGCTCGAACTGCTCCAGGGTCGCCTCCAGCACCTGTTGCTTGCCACTCTGCATCAAGTACGACAGGGCAATGTTCTGCAGGCTGCGGCGGGCAAAGTGCTTGGCCTCGGCCGCATAGGCAGTGCTGCGCGACACCTCACGGTTGGCCTGGTAACGCGCCCACAGGGCGTCGAACAGGTGTTCGGCGATCTGCTGGCGTGCGAACTCGCGGGCGGCGTGGATGGCGTCGACGTCGGCCACCTGGCTGATCTCGGTAAGGTACGCCTCACCTGGCAGCGAGAGCATTTCGGCCACCATGGCCGGGTCCAGCGATGCATTGCCCAGCACAGTCCCCAGGGCAGTAATCAGGCGCTGGTCGAGCTTCAGGGCTTCGCCGCGTTGATGCTGGCCGATCAGCTCCTGCAGTACCTGCACCGACAGCTGCTGGCCCGCTTCCCAGCGGTTGAAGCCATCGCTGTCGTGCTGCATCAGGAACATCAGCTGGTCGCGGTCATACGGGAAGCTCAGCTTCACCGGGGCGCTGAAGCCACGCAGCAGCGACGGCAGCGGCTTGGCCTGGATACCCTGGAAGGTGAAGGTTTGCTCGGCCTCGGTCACCGACAGCACGCGGCTGGTCCCTTGCCCAGCCGCTTCACCGACCAGTTGCAGCGGCAGGTCGTTGCCGGCGGCATCCAGCAGGCCCAGCTCCACCGGGATCACGAACGGCAGTTTCTCGGTCTTGTCCGGGGTCTGCGGGCAGCTCTGGCGGAACGTCAGGCTGTAGGTCTGCGCGGCGTCGTCATACGCCTCGCTGACCTCCAGGCGCGGAGTGCCAGCCTGGCTGTACCAGCGCTTGAACTGGGTGAAATCGACGCCGTTGGCGTCCTCCATGGCCTTGATGAAGTCGTCGGTGGTTACCGCCTGGCCGTCATGACGTTCAAAGTACAGGTCGCTGCCTTTGCGGAAGCCTTCGCTACCCAGCAGGGTACGGACCATGCGCACCACTTCGGCGCCCTTCTCGTAGACGGTCAGGGTGTAGAAGTTGGATATTTCGATGAAGCTGTCCGGGCGCACCGGGTGGGCCATGGGGCCGGCGTCTTCGGCGAACTGGTGGGTGCGCAGGTAGGCGACGTCCTCGATGCGCTTGACCGTGCGCGAGTTCATGTCGGCACTGAACTCGGCATCGCGGAACACCGTGAAGCCTTCCTTCAGCGACAGCTGGAACCAGTCACGGCAGGTGACACGGTTACCCGACCAGTTGTGGAAGTACTCGTGGGCGACCACGCCTTCGACGCGCTGGTGCGCAGCATCGGTGGCGGTTTCGGCACGGGCCAGTACACAGCTGGAGTTGAAGATGTTCAGGCCCTTGTTTTCCATGGCGCCCATGTTGAAGTCGTTGACCGCAACAATCATGAAGATGTCCAGGTCGTACTCACGGCCATAGACTTCTTCGTCCCAGCGCATGGACTTTTTCAGGCTGACCATGGCGTGGTCGCACTTGTCGATGTTCTCGGGTTCGACGTAGATGCGCAGGGTCACATCACGGCCGGACTGACGGGTGAAGCTGTCTTCAACGCACCACAGGTCACCGGCCACCAGGGCGAACAGGTAGGCCGGCTTCATGAACGGGTCTTCCCAGGTCGCCCAGTGGCGGCCGTCTTCGGCCGGCCCGCTGCCGATCGGGTTGCCGTTCGACAGCAATACCGGGTAGCGATGCTGCTCGGCGATGACCGTGGTGGTGAAGGTGCTCATCACGTCCGGGCGGTCGAGGTAGTAGGTGATCTTGCGGAAGCCCTCGGCCTCGCACTGGGTGCAGAACATCTTGCCCGACTTGTACAGGCCTTCCAGGGCGGTGTTGCTTTCCGGGTGGATTTTCACGCTGGTGTCCAGGGTGAAGCGCTCGGCCTTGGGCTGTACGGTCAGGCTGTCGGCGCCGAGCTGGTAGTCGCCTGGCTGCAGTTCCTGGTCATCCAGCGAGGCGCGCAGCAGTTCCAACTGCTGGCCATCGAGTTCCAGTGGCGGCAGGCCGGCACCGCGTGCCGGATTGCGGCGCATGACCAGTTGCGCGTGAACCAGCGTGTGGTCCTCGAACAGCTCGAAGGTCAGGTGCGTCTCGTCGATCAGGTACTCGGGCGCCTGGTAATCCTTGAGGTAGATCACTTGCGGTTGTTCGGTACGCATGTGCAGGTCCTTTTTACTGGAGCACGGCCAACTGGTAGGCCGTGTACTTGCGAATATTGATCACACCGGTGTCGAAGATCAGGTACTGGCCCTTGATGCCCAGCAGCGTGCCCTCGGCCACCGGGTCCTTGTCGAGGTTGAAGCTGACAATCTTCTTGGGGTACGCCTCGACCGGGTAGTTCATCTGCACCACTTCGGCGTCCGGCAGCGGCTGGATCGCCTGCAGGCCGAAGCGCCCCTGCAGCTCGCGCAGGCCGTCGGCGCAGGCTTCGAAGACCTGCTCGCGGATGGCCGGCAGGTCGAGCACCTCGGCATCGCCCTTGAGCAGCGCGCGCCAGTTGGTACGGTCCGGCACCTGGCTGCGCAACACGTCTTCGACCAGGCCCGATTGCTGCCGGGTGGCCACGCGCATGATCGGCAATGCCTGACTGGCGCCCTGGTCGAGCCAGCGGGTGGGCAGCTGGGTGGCACGGGTGATGCCGACCTTGATCCCAGACGAATTGGCCAGGTACACGATGTGGTCGGTCATGCAGAACTGTTCGCCCCACGACGGCTCCCGGCAGGTGCCGGCGTCGTAGTGGCATTTTTCCGGGGCCATGATGCACACATCGCACTGGGCCAGCTTGGTCATGCACGGGTAGCAGTAACCCTGGCTGAAGCTGGTCTTGGTGCGCTTGCCGCAATGGCTGCAATGAATGGCGCCGAGGTATTCCAGGCGCAGGCGCTGGCCGATCATGGGGTTGACCGGCACCTGCGTGTCATCCAGGCGGAAGCTGTACTGCACCACCGGTGCCTGCAGGCTGACGGCCATTTTGCTCAGCGAGCCACGAGCGAGTTCGATCAATGTACCGAGTCCGACTTGAACAGAATGTTGGCGATGGGCGCGGACTTCGACGCACATTCCTGTGGGCCCATGTAGCCGGTGCGCTGGTCTTCGGGCAGGTTCTTCATCTCCCAGGCGATGACCGCCTGCAGCGACAGTTCTTTCTGCTCGGCCGTGAGCTTGCGGCCATCCGACCATTTGCCGATTTCCACTGCCAGTTTCAGGCTCTGGTAGATTTCCGGGGTGATGTTTTCAATCATTTGCGCGAAAG
Organism: Pseudomonas sp. 3HC3; assembly: GCF_044904505.1. Classification (NCBI taxonomy): domain Bacteria; kingdom Pseudomonadati; phylum Pseudomonadota; class Gammaproteobacteria; order Pseudomonadales; family Pseudomonadaceae; genus Pseudomonas; species Pseudomonas sp. 3HC3. The sequence continues at coordinate 81,762 of NZ_JADDRH010000013.1, forward strand.
TGGACATAGTGTCTCCTGATTCAAGCCGACAGTTTACGCCGGGCCAGCGCCCCACCCAAGAGCCCGGTCAGGCATCCGATGAGCAGCCCGCCGACGTGGGCGGCATTGGCGATCTGGCCAAGACCGAGGGTGCCGACCACACCGGTCAGGCACACCACCAGCCAGATCAGCATCATCACCAGCACGCCCTTGGGCAGGTTGAAGTAACGGTCGGGCGCCAGCCACTGGTACAGCCAGATGTGCCCGAGCAGGCCATACAGCACGCCGGAGAGGCCACCAAACAGGCTTGGCCCGCTGGTGTAGTGCTGGGCCAGGTTGGACACCAGGCTGAACAGCAGGGTCAGGCCCAGCAACGCCCACGGGCCCTGGCGCAGTTCGATGCGTTTGCCCAGTTCCCAGTACCACAGGCTGTTCATGGCCAGGTGCAGCACGCCGAAATGCAGCAGCATGGGCGACACCAGTCGCCACCACTGGCCTTGGTCGAGGGTTTGCGCCAGCGAGGTGAAGTACAGGTAGTCGCCCTGGACACGGAAGTCGAGGAAGGTGAACCAGCTGATGGTGGTGAAGTTGTCACCAAGCCCCGTAAGGCCGGCGACGATGAAGCACAGCAGCAGGGTGAGGGTGGTGATTTTGCAGGCCTTGGCCTGGGCTGCCAGGGAAGGCTGTGCGGGGGCATTCGCGGGTGAACCCGCCCCTACAGGGTCGGCGCTGGCCGGCAGGTCGGCGTTGCCGTCCGGGTAGCGCTGGTAGAGCTGCAGCACATCTTCGGCCAAGGTGTCGGGGGCCCAGAGGACCTGGGCATCACCCTCCTCGCTGACCCGGTGCGGCACCTGCAGGCGTTGCAACAGGTGGACGAAGCCGCTGAGGTCGACCGACAGCGGCAGGCGCATCACTTCGATAATGTTCATTGGTTGGCCTGTGGGCGGTCGACGTCGACCCAAACGAACTTGTGTGGGTCGATACGGGTTTCATCATCCAGCCGGTAAGCGACCAGCTTGCCGTAGAGCACGGCGCTATAGTCCAGGCAGGCCAGGTTGGCGCGGATCGGTGCCGGGCGACCGCTGCGCCAGTAATGCCCGACGAACAGCATCGGCTGGTCTTCGTCATAACGCAGCAAGGCGTTCTTCTGGCTGTGGCTGAGCGGGGTGCTGGCCACGTCTTCGGGCAAGGCATCGGGCTGGAACACGATGTCACCGTAGGTTTTCGGGTCTTCTTCCCAGAACTTGGTGCGGAAGAACGCGCGGGTCAGGCCGTCGCCGCCGGTCAGCGTCAGCCCGTCCGGCAGGCGCATGTCGGTACCGCGCAACAGGCGGTTGCACACCGTGTCGGCAAAACTGCCACTCACGGCCGAGGCCTGGATGAAATGTTCATCGATGCGTCCGTTGGGGTATTGCTGGCGCAGCGGCTCGATCAGCCGCGGGTCCCAGCAGGCGTGCACCAGACGGAAGCGGCCAGCGTCGACGAACAGCGGCAACTGGTAGAACCAGTTGACGAAATCGTGCCAGTCGCCAGGGTGCTGGGCAAACTGGGTGAGGGTTTCGTCAATCAGCCGGGCATGCCGCGGCGTATGTTCGCGTACATAGGCCTTGCCGCTGCCAGGCAGCGCCGGGGTGACCCAGCCCAGGGCGTTGTATTCGTGGTTGCCCATGATGCAGAACGCCTGGCCGGCTTCGACCATGTCGTGGACGATGTGCAGCGCCTCACGAATGCGTGGCCCGCGGTCGACGATATCGCCAAGGAACAACGCCTGACGTCGCGGGTGGCGCCACACGCCGGCCACGCGCTTGTATCCGAGGGCGTCGAGCAGGCGTTCAAGGGTCAGCGCACAGCCGTGCACGTCGCCGATGATGTCAAAACTTCGCGCCGGATCGAGCATCAGTCGTCACTGCTCCCCAGGCGGCTGCCCCAACCCAGCTTGGTGCGGCAGACCTCGTAGTAATTGTGGTCCAGCGGGTGGATCAGGCGCAGTTTCTGCGGCTTCTTGCTGACCGTGATGGTGTCGCCGGGGGCACAGGTGAAGTGGTTCTGGCCGTCACAGGACACCTGCGGGTAGATCTGCAGGTCCTTGGACACCACGATCTTCAGCTCGCTGTTGCCGTCGACCACGATCGGCCGGCCCGACAAGGTGTGCGGGTACATCGGCACTATGACGATGGCATCGAGCTTGGGGTGCATGATCGGGCCACCGGCCGACAGCGCATAGGCGGTGGAGCCGGTGGGGGTGGCGACGATCAGGCCATCGGCCTTCTGGCTGCAGACGAACTGGCCGTCGATGTAGATCTCGAACTCGATCATGCGCGTGGACTTGCCAGGGTGCAGCACCACGTCGTTCAGCGCATCGCCCTGGCCGATGGCCTCGTGGTGGCGGCGCACCTCGGCCTGCAGCAGGAAGCGGTTTTCCACCAGGTAGTGGCCGTCGAGCACTTCGGCGACCTTCTGTTCCAGCTCGTCGGGGCGGATGTCGGTGAGAAAACCCAGGTTGCCACGGTTGATACCCAGCACCGGAATGTTGTGCCGGGCCAGCGCGCGGGCAGCGCCCAGCAGGCTGCCGTCGCCGCCAACCACGATGACCAGGTCGCAGACCTCGCCCAGCAGCTTGCGGGTGGACGTTTGCAAGCCATGGCCGGGTAGCACTTCGGCAATGGTGTCCTCGAGGATCACGTGCAGGTGGCGATCGAGGAGGAATTTTTTCAGTCGGCGAATGGTGTCGAGCACCTGCGAGCTGCCAAGGCGACCGATGATACCGATATTGCGAAATTGCTCCATGGGGCTCCTGCGAGGCTCTGCGGCGGGTGACGATGCGCCGATTATGGGCGAAACCACCGGGCAGCGGCAAACCGGCTATGCTCGCAGGATGACGCCATTCGCCCAGCTCCACGACCTGCCCCGACAATTGCAGCACTCCACCGTGCGTGACCTGGCATGGGCCCTGTTGTCGCCGCCCCTGCTCAGCGCCCCGCCCTGCCCCCAGCGACACCCGCTGGCGGGCAGCCTGTGGGCGCAGGAGCCGCAACGCCTTGAACGGTGGTTGCGGGCCCTGGATGCCGATGACCGACCGTTGCGCGAGTGGCTGGCGCAATTGGGCAGCCGGCGCCTGGGGCATTACTACGAACGCCTGTGGCAATTTGCCCTGAGCCAGGCGCCAGGCATCGAACTGCTGGCCGCCAACCTGGCGATTCGCGACGGCGGGCGCACGTTGGGCGAGCTCGACGTGGTGCTGCGCGACCGCGACGGCGTGCACCACCTGGAACTGGCGATCAAGCTGTATCTGGGCCCGGAAGACGCCGGGCACGACCCGCATGCCTGGCTGGGGCCTGGTTGCCATGATCGGCTGGGGACCAAGCTTGCACACCTGGCAGGGCACCAGTTGCCCATGTCCAAGGGCGCGCACAGCCGCGAGATGCTGGCCAAGCTGGGGATTGAGCAGGTACAGGCACATGTGTGGCTGGGCGGCTATCTTTTCTACCCGTGGCCGGGCCATGCCAAGCCACCCACCGGCGCCAACCCGCAGCATTTGCACGGGCGCTGGGTGCGACGGCAGGACTGGGTGCTGGCTGAAGGTGAACGGTGGCAGCCGCTGCAACGGCATGCCTGGCTGGCACCTGCGCGGTTCGAGGCAGGCGAATGCTGGCTGGCGGAACAGTTTGCAGCCTGGTTGCATATGCTGGAGCAGCAGGCACCGGCGCAGTTGCTGGTGCGACTGGAGCAGGAGTCCGATGGCGCCTGGCAGGAGGTGGAGCGGGTGTTTCTTGTGGCTGATGACTGGCCGTATCTGCCCGGTAACTGATGTCACCTGTTCCGGCGCCTTCGCGGGCACGCCCGCTCCCACAGGTACTGCACAGTCTTTGAAGCCTGTGCAGTACCTGGACTGCCCCCCAAGGGGTGGATTGGTGTCCAACTTCTTGGGGCAGTCCATACCTGTGGGAGCGGGCGTGCCCGCGAAGGGGCCGGTGGCTGGCAACACAATTTTCACAGACCCAGCGCAAAGATTCGTTTCTGGTAACCATTACAATGGCACCTGAGCGCCAGCAAGAGCGCCTTCCCGACCTGATGACGAGGACCGATCATGGTTTCATCCAACCCCGCGACCCATTACGCGCGCCTGTCCATCGCCCTGCATTGGCTGATGCTGGTGCTGCTGGCTGCTGTCTATGCCCTTATCGAACTGCGTGGCCTGTTCCCCAAGGACAGCGCCGAACGCAACCTGATGAAGGACCTGCACTTCATGCTGGGGCTCAGCGTGTTCGTGCTGGTCTGGCTGCGCCTGGCCATGCGCCTGAGCCGCCCGACTCCGCCCATCGTGCCAAAACCGCCGGCCTGGCAGACCGGCCTTGGGCACCTGATGCACCTGGCGCTGTACCTGATGATGATCGGTCTGCCGCTGGCCGGTTGGTTGATCCTCAGCGCCGCCGACAAACCGGTGCCATTCTTCGGCCTGGAGCTGCCACATCTGATCGGCCCGAACCCGGACCAGGCCAAGTTCATCAAAGGGTGGCATGAGCGTATTGGCAGCTGGGGCTACTGGCTGATCGGCCTGCATGCACTGGCCGGGCTTTACCACCACTATGTGCAGCGCGACAACACGCTGTTGCGCATGCTGCCCTACAAGTAACCGCGTCGGCCCTGCAGGCCACCCGTGTGCACGAAGATCAGGCGGCTGCCGGGCTTGAACAACCCGGCAGCAACCTGATCACGCAAGGCCAGCAGAGCCTTGCCGGTATAGAGGGCTTCGAGCGGCACGCCAGTGCGCTGCTCGCAGTCAGCGATGAAAGTCAGTAGCTCATCGTCGAATTTTCCGAAACCGCCACGGCAGGCGTCGTGTAGCTGGTAGCCGTGCGTGCCGGCCAGTGCTGCCACCGTCTCTGGCAACCCATGATCCCTGGGCACTGCCAGCGCACCATGTACGGCATGTGCACCCGCCTCGGCCAGTACAAGGCCGGCCAAGGTAGTCCCCGTTCCAGCAGCCAGCCACCAGGCATCATGGTCTGACCAGCCCAATCCCGCGATCTGCGCGCGCGCCTGCTGCATGATCAGTGCGCAGCCCTGCGCACCGGCCAGCCCGCCGCCCCCTTCGGGGATGCAGTGCCAGCCTGGATAGCGCGCTTGCCAAGGTTCCCAGAAGCCGGGTTCGTTGCGTGCACGGTAGCCGCCGTAGCCTAGCCAATGCAGTTCCATGCCCAGCGCCTGCAGGTCACGCACGGTTGGCGTGTCCTGGGCATGGCCGCGTAACAGGCCGACGGTGGCGAAGCCGAAACGCTTGCCGGCAGCGGCCAAGGCGTGCAGGTGGTTGGAATGGTTGCCGCCGAGGCTGATCAGGCCTGGGGCATTGCTGGCGCCAGCCTGTTGCAGGTGGTGGCGTAGTTTGAACCACTTGTTGCCGCTGATCAGCGGGTCGATCAGGTCCAGGCGCAGAATGGCGGCCTGGACCTGGGCTTGATTCAGCCAGGGTAAGTCCAGAAATTGCAGCGGGGCTTGGGGGAGGTCGAATACATGCATGGATCGCAGTTTACAGGGTAATCCCGCAAGCGCTTGTAATCGATGAACTCGCCCCGCCAGGGCATTACAGTGCCAGGGTGGACGCGCATCAGTGGTTCGACACAGGCATCGACGGCCCGGTACAGACCGTCGCAGGAGCGGGTTCACCCGCGAAAGGGCCGGGCCTGCTGGTCAATCTCCACCCGCCGTTCACCGTTGCCACCGCCATCGAATTCGCGGGCATGCCCGCTCCCACCGGTTACCGTGCAGGTATCGGGCTCACGCAGCCCCGACGCCCTCAGAGTTCGGCCGCCAACCGCGAGCCTTGGTTGATCGCCCGTTTGGCATCCAGCTCGGCCGCCACATCCGCGCCGCCGATCAGGTGCACCGACTGCCCCGCCGCCGCCAGCCCTTCCTGCAGCTCGCGCAGCGGATCTTGCCCGGCACAGATCACCACGTTATCCACCGCCAGCACCTGCGGCTCGCCGCCGTCCACACGAATGTGCAAGCCAGCATCGTCGATACCCATGTACTCGACGCTGTTGAGCATCTGCACCCCTTTGTTTTTCAACCCGGTGCGGTGAATCCAGCCAGTCGTTTTGCCGAGCCCGTCACCCACCTTGGATTTCTTGCGCTGCAGCAGGTACACCTGCCGTGCCGGGGCGTGCGGCTCGGCCTTGATCCCGGCCACGCCACCTCGCGCCTGAAGCTGGGTATCGATGCCCCACTCTTTCCAGAATGCCCCTCGATCCTGACTGGTGGCCACGCCCTGATGCACCAGGTACTCGGACACATCGAAGCCGATACCTCCCGCGCCAATCACGGCCACCGACTTGCCCACCGGCTTGCGCTCGAGCAGCACGTCCAGGTAGCTGAGCACCTTGGCATGCTCCACGCCCGCAATGGCCGGGGTACGCGGGGCGATGCCGGTAGCCAGGATGATTTCATCAAAGCCGCCATCCACCAGTGCCTGCACATCGACGCGGGTATTCAGGCGTAGGTCGACGCCCGTGCTTCTGACCTTGTTGCGGAAGTAACGCAGCGTTTCAAAGAATTCTTCCTTGCCCGGCACCCGCTTGGCCACGTTGAACTGGCCACCGATCTCACTGGCGGCGTCAAACAGGGTCACCGCGTGGCCCCGCTCGGCCGCCACGGTGGCCGCCGCCAGGCCAGCCGGGCCGGCGCCTACCACGGCAATGCGCTTCACCGTGCGTACAGGCAGGTAGTTGAGTTCGGTCTCGTGGCAGGCACGCGGGTTGACCAGGCAACTGGTCAGTTTGCCGCCGAAGGTGTGGTCCAGGCAGGCCTGGTTGCAGCCGATGCAGGTGTTGATTTCATCCGCGCGACCGGCAGCGGCCTTGTTGACGAAGTCTGGGTCGGCGAGGAACGGTCGGGCCATCGAGACCATGTCGGCATCGCCCTCGGCCAGCACCGCCTCGGCCACTTCCGGGGTGTTGATGCGATTGGTGGTGATCAGCGGAATGCTCACCACGCCGCGCAACTTGGCGGTGACTTTGCTGAAGGCCGCACGCGGCACTTTGGTGGCGATGGTCGGGATGCGCGCCTCGTGCCAACCGATTCCGGTGTTGATCAAGGTAGCGCCGGCCTGCTCGATGGCCTTGGCCAGCAGCTCGATCTCGTCCCAGGTGCTGCCCCCCTCGACCAGGTCGAGCATCGACAGGCGGAAGATGATGATGAAGTTCGGCCCTACCGCGCCACGCACCCGGCTGACGATTTCCACTGCCAGGCGCATGCGGTTTTCATAACTGCCACCCCAGCGGTCGGTGCGATGGTTGGTGTGCGCGGCGAGGAACTGGTTGATGAAGTAACCTTCCGACCCCATGATCTCGACACCGTCGTAACCGGCACGCTGGGCCAGCACGGCACAATTGACGAAATCGGCAATTTGCTTCTCGATTCCCTCCTCGTCCAGCGCCTTGGGCTTGAACGGGTTGATCGGCGCCTGGATCGCGCTAGGTGCCACCTGGCGTGGGCTGTAGGCGTAGCGCCCGGCATGCAGGATCTGCAGGCAGATCTTGCCACCGGCGGCGTGCACCGCCTCGGTGACGATGCGGTGCTTGTCGGCCTCTTCCTCGGTGCTGAGCTTTGCCGCACCGGAATACACCCCACCTTCATCATTGGGCGCAATGCCGCCAGTGACCATCAGGCCAACGCCACCGAGGGCGCGCTCGGCAAAGTATGCAGCCATGCGCTCGAAGCCGCCGGGGCGTTCTTCGAGGCCGGTGTGCATCGAGCCCATCAGGGTGCGGTTGCGCAAGGTGGTAAAGCCCAGGTCCAGCGGGGCAAGCAGGTGCGGGTAGCGGTCGGCGGCCATGGAAAGGTCCCCTGATGGCGTGATCACGGAATGCGGGCACCTCACTGGGTGGCGGGCCCCGTCGTTTGTCTGCTTGCGACATTAAACAGCCGTTTGAATTGCCTCAATGATCAAAACTGACAAGTTAATGATCATGATGAACAGCAGAGTCAGCACCTGTCGGGAAGGTTCCAGATCTTCAGCGCTATAAGGTTCGCCTGGCTTGATCGCCAAACAGTCTCCCCGCGCATTTGCCAGACAACGCGGCTCTGCCAGACTCTTCAAGCACGTTTGATCATCCACCCATGGAACGCGGCGTCTATCAGTGCGCCCGGAGGGTTCGCTCATGCTGACAAAAGGATGGGACACCATCAGCATCGTTCGCCAGGACAGCGTGAACAGTGACCTGGCAGCCAGCTGGAACAGCCTCGACCACGAATTTTCCTATACCTCGGATGAAGGCTACGCCTGCCACGGGGTGTTCGACTGCTGGTCGGTCGTCAACGGTGGCGGCGGTCGCTTGCTGCGCCTGCGCATGCCTATACGCTCAGGCTTTTTCGAGGCCAGTGGCACCAGCCGCTCGCTGGCCGGCGCGGTTGCCATCATCGAGGTCACCCTGTCGCTGTTGCCACAAGGCGACGGCCAGATGCAGTTGAAGTCGGCCTTCCTGCGCAAGGCTGGAGCCACTCAACCCCTGCAGAACAACGAAGGTGGCTGGCTACGCGGCATCACCCTGCAAGACCCCGACGGCTCGCTAGGCCCTTTAGCCACCGTGGTGCTGGACTGTATTTGCAACTACCTGGTCGAGCATCCCCTACAGTTCACCCACACCTTCGCGACCATCAACTTCAGCAAAGCCACCGCCCCGGAATGGGCCAGACCACGCAAATGCACCTATGCCTACCTCGATTCGGGTTTCCTGGCGATCATGGCCGTATGTACCGAGCGCGACATCAGTGAGCTGCCACTGGATATCGATGTGTCAGGCATCAGCCAGGGTGGGCAGTCGAGCTACGTGCTGTCTCCACGCCTGGTACTGGAGCACCTGGTACTGCCCGGGCTGCTTCAGCTTTACCAGGGCGCCACGGCGCAGGACTACCGCGTCGACAATACGCAAATGGTCAACATACCGACCTTGCGTATGAAGGCCATCAAATCAGGGGCGATCTGGTACACCCCCGTTGTCTTCGCCGGCTGCAACCCTGCACGAATGCTCGGTGACTTCATCACCGTCGACTATCAGGGCGACTGCGACCTGCACGCAGGCATCGACATGAAGTGGAACGGCTGGCTGAGGATGAAGCTGGTGCTCGATGGCAACACCATCACCTTCGTCAAGCAGTCGTCCGACTTCAGAAAGGAAGTGCATATTCCCTGGTACCTGGCCTGGCTCTCGCCCATCGTCAGCCTGATCACCCACATCGTCACTGCTGTGATCTCCGATGACCTGATCAGCGCCATCGCGGCGCGTGGCGGCTCGGTCAAGGCCGACACCATCGATTGCGTGTCCTGGAGCAACGACACGCATACCGCTTCGTCGAGCTACCTCGCCGAGGCCCTTGTCATCAACTACGTGTGACCCCACCAACACAAGGAGCCGTATCATGAGCAATGAAAGCAAGGTCATGCTGGCCGGGTTTGCCCAGCCCATCTCGCTACGCCTCGATCACCTCAATGAAACCGCGCGCCAGACCCTGCGCGAATCGCCGCTGTACCGCAACGCGGCGCTTGTACACAGTTCCGAAGACACCTTGCGCGCCGCGCAGCTACTGACCAATGCCGGAACGCTGGCCAGTACGGTCACGACCAATGGCTGGGATACCGTGAGCATCTGCCGGGTCTCTGCGCTCAACCAGCGCATCGCCCTGGAAAAAACCTACCCCGCCAACATCGACGCCGGGGTCGACAGCTTCTCGCTCAAGGCAGACTTCGACGCCTGGTCGATTACCACCGGCGGCGACGGACGCAACGTCAAGGTACGCATCCCCTTCGGCTCAGGGACATACAAAGGCCTGAACGGCAAAACCTACCAGGTCCAGGGGATGTCTGCGGATGTCTACGTCAAGCTCAGCTACTTCCCGGCGCCCAATCCAGTATCGGCTTCAGACGGCACGTATGAACTGCAAGTCAACACCCAGGCAACGGACCCGGATGACCCGATCGCTGCGGTGATTGCCCTGAGGGACCCGAACAACGTCTTGAGCGGCATTGACCAGAGCGTGATGCGCGGCGTACTCGAAGACTGGCTGAACCAGCCCGAGAACCTGAAGAAGTTCGACACCCTGTTCAGTACCGTACTGATCAACAACATGGGCAAGGAAAGCGAGGAATTCAAATGGCTGCGGGCCACCTCCATGAGCTATGCCTATACCGACAAGAACAGTGAGGAAAGCAGCATCTTCGGGGTGCTGGCCATGACCAACGAGCGTGACTCCACGGGGTTGCCGAACCAGTTGCCTGCCGTGATGCTGGCTGCGGACAACAATGCCAACTTCCTCATCAGCCGGGAGATCTTCGTCAAGTACCAGTTGCTGGCGGCATTGCCGTTCATCTTCGAGGGTACCACCGAGGCCAACTTCACCCTGGATGCGGCGGGCACATCCATCACTGCCAACGACCTGAAGCTCGACAGCGTCAAGTTTGGGGCCATCACCTATCATCCCGTGGCCGAAAAGTTCGATATCAACTTCGACGAGTCTTATATCCGTACCGAATGCAAGGTACGCACCGACATCTCACCCGGTATCGTGGCCTATACCCGCATCGTCACCAAGCAGACGCTACAACTGGGCGTCAACGACAAGGGCGAACAGGTGATGGTATATGCCATGGTCGGAGACCCGGATGTCCAAAACACGACAGACATCGCCACCTGGGTGGTCGTCACCGAAGCCATTCTAGGCGCGATTGCCGCCGTGGCCACTGCGGTGGCTGGTGGTGTGGGCGGCAAGGTGATGGCGTTGATCGTCGGCATCATCGCAGCGTTGGTGGTGGCCATTGTCAGCATCGTCATCCACGTGATCATCGAGCGCGTGGTGGCGGGTGGGGTAACCAACAACATTCCGTCCATAGCGCCCATGGTCAAAGTGGCGGCGAACCAGGTCAAATGGCCATTCAGTGAACCGGATGCCTTTGTCCTGACCGACATCACCTACTCCGGTGCGCTGATATTCGGTGGCTCGCTCAAGTTGCTCGAAAAGTTCTGCATCCAGGACAAACGCCTCGCCCTGGCGACGCTGGCCGCCTGACCTTGCCTACACAACCCCGGGCCTCAACGCCCGGGGTTCGTTGCACGCCCATCGCCATTCCTTTGGTATGATCAAAAGTCGATTGTGCATGGATCAATGCAGTGCGCTGCTCAGACCGATCAAAAGGCGCGAGATTGCGGCTTCATCGCTCCGCATGGCCACTCCACTTTTAGCGAATACCCACGCTTGATGCGAAAACTCCTGGCAAGCGCCCTGGCGCTGGTGATGATCGCCGCCGTCTGCGGCTACGGTTTCTGGACCCAACAGCGCCCGGAAGGCCACTACCTGTCCGACCTGCGCATCGAACTGGCGCTTAACCATGGCGTACCGGGCGAGCACGGCAACCTGCTCGGTGTCGAACCACTGCTGTTCCCAGGCGACTATCAGAACTTGCAGCGCTTGCACCGCAAGCTCGCCGCTTATCTGGAGCAAGCCCGTGCCCAGGGGCTGGTGGGGCCGCGCACCGTGGTGGTACTGCCGGAGCATATCGGTACCTGGCTGTGGGCGCGTGGTGAGAAGAACGAGCTGTACCAGGTCAGCCACAGCCGCGAGGCCCTGCAATGGCTGGAACTGAGCAACCCGCTTCGCTATGGCCTCGCGGTTCTTGGCGCTGAGGGCGACGACTGGCGTGCCGATGCGCACTTGCGCATGAAGGCCGAACAGATGGCCACAGACTACCAGCAACTGTTTGGCAGCCTGGCAAAGGAATTTGGCGTCACCCTGGTGGCCGGCTCGATCGTGCTGCCCGAACCCTATGTGAAACAGGGCGTGCTGCATGCCGGCCGTGGCCCACTGTTCAACAGCAGTGTGGTGTTTGCCGGCGATGGCTCGCTGCTGGGCGAGCCGCAGCGTCAGCAATATCCCGACAGTGAAATGCGCCGCTACATCCACGACGGCCGCCAGCACCCGCTGCAGGTCGTGCAGACCCCGGCCGGGCGCCTGGGGGTGCTGGTGGGCAGTGACAGCTGGTACCCGGACAACCACCAGCAACTGACTGAACAAGCCGTACAACTGGTCGCCAACCCGGCGTTTCTCAGTGGCAAGGGCAGCTGGCAAGCACCCTGGCGGGGAAATCGCCACCAGGATGCCAGCGCCGGGCTGGCCTTGCAGCGCGGCGAAGTCAGTGAACAGGCGGCCTGGCAACGCCTGACCGAAGTGGCTGGAGCCGGCATCAGCAGCATGAGCGTGTTCATGCGCGGGCAGTTCTGGGAACAGGGCAGCGATGGCCAAGGCTTTGCTCACCAGTCGGGAGCGTTGCTCGCCGCCCCCCCCAGCCCGGGTGCCCGCCTGCTGAATGTGTGGCTGTAAGCCCATGGCCCGCCCCCGCGTGCGCCTGGGCGAACTGTCGGTTGGTTTTGTCCAGCCTTTGAGCGAAGCCCTGCGCGAACTGGGCCACGACCCTGAACCATTGCTGCGGCGCTACGGCCTGGACACGACACGCCTGAGCGAGGCCGGCGCACGCCTGTCCATCCCCCGCTACATGCACCTGGGCCACGCCGCTATCGAAATGAGCGGTGAGGCCGCTTTAGGTCTGCGCATAGGGCGCCTGAGCCGGTTGGCACATACAGGTCTGGCCGGGGTCACTGCGGCCCAGGCCCCCACTCTCGGCGAGGCCGCGCGCACCCTGCTGCGTTTCGAGCCGCTTTACGCGGCCAACTACCGTGGCCATTCCAGCTTTCAGGAAGATGACCAGGGCGCCTGGCTGCGTTTCTACTCCATCAGCCCGTATAACGACTACAACCGCTTTGTGGTCGACTCACTGCTGGCCGGGTGGCTGGCCCAATTGGCCGAGCTTGCCGGCACCCCGGTGCAGGCCGAACGCCTGGAGATCGAGTTTGCCGCGCCCTCCTATGCCGCGCGCTATCAACCGCTCTGCAGCACACCTGTGCAGTTCGCCACCGACGGCAATCAGCTGCGCCTGAGCCGCGCCACCTTGCAACTGGCCAACCCCGGGCATTGCCCGAGTACCTGGCAGCACCTGTTGCAGCTGTGCGAAGCAGAGTTGCTGCAGCGCACGCGGGTGCGCAGCCTGGGTGAGCGCATTACTCACCTGCTGGGCCCGCTGCTCAATGGCGGCCGTGAACCGAACCTGGAAGAAGTGGCGCTGCACTTGCAGCTGCCAAGCTGGACCTTGCGCCGCAAGCTCGCCGAGGAAGGCACGCGTTTTCGCGACCTGCTCAACGAAACCCGGCGCGACCTGGCCGAGACCTACATCCGTGACACGGCGCTGGCCTTTGGCGAGATTGCCTATCTGTTGGGGTTTGCTTCGGCCGAGGCCTTCCAGCGCGCATTCAAGCGCTGGACGGGCCTCACGCCGGGGGAGTTCCGCCGCAGCCAGCGGCAGCCGGGCTAGAGTTCGGTGGCGTCGTCGGCCGGTTCCGGGGTGTCCAGTTCGTAAGCTTGGGTTTCGAGTAGTTCTTCCTGGTATTCGTCCATTGCCCTGCGTCCTCTTTGCTCATTTTGCCTTTGTAGGTATCGCCTTCAGCCTAAGCAGGTGGGATGAAGGGATGATGACAAGCTTATAAGAGGTAAACGTAGCAGGTGTTCAGGAAGTTATCGCGGGGCGTCTGTAACAGGGGATGTTTACAGCCTGAACCGGCCCTTTCGCGGGCTGCCGGCGAAAAGGCCGGTTCAGGCGACCCATCAAAGGGAGGGGGCGGCGGCCTCGGCCGGCTGGGCATCCTGCTGCACCTGAATGGGTGCAGCTTCGGCCGGCGGGGCCACCGGCTGCGAACCCTGGCTGTCATCCACCACCGGCGCCGCTGCCGCCTCGCTGGCCGGGGCTACCCCCGCAGGTGCAGGCGTCGCCTCAACCAACGGTGCAGCTGCCGGGGCCGGGGCCACCGGGTTCGCCGCCGCCTGCTCCGGAAGCCCGAGGTCAACCGCCGGTTTTTCAAGCTTCGGCGCTGGCTCTTCAACTTTGGCCTTGCTCACTTTTTTCGGCTTGGGCAGGTAACTCTCCACCAAGGCGAAATAGCGGTCATAGAACTGCGCCGCAGTCACCGTCTCACTGGCTACCTTGACCATCGAGTCGTCACTGGAGCCGATCGGCATCGACACCGAACCCAGCACCCCCACGCCCAGGCTGGCCGAGGTGTTGGACTTTTTCAGCGCATAGCGGTCCTGCAGGGCGTTGGCGAACATGGTCGAGTGCTGGTCGTCGCTCACGTCCGGTGCACAGGTGACATTGAAGCTGATCTGCAGGTGGTTCTCGCTGTTTTGCTGAAAGCTCTTGTTACCCACCACCTGGTTGGCGCCGCTGCTGGTGATGATGTACCCCTGGCTGAGCAAAGCACGCCGGGCGGCTTCGCAAGAGCCGGCATCGCTCACCGGGAAGCTGCGCGAGAAGGTGCCCGAGTCATCGAAGTTCTCGTGCTCGTAGACGGCCGCTTTTTTCGAGGAACAACCGGTCACGCCCGCCAGCACCAGGGCCAGCCCGAGCGCACCAAAGACGGAAGATCTGGTCATTGCGAATTCCGGGTATATGGAAAGTGCCTATTGTGCAACACAGCAGGCAGGCACAGGAACCGCTGGTCGGTGAAGAATCTGTCAGGTTGGTGTAAAGCCTGGCAAAGGCCGGCATTTGCCAGGTGCACCAACGAAAAAAGCGACCCGAAGGTCGCTTTAACGTTGCTTCAAGGCGTTCATGGGGCCTTGAAGCGAAGATGGCGCAGCGGACGGGACTCGAACCCGCGACCCCCGGCGTGACAGGCCGGTATTCTAACCGACTGAACTACCGCTGCGTATCATTCAGGCTTTCGCCCGTTTGAAAACTGGGTCTACCCTTCCGGCGCAATGGCCTCAGGGCAGGCACAAAAAAAGCGATAACGTGATCGCTTCTTTTGTGTTTGCTTCAAGGCGTTCTAGGGACCTTGAAACGAAGATGGCGCAGCGGACGGGACTCGAACCCGCGACCCCCGGCGTGACAGGCCGGTATTCTAACCGACTGAACTACCGCTGCGTATCGTTCAGGCTTGCGCCCGATTGAAACTGGGATCAGCCCAAGGCGTTCGCCTTGTGGCTTCAGACCGGTGCAATTCACCCATCTGTTACTGAAAAATGGCGCAGCGGACGGGACTCGAACCCGCGACCCCCGGCGTGACAGGCCGGTATTCTAACCGACTGAACTACCGCTGCGCAGTGCGTTCCTCTCTGGCTATCGGCTTCTTGCGAATCCGATGCTCCAGGAACATCTCAGGAAGTGGTGGGTGATGACGGGATCGAACCGCCGACCCTCTGCTTGTAAGGCAGATGCTCTCCCGGCTGAGCTAATCACCCTCGCGATGTTGCTTGTTGCGTTTGCTTCGCTGAGGCCGCGAAATTTACGCAGGTGGCGAAGCTAAGTCAATAGCCCCATTGAATTTTTTTCAAAAAGGCAACGTGCTGTGATTGCCTGTACCCGCGAAGAGACAGACGCAGATTAAACAAGGTGCTCAGGTATAGATCATCTTGCGGGTCATGCCGCCATCGACCACAAACTCCTGGCCGGTGACAAATGCCGCCTGGCGTGACAGCAACCAGGCAACCATGGCCGCTACATCTTCCACAGTCCCTACCCTGCCCGTTGGGTGTTGGGCATGGTCAGCTTCGCTCAGTGGCTCGGCACGGCGCTGCGACGAATCACGGGCATCGATCCAGCCCGGGCTCACCGCATTGACGCGAATCTCCGGGCCCAGGCTCATGGCCAGGGCATGGGTCAAAGCCACCAGGCCGCCCTTGCTTGCCGCGTAAGCCTCGGTGTCCGGTTCGGACTGCCGAGCACGGGTAGAGGTCAGGTTGACGATCGCCCCGTTGTGCGCACGCAGATACGGCGCACAATGCTTGGCCAGTAGCATGGGCCCACTGAGGTTGACCGCCAGCACCCGGTTCCATTGTGCCAGGCTCAGGCTTTCCAGCGTCTGGTTGTGCGGGTTGGCAATGGCCGCATTGCACACCAGCGCGTCCAGCCGGCCGAACTGCCCCAGCACTTCGGACACTCCGGCACTGACCTGGGCCTCGTCGGCAACGTCCATGGTGATGAACCAGGCGTTGTCGCCCAGCGCCTTGGCCACTTTGGTGCCACGCTGGCGGTCCAGATCACTCAGCACCACCTGCCAGCCTTCGCAGATCAGCCATGCGGCAATGCCCAGACCGATGCCGCGAGCGGCACCTGTGACCAAGGCTACCCGGCCATTGTGGCCCGGGGTACTGCCGCTGATTTCGATCACAATGCTGCCAGCCCACGCGCCAGGTCAGCCTGCAGGTCGGCCACGTCTTCCAGGCCCACGGCAACGCGGATCAGGCTATCGCGGATACCCGCCGCTTCACGCTCCTGCGGCGACAGACGACCGTGTGAGGTGGTCGCCGGATGAGCGATGGTGGTTTTGCTGTCACCCAGGTTGGTCGTGATGGAAATCACTCGGGTAGCGTCGATGAAACGCCACGCGCCCTCTTTGCCACCCTTGACCTCAAAGCTGACCACTGCACCAAAACCGCTCATCTGGCGCTTGGCCAGTTCGTGCTGCGGGTGGCTAGGCAGGCCGGCGTAATGCACCTTCTCCACGCCGTCCTGCTGCTCCAGCCATTCGGCCAGGGCCTGAGCGCTTTCGCAGTGTGCACGCATACGCAGGCGCAGCGTTTCCAGGCCCTTGGTGAAGATCCAGGCGTTGAACGGGCTGAGGGTTGGACCTGCGGTACGCAGGAAACCGACCACTTCTTTCATTTGCTCGGTACGGCCGGCCACCACACCGCCCATGCAGCGGCCCTGGCCGTCGATGAACTTGGTGGCCGAGTGGAACACAATGTCGGCACCCAGCTTCAGCGGCTGCTGCAACGCCGGGGTACTGAAACAGTTGTCCACCACCAGCATGGCACCATGGGCATGGGCGATTTCGCTGAGCGCAGTGATATCGACCAACTCGGCCAGCGGGTTGGATGGCGACTCGACGATCAGCAGTTTGGTGTTGGCCTTGATGGCCTTTTCCCAACCGGTGAGGTCGACCAGTGGCACGTAGTCCACTTGTACGCCAAAGCGTTTGAAGTACTTCTCGAACAGGCTGATGGTGGAGCCGAATACGCTCTGCGACACCAGCACATGGTCACCGGCGCTGCACAGCGACATGACCACGGCCAGGAGCGCCGCCATGCCGGTGGACGTACCCACGGCCTGCTCGGCCCCTTCCATGGCCGCCAGGCGCTCCTCGAAGGCACGCACCGACGGGTTGGTGTAGCGCGAGTAGACGTTGCCCGGTGTTTCACCGGCAAAGCGCGCAGCAGCATCGGCTGCCGTGCGGAACACATAGCTGGAGGTCAGGAACAGCGCTTCGCTGTGCTCGCCTTCCGGGGTACGGTTTTGGCCAGCGCGTACCGCCAGGGTGTCGAAACCGACACCCTCGAGGTCACTGTCCAGTCGCCCGGCATCCCATTGATCCGTCATGCCGTCGCTCCCAAAATCAGTTGTTGTAAAGGTCGATGATCGCGCTGACGGCCTGGTTCTTGACCTTGGCCAGGTCATTACGGGCCTGCTCGATGCGGTCGAGGTAGGCTTCGTCGATATCGCCAGTGACGTACTCACCGTTGAATACCGCGCAATCGAACTGCTCGATCTTGATCTTGCCGCCGCCGACCGAATCGATCAGGTCTGGCAGGTCCTGATAGACCAGCCAATCGGCACCAATCAACTCACCCACCTGTTCGGTGGTGCGGTTGTGGGCGATCAGTTCGTGAACACTCGGCATGTCGATGCCGTAGACGTTCGGGTAGCGCACTGCGGGGGCCGCGGAGCAGAAGTAGACATTCTTGGCGCCGGCTTCGCGGGCCATCTGGATGATCTGCTTGCAGGTGGTGCCGCGCACGATCGAGTCGTCCACCAGCATCACATTCTTGCCGCGGAACTCCAGCTCGATGGCGTTGAGCTTCTGACGCACCGACTTCTTGCGCGCGGCCTGACCGGGCATGATGAAGGTACGGCCGATGTAACGGTTTTTGACGAAACCCTCGCGGAACTTGACGCCCAGCCGGTTGGCCAGTTCCAGCGCGGCAGTGCGACTGGTATCCGGGATCGGGATGACCACGTCGATATCATGATCGGGGCGCTCGCGCATGATCTTGTCGGCCAGCTTTTCACCCATGCGCAGACGCGCCTTGTACACCGAAACCCCATCGATGATCGAGTCCGGGCGAGCCAGGTAGACGTGCTCGAAGATGCACGGCTGCAACGTTGGCGCTTCGGCGCACTGCTTGGTGAACAGCTGGCCTTCTTCGGTGATGTACACCGCTTCGCCCGGTGCCAGGTCGCGGATCAGGGTGAAGCCGAGCACGTCCAGGGCGACACTTTCCGAGGCGATCATGTATTCCACGCCTTCGTCGGTGTGACGCTGACCGAACACCACCGGGCGAATGCCATGGGGGTCGCGGAAACCGACGATGCCGTAGCCGGTGATCATGGCCACCACGGCGTAACCGCCAACGCAGCGGCTGTGCACATGGGAGACCGCAGCGAACACGTCTTCTTCGGTCGGCTGCAGCTTGCCGCGCACCGCCAGCTCATGGGCGAACACGTTCAGCAGCACTTCCGAGTCGGAGTTGGTGTTGACGTGACGCAGGTCGGACTCGTAGATCTCCTTGGCCAACTGCTCGACGTTGGTCAGGTTGCCGTTGTGAGCCAGGGTGATGCCGTAAGGCGAGTTGACGTAGAACGGCTGGGCCTCGGCCGAGGTCGAGCTGCCCGCAGTCGGGTAGCGCACGTGGCCGATGCCGATGTTGCCTACCAGGCGCTGCATGTGGCGCTGCTGGAACACGTCGCGCACCAGGCCATTATCCTTGCGCAGGAACAACCGGCCGTCATGGCTGGTCACGATACCGGCAGCGTCCTGGCCGCGGTGCTGGAGGACCGTAAGCGCGTCATACAGCGCCTGATTGACGTTCGACTTACCGACGATACCGACGATGCCACACATGCGACGCAACCCCTACTTTGATGAAACTTGAGTGAATAGCGCTCAGGGCTTGGACGGCCCGAGCAACTGTTCCTTGAACGGAAGATCAGCCGGAGTGCTGATCAGGCCACTGGGCGTCCATTGGTCGGTGAAACCCAGAATCAGGTTTTTCGACCAGTCGGCGACCAAGAGAAACTGTGGTATCAGGCGTGATTCCTGCCACCAGGTGTCTTGTTGAACCGGCCCCAGGCTGATCAGGCCTATGGCCACCACTACCAGCAAGGCCCCGCGCGCTGCGCCGAAGGCCATGCCCAGGAAACGATCGGTGCCGGACAGCCCGGTCACGCGGATCAGCTCACCGACAAGGAAGTTGACCATGGCCCCCACCAGCAAGGTGGCGACGAAAAGAATGGCGCAGCCAGCGATGACGCGCATCGATGGCGTCTGGATATAGCTCTCAAGATACACCGAGAGTGAACCGCCGAACATCCAGGCAACCGCACCGGCAATGATCCAGATGAGCAAGGACAAGGCCTCCTTGACGAAGCCGCGCTTGAGACTGATCAATGTGGAGACGGCGATGATCGCGATGATCGCCCAATCAACCAAGGTAAATGCCACGGTGCTGCCTGCAGACGTTTGAGGCGGCGCATTTTACCAGAGCGGCGGGCCGGGAGTAAGCGGAATGTCAGCTGGATTGGTGTTGGGCGATTCGCGGCTAAGCCCGCTCCCACAGGTTCTGTGTGCGCCTTGCAGCGACGCGGTACCTGTAAGAGCGGGTCCAACTCGCAAATGGGCGGCATGGCCGCCCCGGGGAATCAGCTGCGCTCGGGCTGGAAGCGCACCACAAAGCCCTTGAGGCTGTTCTGACGGTTGACCGCGTCACGCACGCGCTCGGCCTCGGCGCGCTCGATCAACGGCCCCACGTACACGCGGTTCATGCCACCCGCCGTACGGATATAGGCGTTATAACCCTGGCTACGCAAGGTTTGCTGCAGCTTCTCGGCACCGGCGCGGTTGGACAGACTGGCCAGCTGGATTGACCAACTGACAGGCAGGCCATTGACGTCGATCTTCGATGGCGCGGCAGGCGCTGGTGTTGCAGCAGTTTTGGCCTCTACCTTGGGCGCGGACGCCTGCGGCTTGGGCGGCTGGACCTGCGCCTGGGTCTGCGGCGACGGAGTGATTGGCTGGCTCGGTGTACTGGCCGGGGCAGTCGACTCGTCGATCACCACGGGCGCCTGCTGCGGCGCCTCCGGAATAACCTGCGGCTCCGGCACGGCAACCGGCTCCACCTTCACTTCCGGCAGGCTGGGCATGGCCGGTGCCTGCGGGGCTTCGACGTGCACCTGGCGCATCTCGTCCTCGCGGGTAAACAGCATCGGCAGGAAAATAACCGCCAGCGCCACCAGCACCAGCGCACCCACCATGCGCTGTTTCATCCCTTTATCCAGCACAGCCATCTATTCCACCCTCCTGGGCGTGCCGCTCCAGCCATTCCAGCGCCTGGGCGACACAGAAAAACGAACCGAACAGCAGGATCTGATCATCCGCCGTCGCCTGCGCACATTGCCCTTCAAGGGCGGCGTCGACGCTGGCATAAGACTTCACCGCGGCACCGAGGTTCGCCAAGGACGTGACCAGCTCAGCGGCCGGGCGACTGCGCGGGGTATCCAGTGGCGCCACCGCCCAGTCGTCGATGAGGCCCTGCAGCGGCGCGATAACGCCCTCCAGATCCTTGTCGGCGAGCAGGCCAAATACCGCGAGGCGGCGCCCCTTCAGCGGCCGGGCAGCCAGGCGCCTGGCCAGATACTGCGCCGCATGCGGGTTGTGCCCGACATCCAGCAGCAACGCTACCGGTTTGCCCTGCCAGTTCAAATTACGGAGGTCGAGACGCCCAGTGATACGGGTATCCAGCAGCGCCTGGCGAACTTGCTCCGCGTCCCACGGCAGCCCCATCAGCAGGTAAGCCTGCAAGGCCAGCGTGGCGTTTTCCATGGGCAGGTCAAGCAAAGGCAGGTCATGCAGCTCTACCTGCGCGCCATCAGCCGCAGTACCACGCCAGCTCCAGCAGCCATCGGTGCTGGCCAGGTCGAATTCCCGACCGCGCAGGAACAGTGGCGCAGCCAGTTCGGCGGCCTTGTCCAGCAACGGCCAGGGCGGATCCAGGTCGCCGCACAAGGCCGGCTTGCCCGGGCGGAAGATGCCAGCCTTCTCGAAGGCCACCAGTTCGCGGGTATCCCCCAGGTAATCAACATGGTCGACACCGATGCTGGTCACCAGGGCGAAGTCGGCATCCACTACGTTCACGGTATCCAGGCGGCCACCAAGGCCCACCTCGAGCACCACGGCATCCAGCTGCGACTGGTAGAACAGCCAGAACGCGGCCAACGTACCCATCTCGAAGTAGGTCAGGGAAATATCGCCCCGTGCCGCCTCGACGGCGGCGAAGGCTTCGCACAGGCGCTCATCGCTGGCCTCCTGGCCATCGATCATCACCCGCTCGTTGTAACGCAACAGGTGCGGCGAACTGTATACACCGACCTTGAGCCCCTGGGCACGCAGCAACGAAGCCACGAAGGCACAGGTCGAACCCTTGCCGTTGGTGCCAGTTACCGTCACCACGCGCGGCGCCAGCTTGCCCAGCGACAAGCGGGCAAGCACCTTCTGCGACCGCTCCAGGCCCATGTCGATGGCCGAGGGGTGCAATTGCTCGAGGTAGGCGAGCCATTCGCCCAGGGATCGTTGTTTCATCACGCGACGGCAGCCGCCTCACGCGCTTCTTGCGGGGTTTGCTGACCGGTCATCTGCGCCAGCAGGCGGGCCAGACGCGGGCGCAATTCGCCACGGGAGATGATCAGGTCGATGGCACCGTGCTCCAGCAGGAACTCGCTGCGCTGGAAGCCTTCAGGCAGCTTCTCGCGTACGGTCTGCTCGATCACGCGTGGGCCGGCGAAGCCGATCAGGGCCTTCGGCTCACCGACGATGACGTCGCCGAGCATCGCCAGGCTGGCGGAAACACCGCCATACACCGGGTCGGTCAGGACCGAGATGAACGGGATGCCTTCTTCGCGCAGGCGCGCCAGCACGGCCGAGGTCTTGGCCATCTGCATCAGCGAAATCAGCGCCTCCTGCATGCGCGCACCGCCCGAAGCGGAGAAGCAAACCATTGGGCAGCGGTTTTCCAGAGCATAGTTGGCCGCGCGTACGAAGCGCTCGCCGACAATGGCACCCATGGAGCCGCCCATGAACGAGAACTCGAAGGCGCTCACCACGATCGGCATGCCCATCAGGGTGCCGCTCATGGAGATCAGCGCGTCCTTTTCGCCGGTCTGCTTCTGCGCAGCGGTCAGGCGGTCCTTGTACTTCTTGCCATCACGGAACTTCAGGCGGTCAACCGGCTCCAGGTCAGCACCCAGTTCGGCCCGGCCTTCAGCGTCAAGGAAAATGTCGATGCGCGCACGTGCGCCGATACGCATGTGGTGATTGCACTTGGTGCAAACATCCAGGGACTTTTCCAGCTCCGGACGATACAGCACGGCCTCGCAGGA
This sequence comes from Pseudomonas sp. 3HC3, assembly GCF_044904505.1. Taxonomy (NCBI): domain Bacteria; kingdom Pseudomonadati; phylum Pseudomonadota; class Gammaproteobacteria; order Pseudomonadales; family Pseudomonadaceae; genus Pseudomonas; species Pseudomonas sp. 3HC3. Next base: position 104,266 of record NZ_JADDRH010000013.1, read on the forward strand.
CGGGCACTTGTGCCACAGGCCCTCGGGCACCGAGCTCTTCTTCACCTCGGAGCGCATGATCGAAGGGATCAGTTTGTCGACTAACCAGTTGCTCATGCTTTCTTTCTCCAGTATTGGCAGGCGGGGGGACAGCGTCACCGTCCCTGCCCTGCCCTTGAGCTCAAAATCTTTTATGAAACGATGGTGGACCGGCCACCGGGGCTTCCAGCGCGCCACTCCACCGCTAATGTATTTTCTTGCCGCCACAGGTACTGGCGGCGGCCCAGCAGGGCTGCGAAAGCTATGGACGATGGCGCGCAGCCAGCCGTCACATCTGCCATCAAGCCTGTTTCACCGCCTTCATGAAGGCCTCGATCTTCGCCGCATCCTTGATGCCCTTGGCCTGCTCGACGCCACCGCTGACATCCACCGCGTAAGGCTTTACCTGTGCAATGGCCTGGCCAACGTTATCGGCCGACAGCCCACCCGCGAGGATGATCGGCTTGCCAAGACGCGCCGGTACCAATGACCAGTCGAACGCCTCACCGGTTCCCCCGGGTACGCCCGGCACATAGGTGTCCAGCAAAATGCCGCGGGCACCCGCGTAAAGCCGGCAGGCGGCCTCCAGGTCGTCGCCAGGGCGCACACGCAGGGCCTTGATCCAGGGGCGGTGGTAGCCTTCACAGTCCTGCGGGGTTTCATCGCCGTGAAACTGTAGCAGGTCCAGCGGAACCACTTCGAGGATCTCGTTCAGCTCGCAACGTGAGGCATTGACGAACAACCCGACCGTGGTCACGAATGGCGGCAACTCGGCGATGATCGCCCGCGCCTGGCGCACGTCCACTGCCCGCGGGCTCTTGGCATAGAAGACGAAGCCGATGGCATCGGCACCCGCTTCGGCAGCAGCCAGTGCGTCTTCGATGCGGGTAATCCCGCAGATCTTGCTGCGAACATTGCTCATGGAACACGAACCCTGATTGTTGCGGCGAAAGGGCGGATGTTAGCAAATGGCTTTTCGCCCGTCAGTCTGCCAACGCCTCGTAACCACTCAAAAAGTGTGGGCCGATGTAACGCTTGGGCAACGCAAACGCTTCGGGGTACTCCACCTGCACCAGGTAAAGCCCGTATGGGTGGGCCGTTACCCCACCTTCACGGCGGTTGCGCCCTTCCAGCACCTCGCGGGCCCAGGTAACCGGACGCTCGCCGGCGCCGATGGCCATCAACACACCGGCAATGTTACGCACCATATGGTGCAGGAAGGCGGTGGCACGCACGTCCAGCACGATCATCTGGCCATGGCGGGTAACACGCAGGTGGTAGATGTGCTTGATGGGTGATTTGGCCTGACACTGGCTGGCGCGGAAGGCGCTGAAGTCGTGGGTACCGAGCAGGAACTGCGCGGCCTCGGCCATGCGATCGACGTCCAGCGGACGATGGTTCCAGGTCACTTCCTCGGCCAGGTGCGCCGGGCGAATCGGGTCGTTGTAGATCACGTAGCGGTAGCGCCGCGCGCAGGCCTTGAAGCGGGCATGAAAGTCGGCCGGCATTGGCCGCGACCAGACCACGCTGATGTCGTGCGGCAGGTTGAAGTTGGTGCCCATGGTCCAGGCGCGCTCGTCACGCACGGCACGGGTATCGAAGTGCACGACCTGCCCGCAGCCGTGAACGCCGGCGTCGGTACGCCCGGCGCAAACCACCGAAATCGGCTCGTTGGCGACCTTGGACAGCGCTTGCTCCAGGGCTTGCTGGACACTCGGCACGCCGCTGGCCTGGCGCTGCCAGCCGCGGTAGCGCGCACCTTTGTATTCTACGCCCAGGGCGATGCGGGAGTAGCCTTCGGCCGCGGATTCGGCGGTAGCGGTGTCGATGATGTCCAAGAGCATGAAACCTGTGGGGTGTACGGAATGGCGGGGATTATAACGACAACGGCAGCCTTGTAGGGCTGCCGGTGGATGCGCACTGCATTTGCGGGCCTCTTCGCGGGCGCGCCCGCCCACACAGGTCACTCACAAGGTCGAAATTTGTGGGGATCCCGTGGGAGCGGGCAAGCCCGCGAAGAGGCCTGCCCTGCTTGCATCAGACCAGCCGGGAGAGCATGTCCTCGGCTTCCTGACGCTGGCTATCGTCGCCATCCTTGACCACTTCATCGAGGATGTCGCGCGCGCCCTGGCTATCGCCCATGTCGATATAGGCACGGGCCAGGTCGAGCTTGGTGGCGACTTCGTCACTGCCGGAGAAAAAGTCGAAGTCCAAGTCGTCCAAGGGCTCGGGCTCTGGCTGCGCAACCGCGTCTTCGCTGGTGAAGTGCGGCTCCAACGAAGGCGTTTCGAGGCTCTGCGACAGCTTGTCCAGCTCGGCGTTGACGTCACTGAGCTCCGAGGCGAAGCTCTTGGCTGCCGGCGAATCGTCGTCCAGCGACAGGGACAAGTCGAAGTCCGATGGCAGGTCAAACTCGGAGACCGGGTCAAACTCAGGCTCGCTGTCGAAGGCAGCCAGTTCGGCGGCGACATCGACCGGGCCCTGCTCCACCGTGTCCGGAGTGGCTGGAGCCACAGGTTCACTGATGTCGAGGTCGAAATCAGACAGGTCCACGGCAGGCTGAGGCTCGGCTTGCGCCAGCATGGCCTCGAAATCAGCGTCGGCGTCGGCTTGCAGCTCGGCATCCACGGCAAACGGTGGCTCTTCTGGCTGAGCCTCTTCCTGTCCGGGCTCATCCAGCACAGGTTCAGCGATTACCAGCTCATCGGGTACCCCCACCTGTGCCACCGGCTCGTCCAGCACGGACGCGGCCAGCGGGTCTTCACCGGCCAGGTCTTCACCCAGGCTCAGGTCGAAGGTGCTGTCCAGATCCTGCTCATCCAGGCCGGATGCATCGAGCGTTGGCACTTCATCGAAGGCATCCAGCTCTGCATCAGGCTCTGCTTGCGCGACAGCCTCTGGCTCAGCCTCCACTTGCTGCTCAAACCCAGATACCTCGTCAGGCGCCACATCGGCAACCACCGGCGCTTCGGGCTCATCGTGCAGCAACTCTTGCACGTACTGCTCATCCATTTCGGCAGCCAGCGCCGCCGCACCCAGGCCGGCAGCAGCCAGGCCGAGCATGGCTGGATAACGCTCTTTCAGCCCGGCGACTTCGGCAACGTTCTGCTCGCTGGCTGGCAACTGGCGCTCCTGTTCGGCAAACGCGCTCTGATCACCCTGACGGGCGTATATGTCCATCAGTTTAAGGCGCAGGTCGTCACGCTCCGGTGCGGCGGCCACGGCGGGCTCCAGCAGGTCGGTGGCACGATTCAGGCGGCCTTCGGCCAGGCATTGATCGACTTGCGCCAGCAGCGCGGCGTGCGGGTCTGCTTGCGGTTCAGGCTCGGGCTCGGCGACCGGTTCCGCCACTTTTTCCGCAGCGACGGCAGCTGCAGCCGAAGCGGCGACCACAGCCGGCGACAGGGTTACGCCAGGCTCCGGGGCTTCGACGCCGTCGAAGCTCTCGGTATCGCTGTCGAAACCTGTGCCCTGCTCTTCTTCCAGCGCCCGCGCCATGCGCAGGTGCTTCTCAGCTTCTTGCTGGGCTTTGCGCTTGCGCGCCAGCAGCCACAGCAGCAGTGCCAGCACCAGGATGCTGGAACCGGCAATCACCCCCAAAAGCCACGGGTTGCCCAGGACCGAGTCGAGCGTACCCTTCGGCTGGCTGACGGGTGCAGGCTGAGCGGCCGGCACAGGCTTGGGTGCGGTATCGGCAGCAGCAGGCGCCGGCTTGTCCGCTGGCTGGTCCGGTGTAGCGGCAGCCGCTGCCGACGTGGCTGAGCCCTGGCCTTCCAGGCGTGCCAACTGGCTGTTCTTCAACTCGATCAGGCGCTGCAGCTTGTCCAGCTGGCTCTGCAGGTCGGCCATGCGGCTTTTCAGTTCTTCGTTGTCGCGACGGCTGGTGTCCAGACTTTCCTGGGCCATGGCCAGCTTGTCACTCAACGCCTTGGCCTGGCCGGCATCGGCCTGGCTGCCCGGGCTGACCAGACGCAGGTTGTCGCCCTGGGCGATACGCGACGGTGCAGCCTCGGCGGCGCCACGACGGGTGGCATCCAGCTGGCGGGCACGTGGACCCAGGCGACGGCCTTCACGCCAGGCGGCATACTGCTCGGCCACCTCGCGGTTCGCCTCGCCTTGGGCGATGCTCTGGATCTGCTGCTGATCGGGCAAGCGCAGTACCTGGCCAACCTTCAGCAGGTTGATGTTGTTGCCGATGAAGGCGTCCGGGTTCAAAGCCTGGATCGCGATCATGGTCTGCTGGATCGAACCACCCTGGGTGTTACGCGCGGCAATCTGCCACAAGGTGTCACGACGCTGGGTGGTGTAGCTGCTGGCACCGGTCATGGCCGGTGTGACATTGCCAGCTGCCGGTTTGTCGCCCTGTGCCTTGGCCTGGTCGAGCAGCACGCTATAGTCACGCAGCAGGCGGCCCTGCGGCCACATCACCTGAACCAGGAACTTGACCACCGGACCTGGCAGCGGCTGACTGGACGTCACGCGCAGCACACTTTTGCCGTTGGGGTTGATCACCGGTGTGAAGGTCAGGTCTTCGAGGTAGGTCGGAAACGCCACCCCGGCCTTGCTGAACTCTTCCGGTGGCGCCAGGCTCGGCGCCACTTCGGTGGCTTTGAGGTCGCGCACGTCGAGCAATTCGATCTCGGCGTCCAGCGGCTGATTCTGTGCCGACTTCAGGGTCAGCTCCCCCAGGCCCAGCGCATTCGCCATGCCAGACGACAGCGCGGATGCTGCAGCCATGGCCAGAACCAGTTTGCGAATTCGAAGCATGACCTCTTCCCTTGTATGAATCGTCCCGAAACCTGCATGCGGAGCAGGACAAAAGTGCTCGCCAGTATCTTTTACGGCATGTGTTTAATCAACAATTGCGCCACTTGCACGGCATTGAGCGCGGCGCCTTTGCGCACGTTGTCGGTGGTCAGCCAGAGGTTGAGTTGCTGGTCTTCATCAACACCGTGACGTATACGTCCAACATAGACCACGTCTTGGCCTACTGCGTCACCTACCGGGGTCGGATAATCATCGTTTTCCACCCGTTCGACGCTGTCAGCTGCCTCCAGAGCCTGGTTGACCGCTGCCAGGTCTACTGGGCGACGGCTTTGCACGGCCACACTGAAGCTATCGCCGAAAAACACCGGGACTTGAACACAGCTCACGGAAATCTTCATGTCAGGCAGGCCCAGCAGCACGCGCAGTTCATTGACCAGGCGGCGCTCCAGGGCGGTATGGCCCTGCTCGTCGGCAGCACCGACCTGGGCCAGCAGGTTGAACGCCACCTGACGGTCGAAGAAGCGCGGCTCCAGCGGGCGGGCATTGAGCAGTTCGGCGGTTTGCCGTGCCAGTTCGCTGACCGCTTCACGGCCCTGCGCAGATACCGCCAGCGCGGCCATCACCTGTACCCGCTCGATGTCGAGCAGGCTCTTGAGCGGCGCCAGCGCGACGGCCAGGGCTACTGCGGCCGAGCATGGGCTGACGATGCGCGCTGGCAACGACAGGCTGGCCAGGCGTTCGGCGTTGGCTTCCGGCACCAGGGCCAGGGCATCGTCCAGGCCGCCGGACAGATCGATCACCGTGCAGCCCGCCTGTAGCGCCTTACCGGCAAAGCTGCGGCTGACGGCGGCGCCGGTGGCGAAGAAGGCCAGCTTGACCTGGGCGAAGTCGAAGCTGTCGACTTCACGCACCTTCAGTTTCTTGCCAGCGAACATCACGCTGCTGCCCGCCGATTCCATGCTGGCCAGCAGGTGCAGGGTGGCAACCGGGAATGCCAGTTCCTCGAGGATCTGCACCAAGGCTTCACCGACGCTGCCGGTGGCGCCGACGACGGCGATATCCAAAGGGTGTGTCATGGAAGGGATCCTTTTGCTGTAGACGGCGGGGGCGGCACTTTACTCGGATTGTAGGGTTTTGTCTGTGCCCACCCGGCGTTGACTATTGCTTCTTGGATGTGGGCACTCACACCGAGTAGGTATTCATTCGCGCAGGTGGCGCATCGTCACCTTTCCGCCCTTACGGCGGGTTACTTTGGTCGTGGCCAAAGTAACCAAAACCGTCGGCTCCCATCATCCGGCCCCTACGCTGCGCTCCGGGGTCCCCTCGCTCCGGGCTTGCTCCCGGGAGGACCGCGCTGCAGGCCCCATCCTGGGGCCCAGCGCTTGACGGGCATCCATGCCCGTCACCTCCCTCCGCAAGCCCTGCGCTCGGCCTCCTGAAGTCGCAATCTGCGTCGCCTGAACTACCGCGCACTTAGAAGCAAAAGCAAAAGCAACGGCAACGGCAACGGCACGGCTCTGTCAGAGCAGACATTTCGCCATTAAACAGCGGCATGACTTATCCGGCGATTAGGCCCGCGACCCAAATGCATACCTTCAGGCATAAAAAAATACCGCACTGTCACCAGGGCGGTATTTTTCAGGTGAAGCCTGAACGATCAACGCTCCAGCAGAATCCGCAACATGCGGCGAAGCGGTTCGGCTGCGCCCCACAGTAGCTGGTCACCCACGGTGAACGCGCCCAGGTACTGCGAACCCATGTTCAGCTTGCGCAGGCGGCCAACCGGGATGTTCAGGGTGCCGGTGACCTTGGTCGGGCTCAGCTCCTGCATGCTGATTTCACGCTGGTTCGGCACCAGCTTCACCCAAGGGTTGTGCTGGCTGATCATGCCTTCGATGTCGGCGATCGGCACGTCCTTGTTCAGCTTGATGGTCAGCGCCTGGCTGTGGCAGCGCATGGCGCCGATGCGCACGCAGATGCCGTCTACCGGGATCGGGCTCTTGAAGCGGCCAAGGATCTTGTTGGTTTCGGCCTGGGCCTTCCACTCTTCGCGGCTCTGACCGTTCGGCAGTTCCTTGTCGATCCACGGGATCAGGCTGCCTGCCAGCGGCACGCCGAAGTTCTCGGTCGGGAACGCTTCGCTGCGCATGGTCTCGGCAACCTTGCGGTCGATATCGAGGATGGCGCTGGCCGGGTTGGCCAGGTCATCGGCCACTGCCGCGTGGGTAGCGCCCATCTGCTTGATCAGCTCGCGCATGTTCTGCGCACCGGCACCCGAAGCCGCCTGGTAGGTCATGGCGCTCATCCACTCGACCAGACCGGCCTCGAACAGGCCACCCAGGCCCATCAGCATCAGGCTGACGGTGCAGTTGCCACCGATGTAGTTCTTGGTACCGGCGTCCAGCTGCTGGTCGATGACCTTGCGGTTGACCGGGTCAAGGATGATCACCGCGTCATCCTGCATGCGCAGGGACGAAGCGGCGTCGATCCAGTAACCCTGCCAGCCGGCTTCACGCAGCTTGGGGAAGACCTCGTTGGTGTAGTCGCCGCCCTGGCAGGTCAGGATCACGTCGAGGGTCTTGAGTTCTTCAATCGAATAAGCGTCCTTGAGGGGCGCTGTATCCTTGCCCACGTTCGGACCCTGGCCACCAACATTGGAGGTAGTGAAGAACACCGGCTCGATAAGGTCGAAATCCTGCTCCTCCAGCATCCGCTGCATGAGCACGGAACCGACCATACCGCGCCAACCGATCAGACCTACACGTTTCATCGCAACTACACCTTTGCTAAAAGTGGGCCGCCACCGGGAATTTTGGGGGGCGGGCCAGAGAGATTACAGATTCCGCAGCGCTGCGACTACTGCGTCGCCCATTTCCTGCGTACCAACTTTGCGGCAGCCTTCCGAGAAGATGTCGCCGGTGCGCAGACCCTGGTCCAGAACCAGGCTCACGGCCTTCTCGATCGCCTCGGCGGCAGCCGACTGATTGAAGCTGTAACGCAACATCATCGACACCGACAAAATGGTCGCCAATGGGTTGGCGATGCCAAGACCTGCGATGTCCGGTGCCGAGCCGTGGCACGGCTCGTACATGCCCTTGTTGTCGGCATCCAGAGACGCCGAAGGCAGCATGCCGATGGAACCGGTCAACATGGAAGCTTCATCCGACAGAATGTCACCGAACATGTTGTCGGTCACCATCACGTCGAACTGCTTGGGTGCACGCACCAGCTGCATGGCAGCGTTGTCGACGTACATGTGGCTCAGTTCCACGTCCGGGTAGTCCTTGGCCACGTCTTCGACCACTTCACGCCACAGCTGGCTGGAGGCCAGAACGTTGGCCTTGTCCACCGAGCACAGCTTCTTGCCGCGCACGCGGGCCATGTCGAAGCCGACACGGGCAATGCGGCGCACTTCGCTTTCGCTGTACGGCAGGGTGTCGTAGGCCTGGCGTTCGCCGCCTTCCAGCTCGCGCTGGCCGCGCGGGGCACCGAAATAGATGCCGCCGGTCAGCTCACGGACGATGAGAATGTCCAGGCCCGACACGATTTCCGGCTTCAGCGACGAGGCATCGGCCAGTTGCGGGTAAAGGATGGCAGGGCGCAGGTTGGCGAACAGGCCCAGTTGCGAACGGATCTTCAGCAGGCCGCGCTCCGGGCGAATGTCTCGCTCGATCTTGTCCCACTTCGGCCCGCCCACAGCCCCCAGCAGCACCGCATCGGCCTTGCGCGCACGCTCCAGGGTTTCATCGGCCAGCGGCACACCGTGCTTGTCGATGGCGGCGCCACCAATCACGTCGTGCGCCAGGCTGAAGCCGAGCTGGAACTTGTCGTTGGCCAGCTCCAGTACCTTGACCGCTTCGGCCATGATTTCCGGGCCGATACCGTCACCTGGGAGAATCAGAATCTGCTTGCTCATGCTTTCCTCTATCCATTCACGCGGTGCGGCCAAGCGGGCCCCACCGAAAAGTGCTTAACGCTCGGCCCACAACACCAGCACATCCGTGCTGAATGAGCCGTCGGCCTCGATCTGGTAATACTGCCGTACTTCTTCGCCCATGGCTTGCTGCAACTGGCGGATGGCCGCGCGCATCGGCTCGGGGGTGCGCATACGCTCAACCCAGGTGCTCCACTCCAGGCGCAGCGGTTGGCGGGTGTGGCTGCGCACGTGCAGGCCGGCCTCGCTGACCTGCCGCTGCCACTCGGCGGCGGAATAGTCGCGCACATGGCTGGTGTCGCGCAGCACTTCGACCGTTTGCAGGTAAGTGTCGAGCAGCGGGCTGCCCGGCGACATCACGTCGATGAACGCCGCCACACCACCTGGCTTGAGGACCCGGCGCACTTCGCGCAGGGCCAGGCCCAGGTCGCTCCAGTGGTGGGCCGAATAACGGCTGAAGACGAAGTCGAACGAAGCATCGGCGAACGGCAGGCGTTCGGCAGCGCCGCGTTCGGTAATGATATTGCCCAGGCCGCGTTCGGCGGCGGCGCTGGCGACCACGTCGAGCATGGATTGAGAGAGGTCGTAGGCGACCACTTCGGTAACCAGCGGGGCGACGTGAAAGCTGACATGACCGGCACCGCAGCCCAGGTCCAGCACGCGGGCATGGGCCTGCCCTGCCAGCTCAGCCTGCAGCAGGGCGAATTCACTGCCTTGGGCGTGCACGGTGCTGCTGAGGTAGGCGCTGGCCTGTTCGCCGAACTGGCGTTGGACCACATCGGTGTGCTGGGTGCTGGTCATGTCTCGTTCCTTTAGAGTTTTGTTGCCTGTGCCGGCCTCTTCGCGGGTAAACCCGCTCCTACAGCGACCGCGTAACGCTCTGTAGGAGCGGGTTTACCCGCGAAGAGGCCGGCACTTTCACCTACGAACTTCAGGCATCACGGAACAGCCAGGGCTGGCTGGCACGGTGCTTGGCTTCGAAGGCCTTGATCGCATCGCTGTCCTGCAGGGTCAGGCCGATATCGTCCAGGCCGTTGAGCAGGCAGTGCTTGCGGAACGCATCGATCTCGAAGTGCAGCACCTTGCCATCCGGGCGAGTCACCGCCTGCGCCTGCAGGTCGATGGTCAGCTGGTAGCCCGGGTTGGCTTCGACCTGCTTGAACAGCTCGTCAACTTCCTCATCGCTCAGAATGATCGGCAGCAAGCCGTTCTTGAAGCTGTTGTTGAAGAAAATGTCGGCAAAGCTCGGCGCAATGATGCTGCGGAAGCCGTACTCGTCCAGCGCCCAAGGGGCATGCTCACGGCTGGAGCCGCAACCAAAGTTCTCCCGCGCCAGTAACACGCTGGCACCCTGGTAGCGCGCGTGGTTGAGCACGAACTCCTCATTGACCGGGCGCTTGCTATTGTCCTGGTAGGGCTGCCCCACATCCAGGTAACGCCACTCGTCGAACAGGTTCGGGCCAAAGCCGGTGCGCTTGATCGACTTCAAGAACTGCTTGGGGATGATCTGGTCGGTGTCGACGTTGGCACGGTCCAACGGGGCGACGAGGCCAGTGTGCTGGGTAAAGGCTTTCATGCTGCGCTCCCTTGGATCAACTCGCGGACATCGATGAAGTGGCCAGCTACAGCAGCAGCGGCGGCCATGGCCGGACTGACCAGGTGGGTACGACCACCGGCGCCCTGACGGCCTTCGAAGTTGCGGTTGGAGGTGGACGCGCAGTGCTCGCCGCTTTCCAGGCGGTCCGGGTTCATCGCCAGGCACATCGAGCAGCCTGGCTCACGCCATTCAAAACCGGCTTCGAGGAAGATCTTGTCCAGGCCTTCACGCTCGGCCTGGGCTTTGACCAGCCCCGAGCCCGGCACGACGATGGCTTGCTTGACGCTGGCGGCCACCTTGCGGCCCTTGGCGATTTCCGCCGCTGCGCGCAGGTCCTCGATTCGCGAGTTGGTGCACGAGCCGATGAACACACGGTCGAGCTTGATATCGGTGATCGCCTGGTTGGCGGTCAGCCCCATGTACTTCAAGGCACGCTCGATCGAACCACGCTTGACCAGGTCGGCTTCGGCTGCCGGGTCTGGCACACGCTGGTCGACAGCCAGAACCATTTCGGGCGAAGTGCCCCAGCTGACCTGTGGCTTGATCTGGCTGGCATCCAGTTCGACCACAGTGTCAAATACGGCGTCGTCATCCGACACCAGGTCTTTCCACGATTCGACCGCTTGCTTCCACTGCTCGCCCTTCGGCGCGTACGGGCGGCCTTCGACGTAGGCAACGGTGGTGGCATCGGTCGCCACCAGGCCCACGCGGGCACCGGCTTCGATGGACATGTTGCAGATGGTCATGCGGCCTTCCATCGACAATTCGCGAATGGCACTGCCAGCGAACTCCATGGCGTGACCATTGCCACCGGCGGTGCCGATCTTGCCGATCACGGCCAGCACGATATCCTTGGCGGTAACGCCGGCCGGCAATTGGCCTTCCACGCGCACCAGCATGTTCTTCATCTTCTTGGCGACCAGGCACTGGGTGGCGAGCACGTGCTCGACCTCGGAGGTGCCGATGCCGTGGGCCAAGGCGCCGAAGGCGCCGTGGGTGGAGGTGTGCGAGTCACCGCAGACCACGGTCATGCCTGGCAAGGTGGCGCCCTGCTCCGGGCTGATGACGTGGACGATGCCCTGGCGCTCGTCGTTCATCTTGAATTCGACGATGCCGTATTCGTCACAGTTCTCGTCGAGGGTCTGCACTTGCAGACGCGACACCTGGTCGACGATCGCCTCGATACCGCCCTTGCGCTCTGGCGTGGTCGGCACGTTGTGGTCCGGCGTGGCAATGTTGGCGTCGATACGCCACGGTTTGCGGTTGGCCAGGCGCAGGCCTTCGAAGGCCTGGGGCGACGTCACTTCGTGGATGATGTGGCGATCGATGTAGATCAAGGACGAGCCGTCATCACGGCGCTTGACCTCATGGGCTTCCCAGAGTTTGTCGTAGAGCGTTTTGCCAGCCATCAGACTGTTCCTCATCAGCGTCTTTCTATGCCAAAGACCCCTTGGCTTGTACGGACGATGCTATGGGGTTAGATTGAATAACTCAAATTCATAATTTTTATGCTTTGGATAACCCAAAGGAATACACCACCATGGACCTGGCCAACCTCAGTGCCTTCATCGCCATTGCTGAAACCGGCAGCTTTTCCGGCGCAGCCGAACGCCTGTTCCTGACCCAGCCGGCCATCAGCAAGCGCATCGCCGGCCTGGAGCAACAACTGGACGTGCGCCTGTTCGACCGCCTGGGCCGCGAGGTGACCCTCACCGAAGCCGGGCGCGCCCTGCTACCGCGGGCCTACCAGATCCTCAACGTTCTTGATGATACCCGACGGGCACTGACCAATCTGACCGGGGCCGTGAGCGGTCGTCTGACCCTGGCCACCAGCCATCACATCGGCCTGCACCGCCTGCCCCCATTGCTACGGGTGTTTACCCGCCAGTACCCCGCAGTGGCGCTGGACATTCAGTTCATGGATTCGGAACAGGCCTACGACGAGATTTTGCATGGCCGCGCCGAAATTGCCGTTATCACACTGGCGCCCGAGCCACACCACTTGGTCAAGGCCGTGCCGGTGTGGGACGACGCCCTGGACTTCGTCGCCGCCCCCGAGCACCCGCTGGCCAGCAACCAGGCGGTCAGCCTGGCTGACGTCGCCCGCCACCCGGCGGTATTCCCCGGTGGTAATACCTTTACCCACCATATTGTCCAGCGCCTGTTCGAAAGCCAGGGTCTGACGCCGAACATCGCCATGAGCACCAACTACCTGGAAACCATCAAGATGATGGTGTCGATCGGGCTGGCCTGGAGCGTGCTGCCACGCACCATGCTCGACGAACAAGTTGCACCCATCGCTTTGCCCGGCATACAGCTGTCGCGCCAGCTAGGCTACATTCTGCACACGGAGCGTACGCTATCGAATGCGGCCAGGGCATTCATGGCCCTGCTCGACAGCCACTCAGGGCCCACCTGACCGGCTGTCAGCCAGCTATTCCGATTCCAAGGACACGTCATACGCCACAGGTCTGGTACCGATGCCCAAATCAGCAAACCGCTTTTTGCGCCTGCCGCGAATACCTGCAGCTGATCCCCAGGAGTCCGAGCAGGCCTGGCAGAGCGCCCCGCAACTGCTGGCAGCGCTCAACGGTGCGCACCTGGGTGCCTGGCTATGGGATATCGAAAGCGGCAGGGTCAGTTGGTCGCGGGGTACCCAGGCCCTGTTCGGTTTCGATCCACAGCGGCCACTGCCCGCCGATATCGATTACCTCGACCTGCTGCCCGAGGAGGACCGCGCCCGCACGCGCCAGGTATTCCAGGCGGTGGTCAACGGCGAGCCGGTGGAGCAGGCCATGCGCCACCGTATCCGCTGGCCGGATGGCAGCCTGCACTGGCTGGAGATCAACGGCAGCCTGACCCACGACCTGCACGGCCGGCCGCAGATGATCGGTGTGATCCGCGAGATAACCCGCCAGCGCGAGCGAGAAACGGCGCTGATCAATTCGGAAAAGCGCTTTGCCACACTGTTCCACCTGAGCCCCAACGCCATTTTGCTGACCCGCCGCCACGATGGCATGATCTTCGAGGTCAACCAGCACTTCGAAGACATGTTCGGCTGGCCCGGCAGCCAGGTGATCGGCAAGACCAGCCTGGAACTGGGCCTGTGGGTCAACCCCGAACAGCGCCACCAGATAATCGAGTCGACCCGCGCCAACGGCGGCCCGCTGACGATGGAGGTGCAATTCCGCGCATCCAGCGGCAAGGTGCATGACGGCATTCTGTGCACCCAGGGCATCGAACTGGAAGGCGTGACCTTCCTGATCAGTACATTCGTCGACACCACCGAACGCAAGCGCGCCGAGCAGGCCCTGAAGGACAGCCAGGAGCGCCTGGACCTGGCCCTGGACTCGGCGCAACTTGGCACTTGGGACTGGCACATCCCAAGCGGCATGCTCTACGGCTCGGCCCGCGCCGCTCAGTTGCATGGCTTGCCGCCTATCCCCTTTCATGAATCGTTCGATGCATTCTTCGAGGGTGTGCCAGAGCAAGAACGCAACTCGATGCGACAGGCCTACCGTAGCCTGCGCGAAGGGCCTGCCGGCAACTATCAGATCACCTACCGGGTACAGTTGGAAAACGGCGCTTCACGCTACATCGAAAGCCGCGCGCGGCTATACCGCGACGACCAGGGCATCCCCTTGCGCATGGCGGGAACCTTGCTCGACATCACCGACCAGGTGGAACGCGAGCAGCGCCTGAGCGCCTCGGAAGAGAAGTTTGCCAGCCTGTTCCAGGTCAGCCCCGACCCGATCTGCGTCACCCGTCAGGACACCGGCCAGTTCATCGAGATCAATCCGGCATTCACCCAGACCTTCGGCTGGAGCAGCGAGCAGGTGCTTGGGCGTACTGCAGAGGAAATCGGCCTGTGGGCCGAGTCCACCGAGCGCGCGCGACGCATCGAGCAGGTAATCCGCGAACAGGCCTTGAGCAACGTCGCCGTGGTACTCAACCACCGCAATGGCGCCCCCCTGACCTGCGTGATTTCCAGCCGCCTGATCACCGTCGACGACCAGCCCTGCAGCGTTACCACCCTGCGCGACATCACCCAGCAACAACGCGCCGAAGCAGCGCTGAAGTCCAGCGAGGAGAAGTTCGCCAAGGCCTTCCACTCCAGCCCCGACGCCATCACCATCACCGAACGCCACAGCGGCCGCTACCTGGAAGTCAACGACGGTTTCTGCCGCCTGACCGGCTACAGCACTGCCGAAGTGGTCGGCCACACGGTGTACGAGATCGGCATCTGGGCCGACGACAAGCAGCGCAGCGCGCTGCTGGTCGAATTGCGCGAGCGCGGCCGGGTACACCACCGCGAGATGCTCGGGCGCAACAAGCGTGGCGATATCCTCACGGTTGAGGTTTCGGTGGAACCGATCACCCTCAACGAAGTGGATTGCCTGCTACTGACCGCCCGTGACGTCAGCCAGTTGAAGAACGCCCAGGCGCAGATACGCCACCTGGCCTATCACGACCCGCTGACCAACCTGCCCAACCGCGCCTTGCTGATGGACCGCCTGAGCCAGCAGATCGCCCTGCTCAAGCGCCATAACCTGCGTGGCGCCCTGCTGTTCCTCGACCTCGACCATTTCAAGCACATCAACGACTCGCTGGGTCACCCGGTGGGCGACACCGTGCTGAAGATCATCACCGCCCGTCTGGAGGCCAGCGTGCGCCTGGAGGACACCGTGGCACGTCTGGGGGGCGACGAATTCGTCGTGCTGCTCAGCGGCCTGGAAGGGAGCCGCGACCAGGTGGAAGAGAAAGTGCGCGAGCTGGCCGACACCCTGCGCGAACTGCTGGCCGAGCCAATGTCACTGGATGGCCAGCGCCTGCAGGTAACGCCCAGCATCGGCGTGGCGCTGATCCCCGACCACGGCACCACACCGGCCGACCTGCTCAAGCGTGCCGATATCGCCCTGTACCGGGCCAAGGACTCCGGTCGCAACACCACCCAGCTGTTCCACACCACCATGCAGAAGGCTGCCAGTGAGCGCCTGCGCATGGAAAACGACCTGCGCCTGGCCTTGGCCCGTGGCGAACTGGCGCTGCACTTCCAACCGCAGGTGGATGCCCGCGACAACCGCATCGTCGGTGCCGAAGTACTGCTGCGCTGGCACCACCCGCAACTGGGCCAGCAACCGCCCTCGCAGTTCATCCAGGTACTGGAAGAAAGCGGCTTGATCCTTGAAGTTGGCAGCTGGATTCTCGACGAAGCCTGCGACGCCTGCGCCCGCATGCTCACCGACGGGTTGATCGACGCTGATGATTTCAGCCTGTGCGTGAACATAAGCCCGCGACAGTTCCGTCAGAACGACTTTGTCGGGCGGGTGCTGCGCAGCCTGGACGATTACCGCCTGCCGCGGAAGATGCTGACGCTGGAAATCACAGAAGGCATCGTCATCCAGAACCTGGAAGACACCATCAGCAAGATGCGCGAGCTGAAGGGCTACGGGGTGAGTTTCGCCATGGATGACTTCGGCACCGGCTATTCCTCGCTGACTTACCTGAAGCGCCTGCCAGTGGATGCGCTGAAAATCGACCAGAGCTTCGTACGCGATGCACCGGACGACCCCAACGACGCAGAAATTGTCCGCGCCATTGTCGCCATGGCCCGCAGTCTGGACCTGGCGGTGATTGCCGAAGGGGTAGAGCTGACCGAACAGCTGGCGTTTCTCGAGCGGCTGGGGTGCCATCTGTACCAAGGCTATCTGCACAGCCGGCCATTGCCGTTGCCGGAGTTTCGGCAGATGTTGCTGGAGGCGCCGGCGGATTACTGATGGCATGGCTGTCGCGCACCTACACGGGACCGCGTGAGAAGCACGAAAAAGGGCACCTATGGAGGTGCCCTTTTTCATTGCAGTCCGATCAGTTCAGCGCTGGTTTTTCGCCATTGATCGGGATGCGCTTGGCCTTGGCTTCTTCTGGCACGATGCGCAGCAGGTCGATGCTGAGCAGGCCATTGGCCAGTCCGGCGGCCTTCACTTCGATATGATCAGCCAGGCGGAACGACAGCTTGAAGGCGCGTTGTGCGATACCCTGGTGCAGGTAGGTCACTTCAGCGGCGCTATTGTCGCGCTTGCCACCGGTCACGGTCAGGACACCTTTTTCGACCTGCAGGTCGAGGTCCTCTTCCTGGAAACCGGCTGCAGCAACCACGATGCGGTAGTGGTCATCGCCATGCTTTTCCACGTTATAGGGCGGGTAGCTGCTACCGGCCTCGTTACGTGCCGCGGATTCGAACAGGTCGTTGAACCGGTCGAAACCAACGGAATGACGGAACAGTGGAGCAAGAGAGAAAGCAGTAGTCATGGTCATAAACTCCTGAGATTCAGCAAGTAAGTCATTACGCGACCCGGCTTCGGCATCGCGTACTCAAAAGATATGGCCGAGGGAAATGCTTTCAAGGGGCAAGTAGAAAAAATCTGATTTTTTTGCACGGGGCCTGACGGCCTCTTCGCGGGTGAACCCGCTCCTACGACGGCCTGTGCCGAATCGCCGATGCGTGTGTAGGAGCGGGTTTACCCGCGAATACGGTAGCGGCGGCAACGGTGAACGGCGGGTGGAGATTGGCCAGCAGGCCCGGCCCTTTCGCGGGTGAACCCGCTCCTACGACGGCCTGTGCCGAATCACCGATGCGTGTGTAGGAGCGGGTTTACCCGCGAATACGATGGCGGCGGCAACGGTGAACGGCGGGTGGAGATTGGCCAGCAGGCCCGCCCCTTTCGCGGGTGAACCGTACAGGTGCGGTACCGGCGAAGAGGCCTGCTCAGGCGACGCAAGCCTCCAGGGCTTGAGCCTCTACCCCCAGCAACCGGCTGATCCGCGCGCAGTCATCTTCCCGGCGCAACTCGGCAAACAACACCACCGCTTCGGGGTAACTGCGAGTCAGCATTGCCAGCCACTGCTTCATCCGCCCCGGCGCATAACGCGGCGACAATTTAGCCTGGGCCTGGCGCCAGAATTCACGCAACAGTGGCAACAAGTCATCCCAGCTCATCGGCTGATAGTCGCGCCCATCCCGCGCCGCTGCAATCTGCAGGCCCAGGTCCGGGCGCGATACCAGCCCGCGGCCGAGCATGATGTCTTCGGCGCCACTGACCTCGCGGCAACGCCGCCAGTCATCGACCGTCCAGATCTCGCCATTGGCAAACACCGGCACCTTGACCACATCCTGTACCCGCGCCACCCACTCCCAGTGCGCTGGCGGCTTGTAACCCTCAACCTTGGTCCGTGCGTGCACCACCAGGTGTGCCGAACCACCTTCGGCCAGCGCCGTGGCGCACTCCAGCGCCCCGTCGGGGCTGTCAAAGCCCAGGCGCATCTTCGAGGTCACCGGGATATTCGCCGGTACTGCACGCCGCACTTCACGCACAATGGCGTGCAGCAACTCCGGCTCTTTGAGCAGTACCGCACCACCGCGCGACTTGTTCACCGTCTTTGCCGGGCATCCGAAGTTCAGGTCGATCACCGGCGCCCCAAGCTCGCAAGCCAGTGCCGCGTTCTCCGCCAGGCATACCGGGTCCGAACCCAGCAACTGCACACGCATGGGCACACCGGCAGCCGTGCGCGCGCCTTGGCGCAACTCAGGCGCCAACTTGTGGAACGAGGACGCCGGCAACAGACGGTCGCACACACGAATGAACTCGGTGACGCACCAGTCGATACCGCCCACGCGGGTCAATACGTCGCGCAGGATGTTGTCGACCAGCCCCTCCATGGGGGCCAGGGCAATTTGCATGTCGGGGTCTCAGCGGAAAAAGCCGGCAGTTTAACAAAAATTGCCGGCAACTCAGGCACCGATCAGCGCCGAACCGTAACCCTCGACGAATTCCGCCGGCATACGCCTGGGCTTGCCGCTGGACAGCTCAATGCAGGCAAATGTGGTTTGCGCGCGCAGCAGCGTCACACCATCGCGGGGGCGCTTGAGCTGAAAACGCCGGGTCATGCGCAGGCGCTGGTCCCAGTCAATGATCCAGGTAGCCAGTTGCAGCTCATCGTCCTCATAGGCAGCGGCCAGGTAGTCGATTTCGTGGCGCACCACGGCCATCGCCCGGTCAAGGCGCCGGTATTCGGCCAGGTCCAGCCCCAGGCGCTGGGAATGGCGCCAGGCGCAACGCTCAAGCCAGGTCACGTAGACCGCATTGTTGGCGTGGCCAAGGCCGTCGATGTCCTCGCTGCCCACGCGCAGGTCGATGACGAAGGGTGTTGCCAGGTCCCAGCTCATTTTCGCTTCCTTGGCGCAAAAGGCGATTTAGCAGCGATCTGCAGGACAATGTCCAGCCCCTGTGAGCCTGACGCGGCTGTTATAGAGGGGCTTGCCCGCGAATCAGACAGCGCGGCGAATGGCACCGGCGATGCCGGTGTTCACGGCTGAAGCGGCTCCTGCACTGACCGCATCAACCCGGGCCAGCAGTTCGAGCACGGCTTCACTCAGCCGCGGATCGGCCAGCACCCGCTGGTGCCCCCCCTCTTCCAGCAGCATCAGACGACTGTCGAACCAGGCCTTGTGGATGACATGTGCCTCATCTGGGGGCACGAGAGCATCATCGGTGGCATGCACCACGAGCCCCGGCAGCTCCAGCTGGTAACCAGCGACATCCAACCGCGCAATCTGCATGCCCACATCGCGCTCAACCTGGCGAATGAACGCTGCCCGCGCCCGTGCTGGCAGCCCCAGACGATGGGCGAAACCACGTAATACACCCAACAACTGCGCCGGGGCAGCAATGCTGACAGCCGCCTCTGCGCGCAGCCCCATCTGTAAAGCCAGCAGCACGCTCGCCCCACCCATGGAATGGCCAATGACTGCACGCAACGGGGGCAACTCAGCAGCAGCTTCCAACAACGCCCGGGCAAACAGCACCACGTTCGCTTGCTCGCCAGGTGAACGGCCATGCCCGGGCCCTTCCAGCGACACCACCGTATGCCCCGCCTGAACCAAGGTCTCGATCAAGGCGGCAAACTGCGTCGGGCGCCCTTCCCAACCGTGCATCAGCAGCACGGTCGGCCCTTGACCCCAGCGCAAGGCAGACAGGCCGAAGCGCAGTGCAATCCGCTCGGCGCTGGCCAGTACAGGCAGTTCCCAATCCCGCGGCGGCAGGTTGCGCGGGGTCATGAAGGCTCGGCGCATTTTGCCCGCGACATGCTCGGGGGCCAGGCGGCCCAGGGTGCCATTGACACCGCGAATCCAGCTCAGGGTGGTCATCGCCATGCTCCAGGGTTAAAGCACCGCCGATTTGGCGGCGCGTAAAATACGGTCAGACAGATCACTGGTCCCCAGGGCCCGGGCCAGCGCCAGCCCTCCCACCATCAGGGCCAAGTCGGCCAGCGCTTTGTCGGCATCCTCAGGGCGGTCGACCATCGCAGCAGTCATCAACTCGATGTGCTCGGCCAGCACCTCGCGGAAGGCCTCGGGCAGGCGCTGCATTTCGCCCAACGCATTAGGCAGCGGGCAAGCATGCACTTCGCAGTCCCGGTGCTTGCGCGAGAGGTAGAAGGCGCCAGCCAGCGCTCGCCGACCGGCGCCATCGAGATTGGGATCGATCTGGGCGAGCAAGGCACGGCGCTCACCCAGCAACTGACGGAACGCCTCGAGCATCAGCTCGTCCTTGCTGTCGAAGTGTGCATAGAAGCCGCCGACGGTCAGGCCTGCCGCACCCATCACCTGGCTGACGCTGGGCTCGGCCGGGCCGTGCTGGATCAGCGCACTGCGCGCAGCCTCCAGAATGCGTTCGCGGGTTCTGCTCTTCTTGTCGCTCATCGGGCACGCACCAAACAAAATATGATGATCGAAATATTATTCTCATCATATTTTTTGGCAAGCAGAATCTGCGACCGCTTGTCGGGGGGAAAATTATTGGGGAAGGAAAAAACAAAAGGCCCATTCAATAAGCGAATGAGCCTTTAAAGTCCCGCAAAACGCGGGTAAACGTGGCGTCCCCTAGGGGACTCGAACCCCTGTTACCGCCGTGAAAGGGCGGTGTCCTAGGCCACTAGACGAAGGGGACGTAACCTTCGCGAAGATCCACTTGCGTGAACCCTGGCAGAAATGGTGGAGCTAAGCGGGATCGAACCGCTGACCTCCTGCATGCCATGCAGGCGCTCTCCCAGCTGAGCTATAGCCCCGAAACAAAAGGCTCATCAATAATCGACGAGCCTTTTAAAGCCCTGCAAAACGCAGGAAAAGTGGCGTCCCCTAGGGGACTCGAACCCCTGTTACCGCCGTGAAAGGGCGGTGTCCTAGGCCACTAGACGAAGGGGACGTAACCTTCGTGCCGATCCGCTAACGCGAACCGCGGCAAAATTGGTGGAGCTAAGCGGGATCGAACCGCTGACCTCCTGCATGCCATGCAGGCGCTCTCCCAGCTGAGCTATAGCCCCGGATTTCTAGCCTCGCGGCCCAGCGACAACCAACATCGCTTGTGTAAAACTGGCGTCCCCTAGGGGACTCGAACCCCTGTTACCGCCGTGAAAGGGCGGTGTCCTAGGCCACTAGACGAAGGGGACGAACCTTCTTACCTTCAAGACCCGGTTGCTGGACCCGGTCTTGCTTATCAGCCTTGGCTGCTAAGCGGAATTTGGTGGAGCTAAGCGGGATCGAACCGCTGACCTCCTGCATGCCATGCAGGCGCTCTCCCAGCTGAGCTATAGCCCCACAATGTCGCTTTGAACTGAACCGCTGGCTGGGTGGCTAGCGTTTCGTTTTCGTTCATCGCTGTGGACGGGGCGCATATTAAGTTCGGATTGCAGGGCTGTCAAACGAATTTTCTAAAATAATCAAAAATTTTTTCACAGATAACAATCACTTACCGCCCTGCCCCCGTAAATCCTGAACAGCCAAGCCTGTGGGGGGCAGGTTTACCCACCCCCACAGGTCCGGCTACAGGCTCGGGAACGCAGTCAGGCGATGGAAGCCAACAGCTTTTCCCATTCTTTGTTTTCTTTCTTCGACACACCGCCCAGCAGGTCCAAGGCCTGGCGCAGGCGGTAGCGGGTCAGGTCGGGACCGAGGATTTCCATGGCGTCCAGCACCGAAACCGAGCTGGCCTGGCCGGTGATGGCGGCGAACATCAGCGGCATGGCGTCACGCAGCTTCAGCTCCAGCGCCTCGACCACGGCCTGGATGCAACCGGTGATGCGCTCTTTTTCCCACTGGCGCAGGCTTTCAAGCTTCCACAGGATCAGCTGGATCACCTGACGCACCTGGTCGGCCGACAGTTTCTTGCTTTCGAACAGCTTGGCGTCCAGCTTGAGCGCGCCTTCGAAGAAGAACCCGCCCAACGGGGCAACCTGGCTGAAGGTTTCTACCCGGCCCTGCACGTGCGGGGCAATCTTCATCATGTAGTCGCTGTTGAACGCCCATTTCTGCAGGCGTGCGGCGAATTCCTCTACCGGCAGCTCGCGCAGCCACTGGCCGTTGAGCCAGGACAGCTTCTCGATGTCAAAGATCGGGCCGCCCAGCGAGATACGCGACAGGTCGAAGTGCTCGACCATTTCGGCCAGCGAGAACTTCTCACGCTCGTCAGGCATCGACCAGCCCATGCGGCCAAGATAGTTGAGCATCGCTTCAGGCATGAAGCCCATGCGCTCATAGAAGGTGACCGAGGTCGGGTTCTTGCGCTTGGACAGTTTGGATTTGTCCGGGTTGCGCAGCAGCGGCATGTAGCACAGCTTGGGCTGCTCCCAGCCGAAGTACTCGTACAGCTTGATCAGCTTGGGCGCCGATGGCAGCCACTCTTCACCACGCAGCACGTGGGTGATGCCCATCAGGTGGTCGTCGACCACGTTGGCCAGGAAGTACGTCGGCAGGCCGTCGTTCTTCATCAGCACCTGCATGTCCATGCGGTCCCACGGGATCTCGACATCGCCGCGCAGCATGTCCGGCACCACGCAGATACCTTCGCTCGGCACCTTCATGCGGATCACGTGCGGCTCGCCAGCGTCCAGGCGGCGCTGTACTTCTTCGGCGCTCATCAGCAACGCACGGCCATCGTAACGCGGGGTTTCGCCGCGGGCCTGCTGCTCGGCACGCATCTGCTCCAGCTCTTCGGCGGTGCAGAAGCAGTAGAAGGCGTGGCCGGCGTCTACCAGCTCCTTGGCGTACTTGGCGTAGATTTCGCCACGCTCGCTCTGCCGGTAAGGGCCGTGCGGGCCGCCGACATCCGGGCCTTCGTTCCATTCGATGCCAAGCCAGCGCAGGGCGTCGAAGATCTGTTGCTCCGACTCACGCGTGGAGCGCAGCTGGTCGGTGTCTTCAATGCGCAGGATGAACTCACCGCCGTGCTGCTTGGCAAAGCAGTAGTTGAACAGGGCGATGTAGGCAGTGCCGACATGGGGGTCGCCGGTAGGCGATGGCGCGATACGCGTGCGTACGGTGGTCATGGAGAGTCTCGAACGAAAGATGAAACAAAGGCGGGATGTTAGCAGGAGGCGGGCACCGGGCTCCAGCAATGGCGCGAACGTCACTTGTCGACAGGCCCTGTGCCGCTGTTAAATTTGTTTACATTTCTGGAACGATAGTCCCCATGCCTGCCCAACTCAAACGCCGCCTGACGATCTTCTTCACCCTGGTGGCCATCATTGCCCTTGCCTTCCTGGCCCACTGGTACTTCAAGGGCCGCTTCTACGAAAGCACCGACAACGCTTACGTGCAGGGCGAGATCACCCGTATCTCCAGCCAGCTCGGTGCACGTATCGAAACAGTCCCGGTCGCGGACAACCAGCACGTCAACAAGGGCGACCTGCTGGTGCGCCTGGAGCCCGCCGACTTCGAGCTGGCGGTCGAACGCGCCCGCGCCGCCCTGGCCACCCGCGAAGCCGAGTACGCGCAAGCGCAAAGCCGCCTCACCCAGCAAGGCAGCCTGATTGCCGCCGGCCAGGCCCAGCTGGCGGCTACCCAGGCCACTTTCGACCGTTCACGGCTGGACCTGAGCCGCGCCGAGAAACTGCGCAAGCCGGGTTTTGTCTCTGAAGAGCGGGTCACTACCCTGTCGGCGGACAGCCATGTCGCCGGTTCCCAGGTCGACAAGGCACGCGCCGACCTGCAAAGCCAGCGCCAGCAGGTCACGACCCTGAACGCCGAACTCAAGCGCCTCGATGCGCAAATCGCCAATGCCCGCACCGACCTGGCCCAGGCCGAGCTGAACCTGACCCGCTGCGAAATCCATGCACCGATCAGCGGCACCATCGGCCAGCGTAGTGCGCGCGATGGCCAGGTGGTGCAGGCCGGCGCCTACCTGCTGTCGATCGTGCCGGATGAAGACATCTGGGTGCAGGCCAACTTCAAGGAAACCCAGATCGGCCGCATGCACCCCGGCCAGCGCGCGGAGCTGCTGTTCGACAGTTACCCCGACACACCGATCGAAGGCCGGGTGGACAGCCTGTTCGCCGCGTCCGGTGCGCAGTTCAGCCTGCTGCCACCGGACAACGCCACCGGCAACTTCACCAAAGTTGTGCAGCGCATCCCGGTAAAACTCACGTTCCGCGCCGACAACCCGTTGCATGGGCGTATTCGCCCCGGCATGTCGGTGACCGCCACTGTCGACCTGCGCAGCGAAGACGAAGGCCACAATGGCCGGTGACCAACTGCTGCGCCCCACGGCGGAGCCAACCCGGCGCGACTGGATCGCGGTGATGAGCGTGATGCTCGGTGCCTTCATGGCAGTGCTGGACATCCAGATCACCAACTCCTCGTTGAAGGACATCCAGGGCGCACTGTCGGCGACCCTGGAAGAAGGCTCATGGATTTCCACCTCGTACCTGGTAGCGGAAATCATCATGATCCCGCTAACAGCCTGGCTGGTGCAGCTGCTGTCGGCGCGGCGCCTGGCAGTGTGGGTATCCGGCGGCTTCCTGCTGTCGTCGCTGCTATGCTCGATGGCCTGGAACCTGGAGAGCATGATCCTGTTCCGTGCCTTGCAGGGCTTCACCGGCGGCGCGCTGATACCGCTGGCCTTCACCCTGACCCTAATCAAGCTGCCCGAGCACCACCGCGCCAAAGGCATGGCGATGTTCGCCATGACCGCCACTTTTGCCCCCTCCATCGGCCCCACCCTGGGCGGCTGGCTGACCGAGAACTGGGGCTGGGAGTACATCTTCTACATCAATATCCCGCCAGGCCTGCTAATGATCGCCGGCTTGTTATACGGGCTTGAGAAGAAGGATGCGCACTGGGAGCTGCTGAAGAGTACCGATTACGCCGGGATCGTCACGCTCGGACTTGGGTTGGGCTGCCTACAGGTGTTTCTCGAGGAAGGCCATCGCAAGGACTGGCTAGAGTCGCACCTGATCGTCGGCCTGGGCAGCGTTGCCCTGGTCAGCCTGATCACCTTCGTCATCTTGCAGTTTTCCAAGCCACATCCACTGATCAACCTGCGCATTCTTGGCAACCGCAACTTTGGCCTGTCGAGCATCGCCAGCCTGGGCATGGGCGTGGGCCTGTACGGGTCGATCTATCTGCTACCGCTGTACCTGGCGCAGGTACAGGGTTACAACGCGTTGCAGATTGGCGAGGTGATCATGTGGATGGGTATTCCGCAGCTGTTCCTGATCCCGCTGGTGCCGCAACTGATGAAGGTGATATCGCCCAAGGTACTATGCGCGCTGGGGTTTTGCCTGTTCGGCGCTGCCAGTTTCGGTTCGGGGGTGCTCAACCCAGACTTTGCCGGGCCGCAGTTCAACCATATCCAGATCATCCGCGCACTGGGCCAGCCGATGATCATGGTGACCATCTCGCTGATTGCCACCGCGTATATCCAGCAACAGGATGCAGGGTCCGCGTCGAGCCTGTTCAATATTCTGCGTAACCTCGGTGGCGCGATTGGTATTGCCTTGCTGGCCACCCTGCTGGATGCGCGCACCAAGGTGTACTTCGACTACCTGCGCGAATCGGTGGTGCCGAGCAACCCACAGGTGGCTGAGCGGCTGGCGCAATTGGCGGAACGATTGGGCAGTGACAATGCGGCGCTGGGCAAGCTTAGCGAGATTACCCACCAACAGGCGCTGATCATGGCTTACAACGATGCCTTCCACTTTGTCGGGATCGGGTTGGCGGTGAGCATGGTGGCGGTATTGTTGACCCGCAAGTTGCCAGAGGGGTTGAAGGCTGGGGAGGCCCACTGAGCCAATTTCAGATGATGTGCGATGCCTGTGGGAGCGGGCGAGCCCGCGAACACCGGCGTAGCCGGTGCCAGACTCCGCGTAGAATTCTTCGCGGGCACGCCCGCTCCCACAGGATCAGCTGCTAATCAACCGCTCACGCAACTGGGCAATCTCGTCACGCAACTGCGCCGCCGCCTCGAACTCCAGGTCGCGGGCGAACTGCATCATTTTCTCTTCCAGCTGCTTGATGCGCTTGGTGATCTCGCCCGGCGTACGCAGTTCAGCCTCGTAACGGGCGCTCTCCTCCGCCGCCTTGGCCATGCCCTTGCGCTTCTTGCTGCGCGCACCGGGCACGGTGGCACCTTCCATGATGTCGGCGATGTCCTTGACCACGCCCTTGGGCACGATGCCGTTGGCTTCGTTGAAGGCGATCTGCTTCTCGCGGCGGCGCTCGGTTTCATCGATGGCCCGCTGCATGGAGCCGGTGACGTTATCGGCATACAGGATGGCTCGGCCATTGAGGTTACGTGCCGCGCGGCCAATGGTCTGGATCAGGGAACGCTCGGAACGCAGAAAACCTTCCTTGTCTGCATCGAGGATGGCCACCAGCGACACCTCGGGCATGTCCAGGCCCTCGCGCAGCAGGTTGATGCCCACCAGTACGTCGAAGGTGCCCAGGCGCAGGTCGCGGATAATCTCTACCCGCTCCACCGTATCAATGTCCGAGTGCAGGTAGCGTACCCGTACGTCGTGGTCGGCCAGGTAATCGCTGAGGTCCTCGGCCATGCGCTTGGTCAGCGTTGTCGCCAGCACACGCTCGCCTGCCGCGACACGCTTGCGGATCTCGGACAGCAGGTCGTCGACCTGGGTCAGCGCAGGGCGCACCTCTACCTGCGGGTCGACCAGCCCGGTCGGGCGCACCACCTGCTCCACCACGCGCCCGGCATGCTCAGCCTCGTAGGGGCCCGGGGTGGCCGAAACGAAAATGGTCTGCGGGCTGACATCCTCCCACTCGTCGAAACGCATCGGCCGATTGTCCAGCGCTGAAGGCATGCGGAAGCCGTACTCGACCAGGGTTTCCTTGCGTGAACGGTCGCCCTTGTACATGGCGCCGACCTGCGGAACGCTGACGTGGGATTCGTCGATTACCAGCAGCGCATCGGGCGGCAGGTAATCGTACAGGGTGGGCGGCGGCGCCCCGGCCGGGCGCCCGGACAGGTAACGCGAGTAGTTTTCGATGCCGTTGCAATAGCCCAGCTCGAGGATCATCTCCAGATCGAAGCGGGTGCGCTGCTCCAGACGCTGCGCTTCGACCAGCTTGTTGGCCTTGTGCAGGTATTCCAGGCGCTCTTTCAGTTCTTCCTTGATGCCTTCCACTGCTTCCAGCAGGGTTTCCCGCGGGGTGACGTAGTGGCTCTTGGGGTAGAAGGTGAAACGTGGCAGCTTGCGGAAAACCTCACCGGTCAACGGATCGAAAGCGGCGATGTTCTCCACTTCATCGTCGAACAGCTCGATGCGGATGGCTTCCAGATCCGATTCGGCCGGAAAGATGTCGATTACGTCGCCGCGTACCCGGAAGGTGGCGCGGGCAAAGTCCATTTCGTTGCGGGTGTACTGCAGGTCGGCCAGGCGGCGCAACAGCGCGCGCTGGTCGAGCTTGTCGCCACGGTCCACGTGCAGGACCATTTTCAGGTAGGTTTCGGGGCTGCCCAGGCCGTAGATGCACGACACAGTGGTAACAATGATCGCGTCACGCCGCTCCAGCAGCGCCTTGGTCGCCGACAGGCGCATCTGCTCGATGTGGTCGTTGATCGAGGCGTCCTTCTCGATGAAGGTGTCTGACGAAGGCACATAGGCTTCCGGCTGGTAGTAGTCGTAATAGGAAACGAAGTACTCCACCGCGTTGTTGGGGAAGAATGCCTTGAACTCCCCGTACAACTGGGCGGCCAGCGTCTTGTTGGGCGCCAGCACCAGCGTCGGGCGCTGCACCTGCTGGATGACGTTGGCAATGCTGAAGGTCTTGCCCGAGCCAGTCACCCCGAGCAGCGTCTGGTGCGACAGCCCCGCCTCGATGCCTTCGACCAACTGGCGGATAGCCTCGGGCTGGTCGCCGGCCGGCTGGAAACGTGTGACGAGCTGGAACTCGGACATGAAGGACCTCGCGGTGCAGCAGCTGTAAATTTAGCCAGTAGTCTATACCCAAATGCACCCGCTCGGGGGGGCTTTCGAGGCACAGGTGTGGGCGTGTGCAACGGTGGACACGGCAATTAGACCAATGGTCGAAAAATATTTGCGCAAATAGCCCTAAAAGCTGTGCCAGAGTGTCGCGGTGACCGGTCGGTATCACTATACTGACTCCCCGTTTGTGCACCGCTTCAGTGCATTCGGCTGGAGCGTGTACGCCCTATCACACTCCAATCAGAGCCAAGGTAACAATGAGCCTGTTTTCCGCTGTCGAGCTGGCACCCCGCGACCCTATTCTGGGCCTCAATGAAGCATTCAACGCCGATCCACGTACCGACAAGGTCAACCTGGGCGTAGGCGTGTATTGCAATGAGGAAGGCCGCATTCCGCTGCTGCGCGCCGTGATCGAAGCCGAAACCCAGCGAGCCGCCCAGCACGCTTCGCGCGGCTACCTGCCGATCGACGGCATCGCCACCTACGACCAGGCTGTGCAGAAGCTGCTGTTCGGCGCCGAGTCGCCACTGCTGGCCGCTGGCCGCGTGGTCACCGTGCAGGCCGTCGGTGGTACTGGCGCGTTGAAGATCGGCGCCGACTTCCTCAAGCGCATCTCGCCAAACGCCGTGGTTGCCATCAGCGACCCGAGCTGGGAAAACCACCGTGCGCTGTTCGAATCGGCCGGCTTCCCGGTGCAGAACTACCGCTACTACGATGCGCCGACCAACGACGTCAACCGCGCCGGCATGCTCGAAGACCTCAACGCCCTGCCGTCCGGCTCGATCGTGGTGCTGCACGCCTGCTGCCACAACCCGACGGGTGTCGACCTGAACCTGGACGACTGGAAGAACGTCTTGGAAGTGGTCAAGGCCAAGGGCCACGTGCCGTTCCTCGACATGGCCTACCAAGGCTTTGGTGACGGTATCGCCGAAGACGCCTTCGCCGTGCGCCTGTTCGCCGAGTCGGGCCTGGAGTTCTTTGTTTCCAGCTCGTTCTCCAAATCGTTCTCGCTGTACGGCGAGCGCGTCGGCGCGCTGTCGATCGTCACCGCCTCCAAGGACGAGAGCACCCGCGTGCTGTCGCAGGTCAAGCGCGTGATCCGCACCACCTACTCCAACCCGCCAACCCACGGCGCAACCATTGTTGCCACCGTGCTGAACAGCGCAGAACTGCGCCAGATGTGGGAAACCGAACTGGCCGAAATGCGCGAGCGCATCCACGGCATGCGCAAGCAGATGGTATCGCTGCTGGCCGAATACGGTGCCAACCGCGACTTCAGCTTCGTTGGCCGCCAGGTCGGCATGTTCTCCTACTCGGGCCTGACCGTTGAACAGGTTGCCCGTCTGAAGAACGACTTCGGCATCTATGCCCTGGACACCGGCCGTATCGCAGTGGCCGCGTTGAACCAGAGCAACATCCACGTGGTGACCAAAGCTATCGTGGAAGTGCTGTAACTCATTGTTTTGCCTGGGGGTGGGTTGACTTCTCCCGGGCAATCAGTAAGATACGCGCAGATTCCGCGATAGCTCAGTCGGTAGAGCAAATGACTGTTAATCATTGGGTCCCTGGTTCGAGTCCAGGTCGCGGAGCCAAACATTGAAGAAGCCCCCGGATGCGCAAGCAACCGGGGGCTTTTTCGTTGCGCTTGAATTACTGGCCAAGCACTTCGGTCACTGGCTTGTCCTCGTCCACCAGGCTCCAGACCAGCAACCTGGCCGGCTGGGTTTTGCTGGCGTTGCGTGAAATGCTGTGCACGGTGCCCGGTGCCTCATACCAATAATCGCCGGCCTTGTAGGTCTTTTCCTGCTCGCTGTTGAGCTTCGATACCACCGCCCCTTCCAGGACGTAAGCCATGACTGCGCCCGGGTGCTGATGTGCGGGTGATGCTTCGCCGGGGGCGTAGCTGACGGTGAGCATGACGGCAGTTTTGCCGGGGGCATTCGAGGGCTGCTTTTGCTGCAGGACCTTGACCTGGTCGGCTACATCACCGTGGGCCCAGGCGGGCGTTTGGGCGGCGAGCAGGGCGAAGAGAATGATGGCTAGGGGTTTCATGGGCTTTTCCTCGAGGGCAAGTGCCTGCAGGCTAGGCCCTGACTGGTTGAAGACCAATGGCCAATCCGGGGGAAAAGCAGGGGGCCGATTTTTCGCCTGTACCGGCCCTTTCGCGGGTGAACCCGCTCCTACGACGGCCTGTGCCGAACCACCGATGCGTATGTGTAGGGTTTACCCGCGAATACGGCAGCGGCCGCAACGGTGAAATGACGCTGGAGATTGGCCCCCAGGCCCGACCCATTCGCGGGTGAAACCGCGCAAACAACGGCCTGTGCCGCCCCCGATGCTGTGTGTAGGAGCGGATTTACCCGCGAAGAGGCCGGCATCGCTAACAGAGGCCTCAGCCGCTGCGCCCAATCGGGTAAAACGTCCCCCTGCTCCACACCCCAAGCCATTCCTCCCCGTTGATCACACGCGGCACCGCCAGCTCCACCAGTTGGTAAAACACATTGCGATGTATCAGCGCCTCCAGGTTGCTGCGCATCAGCACATACGGTGATGGCTCCTGCGTCACCGGGTCGATCACCACCCGCAGGGGGTTATCCGGCCCGGCCTCGACCTGGTCCTCAACATTGCTGGTAAAGCGCAGCACCTGCTGTTCGCCTTCCCCCTGCACTTCCAGCAGCACGGCCACGAACGGCGCATCATCGACACGAATGCCGACCTTTTCTACCGGGGTGATCAGGAAATAGTCATCGCCATCGCGGCGAATGATGGTCGAGAACAGCCGCACCATCGGCTTGCGCCCGATCGGCGTGCCCAGGTAGTACCAGGTGCCATCACGGGCGATGCGCATGTCGATGTCACCACAGAAATCCGGGTTCCACAGGTGCACCGGCGGCAGCCCCTTGGCCTTGGGGATCTGCGCCAGAAGGTCATTGGCCTTGCCGGAGTCACTCATCACACTTGCCTCATTCACTCATGCCCAGGAGACTACGAGCGTACTCGCGCATCGGCGCGCCAAGCAAATCCTCCGGGGTGTTGTCGTGGAACGTCAACAAACCGCCACGGCTCTTGATACGCGCAGTGTCGATCAGATAGCGGGTATTGGTTTCGATCAGCATCATCTGCACCACGCCAGTGTCCCAGCCCAAGCGGTCGACGGCCTGCTCGTCATACCACTCGTCACCATTGCCGATGCGATCGTCGGTACGCGCGAAGCGGGTGTACAGCAGGTAGTCAGCGCCTACCGAGCGCGCCTGGGCAATGGCCTCTTCCAGGCCCAGCGGGCCCTGGGCGCGACGCACCATCGGGAAGTATTCGACAAAGCTCTTGTAGGCCTGCTGGGCCACTGCATTCTGCCGAGGCACCGGCCCCTTGCCCGGCGGCACGAACGCACCTTGGCCAATGAAAATGAATGAATCAGGCTGCAGGCGGATCGACAAGGTGCGACGGGTTTCGCTGTGGTCCAGCAGACCGGCATCGCTCATGTGATAGCGGACACCCTCGCCCATATCACTGACATTCATGCAGCCGCCCAGCGCCATCAGCGCCAGCAGCAAGACCAGGCTACGCATCTTTCCTCCAGTGGCCGGCGACGAAAAACCGGCGAATAGCCGGCGGATGCAGCTTTTGCGCCAGCTTCAGCCACCGATCACTTTCATGACCGTCACGCCGCCGGAAAAGGCCAGGTCCTGTTTGTCTGCCAATGCCTTGACCAACAACCGCTGCAAGGCCGGCAACGCCTGATGACGCGGCTTTTCCAGCAGGTCGCCGACGAAGTGCCGGTTACCAGACGACAGGCAGCCATGCAGCCAGCCCGTGGAAGACAGGCGCAGCCGCGAGCAGGTACGGCAAAACGGCACGCTTTCGTTGGCAATGACGCCGAAGTGGCCCCTGCCAGGGATGTGGTAACGCATGGCAGTGGCGTCCAGCGGCGCATCCACCTGGGCGTAGGCGTGCTGGCCACCGATCAGCGCAAGCAGTTGGTCGAGGCCGACAAACTGTCGGAGGAACGCGTTGCGATCGTGGGCAAGGTGGCCCATTCGCATCAGTTCGATGAAGCGCAGCTCGAAGCCGCGCGCGAGGCAGTAATCCAGCAGCGGCAGTACCTGATCGAGGTTTTTCCCACGCATCGGCACCATGTTGACCTTGATTCGCATGCCCAGGGCGCTCGCCCGCTCCATTCCGTCCAGCACAGCGCCCAGGTCGCCGCCACGAGCAATCTGGCGGAAAGCCAGCGGGTCGAGGGTATCGAGGGAAACGTTCAGCCGACGAATCCCGGCCGCCTGCAGTTGCGGCAACTTGCGCGCCAGCAACTGGCCATTAGTGGTCAGTGAGATGTCGTCAAGGTCGAGCTTGGCCACGGCAGCCAGAAAGGCATCCAGACGCGGGCTAACCAATGGCTCACCGCCAGTAATGCGCAGGCGCTCGATGCCGGCAGCTTCGATCAGGTAGGCCACGCCACGGGCCAGGGCGTCCGCCGACAGCTCGTCCTGCGCCGCCACCAGCCGCTTGCCGTCAGGTACGCAGTAGGTACAGGCGTAGTTGCAGGCAGCCGTCAGGCTGACGCGCAGGTTACGAAAGCGCCTGCCTTGACGATCGACGATCATGAGTGACTCCGGCATGGATAAAGGGGCTGGCAAAACCTGACTCATAAATCAGGTTTTTGCAAGCCCCAATGAACAATGCCGAATGTTCAAGCGATAGCCGAACGCTTCAGACTGCGCTGCCGAGCAGAGAACCCACGACGCAGTACTTGTGGGAGCGGGCGTGCCCGCGAAGAATCAAACGCGGTGGCTGGCACCGGCTGCGCCCGTGTTCGCGGGCACGCCCGCTGCCACAGGGCCCGCGCAGTTTCGTGCAATGCTCAGTTCGAGGGTTCCGGGTCGCGCTTGCGCTTGTTGCCCATCCGCACGCCAATATCCATCAGGAACTGGAAGAAGCCTTCCTGGTCCTCCAGCACATTGCTCCAGAATGGCGAGTGGTACAGCGCTACAGCGCCATGCACCAGCGCCCAGGCAGCGCAGTAGTGGAAATACGGCGGCACGTCTTCAAGCTTGCCTTCGCTGATACGGCCCTTGATCAACAGGGTCAGGCGATCGAAGTTGGAGGCACGGATGCTGTGCAACTGCTCGACCATTTCCGGCACCTGATTGCCCTTGACCACCTTTTCCTCAAGGCGGTCGAACAGCCGGTAGCGTTGCGGGTCGCGCATGCGGAACTCGAAGTAGGCGCGCGACAGCGCTTCCTTGTCACGGTCGACGTCGGCCGAGTGCAACAGCTCGTTCAGGTCGCGCTCGTAGTCGAGCATCAGGCGAAGGTAGATCTCCGCCTTGGACTTGAAGTGCTTGTAGATCGTGCCTTTGCCGATGCCCACGGCGTCGGCGATCATCTCGACAGTGACGCTGTCTTCACCTTGCTCGAGAAACAGCTTGAGCGCGGTATCGAGGATTTCCTGTTCGCGACGGCGAAACTCACGGACCTTACGAGGTTCTTTCTGCATGGGAAGGACTGGATGACAATCGAAGCGGTTTATTATGCCTAACTTGCGGGAAATTGCACGGATCATCCACACATGTCTGTGTTTCACGATGCATACAGCCATGCGCTGCGGGAGGAATGAAACGCGGGCGTATTCCAAATCTGTTTAAAAAACACCCAATATGCACTGGCACTGCGCCAAACCTGACCAATACTTGAAGTGTTGGCGCGGCGCATCCCCCCCAGTGGCGCGCCGATAAAGGTGCTCAGGGACCGCGTACCTTTGTTTTACTCCTAATGGTCTTAACCCGGATTCCTCCCCCAGAACCCGGGTTTTTTTTGTGTTTTTGTGGGGAGGATGGTGTGACGGCTGTCAGGTGCGTGCCGCAAGATTTTCAGCGCCTGTGAGATCGAGCGCCGCCCGCGCGGCGCTTCGCGGGTAAACCCGCTCCTACGTTTGTTTCGGGCCAATTATGCCTGTGGGATTTGCGCGCGAACGCCTTGGCGCACGCCTCGATATCGCGTCGTACAAACAAGGCGGTCGCGCGCGCTTGGCACAGGACGGACTGGCCCGAAACAAAC